>NZ_JBIUYF010000009.1:278131-523176 GCF_044744405.1 Streptomyces sp. NPDC087310 | reverse complement strand
GAGCCCGTGTCGAGCACACCTTCGCCCGGATGAAGAACTGGAAGATCCTGCGCGACTGCCGACAACGAGGCGACGGACTTCACCATGCCGTCCAGACCGTCGCTTCCATGCACAACCTCGCCATGACACGGTGAAACAGCAGGTCAGGAACCACTTCGGCCTGCCCAAGCCGAACCTTCTGCAACACCCTTTAGGGATGGATACCGGAGGGCCCGAGCACGCCGTAGTCGGCACGTAGCGATTCGAGCATGGCGAAGGCGTTGTTGGTCGTGTAGACGTCGGCCCCGGCCAGTATTCCGGTGTACTTGGCGGTGACGGGAAGGGCCGCCTGCTCGGCAATGGCGTCGAGGTAGGTCTTGAAGATCGCCCAGGCATTCCCCGAGGGCCCGTACCTGTCGAAGAACGGAGTGGGGTCCAGGGAATCGTAGGTGGCCCGCGTGCTTGCGTCGAGGTCGGCGACGTACTGCTGCTGCAGGTCGGCGTCGGAGCGGACGCCGAGGCGGCCCAGGTGGCCGCCTACCAGGGTCTTCCACGGATAGCGCATCGCCTCGTCGTGCGCGGTCACCCAGCCGCGGACGTTCTGGGAGACGGCCAAACCGGTGAACGGCACCCAGCCGGGATAGAACACGTCCACAACCATCAGTGTTTCCTGGTCGGGCGCGTGGATGAAGATGTTGTCGTACGTGTGGTTAGGACCGTGGTAGGCGAGTTCGAGGCGCTCGCCACCGACTCGCAGGGTGTAGTGGTCGTCGAAGGTCACCGTCGGCGCCGGCCGGTTGGGGTCCGCGTCGGTGAGCAGCAGGCGACGGGTCTCGGTGTGGCCGATGCGGACGACGTCCTTGCCCAGGATGGCGGAGGCCGCGATGTGATCGGCGTGGGAGTGGGAGTAGACCTGGTGAGTCACCTTGCTGGGTCGGCCGTTGGCCCTGGTGACGTCGTCGATGGCGCGCAGCAGGTTGTGGCCGATGCTCGGCGGTGCGTCGACGAGTACGACCCCGTCGCGTGTGCTCAGGAACATGGTTTGGTAGTGGGAGTCGGTGACCCAGTACAGGTTGTCCTTGATGCGGCCGACGAAATAGCCGTCGGCGTTGAGCGCGGGTCCCAGCGCGCTCCTCGGCACCGGCGCGAACTCGGGCAGGTCGGAAGCCTCTGCTGCGGCTGCGGCTGCGGCTGCGGTGCCCGGCAGTGCGCCGCCGATCGAAGCGGCTATGGCGGGCACTGCGGCGGCGGCCAGCGTCCGCTTGAGGAATGCGCGGCGGGCGGCCGACTGCTGTGGCTCCGTTGTCATCGTCTTGCTCCTTTGCGAGATGTGTGTGGGTTGCCCTGGGAAAGAGGCCAGTCGTACCGGGCAGCCTGCGGATACCGGGAAGGCGGCTTCGTGGCGACGATGTGTCATGCGTGCCGCGCCTCCGTCCGGAGGGAGACCAGTGCGAACGCGGTGATACCGGTGCCGGTCACGGTGGTGTGGTGGCCGTGGAGATCGAGGGTCCGAGGCACAGTCCGATCACCTGCCGACCGGCTCGGAGTGTCCACGTGTCAGCGGTCCTGCAATTCCCCACCTGGGCTGGGGCCGTGACGGGCTGTCCGACGGCTGAGTGTGAATTGGCTGACCGTCGACACGACGGCGCTGAGCGCGGCGTTCGGTTGGCTCTGCCGGTGACGAACGGCCGCTGAGCGAACTCCTGTTGCGTGGGGTGTGGTCCCGCCGGGGGCGGAGGGCTGAGGGCCGTAAGGTTGGTGGTACGGGGTGGTCATCCCTCTCGGATGGCGTGCAGACCGGTCAGCGGCCCTCCGTCCACTTGCATGAGGCGCCCCATCACCAGCGGGCCGAGGTCGACGGGAGCGAATCCGAAGCCCTCGACGACGGAGCGGAAGAGGCTCTTGGCATCCTGGTCGTCGCCGGCGTAGAAGAGGATCCGGCGGCCGGCTTCGGTGACGGGGTCCGCTGCGACGTAGCGGCCGTACATGTTGTCGAAGGCCTTGATGACATGTGCCCCGGGGATCAGCGAGGCGACCAGTTCACTTCCACCGATGTCGAGGTGCTCTGCGACAAACGAGGGGGTGAGCTTGATCCACTGGTTCGTTGCGTCGATGACGATCCGCCCCTCCCTGGCCGGCAGGTGGCGCACCGCCTCGCGGACCTTCGACCAGGGGACCGCGAGGACGACGATGTCCGCGGCACCGGCCTCGGCCACACTGCCGGCCGAGGCGCGAGGACCAAAGGCGGCCACGACGTCACCCAGCGTCTCGGGGCCGCGGCTGTTGCTGAAAATCACGTCATGTCCGGCCTTCACGACGTGACCGGCGATGGCGCGGGACAGCGTTCCCGCACCGATCATCCCGAACTTCATCGGTGTGCTCCTTCACTGCTGTGGGCTCGCACGATCGGCCGCCCTCCGGGCGATGACCGCGGCGATGGTGCCTGCGTGTCAGGGGACGTACTGCGGTGCAGCCGACCAGTACCGGGGCCGGGCCGCCGACCAAGCCGTCGGCGGGGCGCGGCAGCAGGGCGAAGCGGCAAGGCGCCGTTGTGACTCGGACTCCGGATGACGCCCCCCGCACGTTGCGGGCCCGGTCCATTCGGATCTGGCACAGGGATACCGGGTCTCCGTCTCGGGCCGCGCGGGCGGGCGGGTTCACCGTGCTGTCAGCCGAGAATCTTGACGCTGAGGGCGAAGTTCTTCCGCTGCTGGGCCAGACCGACGATCAGCAGGCCCGCTCCCTCCAGCCAGTGGGCCATCTTCAGGTCCCCGGTGTCCTGCGGGCTCAGTCCGAGGCTCTCCACGAACGAGGACACGGATGCCTTGGCGCCGGCATCGTCACCGGCGAGGAATACGTCGAGCGGGTGGCCCTCGACCTCGCCGGAGGCCAGAACGCCGGAGAAGAGGGTGTTGAACGCCTTGACGACCTGCGCGCCCGCCGGGGCGGCCTTGGCGATCTCCTGTGCGGCGGAGCTGCCGTCAGGGCTGACGAGGTCGGTGAAGGTGGTGAGATCGAAGGGGTTGGTGATGTCGACGATGACCTTGCCTGCCAGCGCGTCCCCGTACTGACCGACGATCGACGCGGCGCCCGCGTACGGCACGGCCAGGACGACGAGGTCACCGGTCAGGGCACCGCTGCCGACCGTCCCGGCTGTTGTGTTGCCGCCGAGTTCACCGGCCAGGGCGGCGGCCTCGGTCCCGTTGCGGCCGACGACCTGGATGCTGTGACCCGCGGCGACGGCGCGGGTGCCGAGGACACGGGCCATGGCGCCCAGGCCGATGATGGTGATGGCGCTCATGAGGTGTGCCTGCTTTCGTGGTGGATGACACTCAGCGTGCGGCAGTCACTTCCTTGGCCGCCCGCTGGGCGGCCTGCGCCAGACGGCCGACGGCGGAAACCAGTTCGGTGGCGACCTCACGGTCGTCGAGCGGGTGGATTCCGGCGAACCGGTTCAGGGAATCGGGGATGGAGAGAGTGATGTCCTCGATTACGGCGCCGCCTGCGGCCTTCGCGGCCTTCCGGGCGTCCTCGTGTGCCCACACACCGCCGTACTGGCCGCCGGAGGCGCCGATCACGGCGACGGGCTTGCCGGCGAGGGCGCCGGCGCCGAACGGGCGGGAGAGCCAGTCGATGGCGTTCTTCAGGACGGCGGACATGGTGCCGTTGTACTCGGGGACGAACAGCAGGACGGCGTCAGCATGGGCGACCACCTCACGCAGGGCCGCGGCATGCTGCGGGACACCGTCCTCGACATCGATGTCCTCGTTGTAGAAGGGCACCTGCGCCAGGCTCTCCTGGAGTTGCACCTCGACTCCTTCGGGAGCGAGCTTGACTGCGGTCTCGGCGAGTTGTCGGTTGTGCGAACCGGAACGCGCGGAACCGACGAGAGCGACGATGCGGATGGACATGGCTACTCCTGGTGCAGGTTGGTGACCCACCCGTCCGGTGCAGCCGTGCGGGTGTGGGAGGGAAGGCGGTCCTCCGCGCGGTGCGACAGGGAGGGGCCTCTCCGCCAAAGCGGTTGAGGACTCAACGATAACTCCATTTGATTGAGTCCTCAACCTCTAGCTAGAATGGGTGCATGTCAACGGAACCGAAGTGGCTCGACGCCCGGGAGGACCGCGCCTGGCGGACCTTCGTGCACGCGCACCACCAGCTTCGTGTCCGCCTGCAGCGGCGCCTCCTCCAGGGCTCCGCACTGAGTGAGGCCGACTACGAGATCCTGGCCGTACTGTCGGAGCATCCCGAGGAGCGCTTGCCCGCGCGAGAGCTGTGCGACCTGCTTCTCTGGGAGAAGAGCCGTCTCTCCCATCAGGTTCGGGGCATGCAGCAGCGCGGACTGGTCGCCCGCGAGGCCAACCCGGCCGACGCCCGCAGCACCCTCGTCCGCCTGCTGCCTGCCGGGCGCCGGGCGATCGAGGAAGCGGCACCCCAGCATGTGGACAATGTGCGCCGGTACTTCATCGATCTGCTCGCCCCTGACGAGCTCGACACCCTTGCCGCCCTCCACGAACGCATCCTCCGCCGGCTTGTCGACGAAGTCGCCCAAGACGACGGCACCGCCGAAAGCTGAGTGGCCGCCGGGCGACCCGATGGACACCCGCCACCCACCCCGCCCGCCAGGGCGGAGTCGGGGAACGGCCTCACCGTGTTCGCCGCCGTCGCCGGCCAGCCGCCTGCGCCCCGGGCGGCAAGGATGAGGGACTGCCGAACCTGGGGCGCTTCTGATGGCTCTTGGCCGGAGATCATCCGGCCGATTGGCGCGCTGTTCCGGCAGCCGCTGGGCATCGCTGCCGCCCTCGGCTTCGCCGCCATCACGGCCGGAGCGATCGGATTCCACGCCAAGTCCGGCGACTACTCCGACCCGAAGACCCGCGGGAGCTCAATGGCCCCTGTCGGCGATCCGGATCAGTTCGTGCCATGTCAGCCCAGCACCGGAGACTTCTCCGTCCCGGCCGGCGATCTGCTCGGCGTAGCCTCTGCCTGGATGGGTGAGGAGGTGGTCGGTGCCGTAGTCGCCATCCAGGTTGCGGTAGATCACCACGGCTCCGGGGCCACCTTCTGCCGGCACCCTGAACAGCGGCCGGCGTTCAGGATCGAAGAGGACCTCAGACAGGACATCGGCATCGGCGCCGTCCTCACCGAACCATTCTGGAACCCGGATGCTCGGCCCCCTGCGCCACAAATCACCAAGAGGTAGTTCGACCAGAAGCCCGGGCGGACCAGCAGCGACTCGCCCGGCACCAATGAGCCGACGTCATATCTCTTAATCAGCCCTTAGCGAGGAGTGCAAGGCCGCAAAGGGGTGAAACCCCGAAAGATCGACCATGCGTGGCATTCGTGGGTCAGGTGACAAATGTCATTGCTGGTACGGGACTTGAGTGGTTTGCGCACCGGTGGGCCCGGCACGCAAGGGCAAAACGGGCGCTTCGGAACGTGTTCCGCACCATCCATGAGAAGTTCCCCCAGCACACCCCTTCTGTTGGCCATGCCTGGCTAGTCTCCACTCGCCCTGGTCCGGCACAGGAGAGGTACGTTCATGAGCACCCCGGTCTATCGCACCTCAACTCGGCAGTCGGTGGCCACGCTGACGCCGAACCGGCAGCCCCAGGGCCGGGACAGGGGCCGGGCCGGGAGTCCGTCGGAGAACTCTGCGGAGCGCGCCCTCTTCGAGATCCAGTCCAGCGCCGGCAACCGAGCCGCGACCGCGGCGGTGCAGCGCGCCAGGGGTACGGCGAAGGAGAAGGCGCCGGAGAAGGACAACGCGGCCACCGGGGCGAAGAGTTATCGCGACCGGATCGCCGGGGTTCTCGACAAGCTCAAGAGGCATCTCGAATTCATCGACACCTTCGTCAAGGGCGTCCATGTCCCCGCCAACGCGGGTGTCTCCCAGCAAGCCTCCGCCACGGCCAATGACGGCCTCAAACACTCCGCCGGCTCCTCGGGGACCGCCGCCGCGTCGGAGAACCTCCTCACGGAGACGGCCGGCGCCGTGCTCAGCGGCATGGAAGCGGCCAAAGCCAAGAAGGACGCCGGGAAGCACAAGAGCGGGGCCGCCTTCCACGGAGCGGACAAGAAGGCCAACTCCAAGACGGCCGACGCGGTCATCGGCGCCGCCGGCGCGGGAAACTACGCCCTCGGGATCGCCAAGGAGCTGACCAAGGCCCAGAAGGCGGCGCACGCCATGACGGCGGCCGAGGCGAGCGGTATCGGCTCCAGCGCTGTCGGCGCGGTGAAGGGCGCCCGTGCGGCGGGCCGCTTCGGCCTGACGGCCCGTAAATACCGTGCCCTGAAAGGGCTCGGAAAGCCCGATCGCATCGACGAGGAGGCACTGGCCCGGCTCGACCAGGCGCGGCAGGAAGCCGAATGGGCCGCGGCCGAGGCGTACGTCGCGCTGGATGCCCACTGGGGCCATGAGGGCGAGGACCGGCTGGAGCGTGTTTCCGAGGCCATCGACGTGGCCTGGGCAGCGATGGGGGACGCCCGTGACGCCGCCAGGGACGTCCGGCGCGCCGAGGACGTGAACACGATGGACACGGTGCACACGTACGCGCTCGGCAAGCAGCGCAACAAGATGGGCAAGCAGGCGCTCACCGCCGTGGGCGAGTCCACCAAGGCCGCGGGCGGCATCGTGACGGCGGTCGCCGCCACAGCGGGCGGAGCCGGACTGGCGAGCAACCCGGTCGGCTGGGGCCTCGCCGCGGGTGCGGCCGGCCTCATCCTCGGTGTCACCGCCTACCGGGCGGGTCGCGCGGGCAAGAAGCGCTACGACGGGGCCCGTCACCCCGAACGCTGGGCGGCGGACCAGACCCCGGCGGAGCCCGCCTCCCGCGAGGACGCGCTGAAGGAGGCCCTGAAGTTCTGGAAGAAGGTGGAGAACGGTGAACGCCAGGCCATGGCCCGTAAAGTCTACGGATTGGCGGCGGGCGCGGACATCAAGGGGAGCGGCAGCACAACGGCTGAAATGCGGGACTCGGCCAGAGCACTTCTCGTCGCTCTCAAAGCAGGCCCCACCCACCACCGGCTGACCCCGGAGGAGTGGGCGGACTCCCTCAACGACCCGGGAAAGAGCGCCACTTGGGTCAAGGAGATCGCGGAACAGTTGTCCTCCGCCTGAGTTCCCCGGGCCCGCACGACAAGGTCAGGATCCGCCGCATTCGCTGTTGTCGCCGCCGGAACGGCACAGTGCGCCCGGGTCGATGGAGGGAGAGGCCGGGGCGGGCCGCGGGTGCGCGGTGCGCTCCGCGTCGTGCATTCCGATGACGGCCACGAGCACCAGGACCAGTCCGGCGAGGGCCTGGACGCCGCCGCTGGTGATCGCGCGGGCCATGAGCAGAAGGAACGCGGAGACCAGGACGATGCCGCCGACCACGGCCACGTAGGCGAAGGGGCGGGTGAGGGGGACGGACGCGTTGTCGGCCGCGGGGTCGAACATCGCGTATCCCGCGGCGTCGAGTCCGAAGACGAACGCGACGAGGGCGGCGATGACATCGATCACGAGCAGGCCGATCGCGAGTGCGATGTCCGCGACGGTGTGTGGCCACCTGCGCCGCCGCGGCGGCAGCGGATGGGTGCCCCCTGTGTAGTGGTGGGGGTGGTGGGTCGGCCACGGCGGGGAGTTGGGGAGGGGCGGCGCGGTCATGGGCCCAGCGTCCCTCAGAAGCGGACCGGGTGCCTGAGTACTTCTACTCAGGCATCGGACAACGCCATTGCCGTACGGGCCCCACGGTCACACTCCGCCCGGGTGCACTCCGGCGTCGCGGGCGAGGAGCGCCGCCTGTACCCGGTTGTCGCATCCGAGCTTGGTCAGGATGCGGCTGACATAGGTCTTCACCGTGGCTTCGCTCATGTGGAGCCGCCGCCCGGCGTCCGCGTTGGAGAGGCCCTCGCCGAGCAGCGCGAGCACATCGCGCTCCCGCGCCGTCAGCCCGTCGACCCTCTGTCTGGCCTCGTCGGCGCGGGTGGTGGCCCCCGGGGAGGCGAGGGCGTCCACCACGTGCCGGGTGGCCGCGGGCGAGAGATAGGCGTTCCCGGCCGCCGCCGCCCGCACCGCGTGGATCAGTTCGTCGGGCGCGGAGTCCTTGAGGAGGAAGCCCACGCCGCCGTGGCCGAGTGTGCGCAGCACGTTGTCCCGCTCGCCGAACGTGGTGAGGACCAGCACCCGCACGTCCGGCGCGGCGCGGCGCAGTTCGGTCAGGGCCGTCAATCCGTCCATCACCGGCATCTGGATGTCCAGCAGGGCCACGTCCACGGCGGTGCCCCGCGCGGTCTCCACCGCCTCACGGCCGTTGCCCGCCTCGGCGACGACGTCGATGTCGTCGGCCGAGGTGAGGATCATCCTGATACCGGCCCGGATGAGCGGCTCGTCGTCGGCGACGAGGACCCGGATCACAGAGCCTCCTGCGCGGTGTCGGTCGTGGAGCGGATGGCGTGGCCCCGCCATCATGCCCTGACCCGACCGGGTGTGTCGCACAGGTGTCCCGCGGTACGGCGCGCCGGGTCATGTCGCTTCGAAGGTCTCCTTCGCGATCAGTTTCCCGTCGCGGAAGCAGAACCGGAAGACGGTCACGGTGTCGAGGTCGTCCTCGTCGGAGGTGAAGTGGCGGCAGGTCGCGCCCTCGGGCAGCGCGGGACCCTGGTCCTTCAGATCCGACGTCAGCCACGAGTCCCCGTCGGGCAGTTCGCTCTGTACGTCCGACTCGGCATCGCCCACCTTCACCGACTCGTACACACGTGGTGAGATGCCGGTCTTCTTCATCTCCTTCATCACCTCGCTCGTTCCCCAGGCTCCCAGGGCGACGATGCCTCCGACCAGGACAACAGCGGTGACGGCGCAGCCGATGGCCAGGTTCCTCTTGTTGGTCATGACGGTGGTGAACTCCGTTGGCGGATCGATACGGTTGATGACCGCTCCACCGTCGCCCGCAACGCCCCTGCTGATCTGCCCCACAAAGTCGTTCCCGGGTCCGACGGAGGTCGCGCCGTCCGGGCCGGGGCTCGGCACACCGTCCCCGGTGCCGTACGGCAGCATGCCGGCGATACGGAAACCGCCGTCCGCGGTGGGACCGGTGTGCACCATGCCGCCGACGAGCCCGGCCCGTTCCCGCAGGCCCCTGAGTCCCTGGCCGCCGCTGATCGCGGCCGGGCCCTGCGCCGACCCGGCCGGACGGGGCCCGTTGGCGACCTCCACCACCAGGCTGTCCGGCTCGTAGCGCAGGGCCAGGCCGATGGGGGCGCCCGGCGCGTGCTTGTGGGCGTTGGTCAGGCCCTCCTGGGCTATGCGGTACGCCGTGTGCCCGACGGTGGGCATCAGCGGCCGCCGGGTGCCCGACCGGTGCACCTGTACGGTCGCGCCGGCGGCGCGGGAGGAGTCGACCAGAGCGTCGATCGAGTCGACGGACCGGTGGACGGAGCGACCGGCGTCCGGGCCGTCGAGCGGTTTCCGGTCGTCCCGGTCCTCCTGGTCCTCGCGGAGGATGCCGACGGCCTCGCGCAGCTCCCCCATCGCGGTCACGGAGGCGTCCCGCAGGATCCGTACCCCTTCCCGCTGCCGGTCGGTCAGCTCCGGATCGACCTGCAAGGCGCCCGAGTGCACCGATATCAGGGCGAGTTGGTGACCGAGGCTGTCGTGCATGTCCCGGGCTATGCGGGTGCGCTCCAACAGGCGCGCCTCCCGTGCCACCATCGCCTGTTCCCGTACGAGTTGGGCGTTGTTGCTCCGTAGGGCACCGAGCAGCGCGCGGCGCTGGGCCCGGTAGCGGGCGGCCAGCCCCGGCACGATCGCCAGCGCCAGAAACGCGCCCGCGCCCAGCCCGCCCGTGATGGTCAGCGACAGGTCGGAACCAGCGGCGATCTCGTTGCGGACGGTCAGGGCGGTGTGGGCCACGAGCGCGGCGGCGTACGCGGCGGCCACGCGCCAGGGTCTCACGATGCGACTGCCCGCCGACCAACTCGCGTAGACCAGCAGCGGAACCGCGGCGATCAGCTCCCCGGCCGCGGCGGCGGAGAGGACCAGCGCCGTCGCCGGCAGCGCGCGCCGGACCAGTGACAGCAGGGCGACGCCCGCGACAACGGCGAAGGTCCGGGCCCCGACCCCGGCCCCCACGGCGTCGAACACCCCCGCGATCCCGGCGAGAGCAACGGTGACCACGGCCTCCCCGGCGATCCGTTGGCGGCTCCAGGGCGACGCGGCGGCAAGCCGGGACAGGAGTGCCCGGACGGAGCGGGGGGTGTCTGCTTCTTCCACGTCCACGGACCGACGATAGGTAGAGAGCGGGAGCGCCCGCATCATCCCCCCGTCGTACCGGCGAACGACGAAAGTCGCCAACCACCGTCAGGGCGAACGCTGTTGGAGCGTCCGCGCCGTCGCCGTCCGTCGTTCCCGGCCGCTACTTCCGGGGACTGCGCCGGGCCGGCCGCCACGGTGACGATGAACCGGTCGAGCCGGAAGCCCGGCAGACGGCACACGGCACACGGCACACGGCCGGGCGGTACGAGAAACGGAAAACGGGAGACGTCACATGGACAGCGCACACGTACAGGCACACGAGCGGTTCACCATCCGGCAGAAGATGACCCTCATGACCAAGGAGTACGTGGTGACCGCAGCCCGGCCGGACGGCTCCGACGGCGAGGTCGTCGCCTTCGCCCAGCAGAAACGGATCACGCTCAGGGAACAGATGGCCTTCTACACCGACGAGTCCAAGGAACACGTCCTGTGCACCTTCGAGGCCCGCCAGCTCCTCGACCCCGAAACCGTGTACGACGTGCGCGACGCGGGGGGCCAGATCATCGGGTCCTTCCGCGACGAACCCGTCGCCTCCCTCTTCCGCTCGACCTGGAACATGCGGCAGCCGGGCACGATGGACCTCACCGGGCGCGAGCGCAACCGGATGGTGGCCGGGGTGCGGCGGGTCTGGGAGTGGCTGCCGTTCACGGACTTCGTGCCGTTCCTCTGGCCGTACCACTTCGATTTCACCGAGAGTGGCAAGCGGTTGATGGCGGTCGACAAGAAGTTCGGGCTGCGGGACCGGTACGTGCTCGAACTCCTCGCCCCGGACCTCGACCGCCGCCTGGCCATCGCACAGGCCGTGGCGCTGGACGCGCTGGAGGAGCGCTGACGCGCGGGGCCGCCGGCGCTGGTACGTCGTCATGGGTGCCGGGTCCCTCTGCTAGCGTCCTCACCGTGAACAGCGGTGTATATGTGGGCAACGCGAGCAAGGACGCGGCCGACGACCGGGGCTGGCTCCTCGGCCACTTCAAAGCCCCCGGGGACCCGCGGCACAGCCACGACGCCGAGATCAAATGGGGCAACCATCCGCGCGGCGACCGGCGCACCGCATGGGTCACCGGGGAGGAACGCACGGGACTCCTCGTCCTCATCAGCGGCCGATTCCGTATGGAGTTCCCCGACCACAGCGTCCTCCTCGAAGAACAAGGCGACTACGTGGTGTGGGGACCCGGCGTCGACCACTCCTGGACCGCGGAGGACGATTCGGTGGTGATGACGGTCCGGTGGCCCTCCATCCCCGGCTACAGGACACCCGGAGCGGAGTGACCACCGGTCGCTGACGGATCGTCGCGCACGCCGTCCCGGTGCCGGCGTCGGCGCCGGGGATGTCAGCCCGCGGGGGTGTTGTAGTTGACGATTCCTTCCACCATGAGAGCGACCGCACCGGTCAGTGGGCTCTCCACCCCTTTCGCCACCACATCGGGCAACCTGTGTGCCTCGTTCTCGGCGGCCGCGACCATGCCCCAGAACGCGTTGAAGTCCGAAGGGTCCGTCGGCTTGTCGGTGGCCGCGTCGACGGTCAGGACGCCGTCCGCCTCGACCACGGCCAACGCGCCCATCTGCCGCAGTATTTCGGGATCCCGCTCCTCGGCGGCCACGACGCTCCACCCCGTCACCTCTGTGTGCCGCACCGCGGCGAGGAGACTGCCGGCACTGTCCGCGCCGGAGACAACGATGTCGGGAAGGACAAGGGCCACCGGCCCTCGCGTCAGGGGCAGCGCGGACCGGATCGCTCCGTCGAGACCCGGTTCGAACGACTCGTTCTGGTAGACGAAGACCAGGTGGAAGGTCTCGGAGTAGCGCGCGAGATAACGCACCGTTTCCAGCTTGTGTGTCCCGAATACGACGACCAGACGCACATTGAGTCCGCTTTTGGTCAGTTCGACCACGGTCTCCAGGCTGCGGTCCAGGACCGTGACCTCAGGAGCCAGACAGTGCAACTCCTTCGGGTAAGGCGCGCTGAAGCGGGTTCCGAGTCCGGCGCAGGGCAATATGACCGAAACATCAGGGACGAACACCGACGAACTTTGCATTCAGCAGCTCTCAGGTTGTGTTGACGATCGGGAACCGGCCTGGAAGGCACGCTGGCGCTCACCGTAGTCACCGGAGACCGCTCCGGGCGAGACAAGGCGTCAATCGACTCGATCATCACCGTGGCGTTCGGGAACCACTGCCGCATGGAGCACCGCACGACCTACACTGCTGCCGCATATGGGGCGACAGAACGAAAGAGGGCGCGGAATGCGGGTGTTGTTGTCCACATACGGGACGCGTGGCGATGTCGAACCGCTGGTGGCACTCGCGGTGCGGCTACAGGCGCTCGGTGTGGAGGTGCGGATGTGCGCCCCGCCGGACGAGGAGTTCGCGGAGCGGCTGGCCGGTCTCGGGGTGCGACTGGTGCCTGTCGGGCCACCGGTGCGGGAGTTGATGCGCGGGACGGGCCTGCCGTCGGCGGCGGAGCTGTCCCGGTACCGTACGGAACTGGTGGACACCCAGTTCGACATCTTCCCCGCGGCGGTCGACGGATGTGACGTGCTGATGGCGGCCGGTCTGGCGCAGATTGCCGCGCGGTCCGTGGCCGAGGCCGCGGGCGTCCGCTACGTGTACGCGAGCTACGCGGCGGTCCACCTGCCGTCACCGCACCATGCCCCGCCGCCACGGCCGGGCTGGCCGGAGCCGGAGGTGAACGACAACCTGACGCGGTGGGAGCTGGACGCCCACCACGTGAACGCGCAGTTCGGCGAGACGCTCAACGGCCACCGGGCATCGATGGGTCTTCCACCGGTGGACAACGTCCGCGACCACGTCATCACGGACCGGCCGTGGCTGGCGGCGGACCCGGCCCTGGGACCGTGGCGGGAGACCCCGGGCCTCGACGTGACACAGACGGGCGCGTGGAGCCTGGCGGACGAACGCCCGCTCCCCGCCGACCTGGTGGCGTTCCTGGAGGCGGGTGAGCCGCCGGTGTACGTGGGTTTCGGCAGCCTGAGCCCGTCGCAGGACATCGCCCGCGGGGTCATCGAGGCGCTCCGCGCACAGGGGCACCGCGCACTGGTCTCCCGCGGTTGGGCCGACCTGGGCCTGATCGACGACGGGGACGACTGCTTCGCCATCGGCGAGGTCAGCCATCAGCGGCTGTTCGGCAGGGTGGCCGCCGTGGTGCACCACGGCGGCGCTGGCACGACAGCGACGGCCGCCCGGGCGGGCGTACCGCAAGTGGTGGTGGCAGCCCAGATGTCGGACAACCCGTACTGGGCAAGCCGGGTGGCGGACCTGGACATCGGTGCGGCACTCGACGGTCCGGCTCCGTCCGTCGAGTCCCTGGGCGTCGCGTTCAAGACGGCCCTGGCGCCCGAGACCCGTGCGCGGGCAAAGGCGCTGGGCACCGAGATCCGCACCGACGGAGCGGCGGTGGCCGCGAGCCTGCTGGCCGACGCCCTCAGGTGAGCGAGGCCGGCCCGGACCGAGAAGGAGCCCCGGACCGAGAAGGAGCCCCGGTCAGACGGGGGCTCCGGGGTGTCGGCCGGTGGGGGTGACGGCGCCGTCCAGGGCACGTCGTGCCTGGTCGAGTACGCGGGTGGTGCGGGGGAAGTCCTTGAGCTCGGTCGCCAGGATGTCCAGGGCGGGACGCAGGGACCGGGCGGGGACACGGCGGGCGGTGAGGATGCCGGCGGTCCAGGTGAGGAAGGTGGTGAACAGGTCGTCGTCGTCGACGTAAAGGGCGACGGACAGGAACTCGACGATGTGGGCGAGGTCCTCGGCGGTGTGTTCGCGTTGCCGGTCGGTGTAGGCGGCCATGGCCGGGAAGCGCTCCTCCAGCCCCACCAGTACCTGCTTGACGAGTTGTCCTCGGGAGCGGGCGACGAGGGTGTACTCCTGGTCGCTCAGATGCGGCAGGTCGTCGAACCGCTGCCGCCCCTCGCTGAGGCCGGGGCGGGGGATGCCGTCCGCGAGCTGCCTGGCGGCGCTGCGCGCGTCGGGAGCCCAGGCGTTGGCGCCCAGCAGGTGTGCGTAACGTCCGTCCGGCCCGAAGGCGGCCCCGCCGGCCAGGACGGGCACCCCGACGGCTTTGCAGGCGCTGATCGCCGCATGGGCGGCGGGCAGCCGGGTCGGGACGGAGGAGGAGAGGGCGACGGCGTCCACGGGGCTGCTGTGGAGATGGGCGACCAGGTGCGGGGTGGGCACCTGGGCGCCGAGGAAGTCGACGTGCCAGCCCCGCAGCGTGAGGACCTCGGCGAGGAGCCGGGCCGGCAGGACATGCCATTCCTGTTCCACACAGGCCACCGTGACCCGGCCGAGCCCGGGTGTGGCGCGCGGGGCGGGGCGGTGGGCGACGGCGGCGATGACGCGCTCGGCGATGGCGCTCGCCGCGTGCTCCTGGGCGACGGTCAGCCGGTTGGCCGCCCATTCGGTACCGACCCTTGCCTGCACGGGCGCGATGAGGTCGAGAAGGACCGCCTCGGCATCCATCCCCTCGTCCAGTGCGGAGAACACGATGCCCGCGGCTCCGTGTTCGTCGCGATCGGTCATGGTCGCCCACAGGTGGTCCCGCATCGTTCGGATGCGGTGGGTTTCCGCGGTCGTCACGTTCATGCGGTGTACCTGCCCCGGGTGTGGCCGTTCACCGCGCTCAGATGGATGGCGGGGGGTGCGGTGATCGCGACGACGGCCATGTCGTCGTGGCTGCCGCTGCGCAGCCACTGGGAGGCGAGCATCTGGATGTGTTCGACGATCGCCTCGCCGGGCATGTCGGCGCACTCTGCCAGTGCCCGCTTCAGGCGCTCCTCGCCGAACATCTCGTCACCCAGCGGACCGCCTCTGGCCTCGGTGATTCCGTCGGTGTAGAGCAGGCAGGTCTCGCCGGGAAGGAGGACCGTCTCGACGGTGTGCGCCTCGATGTGGGGGAGTGCGCCCACCAGGGTGCCGCGGGTGAGGATCTCCTCGACGCTGCCGTCGGTGCGCACCACCAGGGGCGCGGGATGACCGGCTGACGTGAGACGCAGCAGGACCCGGTTCCTGCTGCGCTGGACCGAGGCCATGACCATGGTCGCGAAGCGCGCGTGGTGGGAGTTGAGGAGCGCCCCGTTGAGGAGCTGCAGCATCCGCTCGTGATCCGCGGCCAAGGGCATGAGCGCCTGCATGGTGTTGCGGATCTTGCCGGTCAGGACCGCCGCGTCCAGGCCCTTGCCGCAGACGTCGCCCAGGATGACGAGGGAGGCTTCGTTCTCGCTGCTGCCGGGGTGGACGTCGTAGAAGTCTCCGCCCACGCGGTCCCGGTCCCCGGCGGCCTGGTAGCCGCCGGCGAACTCGACGCCGTTCATGCGGTGGAGCTGGGGAGGCAGCAGGTCCCGCATGAGGGTCTGGGTGATGTCGCTCTGCTCGGCGTAGAGCCGGGCCGCGGACAGCGCGGCGCCGGCCCGGGCGGCGAACAACCGGGCGAAGATCTCCTCGTTCTCCGTGAATCCGCTCTGCACCGTGCCGCGCAGCAGGATCAGGGCGCCCGCGGGAACACCATGACCCGGCAGCGGTGTGACCACGACCGACCCGATCGTCCCGGTGAAGTCCTCGGGGAGTATCCAGTCGGGCAGTACGGCGGGATCGATCCACCGGGAGGGCACCGGCGGGAATCCCTGCAGTGCCTCACTCAGGCCCGGGAGGTGGGAGGGGTCTTCGGTGATCACGGTGCGCGTGACGTCCTGGCCCGACACCGCGTGTGCGACGGGGAGTTTCTGCCCCGCCGCGGGGGCGACGACCACCGCGATGTCCGCCAGGTACTCGGCGGCGAGCTGTGCGGTGGCGCTCATGCACCGGTCGGTGTTCAGCGAAGCCAGCAGGACGTTGGACGCCTCCGTGAGGAAGGTGGTGCGCTCCCGCTCCTCGGCGAGCGCTTCCTCGGCGAGCCGCCGATCCGTGTCATCGACCAGCCACCACACCACGTTCCCGTCCTGCCCCTGGGTGGGGTGCGCCTCGTAACTCTGCGCCGCGATCCGCCCGAAGACCGACGGAAGAGCCGCCACGCCCTGAGCCCCCTGGGCCGGCAACCGCCCACGCACCACGGCCTCCTGGTGGGCCCGTGCCAGCCAGGCCGGGACCGCGTCGTTCATGTTCGTACCGGGGAGCACGCCGCCCAGGAGACCGGCCGCGGCGGGGTTCACCATGGTGATGGTGCCGGACGGGTCGGCCACGATCACGGGATACGGGGCCAGACTCCAGATGCCTGACACGGGACGCTGCTCGGTTCTCGTAACGGAGTTTCCCTTGGTAGAGGCCATGAAGGGGGGCCCGCCAACGGCGAACCGCACCACCTTCCAACTGGACAAGAAATACTTACCTGACGGCAACCATCCCGCACCTTCGCTCTCCATGGCAACCGACCCCCCGCCCGTCGGCGCCCGGAAGAGTCATGCCGCGCGAGGACTTTCACGCGGAAGTGCCAGATCCTTCACAGAAGAACCATGGGGCTGGGAACCTCGCTCCGCCGGTGGGGAACGCGCCCCGATCCGGGTGCGTCAGACCGCTGCCGGGCGGCCGTGCCAGTCCAGGCACACCACCAGGGAGTCGTCCGCGGCCGGTCCGGAACCCCGGTGCCCCAGCAGCTCTTCCAGCATCGCCCGGGGAACTTGGGAAGCGGGCAGCAGACGCGTGCCGATGATCACCCTGGCCAGGGCGTGGAGGCTGTACTTCTCACCCGCGGGGGACAGGGCGTCGTAGACACCGTCACTGATGAACAGCAGCCGATCGCCGGGCGCGACGGCGAAGTGCTGCGGGACGTGGACGGAGTCCTCGAACATCCCCAGGGGTATCTGCGGGTCCATGGCGATCGGCTCGACGACGTCCGCGCGAAGCCGCCAGATCCGGGGCGACCCGGCGTCGATGATCTCCACGTTGCCGGTCGGCAGGTGAAAGCGGAGCAGCAGGGTGGAGAGGTACTGGTGTCCTTGGTGCTGGCCGTAGATCGCCTGGTCGGCGAGGAAAGCCTGGCCGGCCAGGTCCAGGCCGGCCCGCCGGGCGTTGCGCAGGGCATTGATCGCGAGGTTGGTGAGCAGAGCGGCGTCGATCCCTTCGCCCATGCCGTTGCTCACGGTGAGAACCAGGTCGTCGGCGGAGGCCGACCAGTCGAAGCTGTCGCCGAAGATGGCGTAGGCGGGCTCCAGTTGGGCGCCGATGCTGTACTCGGGCCGGGAGCAGGAGCGTCCAGGGAGCAACTGCCACTGCATCTCCGCGGCCAGGGTCAGGCGCTCGGTCCGGCGGGCCTGGAGAAACAGATCGGTGTCCCGTCCCGCGACCACGATTTCGTGCGCGAGCGCGTCCGCGCACTCCCTGAGCTCTTCCCTGACGTCCGCGCCGAGACCGTTCGCGCCGAGACCGTCCGCGCCGAGATTGTCCGCGTCGACGGGCAGGGTGACGCTCAGCACCCCCAGCCGGTCGCCACGAACACTCACGGGCACGAACACCGTTACGGTGGACGCGGGGCCGTCGACGCAGTGCGGCTCCTGGGTGCCGAACGCGCGGCCCGCGGCCGTGCCGAGAAGAGGGAGCGGGGGAGCGGTGTGGGGCAGGACGTGCACCAGCCGCAGCTCGGTCATGGCGTAGTCGGCCATCAAGAGCTCCACCGACACCGCGCGGTGCCGATGTTCGATCAGGGCACGGAGTACGTCGAAAATCTCATGTGGCGCGGCCTCGCGCAGTACGCGTTCCACCGCGCGGGGTCTGTCCACCGGTACGGGACCTGCTTTCCTTGACATATCTTCATCACGCGACTGCCCACGAATCGACCAGCCGGAACGAGCACGCCGTGCTCCATGGGAGTGTCACATGCGCGAGGACCCCGTTCACCTCCATCCGCGGGTGCCCGAGCCCCTGCCTGAGGTCACACACGCCCTCGATCTCATGGAGATGGCCTGGGACCACGGCCGGGACGTCCTGAGCACCGCACCGGTCTCCAGCGCCCAGATCCGTGTGATGTACGTCATCGAACGCGAGCCCGGCATCAACCTCAGCGCGCTCCGGCGCCATCTCGCGGTGGCCGCGCCGTCGGCCACCCGCCTCTGCGACCGACTTCAGGCTGCCGGGTTCCTCCGCAGAATCCCACGTCCCGAGGACCGGCGCGAGACGCGACTGGAACTCACCGAAGCCGGTGTCGCGCACCTGCGCGAGATCCGCCGTCGGCGCGAGCAGGCCCTCCGGCTGGCCATGAGCCGTATGACGCCCACCACCCGTGACGCCCTGGTCACCGGGCTGGCCGCACTCTGCGAAGCCGTCGCCGAAACGCGCCCGCACACCGGCGAGTTGCCGCACCACAAGAGCGCCTGACCGGCCCGTCCCGCGCGCGGGCGGATCCCCGTCGGCAGGGGGCCGGTCCGAGCCCTTGCTCGCGCTCGTCGAGGTCTGGGGTCACACGAAGAAAGCGGTGAGTTCCCGCACGATGTCGTCGGGGCGTTCCTCGGCGAGATAGTGCCCCGCCCCTCTCAACTCGACGTAGCGTGCGTCTGCCGCCAATCCCTCCATCTGTGCGAGAAGGAGGTCGTAGTACTTGCCGCCGATTCCGAGCAGCGGCATGGCCAGTACCGGGTAGTCCTTCAGGTCCGCTATGTCCTGCTGAAAGGTCTGGTACCAGCCATTGCCCCCGCGGATCGCGTCCGGCGCGTTGTACGCGGCGGCGTATACGGTCCGGGCCTCCTCGCTGAAGGCTCCGGGGTCCCCGCCCTGGAAGTCGATCAGCCAGTCGATGATGAACCGGAACCGCCCCTCCAGGAGCTGTTCGGGCAACTGGTCGAGCTGGTTGAACGCGAACCACCACGGCGCCGGTTGGCCGGGCTGGGGCAGCATGCGCAGTTCGTTGAACACCTCGGTGGGATGCCCGGCCTCCCACAGGGCGACCTTCCGGGTCGCCTCGGGGTGGTTCGCGGCGAAGCTGTGCGCCACCATCGACCCGATGTCCTCGCCTGCGACATAGGCCCTGCTGTGCCCGAGGGAGCGGAGCAGTTCGTAGATGTCTCGGGCCATGTTCTTCTTGTCGTACCCGCCCGCGGGCTTGTCGGAGTCGCCCATGCCGCGCAGGTCCGGGGCGATGACCTGGTAGTGCCGCGCCAGCGGCGGCATGATCTTGTGGAACTGGTACCAGGTGCGTGGCCACCCGGGGAGCAGGACCAGGGGGTCCCCCTGGCCTCCGGTGACATAGTGCAGCCACGTGCCGTTGACTTCGGCGAAGCGGCTCGTGAAGCCCTTGACCATCAGTGTCGTCGGTGTCGTCGGGGTCCTTGGTTTCCGGGGCCTCGGGGCGGCGGCCGCGGTGCCGGTCGACAGGCCGAGCAGGGCCGCGGTACCGGCACCCGCGGCGACGCCGAGCACGTTGCGTCTGCCCAGCCGGTGGGAGAGCGCGGGGCGGTCGGACTCCTTGGGGCTCATGTGTGGAACTCCTTCTCGTTTCGGGTGCGTTCGCCGTGTTCGCCTGTCGTGGAGTGGCAGCGGTACGGGCGGTCGTCCCGGCGGGTGAGCGCATCGGTCCCGCCCTTGCTCCACCCGTGGCCGTGCCCTCCACGGGAATTAAGCACCGATCGGTACCGATTGGCGCGGAGGGGACTGTAGTGCTTCCGAACCGATTAGTACAGAAGCGCCAAGTGGTCGGCCGCGGTTGCCCATCACGGCCGTACCCGCTGTTCGGCGATGATGGGGTGTCACACGCCCCTCCGTCCCATCTGCCGCCAGCAGGAGCCCCATGGACATCGACCTGCTCGTCATCTACACCGACAAGCTCGACGCCTGCCACGCCTTCTACACCGGGCTCGGACTCACCTTCGCCAAGGAGCGGCACGGGGCAGGCCCGGAGCACTACGCGGCCGAGTCGGGCGGCACGGTTTTCGAGCTGTACCCCAGCAGTGCCCGCCGTCCCGCCACCGGCTCACTGCGCCTCGGTCTCACCCTCCCGGCCGGCGCAGGCGCCACCCCCGGCCGGCGCACCCTCACCGACCCCGACGGCCGTACGGTCGTACTCACCGTCCAGGAACAGACGTGACCGCGGTGCCATGCCGGCGGAAGGGGGCACCCGTCGCGCGTCTCCACCCTGGTCCGCACACGACCTAGGCCGGCAGGCGTGGGTCAGTCCTCGCTCCGGTGGGTGACCGGAGCGTCGGTGCGGTCGCCGGGGAACTCGTACCAGCGGCGCTGGAGGCATACGAACTCCACGTCGGCGCGTACCAGTCGCATGAACCCGCAGACGGTGTCGGTGAGCCGCTCCTGGGAGCCGGAGTGGGCGAGTCGGCCGTCCTCGGTGAATGCCTCGTACGCGCGGGGCAGGCTGAACATGTCGGGGTAGACCCGTGTCCCCAGGTGCTCCAGCGGGACCCGCAGCGCCCACAGGCCGCGGTTGCCGCCGATCATCGACGGGGAGGACGAGACCAGCAGCGCGTGCTTGGTCTTGAACGGCTGCGGCTGGACTCGGGAGACCCAGTCGATGGCGTTCTTCAGCAGTCCTGGAACGGAGGCGTTGTACTCGGGCGACGAGATCACGAACGCGTCGCAGCGCTTGATCCGTTCACACAGGGCCAGGGCGCCGGTCGGCAGCCCTTCGGAGTCCTCCACATCCCCGTCGTACAGCGGCATGTCGAATTCCCGCATCCTGGCCAGGTCGACGTCGGCGCCGGTCTCGGCGATCAGGTTCGACGCCAGCGAGGCGAGCCGCGCGTTGGTGGACCCGGCGCGCAGCGCGGCGCCGAATACCAGGACCCGAACGGGATCCGGCTGAGCGTCCATGGTCATCCTGCGGTCTCTTTCCCCGGGCGGTTGTCCCCGTCAGTCAGTCTTCCCCAGCCCGGCCCGCCGCACCACACGACACTCGACCACCCCTGCCGGAAGCCGGGTTCTCCAGGGTGCGGTCAGAGCGCGATCACCAGCACGGGGCCCTCCCCGCATTTGCCGTAACAGCAAACGCTTTTGCTTGATCGTTCGGCGCGAGCGCACCATCCACACCATCGACCGGTGATCGACCGGCCTTCGAGCGGCCACCGAGCGGCCGTCGAACCGGTCGGGGTTTCCGGCCGACGACACGTCCTGACGGCGGTCGCGGCTGACCGCCACCTACAGAGGAGAGCACTGTGTCCAGCGATTGCATCGATGGTGACGACGCGTTGACCGGGTACGACAGGTGGCGTCGGAGCCGGTGGGAGGAGATGGCGGGCCCGGACGGGAAGGCGGGCCGCATCGCCTATCGACTGATCACGGAACCGGGTCAGGAAGTCCCCGAGGTTCCGGGGCGGTGGACGTCCACCGGCTTCTCGGAGAGCCTGACGCTGACCGCGGCCCGTGCGGAGGGCGTGTCCGTCGATGACCAGGCCGTCGACGGCGCGGTGGAACTGACCGGCGCCAGCCGTCTGTCCTTCCCCGGCGGGCGGCGCGGCACCATCGAGGAACTGCGGGGAGCCCATGTCCTGGTCGTGTGGGATCCGGCCGCGCCCGGCCTCGTCGGCCTGCGTGGGATCGAGGCGTGGCCGTGGGACCCGGCCTGGACCGTCGAGGCGGAGTACCGTCCGGCGGATGCCGGACGCCTCCTGGAGTTCACCCGGCTGACCAGCCCGAAGATGCGGGACACCCTCCCGGCCCCTGGTGACCTCGTCTTCGATCTGGGAGGTGAGCGGCACACGCTCCGGGCGTTCGGTGTGGGCGGCGACACCCTGCTGATCACGTTCACCGACGACACCAGCGGCACGGACACACCCGGCATGGGCCGGTGGCTGATCCTGCCCCGGCCCCAGGACGGTACCGGTACCGCCCGTCTCGACTTCAACCGGGCCGTCGTTCCCCACCACATGTTCGCGGCGGCCTTCCCCTGCCCCCTGCCTCCCCGGGAGAACCACCTCCCCCTGCGCGTCGAAGCGGGGGAACGCGCCCCCGTCTTCGAAGAGAACGCGGCCGTCGGCACCACCGTCGGCCCCCCCGTCTGACATCCGCCGCAACCGGCGCACCCCGAAAGGAAGAAACACATGACACCCGACCAGGACCTTCGCGTGGCAGCGGTGCACTACCTCCGGCAGTGGGAGGCGCGGGACTACGCCACGATGCGATCCCTGTGCACCGAGACCGCCGTCGTGTGGCACAACGACGGAAGCGGTGACCAGCCGATCGACGAGAACATGGAACTGCTGAAGCAATTGGCCGCCGACGTCGGGACACTTCGGTACGACATCGTGCGGCAGTTCCAGCACGGCGACGAAGTGCTCCAGCAGCAAGTGCTCCACCTGACCATGACCGACGGGTCCCGCAGCGACGTACACGCGGCGATGTACTTCCGGTTCGACGGCGGCCTCATCGACCGCATCGAGGAGTACTTCAACGTCGTACCGCTCGACGCATCCCTGCCGTCGCCGTCGCCGTCGTCGCCGTCGTCCGGCTCGCCCGAACAGCGCTGACCGGGGCCGCTCCCGCCGAGCGGTCGGCCGAGGCAGGGCCCGGCAGCAGCGCCGGCCCGGGCCCTGCCCCCGCTCCCCACCGCGAGACCCCACCGAGTACCCGAGTTGGGTGAGGCGGTGCCCGGCAAGGGGCGCTTCCCATCTTCAAATACCCCGCAGGGGCGCACCGTTCAAGAGGAGTCCTAGTCGTGTTCTTCGTCGACATCCTGGAATTCGAGGGCCTGGGCAACCGCAGTTACCTGTCCGGCGGCCCCCGTTCGGCGGTGGTCATCGATCCGCCGCGTGACATCGATCAGGTCATCGCCGCGGCGGCCCGGCGAGGCGTGCGCATCGCTTTCGTCGCCGAGACCCACGTACACAACGACTATGTCACCGGCGGCCTGGAACTGGCCCGGGTGACCGGGGCCCGCTACCTGGTGCCGGCCGCCGCGCACGTGTCCTTCGCCCACACCCCGGTGGCCGACGGCGACACCGTGACGGTGGACGAGGGCCTGGTGCTGCGCGCGCTCGCCACCCCCGGGCACACCCCGCACCACACCTCCTACGTCCTCGCCGAGGACGGGCGCGGTGTGGCGGCGTTCACCGGCGGATCGCTGCTGATCGGCACGGTGGGCCGCCCCGATCTGGTCGAGCCGCGGCTGACCGGGCAACTGGCCCGTGCCCAGCATGCCTCCGCCCACCGCCTGGCCGACGAGCTGGACGACGAGGTGCCGGTGCTGCCCACCCACGGCTTCGGCAGCTTCTGCTCCTCCTCGCAGGCCGAGGGGGACGCGACCACGATCGGCCAGGAACGCGCCACCAACGACGCGCTGGCCCTGGACGTGGACACCTTCGTCGCACGGATGCTCGCCGGGCTGGACGACGTGCCCGCCTACTACGCGCACATGGGCCCGGCCAACGCCGCGGGGCCCGCGCCGGTCGACCTCACCCCGCCGGGGCGTGCGGACGCCGAGGAGATCGCCTCCCGGCTGGCCGCCGGTGAGTGGGTGGTGGACCTGCGCGGCAGAACGGCCTTCGCCGAGGGGCATGTGACGGGGTCGTTCAACTTCGAGAGTGCGGGCAAGCTCGCCACCTACCTGGCCTGGCTGATCCCGTGGGGCAAGCCTGTCACCCTGCTCGCCGACACCCCCGCGCAGATCACCGACGCACAGCGAGAACTGACCCGGGTGGGCATCGACCGCCCGGCCTCCGCCGCCACCGGCGACCCGGGCACCTGGGTCCGCGCCGGCGAGCGGCTCGCTTCCTTCCCCCGCGCCCGCTTCGCCGATCTCGCCGATGTCCGTGAGCGCGGCGACGGCGCGGTCGTCCTGGACGTGCGCCGGGACTCCGAGCGCGCGGGCGGCTTCATCGACGGCTCGGTCCACATCCCGATCCACGAACTGCCCGGCCGCATCTCCGAAGTACCGCCGGGGACGGTGTGGGTGCACTGCGCCGGCGGGATGCGCGCGGCGATCGCCGCCTCCCTGCTGGACGCCGCCGGGCGCGACGTGGTCGCCGTCGACGACGGCTTCGACGCCGCCGCCGGGGCGGGACTGATCCTCACCCGTCCCGACGGCACCGCCGTACTGGACGGCACCGCCGTACTGCCGGATGTCCGCGAGACACCGGAGCGGAGCGCCGGGCACGCGCCCGGCGCGCTGCTCACCGGCGAAGGCGGCGGCAGCGGTGTCCCAGCGTGAGCGCGCTGATCCTGGCCCTGATCTGCGGGGCCGTGGTCGGACTCGCCCTCGGCGCCCTCGGCGGGGGCGGCAGCGTCCTGGCGGTGCCCGCGCTGATCTACCTGCTCGGTTTCACCCCGGCCGCCGCCACCACCGCCGGCCTGATCATCGTCACCGCCACCTCGCTCACCGCCCTGTACGCCCACGCCCGAGGCGGCACCGTCCGCTGGAGGGCCGGCGCCCTGTTCGCGGCGGCCGGATTCCTGCCCGCCGCCGCGGCCGGAGCCGCCGCCTCCCGCCTGCCGCAACCGGTGCTGACCGCCGCGTTCGCCGGCGTCGCCGCGCTCGCCGCCGTCAGAATGCTGTGTCCCAGCCGGGCGAGCACCGGTCGGACGCCTGGGGTGCGACCCGTGAAGGCGGCCGGCACCGGCGCCGGGCTGGGTGCGCTGACCGGGCTCCTCGGGGTCGGCGGGGGCTTCCTCGCCGTCCCCGCCCTGGTCACCGTGCTGGCCTTCGAGATGCGGGCGGCCGTCGGCACCAGCCTGCTGGTCATCTCGGCGAACTCGCTGGCCTCCCTGGCCACCCGCGGCGCCACCACCGCCGGCATCGACTGGGCGGTGGTCGGCCCCTTCACGGGCGCTGCGATCCTCGGCGTCCGGGACGGCAGACGCCTGGCCGCCAAGGTCACCGGGCTCCTGCTGCAACGTACCTTCGCCGTCGTGCTGTTGGCCGTGGCCGCCTTCATGCTCGTCGACGGCCTCACCTGAACCGGGCCGTCCGGCGCCGGGTGGAAGATGTCCTCGACGAGTTCGCTGGTGACGGTGGACCTGGGAGGTCCTTCGGCGACGACCTGTCCCTCCTTCATCGCGATGATGTGGGTCGCGTAGCGGGCGGCGTGGTCACGCGTGATCTCGCATCTGCTCGGTGGGGTGCTGGGCGTCCTCGCGTTCGCCCGTGCTGACCAGCCCTGTCTCGTAGGCGACGATGACCGCTTGGACACGATCACGGAGTCCGAGTTTGGCGAGGATGCGGGCGACATGGGTCTTGACGGTCGTCTCGGCCAGGTGGAGGCGGGTGGCGAGTTCGGCGTTGCTCAGTCCTCGGGCCAGCAGGCCGAGGACCTCCAGTTCGCGCGGTGTGAGCGAGGCGAGGTCACGGTGGAGGGCGGCGGTGTCGCTGCCGCGCCGGGCGAACCGCTGCACGAGACGGCGGGTGATGGCCGGTGCCAGGAGGGCGTCGCCGGTACGGACCGTGCGGACGGCCGCGGCCAGGAGCTCGGGCGTGACGTCCTTGAGGAGGAAGCCGCTGGCGCCGGCGGACAGTGCCGCGTAGACGTACCGGTCGAGGTCGAAGGTGGTCAGAATGATGACGCGGGGTTCGCCAGGGGCGCCGGTGAGGATACGGCGGGTGGCCTCCAGGCCGTCCGTCCCGGGCATCCGGATGTCCATCAGGACCACGTCGGGCCGGGTGCGGCGGGCCGCTTCGACGGCTTCGGCCCCGTTGGCCGCCTCGGCGACGACATCGATGCCGTCGGCGCCGAGGATCATGCGGAATCCGGTACGGACCAGAGTCTGGTCGTCGGCGAGGAGCACGCGCGGCGGCTCGGTCACGGTGCCTCCAGGGGAATCAGCGCTTCCACACGATAGCCACCGGACAGACGCCGGCCGGCGTTCAGGGTTCCGTCGTGGACGGCGAGGCGCTCGCGCAGCCCGATCAGGCCCCGGCCGTCTCCGGTGGCCGAGCCGGCGCCCGAGTGCCCACCGGTGTCGGTGACTTCCACCCGGAGCCGGTCAGGGCCGTACTCGACGGTCACGGCGGCGAGGGCGCCCGACGCGTGCTTCACGGTGTTGGTCAGGGCCTCCTGGACCACGCGGTACGCGGCGAGTTCGAGGCCGGGCGGGAGGGGACAGGGCGGGCCCGTCACGGTGAGGTCGACCGCCAGGCCGGTGTCCCGGACCCGCCCCACGAGGGTCTCCAACTGGTCCAGGCCGGGCTGCGGGGCCAGCTCCGCCGCCGTATCGACGTCCGCGCCCCCGTCCGTCCCCTCGTCCCCGTCGGCCATGGTGAGCAGTCCCATGACATGACGCAGCTCGGTCATGGCCGCCCGGCCGCCCGCCTCGACGGCGAGCAGCGCCCTGCCGGCCTGCTCGGGGGAGGTGTCCATGATCTTGCGGGCGGCGCCCGCCTGGATGATCATCACGCTGACGTTGTGCGTGACGACGTCGTGCAGTTCGCGGGCGATCCTGGCCCGCTCGTACTCGACCGCCCGGCGCAGCGCCTCGGTCTGTTCACGTTCCAGGGCGGAGAGACGGGTGCGGCCCTCGTCGGTCCGGAGTTTCCAGGTGCGCACCCCGATCGCGGCCACCGCCATCGGAGCCAGGATCAGCAGCGCCACGTACTCGTTGGGGACGATCGGTGTCACCGAGTTCCCGGACGTGCCGACCAGCAGGACCGCCACCGGCAGCGCCGCCAGGGTCGCCACCCGGTAGGGGCTGTGGACGGCGGCGCTGTAGACGGCGATGACGAACGCGTAGAAGGTGAGCCGCGATACGTCGTACGGGGTGAGCAGCGTCGCGGCCGTCACGACGCACAGCACGGCGAGCGGGTAGCGGCGGCGGAGCGCGAGGGCGGCCGAGGCGACGAGCGCGAGGGTCGCCATGAGGATGAGGCCGTCGAGGCCGGAGGGCGGCACATGGTGGACCACGCCCGGTGGGAGCAGGCGTACCTGGTGCTTCGAGTTGTCGACGGCGTAGTAGAGGGTGGCGATGCCCATCGCCAGCGCCAGGAGCGTGTCGAACCGCCGGGCGCACCGGGTGAGTTGCGGCGGCGGGCCGGCCGGGTGCCTGACGTCACGGATCGCCGTGCGCAGCCGCTCCGGCGTCGTACGTACGTTCATCACCGGTTCATTGTCGCCGCCGCGCGCGGCCCCGCGAGTCCGTCCCGGTGGCCATTCCCTGCGCGGCGGATACATCAGCCGCCTACATCGCAGGGATGACGTTTCCGGGGCTCGTCCCAGCGCGGTACCGCAAGGGGTCCGGGCGGGCGACGTGTGCGGGCGGGGCCCGCTCCTAGCGTTCACGGAGCCATCCGCCCTTACCCGAGGAGCCCTTTCATGACCACGCCGGTGATCGAACTGAGCGGGGTGAGCCGCCGATACGATGACGGCCCGCCCGCGCTGCACGAGGCGTCGCTGACCGTACGGCCCGGCGAGGCCGTCGCGATCCTCGGCCCTTCCGGCAGCGGTAAGTCCACGCTGCTCAACCTGATCGCGGGCCTGGACCGGCCGGACACGGGGACCGTCACCGTGGACGGGGTACGGGTGGATCATCTGGGCGAGGCCGGATCGGCGCTGTACCGGCGGTCGAAGATCGGCATGGTCTTCCAGTTCTTCAACCTGCTCGACGATCTGACCGTCGCCGACAATGTCGCCCTGCCCGCGCGGCTCGCGGGGGTGGCCCGTGGCGAGGCCGACCGCCGGTCGGCGGAACTCCTGGAGACCCTCGGCATCGACCGGCACGCCCGCGCCTACCCGGGGCGGCTGTCCGGCGGCGAGCGGCAGCGCGTCGCGGTGGCCCGGGCGTTGATGAACCGGCCGCCGCTGCTCCTGGCCGACGAGCCGACCGGGGCCCTGGACACGGCGGCCGGACAGGACGTCAGCACGCTGCTCACCGACCTCAACGCGGAGGGCCAGACCATCGTCGTGGTCACCCACGACCTGGCGCTGGCCGCGTCCTGCACGCACCGTACGGTCAGGATCGCCGACGGCCGGATCACCGAGGACGTCCGGTCGGGCGCCACCGCCCCGGAGGCCGTCCGATGAGCGCGCTCGGCACGGTGGTGCGCTCGGGGGTGGGACGGCGCCGGGTGCAGACGCTGGTCATCGGGCTCGCCGCGATGATGGCGGTGGCCGCCTCCGTCCTCGGCGGATCGCTGCTCGTGGTCTCCGGCGCGCCCTTCGGCGACGCCTTCGCCAAGCAGCACGGGGCGCATCTGTCCGTCCAGTTCGACGCGGGCACGGTGAGCGCCGCGCGGTTGTCGGCGTCCAAGGACGCCGAAGGGGTGAGCGGCGCGGCCGGTCCGTTCCGTACGGCGACGGTCACCCCGCGGTCGGACGGGGCCAACCCCGGATGGCCGATGACCGTGGCCGGCCGGGGCGATCCCGGCCGGGGCGTGGACGAGGTGACGCTGCTCGACGGGCGGTGGCCCGCGCGCCCCGGCGAGATCGTGCTGTCCGCAGGGGCCGCGCTCATCCCGACCATGGGCATGAGGATCGCCTTCACCGGTCTGCCCGGCGACCCGACGCTGACGGTGGTCGGTGTGGCCCGCTCGGTGACCGGGACCGCCGACGCCTGGGTGGTTCCGTCCCAGATGCCGGCGCTCACCGCGCCCGGCAGCGGCGGCTACCAGATGCTCTACCGCCTCACCGACGCGGGGACCGCCGCGCAGATCGCCGCGGGCCGCGCGGCCGTGACGGAAACCCTGCCGCCGGGGGCGGCCGTCGGCGAACGGTCCTGGCTCACCGTCAAGAGGTCCGCCGAGCGCGACACCGCCGTCTACGTCCCGTTCCTCATCGCGTTCGGCGCCCTCGGCCTGGTCATGTCGGTGCTCATCGTCGGCAACGTCGTCGCGTCGGCCGTCGGCATGGGGACGCGCCGCATCGGCGTCCTCAAGGCCATCGGCTTCACCCCCGCCCAGGTGGTACGGGCCTACGTCGGCCAGGCGCTGATCCCGGCCGCGGTCGGCACGGCCCTCGGTGTCCTCGCCGGCCACCTGCTCGCCGTCCCCGTACTGGCCGAGACCGAGCAGGTCTACGGCACCTCGTCCCTGACCATCGCCCCCTGGGTCGACCTGGCGGTGATCGCCGGGGTGCTCGGCCTGGTGGCGGCGACCGCGTGGGCGAGTGCCTGGCGGGCCGGCCGGCTGCGTACGGTCGACGCGCTCGCCGTGGGGCGTACCGCCTCGGCGGGGCGCGGCCGGTGGGCGGCGCGCCTGGCCGGCCGGCTGCCGTTGCCGCAGCCGGTCTCCCTGGGCCTGGCCCGGCCCTTCGCCCGGCCCGCCCGCGCGCTGGCCATGGGCACGGCGGTCCTGTTCGGCACCATCGCGGTCACGTTCACCGTGGGGATGGGCGCCTCGCTCGGCGAGGTGATGAAGGCCAAGGCCCACGACGTCGCCGATGTCGTCGTCCCCGCGCCCTTGCCGGACTTCGGCCCCGAAGGCCCTGGCTCCCGCCCCGGCGAGCGGCCCGAGCCCGATCCCGCCGCGGTCGCGGCGGCCGTCGAGGCGGGCGCCGGGACCGGGAAGTACTACAGTGCCGCGACGGTACGGGCGACCGTGTCCGGCCTGACCGGCATCGTCGACGTGATCGCCTTCTCCGGCGACGCCTCCTGGGGCGGCTACACGATGGTCTCGGGCCGCTGGATCGACAAGCCCGGCGAGGCCACGGTCCCGACCCCCTTCCTGGCCGCCACCGGCACCCGCGTCGGCGACACCGTCACCCTGAACGGCCTGGCCGAGCCGGTCACGGTCCGGATCGTCGGCGAGGTCCTCGACCCCCGCAACGACGGCATGCAGGTCTTCACCGACGCGTCGACCCTCACGGCCGCGCGTCCCGACCTGACGGAGTCGAGCCATCACATCGCGGTCACGTCAGGCACCGACGTGTCCCGCTATGTCGAGGCGCTGAACAAGGACCTGGCACCGCTGGGGGCCACCGCCCGGGCCGGCGGGCTCGACGCGGGCGGCGACATGGTCGTCACGCTCAACGCGCTTTCCGCGGTCCTCACACTGATGCTCGTCGCCGTCGCCGCGCTCGGTGTGCTCAACGGGGTGCTGCTCGACACCCGCGAGCGCGTCCGGGAGATCGGTGTCCACAAGGCGCTCGGCATGACGCCCCGGCAGACCGTCACGATGGTCATCACCTCGGTCGTCCTGACCGGACTGGTCGCCGGCGCTCTGGGCGTGCCGCTCGGGGTTGCCCTGCACGGCTGGGTCATCCCCGCGATGGGCGACAGCGTGGGGCTCCGCTTCCCCGGTTCCGTCATCGCCGTCTACCACGGGGCCGAACTGCTCCCCCTCGCACTCGGCGGCCTGCTCATCGCCACCCTGGGTGCGCTGCTGCCCGCGAGCTGGGCCGCCAGGGCCCGGACCGCCACGTCCCTGCGTACCGAATAGGAGGTCGGGTGCGGCGCGCGTCGCTCGTGGCTCAGGGCATCAGGGCTTCAGGGCATCAGGGGGAGCTTGCCGATGATCTTGTCGACCCGGTTGCGCGGGCCGACGATGCTGACCGCGCAGTACTCGATGTCCTCGGTCCCGGTCTCGCCCACGGCCGCGATGAAGTCGCTGTAGACGCGGGTGCTCTGGGCGGCCGCGGGCACATCGGCCACGAAGGTGTCGGTGCGGGACACCGCCTTGGCGCGGATGGCACGCAGCGTGGCGGAGTCGGCGACGAGCACCGAGCAGCCCGTCCAGGGCAGGCCCGGGTGCACCGCGCCTTCCGCGTCGGCGGCGTGGCTGCCCAGCAGGCCGGGGACCGAGGTCACGGTGGGGGCCGCGGCGCAGACGGCTGCGTTGGCGGCCCGGCCGGGCGGAAGACCGGAGTCGACGACCACGACCCACTTCAGCCGGGCCTGACGGGTGGACAGGGAGTAGTCCATCTCCTCGGGCGCGAAGCCGACCGCCGTCGTCCCGGGAGCGTTCACCACAGACATAGAATCCTCTTTGCTTGTTCGACCAGGTAGGCAAAGACTAGGCAGACGTGCGGAACCGCAACGCCGGTTCTGAACTTCGTTCGCCTGACGCGGGAGGATCGAGGGTTTCGGCGCACGTGATGCGCCGGTCGCGGGAAATGCCCGGCATCCGTACGGAGCCGGGGAAGGAGAACCCCAGGCAACGCGGCCGGTGGCCGCACGTCGTACGCCGTAGGGTCGATTTCATGGAACTTGATGCGCTGGACCTGGCCCTTCTGCGGGAGCTGCAGAACGACGCACGGCAGACCAACCGCGACCTCGCGGCCAAGACCGGGGTCTCCCCCTCCACATCGCTGGAGCGGGTACGGCTGCTGCGCGAGCGCGGTGTGATCACCGGCTACCACGCCGCCCTGGACCTCGACGCGGCCGGCCGGCCCGTCCAGGCGCTCATCTCGGTACGCATCCGGCCCCCGGCCCGCCCCGTCATCGAGGGGTTCCGGGAATGGGCGGCACGGCTGCCGGAGGTGATCGGCCTGTTCGTCACCTCCGGCACGCACGACTTCCTCCTGCACATCGCCGTCGCCGACGTCGACGGCGTGTACGGCTTCGTCATCGACCGCCTCACCGAACGCAGAGAGGTCGCCGACGTGCAGACCACCATGGCCTACGAGCACGTCCAGTCCCGGTACATCGAGCCGGCCGGCCCCGCTCGCCCCCGCTTCTCACGCGGAGCCCGCTGACGTGGTCCAGGAGGAGTGCGTGCCTCCGGAGCCGCACTACACCTGGTGAACCCCTGAGGAGGCGGCCTCGCCGCTCGAACGGCGGTCCGCGGCCTGCGCCCGGTAGCGGCCCGGCGTCGTACCGAACTCCCGCTGGAAGGCGTGGGAGAGGGCGTACGGACTGCCGTAGCCGACCCGGCCGGCGATGGCGGCCAGCGTGTCCGGGGTGTCGCGGAGCAGGGTGGCGGCGAGGATCACCCGCCACCAGGCGAGGTAGGACATCGGAGGGCGGCCGACCAGGGTGGTGAACCGGCGCGCCAGGGTGGGCCGGGAGACGCCCGCCGCCGCGGCCAGCAGGTCGTTGCTCCACCGCGCGGCCGGGGCGGAGTGCAGCGCCCGCAGGGCGGCGGCCGTCACCGGGTCACCCAGCGCACCGGGCCAGGCTCCGCCGGTGGCTTCGGCCATCCAGGCGCGGATCATGTAGACGAGGAGCAGGTCGAGCAGGTTCGGCAGCGCGACGCAGGAGCCGGGCCGCACCTCGTCCAGCTCCCCGGCGAGCAGGTCGATGGCGGCCCGGAGTTCGAGGTGGCCGCCCACTCGGCTGGGCAGGTGGACGACCTCGGGGAGTTCCGCCATGAGCGGGTGCATACGGCTGCAGTCGAGCGAGTACGTGCCGCAGAGCACCTCCGTCCCATCGCGATCGGGCCGGGCTCGCGACCCCGGCCCCGGGCTCGCCCTCGCCGCGATCGCAGCCGCCGTACCCGACCCAGCCGCCGTCCCCAGGAGCAGTTGATCGGCCGGTACCGCCTTCTCCCTCGCGGTCGCCGCGTCGACCGGGGAATCGGCGAGCACACGGCCCGTGCCGTGGGGCAGCAGCACCGCGTCACCCACGCCGAGGGACACCTGGGCACCGCTGTCGGTCAGCAGCCAGCAACTGCCCTTCAGGACGACGTGAAAGCCCGCGCCGTCGTACGGGTCCAGCCGCGCGCACCAGCTACCGCCCATCCGCACCCGCTGGGACGCGGGGTGCCCGAGGCGCACGGCGGAGATCGCGTCGCTCACCACATCCATCCACCCAGGATATCTCCCGTCTGAGCCATGAGACGGAGGCGTATTTCATTGAGCTGGATGCGCATTGAGGGGATCGTTCGCCGTTCCTAGGGTCGAGCACATGAAGAATGAGAACGAGCGGGTGCAGAGCATGGTGCTGGGGGATGTCGAGGTCATCCGGGTCGTGGAGTGGCACGAGCCGTTCCTGCCCACCTCCGAGTTCCTCCCGGACGTCGGTGCCGAGGTGTGGAAGGACAACGAGCGGTGGCTCGCACCGGACCACTGGAGGCCGGACAGCGACAGGACGGTGATCGCGCTGCAGTCCTGGGTGCTGCGCAGTGCCGGACGGACCGTCCTGATCGACACAGGAGCGGGCAACGGGCGCGAACGACCGGGCATGGCGCCGTACTTCCACCGGCGTCAGGGGGATTTCCTCGGCCTCCTGGCGAGCGCCGGGGTCCGCCCGGGGGATGTCGACGTCGTCGTCAACACCCACCTCCATGTCGATCACGTCGGCTGGAACACCGTTGAGGCGGACGGGCAGTGGGTGCCGACGTTCCCCCACGCCCGCTACCTCATTCCGGCCGCCGACGACTTCCACTACGGTCCGGACAACGCGTACGGGAACGGCGCGCAGGAGGTCGACCGGCTGATCTACGAGGACAGCATCGCGCCCGTCCACCAGGCCGGACAGGCCGTGCTGTGGGACGGCCTCCACCGCATCGACGAACACCTCACCCTGGAGTCCGCGCCCGGCCACACCCCCGGCTCCGCCGTACTGCGACTCGCGTCCGGCGGCGACCGGGCGGTCTTCGTCGGAGATCTGGTGCACAGCCCGGTGCAGATCCTCGACCCCTGCTGCAACAGCAACGCCTGTCTGGCCCCGGAGCAGGCGGTGGCCAGCCGCCGCCGGATCCTCGGACGGGCGGCCGACGAGCGCGAACTGCTCGTCCCCGCACACTTCGGTGGCGCGGGCGCCCTGGAAGTCCGGCGCGGGAGCGGCGGGTTCGCCCTCGGCCCCTGGGCGGCATTCGGCCCGAAGGGGAGGGCCTCCGCCTCCGGGTGAGCCCTCCGGTCCCGCGTTCGCCCCCGCGCTCTCGCCGGCAGCCGTTCAGGCGGGCAGATGGATGGCGGTGGCGATCAGTCCGTGTGCGGCGATCCAGCGGCCCGGGAATTCACCGATACGCCGTCCTCCGACGACAGGACCCGGTACCAGAAGCCGTGCGTGGAAGGTCCGTCGGACCGGATCGATGTCGATCTCCGCCTCGGAGAAGTCGAGTTCGCGTCCGGTGAGGGGATACCACGTCTTGAAGACGCTCTCCTTGGCGCTGAACACCAGCCGGTCCCAGCTCACTTCCGCGTGACGTGCCGTCAGGGCCGCGAGGTGTGAGCGCTCGGAGGGGAGGGTGATCGCCTCCAGCACACCCTCCGGCAGCGGAGCGTCGGGCTCCGCGTCGATGCCGAGCGAGGCCGTCTCCCCGGACCGGGCCACGACCGCGGCGCGGTAGCCGTCGCAGTGCGTCATGCTGCCCACAATGCCCTCGGGCCACTGCGGCGCCCCGCGCCGGTTGGGCAGCAGCGGGACGGGCGGCAGGCCCAGGGTGTGCAGCGCGCGCCGGGCCAGGAGGCGTACGGTCGTGAACTCCCGCTGCCGTTTGGGGACCGCCGAGGCGACCTGCGCCTTCTCCTCGGGGAACAGCTCTTCGCCCGGCTCCGGCGTGTCGTCGTAGGCAGCCTCGACGGCGACCCCGGCGGGCAGAATCCCCCCGATCACCGGGCGCCCTGCCCGGCCGGTACGGGCAGGATCTGACGCAGCGGAAGTCGCGGCGGCCTCTTGCGCCACTCGCGCGGATAGCCGATGGAGACCTCCTCGAAGCGCACGCCGTCGTGCCAGGTGACCCGGGGGATGTGCAGATGCCCGTAGACCACCGAGGCGGCACGGAAGCGCACATGCCAGTCCGCGGTCAGTTCGGTGCCGCACCACTGGGCGAACTCCGGGTAGTGCAGGACGCGCGTGGGGTCCCGTACCAGCGGGAAGTGGTTGACCAGGACGGTGCGCAGCGAGGGGTCGACGGCCGACAGCCGGCGTTCGGTCTCCTCGACCCGGGCCCGGCACCAGGCGTCCCTGCCCGGGTAGGGGTCCGGATGCAGGAAGTACTCGTCCGAGCAGACCACACCGGACTCGTGGGCCAGCCGCAGCGACTCCTCCATGGTGGTGGCGCCGGGCGCCCGGAACGAGTAGTCGTAGAGGACGAACAGCGGCGCCACCGCGACCGGGCCGCCCGCGCCGCGCCACACCGGGTAGGGGTCCTCGGGGGTGGCGATGCCCAACTCCCGGCACAGCTCGACCAGACGGAGATAGCGCTTCTTGCCGCGCAGGTCGCACGGGTCCTGCGGGTGGGTCCACAGCTCATGGTTGCCCGGAGCCCAGACGACCTTGGTGAACCGGTCGCTCAACAGCCGCAGCGCCCATTCCACATCGGCGTACTTCTCGGCGACATCGCCCGCGACGATCAGCCAGTCCTGGTCCGATTCCGGGCGCAGCTCCTCGACCAGGGAACGGTTCTCGTCGTACACGACGTGCAGATCGCTGACGGCCAGAAGTTTTCCGTCGGGCACCATTCAGTCCTTTTCCGTAGGGCTCGAACAGCGTTGTCCGCACCGGGGCGTGGGGCACTTGCGATCATCACACGGAAGAGCGCGGGGAGCCATGGGCACCGGCCGCGTGCGGGCGTGCGTACGCGCCCTGTTCACGGATCGGTTCCTCGTGCGCCCCGCGCCCCGGCCCTGCCGTACGCGATGTTCCCGGCGAGCGTGCGGTGTCAGACGGACGGGGTGGTGAAGTAATGGCCCTGTTCGAGGTCGTCGACGAGTCCGGGCCCCGTCGGCCGCCACCCCAGCAGTTGGCGGGTGTACGCGCTGGAGGTGGGGCTGTCCATGCCGAGGAGGCCGGCCAGCCAGGTGAAGTGGTCGGCCGCGTCGTCGGGGGAGACCGGCGCCACGGGCAGGCCGAGGTGCCGTCCGATCACCTCGGCGACGGTACGGATCGGTACGCCCTCGTCCGCGACCGCGTGCAGCGTGGAGCCGGCCGGAGCGTTCTCCAGCGCGAGCAGGAAGAGACGCGCCGCGTCGGAGCGGTGCACGGCGGGCCAGCGGTTGGTGCCGTCGCCGATGTATCCGGAGACGCCCTTCTCGCGGGCGACGGCGACGATGGCGGCGAGGAAGCCGTGGTCCCCGTCCCCGTGCACGGTCGGTGGGAGCCGTACGACCGACGAGCGGACGCCGCGCTCCGCGAGGGCGACCGTCGCGCGCGCGTTGTCCTGCCGCTTGGCCAGGCCGTCGGCCTCGCCGGGCGTCTGGCCGTCCTGTTCGGTCGCGAGCCGCCCCGGCGCCACTCCGAGCGTCCCGGAGGCGAGGAGGAACGGGCGGTCCGAGCCGGCGAGTACGTCACCGAACGCGTCGATGGCGCGCCGGTCCGCGTCGGCGGCCTCGTCGAAGCCCCCGCTGAACGCGATGTCGTGCTTGAAGGCGAGGTGGATCACGCCGTCGGACTCGTCGGCCGCGTCCCGCAGCGCGCCGAGGTCGTCGAGCGTGCCGCGGCGTACGTCCGCCCCGGCCTCGGTGAGGGCGGCGGCCGAGGCGTCCGAGCGGGCCAGCCCGATGACCTGGTGGCCGGCGCCGATGAGTTCGGGGACGACGGCTGAACCGATCCAGCCGGACGCGCCGGTGACGAACACACGCATGGGAGAACCTCCGGGTGAGTCGACCCTCCTCGCCGCGGGGCGCCAGGACGCCAGGGTGCCAGGGCGCGCGAGGTATGGCGAACGGGTCCATGTCAGTTGCTGTCATCGACCGTAACACGGGATGTCAGTCACTGCCATGGCATGGGGACGCGGCATCAGGTCCGACGCGAAAGAGCCCCCGCCTCTCCATGAGGCGGGGGCTCGTCCGTACCGTCGGCGCGCGTTCGCGGGGGCGGGCGATGGCGCCGCCCCCGCGAACCGGGGCCGTCAGACGGTGGTGAAGGCGGCGAGGACACCGGCCGCCAGGGCGGAGCGTTCGACCATGCCGCTGAGCGTCACATGCTCGCCGCGGGCGTGCGCGCCGCCGCCCACCGCGCCGAGTCCGTCGAGGACGGGGGTGCCCGCGGCGAGGATGAAGTTCCCGTCGCTGGCGCCGCCCACGGCCGTCTCGCGCAGATCGAGGCCGAGCGGCGCGGCGCAGGACCTGGCGAGGGCGAAGACCCGGCCGACGCCCTCGGTGCGCTCGAAGACGGGGCGGTTCCAGCCGCCTTCGACCTTCAGGCCGGTCCGGGCGTCGACCGGGGCGAGTCCGGCCAGCGCTGCGTCCAGGCGGGCGCGTTCGCCGGAGGTCGCGACCCGGATGTCCAGATGCGCGGTCGCCTCTCCCGCCGTCACGTTGCTGCGGGTGCCGCCGCGCAGCACGCCGACGTTGACGGTGGTCCCGGCCGCCGGGTCGGCGAGGGCCTCCAGCGCGAGCACCTGACGGGCGATCTCGACGACCGCGCTGGCGCCCGACGTCGGGTCGAGCCCGGCGTGGGCCTCCACGCCGGTCACGGTGAGGGAGAACAGCCCGACGCCCTTGCGGGTCGTCTTGACCGCCCCGTCCGCGCTCGCCTCGAAGACCAGCGCCGCCCGGGACTTCCGCGCCTCGGCGACGATGACGCCGCTCGACGCCTCGCTGCCGGTCTCCTCGTCCCCGTTGAGCAGCAGGGTGCACTCGGGACGGGGCAGGCCGAGCGCCGTGAGCGCGCGCAGCGCCCAGACGGCCTGGACGAGTCCGGCCTTCATGTCGAACACGCCGGGCCCGGAGATACGGTCCCCCTCCCGGCGGTAGGGCCAGTCCGCCAGGGTTCCGGTGGACCAGACGGTGTCGTAGTGGCCGACGAGCAGCAGCGGGGCGCCGGTGGAAGGACCCGTACCGGCGTAGCGGCGGATCATGATGTCGCCCGCGTCCTCGCGCGGGATCAGCTCCTCGCTCGCCGGTGCGCCGAGGGAGGCGTCGAGCCAGCCGCGCAGCCAGTCGAGGCAGGCCGCGAGGGAGACGGTGTCGTCGCTGGAGCTCTCCTGGGAGGTGTACGCGGCGAGGTCGGCGTCCATCGCGTCACGGTGCTCGTCCAGCCAGCGGTGCACGGCGACGGCCTGCGCGTCGGTGAGCACGGGCCCGGCGGGCAGGCCGTGAAGCCCGCCGCCGTCCGGGTCCGCCGGGCCGGCGCCGGACCCGGCGAGGCGGTCGAGGGCGTCCAGCCGGGACTCGGACATGGTGGACGGGTCCTGCTCCAGCTCCCGCAGACCCTCCAGGACGGCCCGGAGCACCGGGGCGTCCAGGCCGGCGCGCCGCGCCTGCTCGAACACCGTCGCGTAGTGCGTGGTCACCTCCACCGGACGGCGGCGCACGGCCAGGTCGCGCCAGATGCCGCTGCGGTCCTTGGGCTGGGTACGCAGCCACGCGGTCAGCCGGTCGCAGGCGGCGTCGCGCAGGGCGGGGTCGTTGCCGGGCCGGAAGGCAGGCGCCTCGAAGGCGTCGAAGGACTCCAGGCGTATCCCGGCCGCGTCGGCCGCCGCGTACACCTCGGCGGTCAGCGCGTACATCGTGGCGCGGTGACGGTCCGTGAGGTCCGCCATCGGGGCGTCGGCCAGCGCGGTGGCCGAGAGCATCGCGCCGAACGCGGCCTTCGCCCACAGATAGCCCTCGACGTTGTCGCTCGCCAGGGCGGGACCCCACGCCTGGAGGTCGGCGACCAGGGCGCGCACCCGCGCGGAGACCGGCGCGCCGCCCACCTCGCCGATGACGAAGGCGCCGGGGCCGCCGTCACGTACCACGCCCGGTTCGACGAGGTCGGCGAAGATGTTGACGAAGGCGGCGACGGTACGGCCGGCGCCGACGTGCTCGGCGATGAGCGCCTCGTTGAAGCCGTTCTGTACGGAGACGACATAGCCGTCCGGGGCGAGGCGCGGCGCGATCCACTCCATGGCCGCGTCGGTGGCCTGCGCCTTGACGCTGAGCAGGACACGTCCGAGGGACGGGCCCTGGTACGTGTCGGGGGTGGCGGCGTCGAGGCGGACGCTCTCGCGTTCCTCGCCGCGCAGGATGGTCAGCCCGTCCGCCTGGATCGCGGCCACGTGGGCGGCGTCGGTGTCGATGACGGTGACCTGGTGTCCGGCCGCCGCGAGACGGTGGGCGAGGGTGCCGCCGATGGCGCCCGCTCCGACCACGGTGTAGGCATCGCCGGTCATGAGGTGTGTCCCTTCGGGGTGTTCGCGTGGGCGTCCTGTGCGGGGGAGCCGTCGGCCGGGGGCCACAGCCGGGGCAGGTGGGTCGCGCCGGTGCCGCTGCCGCCGTCCACCCGCAGGATCTCGCCGGTCACCCAGGAGGCGTCGGGACCGGCGATCCACACGACGGCGCGGGCGATGTCCGCCGGGGTCCCGGGCCGTCCCAGCGGGTTGACGGAGACGGCCGCCGCGTATTCGTCGGCCACGGGGTTGCAGGTGCTGTCGACGCCGATGAAGCCGGGGCTGACGGCGTTGACGCGGATGCCGTGCGGGCCCAGTTCGAGGGCCGCCGCGCGGGTCGCCATCTCCAGCGCCGCCTTGGAGCTGGCGTACGGGCCCCCGCCGGGCCGGGCGCGGAGCGCCGCGCCGGAGGAGATGTTGACCACCGAAGCGGTCCGGCCCGAGGCGATGGCGCGCCGGGCCAGTTCGGCCGTCGCGAGCACCGGGGCGCGGGTGTTGAGCGCGAAGACGCGGTCCCAGCCCTCGGCGGTGACCTCGGTCATGTCGAGCGACGGGTAGATGCCGGCCGCGTTGACCAGCACGTCCACCGGACCGTGGGTCTGCCAGCCGTCGCCGACGGCGGTGGCCGGTCCTTCGGCCGAGCACAGGTCGCGGACCTGGCAGGCCGCGCCCAGGGCGCTCGCGGTGTCCGCGAGCCGGGTGGCGTCGATGTCGACGAGCGTCAGTCGGTGGCCGGCGGCGGCGAAGTGCTCGGCCACGGCCCGTCCGATGCCGCTCGCGGCGCCGGTGACCAGTACGTGCGCCATCAGGCGAACTCCTTGTCCTTCGTCTCGGGCATGGTCAGGTAGATGATGAGGGAGATCAGGGCGGCGCCGGAGACGTACATCCAGAGCTTGTCGGCGTGGCCGGAGTCGCTCATCCAGGTCGTGACGTACGGGGCGGTTCCGCCGAAGACGGCGACGGCCAGCGCGTACGGGAGGGCGATGCCGGTGGCGCGCACCTCCGGCGGGAACTGCTCGGCCATGATCACCGCGCAGTTCGCGGAGTAGCCGAGGATCAGCAGCATGCCGGTGAGCTGGACCAGGAACAGGACGAGGAAGCTGTCGTTCAGGAGGTGCAGCATCGGCCAGGAGAGAAGGACGAAGCCTCCGGCGAACGCCGCCAGGGTGGGTTTGCGCCCCAGTTTGTCGGAGAGCAGCCCGGCGAAGGGCAGCAGCACGATGAAGACGATCAGACACAGGGTCTGCGAGAGCAGCGCCCGCTCCAGCGGGATACCGGTGGTGAGATTGGCGTAGGTCGGCAGGTAGTTGACCCAGATGTAGTACGTCAGTGTGCCGGCGACGGTGATGCCGGCGACCCGCAGCGCGGCGGCCGGATGCTCGACGAACATGGCCTTCAGCGGGTTCTTCCGGTCCTGTCCGCCGGCCTTGGTCTCGTTGAAGGAGTCGGTGTCCTCGACGGTGACGCGCAGCCAGAACCCGACGAGACCGAGCAGCGCGCCGATCATGAAGGCGGCCCGCCAGCCCCAGGAGTGCAGGGCGTCCTCGCTGAGCAGCGAGGTGAAGGTGGTACCGAGCAGCGAGGCGATCAGGACACCGCCCGCGACCGACACCTGCTGCCAGGACCCGGCGAAGGCGCGCCGTCCCGGCGCGGCGGACTCCACCAGGAACGCCGAGGACGAGCCGAACTCACCGCCCGCGGAGAAGCCCTGGGCGAGCCGCGCCAGCAGCAGGATCACCGGGGCGGCGATGCCGATCGTGTCGTAGCCGGGGGTGATCGCGATGACGAAACCGGCGCCCGCCATCAGACCGATGGTGAGGGCGAGCCCCTTCTTGCGGCCGTGCCGGTCGGCGTACGCGCCGAGGACGGCGGCCCCCACCGGCCGCATCACGAAGCCGACGGCGAAGACGGCGAGGGTGGAGAGGAGTGCGACAGCTCCGTCGGCCTTCGGGAAGAAGACATCCGCGATGATCTTCACGAAGATGCCGTAGAGGGCCCAGTCGACGAATTCGACGGTGTTGCCCACGGATCCGGCCACGATGGCCTTGCGCTGCTTGGGCGTCAGCTTGGTGGACGGGGCGGTGCCGGATGCGGCGGTGTCGGTTGTCACGAGGGGGTTCCTCGCCTTCCTTGGAGCGTCACAGGGGGACGGATCGGGATGCGGGAGTGCGGGTCCTGATTCCTGTGGGGGGTGCGGTGCCGTCGGGCCGGGACAGGGCGGGACGGACCTGGTGGAACGGGCGCGCCGGAGACAGGCGCGCGGTGTGTGCGCCCGCGCCGCCGGGGGAGCGGGGGCCGCGAGGGCGTCCCGGGGTTCGGGGACGCCGGGGTGCGACCGGCTGGTGACGGGGACGGGGCGTGCCGGTGGGCACAGGGCGCCGTCGTCGTCGAGGATCAGGGGATCAGGGGATCAAGGGATCGGGGGATCGGAGGAGTAACCCGTACGGGCCGGTCCTCCCCGAGCGCCGGGGTACGGCGTGGTGCGCGGGTGTGCGGGTCAGCGGGCCGGGTGCCGCGTGAGGCAGTACTCGGCGATCTCCCGGTGGGTGGCGAACCACACCCCGTCGTGCTCGCCGATGTGCGCGAGCAACTCGTCCAGTACGACGAGACGCGAGCGGTGGCCGATGATGTGCGGGTGCATGGTGAGCTGGAACAGGCCGCCGGCCGTGTACGCGGCGGCGAACTCGTCCTGCCAGATCCGGAGCACGTCGCGCGGCGCGATGTAGGGCCGCAGCGAGGCGAAGCGCTCCATCATGAAGTAGGGCGCGTCGTCGCGGATCCACTCCACGGGGATCTCCACCACGCCGGTCGCCTCGCCGTCCTCGACCAGCTCGTAGGGCTCGTCGTCGGCCATCAGCGAGGAGTCGTAGAGCAGGCCCATCTCACGGGTGATCGCCAGGGTGTGCGGTGAGAAGTCCCAGCTCGGCGTGCGGATGCCGACGGGACGTACGCCGCCGATCCGCTCCAGGGTGTCGGCGGCCCTGAACTGGAGTTCACGCTCGGTCTCCGGAGGGAGCGACGTGTTGCGCTCGTGGATCCAGCCGTGGACGGCCAGCTCGTGGCCGGCGGCCGTGTATGCCTTCGCCTCCTGCGGACGCAGCAGCGCGCAGACGGCTGGCATGAAGAAGCTCGCGGGTACGCGGTGGCGCTCCAGCAGGGCGAGGATCTTCGGCACGGCCACGCGGGCGCCGTACTCGCCCTGGGCGAGCTTCGCCGGACGCGTCTCGCCGTCGCGCAGCGCCGGGGTCTCGTGGTCCGAGTCGAAGGACACGGCCACGGCGCAGCGGGCCCCGCCGGGCCAGACGTCCGGCGCGAGCGAGCGTCCGGCGCGTACGTGTCCGACATGACCGCGCCAGGTCCGCTCGTCCCATTCCCACGGCTGCTGTTCGCTCTGCGGCATCGGAATCCGGCCTTCCGTGAGAGACATGTGTGCTCCGGGGCGTGCCCGGAGAGGTACCACTCCGTCCGCCACTGCTCTTGCGTGGCCCGTCGGTGATGGTCCATCGTGGCCATCTCCTGTTCACCAACCCGGGAAATCGACGAGAATCGCCATGGACCGACCTCGCGTGAAGGATTCCGCCGCTTCGCTCCAGGCCGAGCTGGACGAGACGGACCTGGCCATCGCCCACGCCCTGCAGATCGCGCCACGCGCCTCCTGGACGGCGATCAGCGAGGTCCTCGGACTCAGCGCGGTGACGGTCGCCCGCCGCTGGGGGCGGATCTCGGACCGCGGTCTGGCCTGGGTGACGGCGACCGGCAGCCCCGGCCTGTGGCGCTCGCTGTGCAACGCGTTCATCGACGTGGACTGCGAGCCGTCGGCCCGGCACGCGGTGGCGCTCGCGCTGGCCAGGGACCCGCGGACGAAGTCCGTGATGGAGCTGGCCAGCGGCCGGGACATCCACGTCAACGCCGTCACCCGGGATCTGCCGGGCCTCTCCCGGTTCATCCTGGAGCGGGTGAGCCGCCTGCCCGGTGTGGTGCGGGTCAACACCCAGATCACCACGCGCATCCTCGTCGCAGGGAGCGACTGGCGGCTGGACGCGCTCCCCCGTGCGGAGCGGACGCTCCTCCAGGCCGTCGCGGACGAGACCGCGCCGCGTCAGGCCGTACCCGGCGCGCTGGACGGCCCGGAAAGGGAACTGCTGCTGGCCCTCGCCCCGGACGGCCGGCTGCCCGTCTCCGATCTGGCGGAGCGCACGGGCACCAGTCAGACGGCGGCCCGGCGCCGTCTCGCCCGGCTGGAGCGTACGGGCGCCGTCGCGTTCCGCTGCGAGATCGCCCAGCACATCACGGGGTGGCCGGTCACCTCCCTCATGTGGGCGCGGGTGGCGGTCCCGCGGCGGCGGCAGATCTGTGAACAGCTCAGCCGGATGCCGGACGTCCGGCTGCTGACCGCGACCAGCGGCGAGACGAACCTCCTCTTCTCCACCTGGCTGCACTCCGTGGACAGCGCCCACGACCTGGAGGACCGGATCGGGGCCCAGTGCCCGGGGCTGGAGATCGTCGACCACGGCATCGTGCTGCGGACGGTGAAGCGGCAGGGATGGATCCTGGACGAGCTGGGGCGCTGCCAGGAGAGCGCGCCCATCGATCCGTGGTACGACGGGGACATCGCGCTCCCGGAGACCGGCCGGCCCGCCGGTGCGGGCTGACCCGCCGCCGTTCCGTTCATTTCCTCGTGGCCTCTCCCCAGGAGCGGACGGTTCCGGTGTCCGCGCCGAGCCGGGGCGCCGGCGCCGCGGCGGGCGCCGGGTCGCCGGAGAACACCAGCGGCGACCCCGGGGCGAGGAGCTTGCCGATGCCCGGCTGCTCGATCCAGGAGAAGAGCGGGTTCTCCGCCGAGCAGCGCGGATCCTCCTCGTACAGTTGCCGGAAGGTCTGGTACGGCCCCCACAGCACCCCCGAACCCTGGAGCACGGCGCGTACCCCGGCCAGCGTCCGGGACGCGAACCACGGTTCGAGCACCGCGGCGATGGCGTGCCGGGCGGCGTACCGTCCGCCCTCCGTCGTCAGGTCCACGTCCATCAGCGGGCCGGTCATCTCCAGCTTCTCGGTGAGCCCGGTGGCCCGGCCCAGGGAGCGGAACTGGCGGGTGGTGAGGGCCACCACCATGACCCGGCGGCCGTCGGCGGTACCGAAGTCCCGCCCGAAGGCGCCGTAGAGGCTGTTGCCGATCGGCTCCCGGGAAGCGCCGTTGACCTGGACGTCCGCGAGGTAGCCGAGGTTCCCCACCGTGGCGAGCATGACGTCGGAGAGGGCCAGCGACACCTCCTGGCCCTCTCCGGTCGCCCGTCGGCGGCGCTCGGCGGCCAGCAGCCCGACCGTCAGGTAGAGCCCGGCGGCCACGTCCCAGGCCGGCAGGACATGGTTGACCGGCGCCGGTCCTTCACCGGTGGCGTGCGGGAAGCCGCTCGCGCAGTTGACGGAGTAGTCGACCGCCGGGGAGCCGTCGTGGTCCCCGAGCAGGCGCATCATGATCAGGTCCGGCCGCCGTGCGGAAAGCCGTGCGTAGTCGAGCCAGCCGCGCCCCGGCAGATTGGTGACCAGGATGCCGGCGCCCGGGCCGTCCGCGCAGATGATGTCGGCCGCCGCCCGCTGCCCCTCGGGGGTGTCCAGCGGCAGGGTGACCGACCGTTTGCCCTTGTTGAGGCTGGCCCAGTAGAGACTCGTCCCGTCCTGGGTCTCCGGCCAGCGGTGGTAGTCGATGTTTCCGCCGACCGGGTCGATACGGATCACCTCGGCGCCCAACTGGGCCAGGGTCATGGACGCCAGCGGGGCCGCGACGAAGGCCGAGACCTCCACGACGCGCAGCCCCGCCAGGGGACCGCGCCGTTCCTCACGGGCGTTCGAAGACGGCTGCAATGCCCTGACCTCCCCCGACGCACATGGTCTCCAGTCCGAACCGGGCTTCCCTGCGCTCCAGTTCATGGAGCAGCGTGGTCATGATGCGTACGCCCGTCGCACCGACGGGGTGGCCCAGCGAGATACCCGAACCGTTGACATTGACCCGCTCCGCGTCATCGATGCCCCACTCCTTGAGCACCGCGAGCACCTGGCAGGCGAACGCCTCGTTGACCTCGATCAGGTCCATGTCCGCCAGGCTCAGGCCGAGCCGCTTCAGGAGCCGGCCGGTGGCGGGCACCGGGCCGATGCCCATCCGGGAGGGCTCGCACCCCGCCGCCGCCCAGCCCGTGAGGTACGCGATCGGGGTCAGCCCCAGCCGCTCCAGTTGGTCCTCGGCGACGACCAGACAGGCCGCCGCGGCGTCGTTCTGCTGACAGGCGTTCCCGGCGGTGACGGTCCCACCGGATTCCACCGTACGCAGCCCCGCCAGCTTCTCCGGCGTGGTGTCGGGACGCAGGCCCTCGTCGCGGTCGACGACCACGGGACCGCCCTTGCGCCGTGGCACCGTCACCGGAACGACCTCGTCGGCGAACGCGCCGGAGTCCCAGGCCGCCGCGGCCCGCCGCTGGCTGCGCACGGCGTAGGCGTCGGCCTCCTCGCGGCTGATCCCGTAGTCACGGGCCAGGTTCTCGGCGGTCTCGATCATCCCGGATATCTCCCCGAAGCGCTCCACGGGCTGGGCCCGTTCGCGGCCCCGGTCGAGCCGGTCGTGGAGGACGGTGGAGCCGAAGCGTCCGCCCCAGCGCATGTCGGTCGTGTAGTACTCGACGTTGCTCATGCTCTCGACGCCGCCCGCCATGACGACCTCGGCCGCCCCCGACTGCACCATCATGGCGGCCGTCGCGATCGCCTGGAGCCCGCCGCCGCAGCGCCGGTCGAGCTGCATCCCGGCGACCTCGACCGGGAATCCGGCTTCCAGCGCGATCCAGCGTCCTACACACGGCGTCTCGCTGCTGGCGTAGGACTGCGCGAAGACCACATCCTCGATCAGGGCGGGGTCGAGACCGGCCCGCTCGACCGCCGCCGTGGCGACGGCGGCGCCGAGTTTCTCGACGGGAACGTGGCGCAGGCTGCCGCCGAAGGCACCGATGGGGGTACGGACAGGGGCGACGATCGCCGCGCGGGTCATGCGTGTGTCTCCTTGCGTACGCTGCCGACGGACGCGGCGGATTCGACCGGCTCGACGGGCGCGACCGGCTCGGCGGATTCGACCGGCTCGACCGGCTCGACCGGCTCGGCGGTGGCGACGGGCCGGGCCCGGAAGTCGGGGGCGCGCTTGGCGAGGAACGCCCGGACCCCCTCGGCGCTCTCGGCGGAGGTGAACGCCTCGTCGCTCGCGGCCAGCGAACGCTCGATCAGCTCCTTCTCGGTGAGGTCGTGGGCCGCGTCGATCACCGATTTGCACAGGGCCGTCGCACGGGGCGGACGCCGTAGCAGAACGTCCGCCAGCTCCCTGGCGACCTCGACCGCCCGGCCGCGCGGCGCGACCCGGTTGACCAGGCCCCAGGCCAGCGCGGTCGCCGCGTCCACCGGCTCGCCCAGCAGTTGCATCTCCTTGGCACGCCCGGTCCCGATACGGCGGGCGACACGGAACGTGCCCCCGCTGCCGGGAAAGACCCCGAGCGTGATCTCCGGCGAGCCGATGCCGATCTGCTCCTCGGCGACGATCAGATCGCAGCAGACGGCGATCTCCAGACCTCCGCCGAGCGTGTGCCCGTTCAGCGCGGCGATCACCGGCCGGGGGAAGGCCGCCAGCCGCGCGAACAGCTCGTGCTGCGGGCGGAGCTTCTTCGCCACCGCCTCGCCCGGCGCCCGCATCGGCGCGAACTCGACGATGTCGGACCCCGCGCAGAACGCCCGGTCCCCGGCGCCGGTCAGGATCACGACGCCGACGGACGGGTCGTTCTCCACGGCGTCCAGCGCCTCGGTCAGGCCGCGGGTCATCGCGGCGTTCCACACGTGCAGGGGCGGGTTGTCGAGGACAACGGTCGCCACCCCGTCCGTGACATCCAGGCGGACCTGTGCGCCGCTCATCTGTCACCTCCATGGTCGGTGGTTCCTGTTCCGGTTCCTGTTCCGCTGTGTTGCTCAGCGGCGTCGGCCGCGGAGAGAAGGGCGCGGGCGCGGCGCAGGACGGGCGCGTCGACCATCTGTCCGTCGACGCGCAGGGCGCCCGGGGTGTGCCCGCCGGCGTGGGCGGCGTCCCAGGCCGTGGTCACCCTGCGGGCCCAGGCGGTCCCGGCCTCGTCCGGGGCCCGGGCCGCGTGGACGGCGGCCACCTGCTTCGGGTGCACGCACAGGGCTCCGGTGACGCCCAGCTCCCGGGCCTGCCGCGCGGCGTCCGCCAGCGCGTCGGGCCGGTCCAGAAGAGCCAGGGAGAGCGGCAGCGCGAAGGAGGCGATCCCGGCGGCCGAGGCGGCCAGCGCGATCCAGCGGCACGGCTCGGTCAGCACCGCCGGCGTGGGCGCCACACCCAGCGCCAGCGAGAAGTCCTCGCTGCCGAACGCCAGGGCGCACACCCGGGGCGCCCGTGCCAGGTCGGTCAGCGCGAACAGCGCGGCCGGCGACTCGATCAGCGCGATCAGCCCGACCGAGCCGTCGGGCAGCCCGCGCTCCTCCTCCAGTACGCGGAGGAACGCGGCCATCCCGGCGAGCTGTTCCGGGCGCTCGGCCTTGGGCAGCATCACCGCCCGCAGGCCGGGACGGAGCGCGGCCCGCAGGTCCTTCTCCCAGTCCTCGCGGGCCGAGTTGGTCCGTACCACCAGGTACTGGCCTTCCGAGGCCAGCCGGTCGACATGGCCGGACAGTTCGCGGCGCGCCGCTTCCTTCCCGGACGCCGGGACGGAGTCCTCCAGATCGAGGATCAGCCCGTCCGCGCCCCGACGGTGCGCGCCCGCCAGCAGACGTTCGTCGCCGGCGGGGACGAACAGCAGCGACCGCCGAGCGGTGAGGTCCGTACCGGTCATACGGCGTCCACCTCCGCGCTCATCACGGTCCGGCCCCGGTCGTCGGCGGCGTACAGGACCGCACCGGACCCGGTCGGTGTGGCGTGCAGGGTGAGCTCCCGGCCGTCGAAGGCGGGCCGTACCCCGCGGAAGCGGAAGCCGGTGACCCGCGCGCCGGGCCGCTGCCGTACGTAGAGGTCCAGCAGCAGCGTCGCGGTCAGCGGCCCGTGCACGACCAGTCCGGGGTAGCCCTCCTCCTGCCGCGCGTAGGGGCGGTCGTAGTGGATGCGGTGCGCGTTGAACGTCAGCGCCGAGTAGCGGAACAGCAGCACCGGGTCCGGTACGAGGGAGCGCTGCCAGATTCCGGGTGCGGGCGCCTCCTCCGGTGGCCGCTCCCGCGCCGCGACGGATCCCGCGGGTCCGGCGGCGGCGCGGTAGACGATGTCCTGCCGCTCGGTGAGGACCAGGGCGCCCTCCTGCCGCAGTTCGTGGTCGACGGTGACGAAGACCAGGGGGCCGCTGCGTCCCTCGGACTCCCGTACGTCCGCGACGACCGACGTACGGCGGACGGGTACGCCGGTACGCAGCGCCCGCGGGAAGCGGAGATCGCCGCCGGCCCACATGCGGCGGGGCAGCCGGACGGGGGGCAGGAAGCCGCCGCGCCGGGGGTGTCCGTCGGGTCCCAGTTCGCTGTGCGGAGCACGGGGCAGGAAGCAGAGCCAGTGCGCGAGGAGCGGTGCGGCTCCCGTACCGGCCGGGGCATGGTCCAGGGTCGCCGCCAGCCGGGACGCGGTGTCCGCGCTCAGTGTGTCCTCGGCCTCCTCGCGCCGCCCCTTCCAGGCCGCGTAGGTGTCCGTTGCCGTCATGCGGTGGTCTCCTTCAGACGGATGCGTTCGATACGGCCGACGACCAGCAGGAAGGACAGCGCCGCGCCCAGCCCGGAGGCGCCGACGAAGATCAGCGCGCCGTCGAAGGACCCGGTGATGTCGACGACGTAGCCGATGACGATGGGCGTGGTGATGCCGGCCAGGTTGGCGAAGGTGTTGAACAGGCCGCCGGAGAGCCCCGCGGCCTCCTTCGGGGAGGTGTCCGAGACGACGGTCCAGCCGAGACTGCCCAGCCCCTTGCCGAAGAACGCCACCGCCATCAGGACGATGACCACGGTCTGTGTCGAGGTCCAGGCGCAGGCGATGATGCAGGTGGACAGCAGGAGCCCGGTGACGATGGGGATCTTGCGGGCCGCGGTCACCGACATGCCCCGGCGTAGCAGGGCGTCGGAGAGCAGGCCGCCCAGGATGCCTCCGACGAAGCCGAAGAGGGCGGGGATGGACGCGGTGAACCCGGCTTCCAGCAGGGGCATGCCCAGTTCCTTGATCAGGTAGATCGGGAACCAGGTCAGGAAGAAGTAGACGATCGTGGTGATGAAGTACTGGCCCAGGTAGATGCCGATCATCATCCGGCTGCTGAGGAGCTGCCGTACGACGGACCAGGTGTCGACACCGTCCTTGGTGCCGACCGCGGCGGCCTCCTCGATGTCGACGAGCGCGCCGCCCTCGGTCAGGTGGTCCAACTCGGCCTGGTTGACGCGCGGGTGCTCACGCGGCTGACGGTAGGCGATCCACCACCAGACGCTGAGCACGACACCGACGCCGCCCATCACGAAGTACGCGGACGGCCAGCCCCAGCCGTGTGTGAGCCAGGCCATGAAAGGGGTGAAGACCACCGGCGCCGCGTACTGCGAGGAGTTGAAGATCGCGGAGGCGGTGCCGCGTTCGGCGGCCGGGAACCAGGTCGCCACCACACGTCCGTTGGCCGGGTAGGCGGGACCCTCGGCCAGGCCGACCGCGATCCGCAGGACGAACAGCGCGATCATCGCCGAGGCGAGTCCGAACAGCGGGACGAAGCCCTGGAGCAGGGTCGCCACCGACCACGCGAGAATGCTGCCCGCGTACACCCGGCGGGCGCCCCACCGGTCCACGATCCAGCCACCGGGCAACTGGGCCAGCATGTAGGCCCAGGAGAAGGCGGAGAACAGGTAGCCGAGGGTGACATCGCTGATGCCGATCTGGTCCTGGATCTCGGTGCCGGTGATGGACAGGATCGCCCGGTCGGCGTTGTTGAGCGTGGACACCAGGAACAGCAGCGCCACGATCAGGAAACGTGCTCTGCTGCGGCCGGGGGACGGTGACGAGCCGACGGGGCGTCGTGCCCCGGCGACGGCTTCCTGGGAAGCGGCCATGGGATATCTCCATTGACATCATCGGGCAGGTTGGGGGTCTTCGGCGCACCGCGGAATCCGCGCGGGCAGGTCGGCGCGGCCCGTGGGGGGTGCGGCGGCGAACGGGGAGTGACAGGGATGAGCGGTGTGGTGTGTACGGGGCCGGCGCCGCGGCGCCGGACGGTCAGCCGAACCGGCCGCCGGTCACGTGCAGGGTCTCGCCGGTGATGAAGGAGGCGCGCTCCGAGGCGAGGAACGCCACCGCGTCCGCGATGTCCGAGGGCTGCCCGGTACGGCGCAGCGGCTGGGCGGCCACGGCCTTCTCCCGGATCTTCTCGTAGTGGTCCAGCGCACGGACCGCCTCGGTCTCCATGAAGCCCGGCGCGACGGCGTTCACGGTGATGCCGTACCGCCCCTGCTCGGCGGCGAGCGCACGGGTGAAACCGAGAATGCCCGCCTTGGCGCTGGAGTAGTTGGCCTGGCCGGGGTTGCCCAGATAGCTGCGTGAGGAGATGTTGACCACCCGTCCCCAGCGCTGCTCGATCAGAAGCGGCATGACGGCCCGGGTGACCAGGAACGACCCTTTGAGGATCACCTCGATCACCGAGTCCCAGTCGGTGTCCGTCATCTTCGTGAGGAGGGTGTCGCGGGGGAAGCCGGCGTTGTTGACGAGGATGTCCACCCCGCCGAACGCTTTGACGGCCGTCGAGACCAGGGCCTCCACATCCGTGCCCGAGGTGATGTCGGCCCGGACCGCGATCGCCCGGTGGCCCAGGTCGGTGAGTTCCCCGGCGGTCGCTTCCGCGCCCTTCCCGTCGATGTCGGTGATGACGACGCGGGCGCCCTCCCGCGCCAGTCGGTGGGCCGTCGCCGCGCCCAGTCCCCGGGCCGAGCCGGTGATGACGGCGGTCTTGTCGCTGAGTTCCAGATCCATGGTGCGGCTCCTGCTGTGTGGGGTCGGATCAGGTCGTGTCGGGTCAGGGCGGATCAGACCGTGTCGGGCCGGATCAGGTCGGCGCGGCCGGCGTCCAGGACGACCGTGCCGCGTTCGACCGCGGTGGTGCGGAAGGACACGACGTCCCCGTCGGTCCAGGACTCGGTCCGCAGCGTCTCCCCGGGGAGTACGGGGGCGGTGAAGCGGACCCGTAGCCGGTGCAGCCGGGACTCGTCCCAGTCCAGGGCGCCGGACAGCAGGGCGTGCACGGCCACGCCGAAGGTGCACAGCCCGTGCAGGATGGGCCGGTCGAACCCCGCCGCACGGGCGGTCGCGGGGTCCGCGTGCACGGGGTTGGTGTCGCCGTTGAGCCGGTAGAGCAGCGCCGCCTGCGGCAGGGTGGGCAGGTCGCGGACGGCGTCCGGGGGCCGCGCGGGCATCCGGTGGGGCGGCGCGGCGGCGTCCGTCGTGCTGCCGCAGCCGCCGTCGCCGCGCAACAGGCTGACCTGGCCCACCTCCGCCAGGAGCCGTCCGCTGCCGGCCTCCACGATCCGCCGTTCCTGGTGGAGCAGCGCGCCCTTCTCCACGCCCTTGTCCACGACACCGGTGACCCGGGTGTGGCCCACCACCTCGCCCTCCGGCGCGAGGGGCGCGTGCAGGGTCATCGACTGCTCGACGTGCAGCAGCCGCCGCCAGTCGATGCCGGTGTCGGACTCGCGGGCCCAGAAACCGGGGTAGCCGAGCACGTTCGGCATGGTGGGGAAGACCCGCGCGTCCTCCTCCCGTACGTACGCGAGCTGGCGGGCGTCGAGCGGGTCGGTGCCGACACCCAGGCTCAGCGCGTAGAGGGCGCAGTCCCGGGCGGTGTAGCGCCGGCGCACCGGTGCGAACTCCCGCCGCAGCAGTCTCTGCGGATCCATCGTCATGACGCCACTCCCCGCGGCACCACCAGGGCGTCCAGGGCCAGCACACCCTGCCCGGCCTCCCGGACGACCACCGGGTTCAGCTCCAGGGTCTCGATCCGGTCGGCGTGGGCGACCGCGAACGCGGAGACCGTCACCAGCAGGTCTGCGACCGCGTCGACATCGGCCTCGGGCAGGCCGCGGAAGCCGGTGAGCAGGGCGTGCCCCCGCGTCTCGGCGATCATCCGCAGCGCCTCGTCCCGGTCGACGGCGCCGACCCGGGTCGCGACGTCGCGGAACAGCTCCGCCCGCACCCCGCCGGTGCCGAACATCACGACCGGGCCGAAGACCGGGTCGCGCCGTACGCCCACGATCACCTCAGCGCCGGGCGGCGCCGTCCGTGAGACGAGCACCCCCTCCACCCGGGCGTCGGGCCGCGCCGCGGCGGCGCGGGCGGTCAGCGCGGTGAACGCGGCCGCCGCGGCCTCCGCGTCCGCGACACCGAGCACCACACCGCCGATCTCCGTCTTGTGCGGGATGTCCGGCGAGACGATCTTCATGACGACCGGGAACCCGGTCCCCGCCGCGGCCTCGGCGGCCTCCGCGGGCGAGGTCACCAGCCGGGAGTCGGGGAACGGCACGCCCACCGAGGCGAGCAGCCGCTGCGCGGTGGCCTCGGACAGCGGTCCGTCCGGCACCTCCCGGCGCGGTGCCGCCGCCCCGTCCGGCGCGGGCGGCGGACGCTCGAACCCCTCCCGCAGCCGGGCGAGCCCGTCGAGGGCCGCGACGGCCCGCTCGGAGTCGTCGTACACGAGGAAGCCCGCCTCCTCGTAGGACCGTACGACCTCGGGGCGTGCCTCCATGCACAGCACGGTCGGCCGGTCCATGAAGTCCGAAGTGCCCTTGCGGATGGCCTCCTTGATGGACTCGCCGTACGTGGGCGAGTCCGGCAGCATGGTGAACGAGCCGATCACACTGTCGTAGTCCCCCTGGGCGTACATGACGCGGTAGGTGTCGGTGATCAGGCTCATGTCGTTGAGCCAGCCCGCCGTGGTGTCACAGGGGTTGTCGTCGCTGCCCATCGGGTTGATCTCGCGCAGCCGGGCCCTGGCCTCCTCGGGCAGGCCCGCGACGTCCAGCCCGTACCGCTCGGCGGCGTCGCACAGTTGCACACCGAAGCCGCCGGAGACGGTGACGATGCCCACCCTGCGCCCGGCCGGCAGCACCCCCCTGCTGCACGCGTAGGCCAGGTCGACCTGCTCCTGGGTGGTGCGGGCGCGGTGCACACCGTACTGACGGAAGAACGCGTCGTAGACGCTGTCGCTGCCCACCAGGGAGGCGGTGTGGGACTGCGCCGCGGCGGCGCCCGCGTCGGAGGACCCCACCTTCATGAACACCACCGGCTTGCGCTGCTCGTGAGCCACCGCCAGCGCGGTGCGCAGCCGCCCGGCGTCCTGTACGCCCTCGGCATAGGCGAGGATCACCGACACGTCGTCCTGGAGGGCGAGCCAGTGGATGCATTCGGCGACATCGGTGCCTGCCTCGTTGCCGGTCGACACCCAGTAACCGATGTCGATGTTACGGCGACGGCAGAGATAGGCGAGATGACCGCCGTACGCTCCGCTCTGACTGACCACCGCGACATTGCCGCCGGTGGGGATCGCCTCGTCGAAGGCGCTGCTGAAGGTGCCGACGAAGCCACTGGCGGCGTGCAGCAGGCCCAGACAGTTGGGGCCGAACAGCCGGAGATTTCCCTGCCGGGCGATGTCCGCCAGCTCTTCCTGGAGCGCCTGGCCCTCCTCGCCCGTCTCGGCGAAGCCGGCCGCGTAGATCACCGCGGCGCCCACGCCTTTCGCCACACAGTCGGTGACCGCCTGCTTGAGCAGACGCGAGGGGAGGCCGATCAGCGCCATGTCCGGCACCTCGGGCACCGCGTCCAGCGTGGGGTACGCCGGCAGCCCCTGCACCGTCGACCGCTTGTGGTTGACGGGGTGGATGTTGCCCCGGTAACCGGCACGGCGCAGGTAGTGCAAGGCCCGGCCCGAGATCCTGCTCGGGTCGTCCGAAGCGCCGATCACGGCGACCGAACGCGGACGGAATGCCTGCTCGAAGCCTGTCGGAACAGGCGGAGACGGCACGGCTGACATGGGGCGGCTCCCTGGGTGCTGTCCGTGCGTGTGTGGTGCGAGTCACCCTGCCGACCCCGCCGTGCTCATACAATGCCCGCAGCCCATTCGCCAACTCTTGATACACGTGAGGTATCACCATGGAGCTGCGGCAGCTCAGGCACTTCCTGGCGGTGGCCGAAACCCTCAACTTCCGTACGGCGGCGGATCGTCTGCACATGACACAGCCCCCGCTCTCGGTGTCCATCCGGAAGCTGGAGGACGAGATCGGCGCCCGGCTCTTCGTCCGGTCCACCCACAACGTCGAACTGACCGCGGCCGGCGAGGCGGCCCTGGAACACGCCCGCGCCGCCGTCTTCCACGCGGCGGAGCTGGCGCGGGTCGCCGAGTCCACCGCCGCGGGCGCCACCGGGACCCTGCGCGTCGGCTTCGTCGGCTCCGCGAAGAACCGGCTGCTGCCACTGCTGCTGCGCGCCTTCCGCCGGACCTACCCCGGCGTCACACTGAAGTTCACCGAGGACACCAACACGGGCCTCATCGATTCCCTGGAACGCCACACACTGGACGTCTGCATCGTCCGCGTCCCTCTCGTCCGCCGCAGCGACCTGCAGTACGTCACGGTGGAGGCCGACCGCTTCGTCCTCGCCCTGCCGAAGGAACACCGCTTCACGAGCCAGAAGCGGATCACACTCCGGGATCTCGCGGACGAGCCGTTCATCGACTACACCCAGCACGCCATCCCCGGTCTGCACGCCCTGTCCACCATGCTGTTCCGGGAGGCCGGGGTGACGCCGAGGGTCACCCAGGAGGCGGTGCAGGTGGAGACCGTGCTCTTCCTGGTCGGCAGCGGGATGGGGGTGGCCCTCGTCCCCTCCAGCGCCGCCCGGAAGGGCCGCGACGGTGTGGAGTTCCGCGAACTCATCACCGAGGTCGCCCAGCCCCGGCTCGGCCTCGCTGTCGCCTGGAACCCCCGCTACGAGAGCCAGGCCGGACTACGGTTCCGCGCACTGGCCGAAGAGGTCGGCACCGAGGCCGCCCGGCCCTGAGGAGCGGCGGAGCGCGGAGCCGGCAGGGTGGAGACGCAGGCCCGGCGGATCCACAGGCCCGGCGGATCCACGGGGCCGGCGGATCCACGGGGCCAGGGGCGCTACAGGTCCAGGAGCGCCCAGACGCGGCGCCCGTCCTCGCCGGTGTCGGTCCCGCAGTCGGTCACACCGAGCGCCATCAGGTCCTGAAGGACGTGGTCCGAGGGGGCCGCCATGCCGGGGCAGTGGTTCAGGACCAGGACCAGGGCGTGCCGCTTCTCGTCGGCCAGGTGCAGGCTCACCCGCGTACCGCCGTCCGCCGCCGCGGTACGGACCAGGAGCGCGACGACCCCGGCGACGGCCTCCTCGTCCGGCCGGTGCCCCCAGGCCCTGAGCTGGTCGACCACCCGTCGGCCGGCGACGGCCGGCGTCCACTCCTGGCGCTCCAGCGGCCAGTTGACGCCGCGGCGGCCGGCCATCATCACCCGGCGCCGGTCCCGCGTCGCCACGCGCCCGTCCGCCTTCGGCCTGGGCGGATCGGGAAACGGCGGCGAGACGGGCTTCTTGGGCGGAGGCGGTGTCTTCGGCGGGTAGTCGCGGCCGCCGCCGGATCCAGCGTCCACAGGAACCTCCCCACGATGCCGGGGACCCTTCCCCGCGCTGCTCACTCATCGTAGGGGAACCGTCACCGGGGCGTGGGCGTCCCGTTCCTCACGTCAGGGGCGGACCAGCACCTTCAGCGCCGAACGCTGGTCCATCGCCCGGTACCCCTCGGGCACGTCGTCCAGACCCACGGTCCGGTCGAACACCCGGCCGGGCTCGACGGTGCCGTCCAGGACGGCGGGCATGAGTTCGTCGATATAGGCGCGCACCGGAGCGGGCCCGCCCGTCAGGGTGACGTTGGGCCCGAACAGGCTGGCGAACCCGACGGGGGCCTCCTCGTACTGGGGTACGCCGACCCGGCTGATGACGCCCCCGGGGCGTACCGCGCCGAGCGCCATCTCGTACGCGCTCATGTACCCGACGGCCTCCAGCACCGCGTGGGTGCCCTCGCCACGAGTGAGTTCGCGGACCTTGTCGATGCCTTCCTGGCCGCGTGCGGCGACGACGTCGGTGGCGCCGAAGTCGCGGCCCAGGTCCGTGCGGTCCTTGTGCCGGCCCATGAGGATGATCCGCTCGGCACCGAGCTGTCGGGCGGACAGCACGGCCAGCAGCCCGACCGCGCCGTCCCCGATCACCGTGACCGTGGTGCGCGGGTTCACGCCGGCCCGTTTGGCGGCGTGGTACCCGGTGCCGTACACGTCGGACAGGGTCAGCAGGGACGGCAGCAGGGCGGAGTCCTCGCCCACCGGCAGCTTGACCAGGGAGCCCTGGGCCTGCGGTACGCGGATCGCCTCGGCCTGACCGCCGCCGACGTCGCCGTTGGCGAAGAACCCGCCCTGGGGGCAGGACGTGTGCAGACCTTCGCGGCAGAACACACAGGTGTTGTCGGCGTACGCGAACGGGGCCACGACGAGATCGCCGCGCCGGAGCCCGGAGACCTCCGAGCCGAGCTCTTCGACGACGCCGATGAACTCGTGGCCCATCGGCGCGCCCTGCTCGGACGTCTCCATGGTGTGGTACGGGTGCAGGTCGCTGCCGCAGACGCAGGCGCGCACGACCCGGACGATCGCGTCGGTCGGGTGGCGCAGGACGGGGTCGGGCGCCTCTTCCACGCGTACATCGCCGGCGCCGTACATGAACGTAGCTCGCATGAGGGAACTCTCGGTCTCGTCGTGTCGAGGGCATGTCGAGGGGGCGGGCCCGGGTTGCCCGGCAGGCTCTGTCTCCATGGAACGGGACGGGAGCCGTACGCGCATGTCCAGACCGCTTCCACGGTCGGGTGCGGCTTCCCGCTCAGGGCGGCTCGAAATTCCACGCACCCTCACAATGTGAGGATAATTGTTTCGGGTGCGTGGAAATCTTCACTCGATAAACACAGGACGGATATACGGGAACCTGGTCGTTGAAGCGTGGACGATTGGTCTACTATCTCTCGGGGCCACCCTCTTCGACGTACGACCGGACACTCGGCGAGGCAGTGGCGGAACGGCCGTGCGGCGAAACGCGGCCGATATTCTCGTAAAAGGGGGCCCACCGCTTCTCCGGGGGTCTCACGACTCCCTTTCGGTGTCTGAAGAAGGGTGTCATCATGGGCCTCTCGTTGCTGCGGCGGAGGAAGTCGAAAGCGGGCGGCAAGAGGGCGGGCCTGCTGTCCCGGATACCCCTGACGGCCGGGGCGTTCGCCCTGGAGGTCGGCCAGCCCAACGGCCACCCCCTGGACGGCGCGGGCGTCCAGGTGAAGGCGAACCACACCGGACACGTGGTGATGCAGGGCCGCACCGACCCGTTCGGTACCTTCACCGTCGGCCTGCCCACCGGGCGGTACACCGTCCTGATCACCGCGGACGGCCTGCTCCCGACCCACCTCACCGTCGATGTCGACGCGGGCCGCCAGAGCCATTTCCAGGTCACGCTGGAGCACTCGCGCCCCCTGGAACCGCCGCAGCCCGGAATCTGGCTCTTCGACCCGCCGCACACCGCCATTCGGTTCATCGCGCGGCACGTCGGCATGGCCAATGTGCACGGCCGGTTCACCCGGTTCGACGGCGGCGTACGCGTCGGGGAACGGCCCGAGGATTCCTACGCCGAGTGCACCATCGACGCGGCCAGTATCACCACCGGAAACAATACGCGCGACACCCATCTCCGCTCCGCCGACTTCCTGGATGTGGAGAATTATCCGTACATCCAGTTCGTCAGCGAACGTTTCCAGCGCCACGCGGGCAACCGGTGGACCGTGCACGGCAGCCTCACCCTGCACGGAATCAGCCGCACCATCAGTCTGGAAACCGACTATCTCGGATCCGTCAATGGCGGTTACGGGGAAGAACTGCGGTGCGCCGCCAAGGCGCGCACCGAACTCCATCGCGAGGACTACACCCTGAACTGGCGGTCGATGCTCGCCAGGGGGATCGCGATCGTGGGGCCGACCATCCAGCTCGAACTGGACATTCAGGTGATGTTCCGCTGCGACGAGACGCCGACCCCACCGGAATAGCCGCCCCTACGCGGAGCCCGACAGGGAGAAGGCGCCGGCCAGTTCACGCCACTGGGCGCGCGGCAGTCCCGCGGCCGGGTCGTGGTGGAGCACCTGGAGCGCGACATGGTCCGCGCCCGCCGCCCGGTACGCGTCGACGCGGGCGCGCACCGCGTCCGCGTCGCCCAGCGCGAACAGGGCGTCCAGCAGCCGGACACTGCCACCGTCGGTGAAGTCGTCCTCGGCGAAGCCGAGGCGCAGCAGATTGTCCGTGTAGTTGGGCAGTCCGAGGTAGAACGAGAGCATGGTGCGCGCGGTGGTCCTGGCCCGGTCGAGGTCGGTGTCCAGGACCACACCGAGTTCCGGCGCCAGCAGGGCGTCTGGACCGAGCGCCGCCCTGGCCCGAGCGGTGTGTTCCGGCGTGACCAGGTACGGATGCGCGCCCGCCGACCGCTCACTCGCCAGCGCCAGCATCTTCGGACCCAGCGCGGCGAGCACCCGGCTCCGGGCGGGCACCGGTTCGGGGGCGGCGTCCAGGGCGTCGAGATACGCGACCATCGTCGAGTACGGGCGCGCGTACCGCGGGGTGAGCGCGTCATGGCTCACCCCGAGGCCCAGGACGAACCGCCCCGGCGCGGTCCGCTCGATCGCGGCCACCTGCTCCGCGACGGCCGGCGCCTCGTGCTGCCAGATGCTGAGGATGCCGGTCGCCACCGTGATCCGGCGGGTCGCCCCGACGACGGCCCCGGCCTCCTCGACCGAGGGGCTGCCGCCCACCCAGATCGTTCCGTACCCCAGCTCGTCCAGTTCGGCCACGGCCTCCGCGACACGTGCGGCGTCACCGGGGGCGGGCTGGTGGAGGGCCGAACTCCAGATGCCGATCGGGCCGAAGCGGGCGGTGCGGTCAGCGCTGTCAGAAGTCATACGTCGGCCAACCAGGGCCCACGCCCGCCCTATTCCGGGCCCGGCGGAAGTTACTCCGTTCGGCCCCTCCTCAGTCCTGTCCGCCGAAGACGGTCGGACCCCAGTCGATGACCGAGCCCGTCACCACACCGCTGCGGTCGGAGAGCAGGAGGACGACGAAATCGGCGATCTCGTCGACCTGGCCGAGCTTGCCCATCGGCTGGGAGCGGGCCGCCTCCGCGCGCCAGGTGTCGTCAGCCCCGTGGAAGGCGCGCTGGACGACGTCCTCGCCCTCGGTGTCGGTCCAGCCGATGTTCAGCCCGTTGATCCGGATACGGTCCCAGCGGTGCGCGTGGGCGGCGTTGCGGGTCAGCCCCGCGAGCCCGGCCTTGGCCGCCGAGTACGGGGCGAGATGCGGCGGACCGCCGTGCGCGCACTCGGAGCCGATGTTGACGATCGTGCCCGGCTCCCCGCGCGCCACCAGGTCGGCGACCGCGGCCTGCATCGCGAAGAACGGCGCCCGCAGATTGATCGCCATGTGCGCGTCGAACAACTCGGGGGTGGTGTCCAGCAGGGAGCCCCGGGACGTCAGCCCGGCGGAGTTGACCAGGCAGTCGATCCGTCCGTACGCGGCCACGACCTGCTCGACACTGCCGCGCGCCTGCGCGGGGTCGGAGAGGTCGGCCCGTACGAAGGCGGCCTTCGCGCCCGCCGCCGTCACCTCCGCCGCCAGGGCCTCGCCCACCTCCTCGCGGCGCCCCGTGACGACCACGGTGGCGCCCTCCCGGGCGGCGGCCCGCGCGATGCCCGCGCCGACGCCCTGGCTGCCGCCGTTGACGAGGACGATCTTGCCGTCCAGCAGTCGTTCCCCACTCATTCCTGTCCCGCCCTCATTCCTGTCCTCATGCTTGTTCGGCCCCTCGTTCCGGTGTGTTCCGTGTTTCCGTGTGTTCCGTGTTTCCGTCAGGGACGGCGGCGCTCCGCGCCCGCCCGCAGCTCCGCGCGCAGTGTGTCCGGCGACCACTCCTCGGCCAGCGCGCGCCACACCACGTCGGCCTGGGACGGCGGCGCCAGCCCGTCGGCCGGCGGGTCGCGGTCCAGGTTGGTGGGGAAGGCGTACCCCTCGGCGGTGGCGGCGACCACCCGGCGCAGCCACCCCTCGTCGGCGCCCTCCTTCTTGCGCCGCAGCAGCACCGGATGGAGGGCCTCGCACATCGCCGCACGGTCGACGCTCTCCATCGCGCGGCCGAACGCCGAGGAGATCTGCAGCAGGTTCGCCATCCGCCGGATCCCCGCGGACCTGTTGTGTCCCGCGGCGTGGAAGAGCGCCGGGTTGAAGAAGACCGCGTCGCCCTTCTCCAGCGCCAACTGGACGTGGTGCTCCTCGAAGTACGCGGCGAACTCAGGGAGCCGCCAGGCGAGATAGCCCGGCGCGTACTTCTGCGAGTGGGGCAGGTAGAGCGTCGGCCCCGACTCCACGGGCATGTCGCAGTGGGCGACCGCGCCCTGGAGCGTCAGCGCGGGGGAGAGCCGGTGGACCTGGGCCGGATAGCCGGCCGCCCGCTCCTGCGAGAGGAAACCGAGGTGGTAGTCACGGTGCGCGCGCTGCGCGGCGCCGCCGGGGTTGACCACGTTGATCTGCGAGGTCACCTGGTAGCCGGGGCCGAGCCACGCCGTGGCGACGAGCGCCAGCGACTCGTTGGCGTAGTAGTCGGCGAAGACCTCGGGCTCCCGTACGGCCATCTTGCCCAGCGCGTTCCACAGCCGGTCGTTCGCGCCCGCCTCGGCGAAGTGGTCACCGCGGGCCGCGCCCGTCGCGCGCTCCTCCTCGATGAGCGCCCGGAAGGCCGCCGTGGCCCGGTCCACCACACCGTGATCGGCGAAGGCGCCCTTGAGGACGACGATGCCAGGACCGTCCAGCAGTACGCCGGCCAACTCGCCGCTCACCGTACGGAACCCCTCGGGCGTGGCGGCCAGGGCGCGCAGCCGCGCGCTGTCGTACAGCGGCACGTTCTGCTCGACCCGCTCGGCGGACGGGCAGTCGCCCGGGTCCGTCCGCGTCGAGACGAGGGCGCGCAGCTCCGCGAGATCGCAGTCGTCCGCACGCAGCCACGCCGGGGGTCCCGTGGGGATGTTGGACATGGCGGATCCTTCCCGGAAGAGGTGGTTTCTGTCAGTCTCAGGGGCAGGAAGGTGGCGGGCAACCCGCAGAAAGCCATCAAAAACCCCTCAGGCGCGAACCCCGTCGGCCCAGCTCAGGAAGTGGTCATGGCCCATCCGTACACGATCAGGGAAATCGCCCGGCAGGCCGGGCTGAGCGAGGCCACCGTCGACCGGGTCCTCAACGACCGGGGCGGGGTACGGGAGAGCACCGCCCGCGAGGTCCGCCAGGCCGTCAGGGATCTGGACCGGCAGCGCACCCAGGTACGCCTCGGCGGACGCACCTTCATGATCGACATCGTGATGCGGGCACCGGAGCGGTTCTCCTCCTCCGTGCGGGAGGCCCTGGAGTCCCAACTGCCCTCCCTGCGCCCCGCCGTGCTGCGCTCGCGCTTCCACTTCCGTGAGACGGGCCCGGTGTCCGAGCTGATCGGGACACTGGACCGGATCGCCGCGCGCGGCTCCCAGGGGGTGATCCTCAAGGCCCCGGACGTCCCCGGGACCACCGCTGCCGTCGGCCGGCTGGTCGAGGCGGGCATCCCGGTGGTGACCCTGGTGACCGATCTGCCCGGCAGCGCCCGGCTCGCCTATGTCGGCATCGACAACCGGGCCGCCGGGGCCACCGCCGCGTATCTCGTCGGACAGTGGCTGGGCGAGCGCCCCGCACACGTCCTGACCACCGTGAGCCGCGGGTTCTTCCGCGGCGAGGAGGAGCGGGAGATGGGGTTCCGCGCCGCGATGCGCGCCGCGCACCCGGCACGCACCCTCGTGGAGGTCACCGACAGCGACGGTCTCGACGCCACCCAGCGGGACCTCGTCCTGGCCGCGCTGGAACGCGACCGGGACATCAGGGCCGTCTACTCGATCGGCGGCGGCAACGCCGCGACGGTCGGGGCGTTCGAGGAGATGGGCCGGGAGTGCGCCGTGTTCGTGGCGCACGACCTCGACCACGACAACACCCGGCTGCTGGGCGAACGGCGGATCTCCGCGGTCCTCCACCACGATCTGCGCCAGGACCTCCGCCGCGCCTGCCAGATCGTCATGCGGGCCCACGGAGCGCTCCCCGCCGAGGCCGGGCCCGCGCTGCCCTCCGCGATCCAGGTCGTCACGCCGTACAACCTGCCCCCGGAGGTGACGGCCCCCGCACCGGCCGGCGGCTGACGCGGGGGCCGCCGGCGCGGAGGCCGTCCGGGGCCGTCAGCGCGCCGGGGCCAGCGCGGGCAGCGACGACGTGGGGGACGGCGCGGCGCTGTGCCCCTGCTGCCGCGCCAGGCCGGTGGGGCCCGCGGGGAGGCACGCCTGGAGCGCGGCCACCAGCCGCTGGACGTCCTCCTGCGGCCGGACCACCAGCCGCAGGAACTGGCTGGTGCTGCCGAGTTTGTTGCCGCACTCGCGGATGAAGACGCCGTACTGGGTGAGCATCCGGTCCCGCAGCGCCGCTCCGTCCACCCCGTCGGGCAACTTGACCAGCAGGAAGTTCCCCTGGGACAGGAAGACCACCAGGTCGGGGACGGCGGCGAGGGTCTGCGCCATGCTGGCCCGGTCGCGGGAGAGCAGCGCCAGGGACTGGTGGTACTCGACCCCGTACTCCTTGAGCATGAAGACGACGCTCTCGGCGAAGGAGTTGAGGTTCCACTTGGGCAGTGCCTTGCGTACCTTCGCCGCGAGCGCCGGGTTGGCCACCAGATAGCCGAATCTGATGCCGTGCAGCCCGAAGTTCTTGCCGAGGCTCTTCAGCACGATCACGTTCGAGCGGATGGACGCCTCGTCGGCGACGGACGGGGCGCGCTCCGCGTCGACGAAGTCGATGAACGACTCGTCGACCACCACCAGGTCGAGATCCGACAACTCGTCCAGCAGCCAGACCACTTGATGCCGCTTCAGATAGCCGCCGTCGGGGTTGTTCGGGTTGCAGATGACCGCGACCCGCGACCCGCGCTGGCGGATGAACCGTACGTACTCCTGGAGGTCCAGGGTGAAGTCCTGCTCCTCCTGGAGCGGGAACATGTCCACGCGCTTGCCGGTCTCCAGCGGCTGGTCCGTCCAGCGCCCGAAGGTGGGGATCGGGATGGCCAGGCTCTCGCGGACCAGCAGATGGTCGATCCAGGTGATCAGCTCGGTGGAGCCGTTGCCCATGGCGACCGTCTGGGGGTTGAGACCGAGCACGGAGCACAGTTCGGCGGTGACGGTGTCGGCGTCGCTCGGGTAGTACTTGAGGATCGACTCCAGGGACCCCTGCATACGGCCGAACATCTCGGGCGTGGGGAAGTAGGGGTTGCACGGGATGCAGAAGTCGACCCGCTGCTCATGCGCGGTTTCGGCCCTGCGGTAGGGCTCCTGTCCTGACGGGTCCGAGGGGCCGGTGCCCGGCGACAGGCGGCTCAGCATGGCCCAGGACGGACTGTGCGCGGTGGCACGCAGGAGGCCCGTTTCGAGGGGCTGGGACATGAAGGAGGTCTCCTTACGGTCGGTGCTTGCGGGGAGGCGCGCGGTGATCAGCGGGCGCGCCGCCTGAGCATCACGAACATTCCGATGCCCACGACCGCCATGACCCCGCCCGCTGCCACCGGCAGGTACTCGGACGGCGAGTTCGCGGATACGGGGACGGTCCGGGAAGCGGCGGCCACGGGTACGGACGGGTCGGCGCGGGGCGTGGGGGAGACGTTGGCGGCGTCGGAAGGCGGTACGACGGCCGCTTCGGGGGACGAGGGGACGGCGGGGGTCTCGGGGACCGGATCCGTGACGGCGGTGGGGGACGCCGGCGCGGTCGGGACCGGGGGCTGCCCGGGGGCGTTCTGCCCCGCGGAACCGGCGGATCCGGCGGAGTCGCCGGACCCCGCGGTGCCGCCGGAACCCTCGGGGAAGACGACGTCGGAGCACGAGTAGTACGTGTCCGGGGTGCTGGTGTTGCGCCACACCGTGTAGAGCACGTGCCGGCCGGTACGGTTCGCCGGAAGCGTGCCCGAGAGACGGTACGCGCCGTTCACGACCGGCGGGTCCGTGACCGAGATGAAGGGCTTCTCGGCCAGATCGTCCCAGCGCAGCGGGGTGGTCGGGTCGTATCCCTCCCGGGTGAGGTAGAGGTCGAACGTTCCCGTGTGCGGGATCGTCGTCCGATAGGTGAGGGTGAGGCCGGCGCCGGGGCTCAGCCGGGTGGCCGGCCAGTCGGCGCGGGCGAGGTCGAGGCCCCGGTACGCGTCGAGGCCGCCGCTGCAGAGCTGCCCGTCCGGCACGAACTGCCGGTCCCTGCCGTTGACATCGGCGATCCGGAGGTTGTCCCACGCCTCGAACGTCTGGCCGCCGTTGGCGCCGACGGCCGCCTGGCAGGCCGCTGTCGACGCCGCGGCGCCCCCCTCCGGGCCGCACGCGGCGGTGCGGCTCAGCGGGTCGGTCGGCGCACCGTGCGCGTACGCAGGTCCCGCCGTCAGCACCGCCGAGACCGTGAGCAGCAGGGGCACGGCACCGGTGAGAACCGTGGCGACGGTGCGATGGCGGAACATACCTGGCAGACCTCCTCGGCGGGCCCCGACAGCCTCGGCCCCAGCAGCGTGCTGTGTATTACGGCCGGGGCCCGCCGGGTGTTCAGCGAGAAACCAACGATCTTCAGGAGGTGTACGCGGGGCGTTCAGGACCGCCGGTCGGACCCTGCGGGGGACCTTTCGAACCCGCCCCGGTCGACGGTCTAGATCGGCGCGCCGGGCGGGATACGGGGCGGCGGACCGAGCCGTACGGAGTCGTCGCCGGCCAGGAACGCGCTCAGCGTCGCGGACGCCTCGCGTTCCGCCGGGCCGTCCGCCGCGCGCAGCTCCTCGGCGAGCCGCCGCAGCGCGGCGGTGAGCCGCGTCCGTACCACGCCGTGCAGCAGGTCGCCCCGCACCGCGTCGACGGCGGCGCGCAGCACCACCCACCCCGCGGTCTCCCGCACCGCCGCGGCCGCGACCGGGCCGTCGTCCGCCGGAGGGTCCCCCCGCCACACCGTGTCGAGCAGGGCGTCCAGGACCTCCCCGGGGCCCGGCACGGCCGGATCCGCCGCGTGCTGCCAGCCCAGCCGGTTGAGCCGGGCGGGATCCAGCAGCTCCTGCGTGACGAGCGCCGCCGTCGCCTCCACCGCGCCGAACGGGTCGAAGACCCGCCCGGCCCGGGTGTCGAAGTACTCGGGGCTCCGTTCGTAGCGGATGGCGGGCGGGGTGAGCGCGTCCAGCATCTGCCGGGGCAGGGCCAGGTGTTCGGGGCGCAGCAGCTCCGACAGCCGTGCCAGGGCCCGCCGTTGGTCCTCGCCCGCCACCGGTACGGCGCCGCCGCCCGTCTCGCCCGCCAGCCCGTAGCCGTACCGTGTACCGCCGATCAGCCGGGCCACGGCGGCGAGTTGGGAGCGGTGGTAGAGCTGGAGGAGGACCGCGCGCTCCTCCAGCTCGCCGGTCTGCCGGCCGGGCGGCAGCACCGCGCGCGAGAACCCCGCCAGCGCGACCCGCCGTACGGCCAGCGCCTCGTCCAGCGCGGCGAACGGGTCGGCGACGGGGGAGACCCAGAGCACCGCGTCGGCGTGCGCGGCGTCGGGGGCGTGCGCGTCCTCGTCGGTGATGTACACCAGGCCCTGTTCGGCCGCCGCTTGCCGCAGTTCGGCGAGCGCGCCCTCCTCGGCCTGAGCGTCGTCCTGGCTTCCGGCCCCGCCGGGGAAGCGGCCGTAGGCGTGGGCGACCAGGAAGTGGTCCCACGGGCCGAGCCCCTCGCCGTACGCCTCCGAGGAGTCGAGCCGCCCGTCGGGGGTGACGGTGACCCGGGGATGCGGATAGTCCATCACGGAGGGGCGGGGATGGTGCGTACTGGCGAAGTTGTGCATGAAGCCCAGCGCGTGACCGATCTCGTGCGCCGCGAGCTGCCGCATCCGGCCGAGCACCAGCCGCTCCACGGCGGCCAGCCGTTCCGGCTCGTCCGGCTGCCCGTACGGGGCGTGCAGCGCCTCGGCGAGCGCGGTGATCTGCTCCACCCGCTGCGAGCCGAGCCGGACCCGGCCGCTGATGATCTCGCCGGTACGGGGGTCGGTGAGGGCCTGGCCGTGCGACCAGCCGCGGCCGTCCCGGTGCACCCAGCGCACGGAGTTGACGGCGAGATCGTTGTCGTCGATCCCCTCGGGCGCCACCTCGACCCGGTAGGCGTCGGTGAACCCGGCCCGCTCGAAGGCATCCCGCCACCAGTTGCCGCCCTCCACGACGGCGCTCCGTACGGGCTCGGGGACGGCCGGGTCGACGCGGAAGACGATCGGGTGGCGCACCGGGCCCGACGGGGCGGCCGGGTCGAGCGGTTCCAGCCGGAACCGCGGCTGTACCTTCACCCGGCGGCCGGCCGTCGTACCGGCGCCGTGGTCGTCGTGGCCGATGCCGTACCCGCCGGAGCCCGGGTGGTAACGGCGTACCGGCAGCGGCGGGTCGGGCAGCGGGACGAGATGGAGCTGCTGGACGACGGTGAGCGAGCCCGGCACCGGCACCACGTCCCGCACCGCCGCACCCGGCGAGGAGCCGCGGAAGGTCAGCAGGGCGGGCAGCCGGAGACCGCGCGCACCGAGGCCCGCCTCGTCCGTCAGCGGGAAGGAGGCGTCCGGGTCGATCTCGTACGCGCCCTGCTCCAGCGCCGCCAACTGCGCGGCCACGCCGTGCAGATCGGTGAGCGCCAGCCCGGTCGCGTCCACGACCACGGCGCCGTCCTGCTCGCGCAGCGCCGGGGCGCTCCACAGCACCGACGTGGCGAAGGACTCCTCGCCCGCGCGCACGGCGGCGGCGTCACCGGTGGCGAGATGGTGCTTGTTGCGCTGGACGAGCACGACCCGCCCGGCGATCCGCCGGAACACGGCGACCCGCACCTTCCCCGCCTTGCCCCGGTCCAGGGCGAGCCGGCTGGAGCCCACGCCGTGCGAGAGCGAGGCCATCAGCAGGAAGGGTTCGTCGAACCGCCGGACGGCGAGGAGCGGCCGGTGCCCCTCGGTGTCCGCGCAGAGTTCGAGGAAGGGGTGAGGGTCCGGGGCCGCGCCCGGTGTCGGTGCGGGCGACAGGTCGTTCACGCCGGGCTCGCTTCTCGCTGGGGGATCTGAGGGCCGAGGGTCTGAGGGCAGGGGGATCTGAGTGCAGGGGAGATGGTACGTCCCCGGTCCGCGCGGCCCGCGGTGTGCTCAACGGCCGCTGTGCTCAACGGTCGCTGTGCTCAGGCGTCGGCGGGCTCGGCGGGGATCTCGTACGCGAGCCGGAAGCGCTCGCCGGGTACGACGAGATCCGCGGTCTCCAGAGGGCGTTCCCCGGCGAAGTACGTGCGCTCGATGGCGGCGACGGGCGCGCCGGGCGTCAGATCGAGGGCGTCCGCCTCCTCGCGGGTGGCGGTCCGCGCGGTGACGGTCTCGGTGGAGCGGGTGATCTGGAGGCCGATGTACGACATCCGCGCCACCACGCTGCTGCCCGCCAGCGGACCGGCGCCGGGCAGCGAGACGGGGGTGCCGCCGGTGATGCCCAGCGGCTCCCAGCTCACACAGAGCATGGCCGGTCTGCCGTCCCGGGTGAGCAGGTACTCACTGCGGATCACCGGCTCGGCGGCGGGGACCCCGAGGCGCCGGGCGATCTCCTCGGGGGCCTCGCCGGTGGTGGAACGGGGGGTGCCGCGCACCGTACGGCCGTCGTCGGCGGGGGATCCGTCGCCGGGGCGGCCGGTGTCGCCGGGGTGGCCAGTGTCGAGCACGGCGCGCTCGGGGTCCGAAGGGCTTCCCTGGGAGCCCGTGCCGGACGCCTCCCCGCCGCCCGCCGTGACCGCGAGCCTGCCCTGCAACCGCTCCTGGGTCCACGAGCGGGCCATCGTCCCGGAGGAGGGCCGCTCCCGTACGAACACACCGCGCCCCGCGCGCCCCTTGACGAGGCCCTCCGTGGTCAGCAGCCGTACCGCCGCCGTGGCGACGTTCGAGCCGACGCCGTAGTGGTCCGCGAGAGCGGCGCGCGAGGGGAGCGGATCGCCCGGGGCGAACTCGCCCTCGTCGATCCGGCGCCGCAGATCCTCCGCGACCGTCCGGTACGCCGCGACCGCCATCCCTGTCTCACCTTCTGGACCGCGTCTCATCATGCGAGAAGTTTTCCCTGGGTCGGCCCGGCCGGAGTCCGCCCGAAACGGATCTTCCGGATGGTTCACCGATGGCCTGATGCATCAGGTGAGGCCGAAAATCCACTTTCCACGGCAGTCTGCCACGCCCCTCGCGGAACCTGATGCATCAAGGGGCCGCCCGCACGCAACCCCGTACCGCCGCACGAGGGGTCTGAACAGCGCTGTTCGGGATCGGGAAGGGGCTTTGCGCGGCGCCCCCGCCGGGGCTAACTTTCACTTCCTGTCCGCACGAGGCCGTCCGTACGCACGAGGCTGTCCGTACGAGCGTCTCACCAGGCGGGCAGAACGGTGGACAGAAGCACGGCCCCCCCGGACGACAGGTGAGGAGGACGGACCATGACCCAGCGGATCGGGCAGCACGCCGGAACCGGTACCGCCCCCCGCGCCGGAATCAGCGAGCACACGGCCGCCACCCGCAGCGTCCTGCTCGTACCGTCACTCCCCGGGACCCTCGCCACCGGGCTGCGGATCGCCGCCGCCGCCCGCGCCGCCGAACTCGCCGGACAGCCCGCGCTCGCCGCCGCCTACCGCGACCTGGCCCCCGGACACACTGCGGAGGATGCGCGGGACGACGCGCGGACCGCCGCCGTCCTCGCCTTCACCGACCGTGTCACCCTCGCCCCTGACCGGGCCGGCGCCGACCTGCTGGCCTCCCTGGGCGCCCAGGGGCTCGACGCGCCCGCCGTCGTCGCCCTCGCCCAGATCTGCGCCTTCGTCGCGTACGAGGCGCGTGTCGCCGCCGGGCTCGCGCTCCTGGCCGGCGGCCCGGCCGCACGGACCGACGGCCCGCCCGTCACGGACCGGACGACGCCCGGGGCCGGGGACGCCGCGCCCTTCACGCTCGACGAGCTCACCTGGCAGCCCCGGATCCCCGCCGTCGACGCGGACGCGCTCACCGCCGCGCAGCGCGCCGTCATCGACGCGCACGCCACGCTCTCCACGGCCTCGCCGTACTACCGCACCCTGCTCCACGACCCGGCCGCACTCGACCACCGCACCCATGTCTACAACGCGGTCATGTACGGCCGCGGCGGCCTGCCCCGCGCCGAGCGCGAGCTCGCCACGCTGGTGGTCTCCCGGGTCAACGGGTGCGTGTACTGCGCCTCCGTGCACGGCCGGAAGTACGCCCAGCTCTCCCGCGACGAGGCGAGGGCGCTGCGCGTCCTGCGCGACGGGGCCGACGCGTTCACCGCCCCCGGGACACCGCAGGCAGCGGAAGCGGGCACGGACGCCGTCGCCGACGCGCGCGGCTCCGCCGTCGCCCGCTTCGCCGAGGCGCAGACCCGTACACCCCCGGAGGCCGGCGCCCGTCACCTCGCCGCACTGCGCGCCGCCGGGCTCGACGACGCCGAACTGACCGACCTGGTCCACGCCGTCGCCCTCTTCGGCTGGGCCAACCGGCTGATGCTCGTCCTCGGCGACGCGCACCACCCCGGCTCCCCGCTCCCGGACGCCGGATCCCCGCGCACCGACGCGCGGGAGTCCTGTAGGGGGACGTCGGCCCCCGAGCCACGGACCGGCGACGCATAGCCGTCCCCGTGGCCCCGGCCCGACGTCGCCCCGGCTTCCGCCCCCTCGCCCGTATCTTCCGATCCGCCCGACCGGAGACCGCCATGCCTTCCCGCCGTACCCTCCGCACCACCCTCACCGCCGCAGCCGCGCTGACCACCACCGCCCTGCTGGCCACCGCCTGCACCTCCAACGCCGCCGCCCCGTCCGGTGCGGCGGCGGACGGCGGGAACGCCGGAGGCAAGCAGACCATCACCTTCATGGGGTTCTACGGCACTTTCCAGGACTCCTTCACCAAGACGGTGATCGAGCCCTTCGAGAAGGCCAACCCCGACATCACGGTCAAGTACGTCCCCATCCAGAACTCCGCCGAGGTGCTGGCCAAGCTGCGCGCGAGCAGCGGCCGGCCGGTCGCCGACGTCGCCCTCATGGACAGCTCCGTGGCCCCGACGGCCAACAAGGAGAAGCTCTTCGCCCCGATCGACGCGTCGAAGGTCACCAACCTCACGCACCTCGTCGACACCGCGAAGAGCCCGGACGGCTACGGCCCCGCCGTCACCTTCGACAGCCTCTCGATCCTCTACAACGCGAAGAACGTCAAGAAGGCGCCGACGAGCTGGAACGACCTCTGGGACGCCCAGTACAAGGGCAAGCTGGCGATGCCCATCGCGGACACCCGCGGCGTCGCCCTGATCATCGCCCTGGAGAAGATCCTCGGCGGCGACTACAAGAAGGACATCGACCCGGCGATCGGCGAACTGAAGAAGCTGTCGCCCGCCGTCCAGACCTGGCAGCCCTCGCCGGACGTCTACACCGCGATCCAGTCCGGTGACGCGGACGTCGCCGTCGGCTGGAACGCCCGCGGCCAGTACTACAAGGACGCGTCCAAGGGCGTCGTCCAGCCCGTCCTCCCCCAGGAGGGCACCGTCACCCAGGTCAACACGATCAACCTGGTGAACAAGTCCCGGCACAGCGCCGCCGCGCAGAAGTTCATCAACTACGCGATCGGCGCCGAGGCCCAGAAGGCGTTCGACGACGAGGCGTTCTACGCGCCCGTCAACAAGGACGTCGAGCTGGCCGCGGCGACCAAGGAGCGCACCACGGCCTCCGACCAGCAGCAGAAGAACCAGATACCCGTCGACTGGCGCTGGCTCACCACGCGCTACACCGGCTGGGTCGACCGCATCAAGCAGGAGGTCATCGGTGGCTGACGCGCCGGAGGCGGCCACCGGGCACCTGGTGCTCGACGGGCTCGCCAAGATCTACCCCGGCAAGGACGGCGCCGCCGTGCGCGGTATCGACCTCGCCGTGGAACGCGGGAAGATGCTCGCCGTCCTCGGTCCTTCCGGCTGCGGCAAGTCCACCACGCTGCGCATGATCGCGGGGCTGGTCCCGCCCACCGCCGGGCGGGTACGGGTCGACGGCCGCGACATCACCGACGCCCCCGTGCACCGCCGCGACATGGGCGTGGTCTTCCAGTCGTACGCGCTCTTCCCGCACCTGGACGTCGCCCGCAACATCGCCTTCGGCCTGGAGATGCGCAAGATCCCCAAGGCCGAGCTGAAGCGCCGGGTCGACGACGCGCTCACACTCGTACGCCTCGGCCATCTCGCCGGGCGCCGGATCGCCCAGCTCTCCGGCGGCCAGCAGCAGCGCGTGGCCCTGGCCCGCGCGCTGGTCGTCGAGCCGGCCGTGCTGCTGCTCGACGAGCCCCTGTCGAACCTGGACGCCCAACTGCGCTCAGCGATGCGCGACGAGATCTGCCGGATCCAGCGCGAGACCGGTGTCACCACCGTCTTCGTCACGCACGACCAGCAGGAAGCCCTCTCCATGGCCGACCGCGTCGCCGTCATGAACCAGGGCCGGATCGAACAGGTCGGCACCCCCGAGGACATCTACGAGCGGCCGGAGCGCGCCTTCGTCGCCCGCTTCGTCGGCCGCGCCAACCTGCTGGACGGTACGGCCCGCGAGCGCGAAGGGGACCGTACCCCGGTCGACCTGCCCGGCCTCGGCACCGTCCCCGCGGCGGGCGACGCCGTGGAGTCCGGCCGTACGGCCACCGTGATGCTGCGCCCGCACCGGATCGCCCTCGCCCCGGCCACCCAGGGCAGCGGCGGCGGCGCGCGCGGCACGGTGCTCTCCGCCGGGTACGCGGGCGAGACCGTCGCCTACCGGGTGCGCGTCGGCGCCGACGGGCCCGTCCTGGACGTCGAGCGGCCCACCGGGACGCAGGAGCCGTTCGGCCCCGGCGCCGGGGTGGAGTTGTCCTGGGACCCGGCGGCGCCGCGACTGGTGGCCGGTCAGGAGAGCACGGACCGCCCGGAGGACCCGTCATGACGGCGGACCCCGACTCCGTACCCACAGAGCCGCAGGCACCCACGAAGACGCAGGCACCCACGACGGCGCAGGCACCCACGAAGACGACGCCGGACACGGAGGCACCCGCGAAGACGCGCCCGCGCCGCGGCGGCACCGCCCGGCTCGCCCTCGCGCTGCTGCTGCCCGGCCTGCTGGCGCTGCTGCTGACGTACGCGCTGCCGCTGGTCTGGGTGGTGCGCATGTCGTTCAACGAGTCGATGGACGGCGGTCTCATCCGGCAGACCTTCTCCCTCGCCACCTTCGGCGAGGTGCTGTCCAGCTCCCACTACTGGAACGTCATCGGGCAGACGATCGAACTCGGCGCCCTCGTCACCGTGTTCACCCTTGTCGTCTCCTACCCGGTCGCGCTCTTCCTCTCCCGTACCACCAGCCGCTGGCGCAGTCTGCTCGTCGCGCTCGCCATCGCGCCGCTGCTGATCTCCTCCGTGGCGCGCACCTTCGGGTGGATGGCGATCCTCGGCAGCCAGGGCGTCGTCAACAAGACGCTCACCGGCATCGGAGTGATCGACAGCCCGCTCCATCTCGCCAACAACCTCACCGGTGTGGTCATCGCCTCGACGGAGATCTACATGCCGTTCGCCATCCTCGCGATGATCAGCGGCTTCGGCCGGCTCGATCCCGCGCTGGAGCACGCCGCCGCGTCCCTGGGCGCGCCCCGCCGTACCGTCTTCCGCCGCGTCGTCCTGCCGCTCACCCTGCCCGGGGTGCTCACCGCCGCGCTGCTGGTCTTCGTGCTCAGCCTCAGCGGCTACGTCACCCCCCGGCTCATCGGCGGCGGCCGGGTCTTCGTCCTGGCCACCGAGATCTACGACGAGGCCATCACCAGCCTCGACTGGCCGGTCGCCGCCGTCCTGTCGATGCTGCTGCTCGCCGTGTTCGGCGTGGTCATCACGGTCTACCTGTGGGCCCAGCGCGCCCTCGAAGCCCGCTTCACCGGACCCGGGGAGGCCCGCCCATGAACGCGAGCCGTCCGACCCGCGCCGTGTGGGCCGTCGTTCTGACCGTCCTCTATCTGTTCCTCCTCGCGCCCATCCTCATCGTGCTCGTGGAGTCCTTCGACACCTCCACCTATCTGCGCTTCCCACCCGAGGGCTTCAGCCTCGACGCCTACCGGCAGGTCTTCGCCAACGACGCCTTCCGTGAGGGCTTCAAGGTCAGCGGGGTCACCGCCGCGGTGACCGCGCTGCTCGCCGTCGTCACGGGCGTACCGGCGGCCCTCGCGCTGACCCGGCTGCGCTTCCGGGGCCGCGCCGCGCTGGAGGCGGTCTTCCTCTCGCCGCTGCTCGTGCCGCACATCGTGCTCGGGCTCGCGCTGCTGCTGATCCTGGCGCCCATCCCGCTCACCGACACCTACTGGGGGCTGATCCTGGCCCACCTCGGGGTGACCGTCCCCTATGTCGTACGGACGGTCGCCGCCTCCCTGGTCTCGGCCGACCCGCGCGCGGAGGAGGCGGCGCGGACCCTCGGCGCCAACGGGCTCGTCACGTTCTGGCGGATCACCCTGCCGACCATCAGGTCCGGTCTGTTCTCCGGCGCGATCATCGCGTTCCTGCTCTCCTTCGACGAGACGGTCATCTCCCTGTTCGTCTCCGGGCAGAACACCGTGCCGCTGCCGGTGGCCGTACTCCAGTACGTCGAGTACCGCAGCGACCCGTCCGTCGCCTCCCTCTCCGTCCTGCTCGTCCTGCTCTCCGTCGTCGTGGTCGTCCTGGTGGAACGCGGACTCGGGCTGCGGCGCACCCTGCGATCCGGCTGAGCGGACCCCACCCCCCTCCACGTACCGACCGAACGCCCCACCCGCCGTAAGGAGAACACCGTGCCCGTCACCTCGGCGCAGCCCCTCGACCCCACCGCACTCCACCGGGACAGCGTCGTCTTCAACGCGCTCGACTGCACCCCGCTGCCCTGGGCCGACGAGACCTACCTCGGCAAGCTCGCCGTCTCCGGGGTCACGGCGATCAACCACGCGGTCTCCATCTCCCAGGGGTACGACGCCGCCGCGGCGGCCATCGTCGGCTGGCGCCACCGGCTGGCCGAGACCGGCGGCCGGGTCTTCCAGGCGTACGGTCTGGACGACGTCGCCCGCGCCCAGCGCGAGGGCAGCGTGGCCTGGTTCGCCGGGTTCGAGGACAGCAAGCCGGTGGGGGAGGACCTGTGGCGGCTGGAGACCCTCCACCAACTGGGTCTGCGCTTCATGGGGCTGACGTACCAGAACCGGAACTACGCGGGTGACGGCAGCGGCGAGAGCGCCAACGGCGGGCTGAGCCGCTTCGGCCGCTCCCTCGTCAAGGAGTCCAACCGGCTGGGCGTCGCCCTCGACCTGTCGCACACCGGCGAGCGCTCCACCCTGGAGACCATCGAGGTCTCCGGGAAGCCCGTCCTCGTCACCCACGCGGGCCTGACCCACTTCGTCGACAGCCCGCGCAACAAGAGCGATGTCGTCGCCCGTGAACTGGCGGCGCGCGGCGGTGTGTTCGGCCTCGCCGCCAAGTCCGGCTTCCTCACCCCCGACGGGCTGACCCGCAGGCCGGGCGCCGAGGTCTTCGCCGACAACATCGACTACCTGGTCGAGCTGATCGGCATCGACCACGTCATCATCGGCACGGACGTCGGCGACGAGCGCAAGTACTCCCGCGAGGGCATGGCGCGGGTGCGCAGGCTCTACCCGGAGATCCCCATCGTCGGCGAGGACCTCGACCTCGACCGGATCCACCCCGAGGGCCTCGGCACCCCCGCCGACCTGCCCCTCATCACCGAGCTGCTGGCCGGCCGCGGCTACACCGCCGAGGACATCACCAAGATCCTCGGCGGTAACATGCACCGTGTGCTGACCGACATCTGGGACACCGAGGCGTGAGCGCCCGGCCGCTCCGTATCGCCGTCATCGGGGCCGGGCCGCGCGGCACCGCCGTACTGGAGCGCCTCACGGCCAACCTCGGCCCGGCGGGGCCCTGGGCGGACACCCCGGCCGAGGTGCACGTCGTGGACGAGCACCCGCCGGGCGCCGGGCGGATCTGGCACCCCGGGCAGTCCGGACACCTGCTCATGAACACGCTCTCCGGGCACGCCACCGCGTTCCCCGACGACACCGTGACGATGGCGGGACCCGCGACCACCGGGCCCTCCCTGGCCCAGTGGGCGAGCGAACACGAACCGGGCACCGAATCCTGGGAGTTCCCCTCCCGGGCGCTGATGGGCCGCTATCTCGCCTGGGCCCACGACCGGATCGTCCGGGGCGCCGCCCCCTCCGTCCGGATCGTCCCGCACCCGAGGCGCGCCGTCGCCCTGGACGAGGCCGCGGACGGGCGGCTGCTGCTCCGGCTCGACGACGGCACGCGCCTGCTCGTCGACGCGGCCGTCCTCGCCACCGGCCACACCGACCAGCGCCCCTCGGACGAGGCACGGACGCTGACCGCCGCCGCCGAGCGGCACGGGCTGCGTCATCTGCCGCCCGGCCATCCGCACGAGGCCCCGCTCGATCTGCTGGAGCCGGCCGAGCCGGTCCTCGTACGCGGCCTCGCGCTCAACTTCTTCGACCAGCTCACCCTGGTCACCGCGGGGCGCGGCGGCCGGTTCGAGGAGACGGGGAGCGGCACGCTGCGCTATCTGCCCTCGGGCCGCGAACCGCGCCTGATCGCGGGCTCCGGCCGGGGCGTGCCGTACCTCGCGCGCGCCGAGACACCGGGCCGGATGCCGCCGGGACACACCCTGGCCTTCTTCGACGAGGCGGCGGTCGGACGGCTGACCGCCCGCGCGCCGGGCACGGTCGGCTTCCGCACCGAGGTGTGGCCGCTGATCGCCCAGGAGGCGGGCGCGGCCTGGTACCGGACGCTCCTCGATCTCCGGCCCTCGGCGGCCCTACTGCCGGCCGAAACGTTCCTGGAGCGGTACGCGGCGGCCGGGCACGGCTCCGACGCCCAGGCGGAGCTGCTCGCCGACGGGCTGCGCGACGACGCCGACCGCTTCGACGCGCTCGACCTCGACACCCCGCTGGCCGGCCGGACCTTCCCCGACCGGGCGGCGTTCGGCGTCTGGGCGCGGGAGTGGATGCGTACGGACCTGGCGGCGGCGCGCGCACCGGGGCGCAGCCCGGTCAAGGCCGCCGCCGCGGCGGTCGCCGCGGTGAAGGGGCAGGTACGGCGGGTCGTCGCCGCGGGTGTGCTCACCGGCGCCTCGCACCCCGAACTGGCGTGGTTCCGGTCGTACGGCGCCCATGTCGCCAGCGGCCCGCCCGCCCGCAGGATCGCCGAACTGATCGCGCTGAGCGAGGCGGGCGTCGTCGAGTTCCTGGGCGCGCGCCCCACCGTCACCGTCGACGGCGGGGCGGGCCGCTTCACCGCGCTCTCCCCGACCACCGGCGGCCCGCCCGCCACCGCCCGCGCCCTGCTGGACGCCTGGCTGCCCGGCCAGGACCTGGCCCGTACCGCCGACCCGCTGCTGGCCGGGCTCGTCGCTTCGGGGCTGGCCCGCCCGCACCTGGCGGGCGTGGGGGAGGACGCCACGGCGACCGGCGCGCTCGACATCGTCCCCGCCGAGCTGCGGGTGCGCGACGCCTCCGGCCGGCCGCATCCGCAGCTCTTCGCGTTCGGCATCCCCGTCGAGGGCGTGGAGTGGAACACCGCCATCGGCGCGCGGGCGCGCGGCAACGCCGCGATGTTCCGGCAGGCCGACACGATCGCCCGCTCCGCGCTCGGAGCGGCGACCGGCCGGCCGTGAAGGCCGTGAAGGCCGTGAAGCCCGTGAAGGCCGTGAGAGTCGTGTGGGCCGTGCGGGCAGTGGGAGCCGTGGAAGCCGTGCGGGAGCCTCCTCAGCCGAGGAGCGCCGCGATCACCACCAGGACCGGCACCGACAGCAGTGTGGAGAGCAGGATCGACTCCCGCGCCAGCCGTTCGGCGACCCGGTAGCGCGAGGCGTACGTGAACAGGTTCTGCGCCGCCGGCAGCGCCGAGGTCACCACGACGTCGAGCAGCGCCGCGCCGTGCAGCCCGAACACCAGAGCGCCCAGCGCCCAGGCGGCGGCGGGCTGACCGACCGACTTCAGCGCGGCGGAGAGCAGCACGGGGTGACGGTCGGGGCCGCGCCCCGGCAGCGCGGAGCCGCACAGCGAGATCCCGAAGGCCAGCAGGACGGCCGGGACCGACATGTTGCCGATCAGCAGCAGCGGGTCGAGTACGGGTCCCGGCACCGTCCACCCCGTGGCCGCGACGGCGACCCCGCACAGCGAGCTCACGCCGATCGGGTTGCGCAGCGGTGTGGTCAGGCGCTGCCAGAGCGGCAGCTTCTCGCCCGGCCGCGCGAGGTCGAGCACCGTCAGGGCGATCGGTGTCATCACGAGCTGCTGGAAGAGCAGGACGGGCGCCACCAGCGAGGCGTCCCCGAGGACGTACACGGCGATCGGGATACCGAGGTTCCCCGCGTTGACATAGCTGGAGCACAGCGCGCCGATCGTGGTGCGCCCGAGGTCCCAGCGGCGGACCAGGGCGACGGCCACGAAGGCCCCGGCCGCCAGGGCCGTACTGATCGCCGTGATCAGCAGCCGGCTGGAGAGGACGACCGAGAGATCGGCCCGCGCGAGGGTGGTGAACAGCAGGGCGGGCGTGGCCACGTGGAAGGCCAGCTTGGTGAGCACCTCACGCCCGTTGTCGCCGAGATATCTGCGCCGCCCGATCACATACCCGACCCCGATGACGACGGCGATGACGGCGAAGCCGGTCAGTACTCCCTGCACGGCATGTCCCCGTCACGAAGCGGCGCGGACGACGGCGGTGGAGCACATAGGTGGGTCATGCAGCCAACCCTCCCGAGGAACGTCGCTCCAGGTCAACGTGGGCTGGCTCACGCCGGCTCACCCCGGGCCGGGAAGTGGTGGGAACGGCGGACGATCTCACCCGGGGCCGGTGTCGCTCGACGGCGCGCGCTCCTTGCGCCCGTCCCCCTCCTCCCCGTCCAGATGGCCCAGGGTGCCGGTGACCCGCAGCACCCGCTCCAGCGACGGCCTGCGCTCCGTCAGCACGAGGCGCACGCCGTCGGACTCCGCGAGGCGCCGGATCATCAGCAGCGCCGAGAGGCCCATCGAGTCGCACAGCGTGAGCCCACCGCAGTGCAGCTCCAGCCGCGCCACACCCCGGTGGGTACGGAGCAACTGCCGTACGGTGTCGATCACTTCGTACGAGGTCTCGTAGTCCATCTCGCCGTCGAGCCGTACCTCCACGATGTCGGGTGAGGGCGTGGTGACGACGACGGCCAGCGGTTCCGGCGGTGTGGTGGTCATCCGGGCCGTCCTCGGGACGGTACCGGCAGGGCGGGCGGGGCTTGGCGGTGAGGCGCCGGAGCCGAGTGTGTACGGGTCATGGGGTGAACCTGCCCGGTCCGTGGCCTCCCACCGCACTGAGACGGTTCCGGCGCGGCGCGGTGACGGCGACGAGCGCCATGTCGTCGTGGCCGCCCGGGCCCACCCACTCCGTCGCGAGCGTCTGGACGCGCTCGACGACGGCCTCCGCCGGCATACCGGCGCACTCGCCGAGGGCGGACATCAGCCGCTCCTCGCCGAACAGGGCGTCACCGAACGGCCCGCCCCTGGCCTCCGTGATCCCGTCGGAGTACAGGAGGCAGGTCTCGCCAGGACGCAGGAGCGTACGGAACGTCAGCGCCGACACCTCGGGCAGCGCTCCGATGAGGGTGCCGCTGGTCCGCGCCACCTCCACGGTGCCGTCGGACCGTACGATCAGCGGCGCGGGATGACCGCCGCTGGTCAGCCGCAGCTCCACCCCGTGCGCCCGGCGCGTCACCGAGGCGAGCACCAGCGTCGCGAACCGGGTGTGGTGCGAGGTGAGCAGCGCCCCGTTGAGGAGCTTCAGCAGCCGCTCGTGGTCGGGCTCGACCAGCCGCAGGGCCTGGAGGGTGTTGCGGATCTTGCCGGTCAGTACGGCGGCTTCCAGCCCCTTGCCGCAGACGTCGCCCAGCACGGCCTGGCTCTCGCCGCCCCGCTGTTCGGCCGGGTAGAAGTCGTAGAAGTCCCCGCCCACGCGCTGACCGTCACGGGAGGGGCGGTAGCCCCCGGCGAACTCCACCCCGTCGTAGTGGTGCAGCCGGGGCGGCAGCAGATCGCGCATCAGCAGATCCGCGACGGAGGACCGTTCGGCGAAGAGCAGGGCGGCCGAGACGGCCGCGCCCGCGCGGGCGGCGAAGATCCGGGCGAAGGTCTCCTCGCCCTCCGTGAACGGGGCGCGGCCGGGCCGGCGCAGCAGGATCAGCGCGCCCGCGGGGACCCCGTTGCCGGGCAGCGGCGTCACCACGACCGGGCCGATCTCGCCGAACCCCTCGGGCGCCAGCCACGCCGGGGCGGACCCCGGGGCGATCCAGCGCGAGGGCACCGGCGGGAAGCCCCGGAGCGCCTCGGCCAGACCGGGCACGTCCGCCGGGTCGGCCACCGGCGTCCCGTGGGTGAGGGAACCGTCCCGCGCGGCGCGGGTGAGCGGCAGCCGGCGGCCCGTACGCGGTCCGACGACGACCGCCGCGTCGGCGAGGTGCGCGGCGGCGAGGAGCGCCGTGGTGTCCACGCACGTGCGGGCGTCGAGGGACGACAGCAGTTGGTTGGACGCCTCGACGAGGAACGCGGTGCGCTTGCGCTCCGTGTCCAGGGCCCGCTGCGTGGCCCGGTGGTCCGTCTCGTCGCTGAGCCACCAGGTCGTCAGGGAGCCCGAGCCGGTCTCGGCGCCACACGCGCGGTACGAGCGCTCGCCCACGGATCCGTACGCGGTGTGTTCGCGCCCCGCGTGCGCCTCGGCGAGCCAGTGCGGGCCCCGCCGGGAGAGGTCGCTGCCCGCGGTGAGGCCGGGCAGCAGGGTGGCGGCCGCCGCGTTGGCCAGCCGGACCACACCGGTCCTGTCGGCCACGATCACCGGGTGCGGCGAGGACTCCAGGGCCACCTCGCCCACGGCCCCGCCGGTCGCGGAGGAGGTCTTCGGTGAATGCCTCACATAGTGGGACGCCGTGCCTCGGCACGAATCCCCTTCACCCTCTCACTGCTTCGCGTACGTCGTTGTCGTCGTTGTCGTCGTCATGGGGAAAGGAATCCCCTTCCGGGGCGGCCGGAACTCAGGGAGCATCAGCATGCCATGAGCGGCCACGGGAGAGGCCCGGAACGGGGCGGGCGGCCCGAACGGCCAGGACCCGGCGGCGCCACCGCGCCGTTCAGTGCCGTACCAGCGCCCTGATCAGCTTGCCGCCGTCCCCGAGGAGCGTGACCGTCACCTCGGCCAGCCGGTGCACCAGCGGCCACCCGTAGCCGCCCGGCAGCCACTCCTCGCGCCGCTGCGCGAGCGCGGGCAGCCGCGGACTCGCGTCCCGTACCGCGATCTCGACCACTCCGGTGCCCGCCGAGATCCGGAAGCCCGTCACCCCGCCCGCGTGCCGTATGGCGTTCGTCACCAGCTCCGACACCACCAGGAGCACATCGACCGCCGCCTGCTCGGGCACGCCCGGCGCGTGCCGGTCCAGGAAGGAGCGCGCCAGCGCGCGGGCCTCCGCCGTACCCGTCGGGCGCGCGTCCAGCCACGACTGCGCCCCCGACACCGCGTTGTCCGCCCCGTCGTCGACCGTTGTCAATCCCCGCACCCCCCGTACGGCTCCGGCTTCCCTGCCGCTGAGTTCTGCCCGGCGTCAGCTCCGTGACACACCGCACACGGCCCCGAGCCCGGCGGAGAGCATCGCATGTTTCCCCCGCGCGCGGACCGGTGCGCGGCAACCAGTGTGCGGGAACGCCGCGCTCCGCTCCGCCGGTTTGCCGTAACTTCTCCCGGGGGAGCGTTCCTCACACCGCGTGCGGAGCGGCACTCCGGATGTCGCATATGCTTCCCGCCGGGATGACACCGGGTGACCGGCGACGCCGGGTGAGGGGGTGGAGTGTGGTCGAGTTGCCCATGGGCCTCTCGTCGCGTCCGGTGCGAGGCCGCCGTACCTCCGGAGCCATGTCCCCGCCCGCCCCGCGCGAGGGCACATCCGTACGGGAAGCCACCCCCGCCGTACGCGACTCCCTGTGGGCCGTCGACGCGGTCATGCTGCTCGTCGAGGACGACGCGGGGGACGCGCTGCTCGTCGAGGAGATGCTCGCCGACAGCGATCTCGACTCCTCGCTCACGTGGTGCCAGACGCTCGCCGAGGGCCAGCGGTTCCTCGCCGACCGCACCGCTCCCGTCTGCGTCCTGCTCGACCTCCACCTCCCGGACGTCCACGGCGTCGACGCGGTCACCCGTATCCTGCGCACCGCCCCGGACGCCGCCATCGTCGTCCTCACGGGCATGGCCGAGGGCGAGGCCGGGCTCTCCGCCGTGGCCACCGGCGCGCAGGACTACCTCGTCAAGGGGCGCATCGATCCGGAGGCGCTGAGCCGCGCCGTCCGCTACGCCCTCCAGCGCAAGCAGGTCGAACAGGCCGCCGCCGCCCTGCGCGCCAATGAACTGATCGCCCAGGAGAACGCCCGGCTGGAACGCGGCCTGCTGCCCGTTCCCCTGCTGCGCGGCGACGACTTCGAGGCGAAGGCGCGGTACGAACCGGGCCGGGTCCACGGCCTGCTCAGCGGAGACTTCTACGACGTCGTCCAGACCGAGGACGGCACCGTCCACGCGGTGATAGGGGACGTGTCCGGCCACGGAGCCGCGGAGGCGGCCCTCGGGGTCTGCCTGCGCGTCGCCTGGCGCACCGCCGTCCTGTGCGGCACACCGCCGCTGGACCGGGTACGACTCCTGGAGGAGATCCTCGTCGCGGAACGGTCCGACCACCACCTCTTCGCCACCGTCACCTCCCTGGTCTTCCCGCCGGGGGGCCGCGAGTTCCGCGTCGTGCGCGCCGGGCACCCCGGTCTGCTCGTACGCCACGGCGCCGCCGTCACCTGGAAGGAACCACAGGTCGGCATGGCCCTCGGACTGCTGCCCGGCGCGGGCCGCTGGACCGAGACCACGATCCCGCTGCCGCCCGGCGGCCATGTGGTGCTCTTCACCGACGGCCTCTTCGAAGGCCGTACGGGGCCGGCGACCCGGCTCGGCGAGGACGGACTCCTGCGACTGGCGCGGCTCCACGGCGAACTGCCCGCGCGCGCCTTCGTGGACGCGCTGGTCGACGGCGCCACCGAAGGGGCGGCGCCGTACGGCGGACTCGCGGACGACGTCGCCGTGCTCCACCTCGGCTGGGGCGGTACCCCGTGACGCGGCCCCCGCGGGCGCGCCCCTCCTCGCTGTGGCGCACCGCGCGCGCCCGGCTCTCGGTCCAGGGATGGGTGCGCCTCATCCTGGTCACCCTGGTACTGGTCGTCTGCGGCTGCACCGTCATAGCGGGTGTGCTGCTGTCCCGGACCAACGACCGCACCAACGAACTCGTCGACCGGATCCAGCCCGCCCGGTCCACCGCCTTCCAGCTCCAGCGGGCCCTGCTCGACCAGGAGACCGGGGTGCGCGGCTTCGCGCTGACCGCCGACCCGTCGTTCCTCGCGCCGTACGACCAGGGCCGCGCCGACGAGAAGCGGTTCACCGCGCGGATGCGCGTCGTCGTCGGGTCCGACCGGCGGGCCGCCACCGATCTCGACCGGCTCACCCGCGCCGCCGGACAGTGGCGGCGCGACGAGGCGGAGCCCCTGATCGAGTCCGTACGGACCATGGGCACCGTCACGGCCTCCGGGGAACGGCTCGCCGGGAACAAGGCCGCGTTCGACGAACTGCGCCGGCTCTTCACCGTCCAGCAGCGCCATCTCGACGAGGCCAGGGACCACGCACGCGCCGATCTGAGCGACGCCCGCGCGCTGCGCGACACCGTCTTCCTCGTGATCCTCGCCGGCTTCGTCCTGGCCGTGCTGGGCCTCGCCGTCGTCCTGCACCGGATGGTCGGCCGGCCGCTGAACGCGCTGCGGGCCGCGACCGACGGCGTACGCGCCGGGGCGTTCGACCGGCGCATCGAGGTACGGGGCCCCTCCGACCTGCGGGCCGTCGGCGCCGCGGTGGAGGACATGCGCCGCCGGCTGGTCGACGAGATCGCGGCCACGCGGCTGCGTGAGGACCTGCTCGCGGAACAGACCGAGGAACTGCGCCGCTCGAACTCGGAGCTGGAGCAGTTCGCCTACGTGGCCTCGCACGACCTCCAGGAGCCGCTGCGCAAGGTCGCCTCGTTCTGCCAGTTGCTGGAGAAGCGGTACGGCGAGCAGCTCGACGGCCGGGGCAAGCAGTACATCGACTTCGCCGTCGACGGCGCCAAGCGCATGCAGATCCTGATCAACGATCTGCTCACCTTCTCCCGGGTGGGCCGCGTGCACGACGCGTGGCAGGCCGTCGAACTGGACCAGGTCCTGGACCGCGCCCTCGGCAATCTCGCGCTCGCCGTCGAGGAGTCCGGGGTCACGGTCGTACGGGAGGACCCGCTGCCCCGCGTGACCGGCGACCCGACCACCCTCGCCATGCTTCTCCAGAACCTCGTCGGGAACGCGGTCAAGTTCCGCCGCCCGGACGGCCCCGGCCGGATCACCGTCGGATGCGTCGCCGAGGGCGAGGAGTGGCACGTCACCGTCACCGACGACGGCATCGGCGTCGCGCCCGAGTTCGCCGAGAAGGTCTTCATCATCTTCCAGCGGCTGCACGCCAGGGACGAGTACGACGGCACCGGTATCGGGCTGGCGCTCTGCCGTAAGATCGTCGAGTTCCACGGGGGCCGGATCTGGCTGGAGTCCGTGGCCGAGGGCGGCACCCGTATCCACTTCACGTTGCCCGCCATCCCGGACGAGCCCGAGCCGTCCGACGGATCGTCCGGGTCCGCCGACCGGACCGATCGATCCGATCAGCCCGATCTTCCCGAGCCGGCCGAGCCGACCGAGTCGCCCGACGAGGCGGCCGGTGGGGCGAGGCCGCCGCACACCTCCCCTGGAGCCGCCCTGTGAACTCGCACCCCCCGCGCGCCGAACCGATCGAGGTCCTGCTCGTCGAGGACGACGCGGGCGACGAGCTGATGACCCGCGAGGCGTTCGAGGACAACAAGATCCGTAACACCCTGCACGTGGTGCGCGACGGGGAGGAGGCCCTCGACTTCCTCTACCGGCGAGGGGCCTACCCGGACGCGCCCCGGCCCGATCTGGTCCTGCTCGACCTCAATCTGCCGAAGTACGACGGCCGCCAGGTCCTGGAGCAGATCAAGACCGACCCCGAGCTCTCCCTGATCCCCGTCGTCGTCCTCACCACCTCGTCGGCGGAGGAGGACATCCTGCGCAGCTACAAACTGCACGCGAACGCTTACGTGACGAAACCGGTCGACCTCGATCAATTCATCGCAGCCGTCCGGCAGATCGATGAGTTCTTCGTCACCGTGGTCCGCCTTCCCGGGCGGATTCCCGGGCACAGGTGACACCTTTCACGAAACCGGCGGGCATACCGACGGCGTGTGAGGGCATAAGGGCAATCGGAGAAGGGGGTCCCCCGATCGCCTCACCGGTGCGCGGGCAGGAGCTATGAACGAACAGACCATCGCGGGAACGGCCCTCACGGCCATGACCGATTCCGTACAGCCACTGCGGCGGGCCGGCGAGTTCAGCGGAGAGCCCGGCTGTATCGCCGAGGCCCGGCTGCTGGCCGAACGGTTCCTCCAGCAGTTGGAGGCCGAGTGGTTCGCCGCCCTCGGTGACCGTGCCACCGGCGATCTGCTGCTGGTCGTCAGCGAGCTGGTCACCAACGCCGAGCGGCACAGCCACGGACCGTACGTGCTGGAGCTGGAGGGCACGGACCAGCAGGTGCTCGTGACCGTGTACGACAGCAGCTCGGCCCTGCCGCGCCGCTACCCGCGCGACCCCGCCCGGCTCGGCGGGCACGGTCTGGAGATCGTCCACGCGCTCGCCGACCGGCTCACGGCGGAGCGCGTCCCGGTGGGCAAGCGGGTCCAGGCCGTCTTCGACCTGGCGGCCCGCGGGGTCCCGGCCTGACACACACTGCGCCGTACCGCACGTCGCACGGGCCTTCGCCGTCACCTCTCCCGGGTCACCCGGGACACTCGGCTCTCCTGGGCCACCCGGCCCGGGTCTCACTCCTCCTGGCGGCCGAACCAGTCCAGGCAGAGCACCAGCGCGTCGTCCGTCGACTCGGCGTCCCGGTAGGCCGCCAGCTCCCGCAGCACCGCGCGCGGCACCATGGCCGCCGGCAGCAGACTCGTCGCGCTGATCGCCCGCGCCAGCGCCCGGTCCCCGTACGCCTCGCCCTGCGGCGAGACCGCCGCGTACACCCCGTCGCTCACGAAGAGCAGCCGGTCGCCGGGGAGCACCTGGAACGACTCCGCCACGTAGTCCGACTCCTCGAACATGCCCAGCGGGAGCTGCGCGTCGAGGTCGATGCGTTCCACGGTCTTGTCGCGCTGCCGCCACAGCTCGGGCGACCCGGCGTCCACCGCCTCGACCCGCCCCGTGGCCAGCTCGAAACGGAGCAGGAGCGTCGACACGTACGAGGCGCCCCGGTGCTGCTCGTACAGCGCCTGGTCGGCCAGCGCCGCCTGGTCGGCGATGCCGATGCCCGCCCGGCGCGCGTTGCGCAGGGCGTTGACGGCAAGATTGGTCAGCAGGGAGGCATGGATGCCCTCGCCCATCCCGTTGGTCACCGCGAGGGTCAGCTCGTCCGCGTCCGACGCCCAGTCGAAGTTGTCGCCGTGGATCGCGTAGGCGGGTTCGAGCTGGGCGCCGATGGCGTACTCCCGGGCGGTGCAGGCGCGGGCCGGGAGCAGCTCCCACTGCATCTCGGCCGCCAGGGTCAGCCGGCTCGCCCTGCGCGCCCGCTGGTAGAGGTCCGTGTCCCGCTCCGCCACCAGGATCTCGTGGCCCAGCAGATCGGCGACCTGCGTCAGGTCGTCGACGGTCCCCGGGGTGGAGAGCTCGCTCGGCAGCCGGACCGTGAGGATGCCGAGCCGTTCGCCGCGCACGGTGACCGGAAGGTGGTGGTCCACCGCGTCCCGGTGCCTGACCTCCTGCTCACGCGGCTCCTGGCTGCCGAACGCCCGGCCTTCCGGCGAGTTGTGCAGCGACAGCCCCTCGGCGGCGGGGGCCGTGGGGTCGTCGACCGTACGGAGCACCGTGAGCGCGTAGTCGGCGAGGTACAGCGTGACGGAGGTCGTGCCGTACGCCGTGGCGAGCACGCCGCGCAACGTGCCCACCAGGTCGTGCGGCGCCGCCGCGCGGACCGCTCTTTCCACATCCGCGAGTAGAGTCACTGTCGTTCAGCTTTCCTCAAGGGGCCGGTTCGGTCCGGGGTCGGTCCGGGCTGACAGAAGGCAACACCGGATGAAAGGGTGGATCGATGTCCCGTTTCACCGGTCAGCCGTGCCGTCGCGAGCAGGTCGCCGAGGCCGCCTGTGCCGCCTCGGAACTGCTCGAAGTGCTGTGGGGGCGTGGCCAGGAGGCCGCGCCGTCGGGTCCGGTCCCGCCGTCCCAGCTACGGGCCCTTCTCGTCATCGAAACGCATGAGGGAGCCAATCTGCGGACCCTCGGCGAGGCGCTCGGGTCGCGTCCCTCCTCCGTGAGCAGACTCTGCGACCGGATGGAGGCCATGGGGCTCGTCACCCGCTCCCAGAGCCGTGCGAGCCGGCGAGAGGTCGAGCTGCGGCTGAGCCGGCGCGGCCACCAGGCGCTGGACGAGTACCGCGCCTTCCGCACCCGTGAGGTGGGGCTGGTGCTGGAGCGGATGGAGCCGTCGGACGTGCTGATGCTCGCGGAGGGGCTGAGCGCCTTCCGCGCCGCGGCGAACCAGGGGCGGGGGGCCGGGGCGGAGGCGGCCGAGGCCCCGGTACGGAGCCACGTGGCGGACAGCGCGTAGCTCGGCGCATAGCTTCATTCGGGCCCACTTCCTGGCATCGACGCGTTACTCTCCGCGCAGAGCACTTGTGCGGAAGCAGTGAACAGATTGTTGCGCACCAGAGAATGTTGTCAAATGGCAACTATCACTTCTATCGTGGTGCCACTCCTGACCTCTACAGCCCACGAAGGAATCCTGTGCAACCTCATCACAGCGCAGGTCAGGCCATGAGAGTGGCCACGGGACAGAACGGCGACGCGGTCGTGGTCACCGTCAGCGGTGATCTCGACGTGGAGAACATCGCCCCGCTCGTCACCGCGCTGACCGAGGCGGGGGAGAGCGCCACGGGCCCCGTCGTCGTGGATCTGTCCCGCATCACCTTCGCGGACTCCACCACGGTGAACGTGCTCCTCCAGGCCCACGGCACGCTGGGCCCGAGGCTGCGGCTCGCCCAGCCCTCCTCCTTCGTCCAGCGCCTGTTCGACGTCATCGGACTGGAACAGGCCGTGCCGGTGTACTCCACGATCGAGGCCGCGCTCGCGTCCGAGGGAGCCGCGGGGGCGCCCGCCGACGGGACCGACGCGGCCGGCTGACGCGGTGCGCCGGCCGGTGCGCGAACGTCCCGGCCGGGGCGGCCGGCCGGACGGCCCCGGCTCTCAGAGGTAGCGGCGGATGGGGGCGACCGCCCGTTCCAGCGCGCGCCGCCCCACGGAGCGCCGCTTCCACCGGCCCGGCTCGATCCGCTCGCTCACCCGCAGGTCCTCGTCGAAGTCGGCGTCCAGGACAGCGGTGAACTCCTCGTCGTGCACCGCGAGCATGACCTCCTCGTCATGGTCCAGGGAACGCCGGTTGAAGTTGCTGGAGCCGACGAGCGCGGCCTGCCCGTCCACGGTGATCACCTTGGCGTGCATCATCGTCGGCCGGTACTCCCAGATCCGTGCACCGCACGCGAGCAGGTCCTCGTAATGACGCTGCCCGGCCAGCGAGCAGACCCGCTTGTCGGTGTGCGGCCCCGGCAGCAGGATCTCCACCTCCACCCCGCGCCCGGCCGCCCGGCAGAGCAGCTCGACGAAGTACGGGTCGGGCGCGAAGTAGGCGGTGGCCAGCCGCAGCCGCTCCTGCGAGGACTCGATCACCACCCGCATCAGGGTCTGCATGTCCTGCCAGCCGAAGCTGGCGGAACCCCGCACGATCTGTACGGCGGCGCCGCCCCGCGGCGGGTGCTCGACGAACCGGTCCCGCTCGTCGAAGAGCGTGTCGTGGCACTCCGCCCAGTTCTGGGAGAACGCGGCGGCGATACCGTCCACGGCCGGGCCGCGCACCCGTACATGGGTGTCCCGCCACTCGTGCTCGTTCCTGGCGTCGCCGCACCACTCCTCGGCGATCCCCACCCCGCCGGTGTACCCGGTCGACTCGTCCACCACCAGGACCTTCCGGTGGCAGCGGTGGTTCTGCTTGAGCGGGGTGATCCAGAGCGGTTTACGGAACCAGGCCACCTCGACCCCGGCCTCCGTCATCGCGGTCAGCAGCCCCCGCTCGATCAGCCGGCTGCCGAAACCGTCCAGCAGGAGCCGCACCCGTACCCCCGCGCGGGCCCGGTCGGCGAGCGCCCCGGCGAACTCCGCGGCGATGTCACCGCGCCAGTAGACGAAGGTCATCATGTCGACGGTGTGCTCCGCGCCCCGGATGCTCGCCAGCATCGCGGCGAAGATCTGATCGCCGTTGCGCAGCCTGACGAGCTCGTTGCCCTCGGTCGCGGCGATCCCGAGCAGCCGCTCCAGCCGGCGCCGCAGCATCTGAGGCCCCGCTGCCGGAGCGGCGGCGACCGACGAGGTGACCGGAGCGGGCGTCGGGGCGGTGGGCTCCGGCGGCTCCTGGCAGACCGTCATCGGACCCTCGGAACGGGGAGCGCGCGCGGTATCGGGAGGTGGGTCATGTGCACGGACGTGCCTTCCGTCGTCGGATCGGTGGTGCGGAGGGCGCGCGTGGCGTGGTCCCCGCGCCGGGCGCCACCGTCCGCCGTGCTCGCGTATGCCCCCGCCGGTGGAGACCATGTGCCCCCATAGCGGACTTCCTGTACGACTCACCGAAAACAAGATGCACTCGGACACTCTTCGATGGTGATTGCTGGGGTAAACGACGGCAGGAGACAGCCGCACCGACATCCGAACGACGGGGTGAGTCCGATGCAACAACCTCCCATGAGTGACACGCGACCCCACGACCATGTCGAGTGGGCGCTGCGCCCGGAGCTGGCGGCAGAGGCGCGGGAGGCGACCTACGGATTCCTGGCCGGCCTCTCTCCCGAGCCCTCCGCGCACACCTCCCAGAATCTGGTCCTGCTCGTCTCCGAGCTGGTGACGAACGCGATCCGGCACGCGGGCGAGGTGACCTCTTTGCACTTGCGTGCGGACCGCCGCAGCCTGCAGATCGTGGTGCACGACCCGAGCCCCACCCCACCGCAGGACCGGACCCCCGATCTCACCGGCCGGACCGGCGGCTTCGGCTGGCCGATGATCCAGCGCCTGGCCGAGAGGGTCACCGTCCTGCCGCGCGCGGGCGGCGGCAAGACCATCCGCGCCGTGCTCACGCGGTAGCGCGCGGACGCCCGGCGCCGGGCCGCTGCCCGTCACGTCCTCCGTGGCGGGCAGCCGCCGTGTGGCCACGCACCCGGTCCGACGCCCCGTGCGGGCGGCCACCCCTCCCGCACCTCTTGCCGCGTCCGCACCTCTTGTGAGCGCGGACAGGTCGGCCCTACGATGCATACCCGGGACATGAAACGTTTCAATTCTGGGGGCTGCGATGGGCATGGGCTGGACGCGCCGGGGTCTTCTGCACACCTCCGCGCTGGGGGTGGGGGCCGGCCTGCTCGCCGGGCCGGCCATGGGCTCCCCGGCCGCGGCGGCGGCCCCGACCGGGGGCCGGGCCGGGCGGCTCCGTATCGCCTCCGCCACCGTCGAGTACGCCGACCACGTCCTCGGCACCGATGTCGCCGCGCCCCTGCTGTCCTGGGTGCTCGACGGCGGCCGGGGCGCGAGGCAGGGCGCGTACCAGATCCGGGCCGCCACCGGCCGCCGCGCCCTCGCGGCCGGCCGTGAACTCCTCTGGGACACCGGCCGCGTGGCCTCGGACCGTACCGTCGCCGTGCCCTACGCGGGCCCCGTACTGCCGCCCCGTACCCGCTGCCACTGGCAGGTCCGCGTCTGGGACCACGAGGGGCGCGCCTCGGCGTGGAGCGAGCCCGGCTGGTGGGAGACCGCGCTCGGTACGGAGCGGTGGCACGCGCGGTGGATAGGCGCCGACCAGCCCGCCGCGCCGCCCGGATTCGACGGCGCGTCCTGGATCTGGACGGCGGGGGCGACCACGGGCGGCGCCCCCGTCGGACCGCGCTGGTTCCGCGGCTCCCTCGTCCTTCCCGCGGGCACGGACATCGCGCGGGCCACACTCGTCGCCACCGCCGACGACGACTTCACCCTCCACCTGAACGGCCGCCAGGTCCTGCACACCCCCGAGCAGGTGGACGCCTGGCGCACCGGCGCGGCCGCCGATGTCACCGCCGCCGTACGCGCCGCGGCCGGTGGCCCGGTCGTCCTGGCGGCGGTCGCCACCAACCGCGGCGCCGCCTCCGTCAACCCGGCCGGACTGCTCGGGCGCCTCCTGGTCGAGACGGCCGACGGCGCCACCCACCAACTGACCACCGGGGAGCGGTGGCGCGCCAGTGACACCGAGCAACCGGGCTGGGAGCGGCCCGAGTTCGACGACACCGGCTGGACCGCCGCCACCGTGCTCGCGCCCTACGGCCAAGGACCGTGGGGCAGCGGGGTCTCGATCGCCACGCCGGAGGCGCCCGCGCCCCTGCTGCGCCGCGCGTTCACCCTGCCCAAGCCCGTCAGCCGCGCCCGTCTCTACATCAGCGGACTGGCCTACTACGTGGCCGAGTTGAACGGGGAGCGGGTCGGGAGCCAGGTGCTCGACCCGGCCTTCACCGACTACGACGAGACCGTGATGTACGCGGTGCACGATGTGACGGCGCTCCTGAAGCGCGGCGCCAACGCGATCGGTGTCACCCTGGGGCGCGGCTTCTACGGCATGACCACCCCCAACGTGTGGAACTGGCACCGGCCCCCGTGGCACGGCGAACCGCGCCTGCTGTGCCGGCTGGAGGCCGACCACCCCGACGGCTCCCGTACCACCGTCGTCTCCGACACCGACTGGCGCCTCACCGAGGGCCCGACCCTCACCAACTCCCTCTACGCGGGGGAGACGTACGACGCCCGGCTGGCCCCGGCGGGCTGGACCCTGCCCGGTTTCGACGACAGCTCCTGGCGTCACCCCGCCGAGCAGTCCGCCCCCGGGGGCACCCTGCGCGCCCAGCCGCACGACCCCATCGAGGTCATCGAGACCCACACCCCCACCGCGATCACCGAGCAGGCCCCCGGGGTGTACGTCGTGGACCTGGGCCGTACGACGGCGGGATGGACCCGCTTGAGCGTACGGGCACCGGCCGGCACCGTCGTGTCGCTGGTCCACGGCGAGAAACTGAAGGAGGACGGCAGCGTCCACGCCGAGACCGGGCATGTGCCGGGCCGGTTCCAGCGCGACGAGTACATCTGCGCGGGCGGCGGTGCCACCGAGGTGTGGGAGCCGTCGTTCTCGTACAAAGGCTTCCGGTATGTGCAGGTCAGCGGGTTGCCGACCCGTCCGCGCCCGTCCGACGTGGTGGGCAGGACGGTCCATACGAAGGTGGCCGAGGTCAGCGGCTTCGACTGCTCCGAGCCGTTCTACGAACAGCTCGACCGGGCGATGCGCCGCACCCTGCTCAACAACCTGCACGGGATACCCACCGACACCCCGATGTACGAGAAGAACGGCTGGACCGGCGACGCCCAACTCGGCGCGCCCGTCATGGAGTACGCCTTCGGAGTGCACCGCTTCCTCACCAAGTGGCTCGGCGACCTGGCGGACAGCCAGAACCCCGACGGGCAACTGCCGGTGATCGTCCCCAGCGGCGGCTGGGGTTACGGCGACCTCGGCCCCTCGCCCGAGTGGACGACCGTATACCCGTTCCTGATACGGGAGATGTACCGGATCTATGGCGACGACCGGGTGGCCGGGGAGCACTGGACCACCCTGACCCGTTATCTGGACTGGGAGTTGGAGCGGCTGGTCGGCGGTCTCGCGATCACCGCGCTCGGCGACTACCTGCCGCCCGGCTACGGCGGCAACCCGCCCGAGGACACCCGGCTGACGGCCACCGCCTATCTGCACCGCGCGCTCATCCAGACGGCCGAGATGGGCGAACTGCTGGGCCACGGCGGGACGGCGGCCCGCTACCGCACCGCGGCGAACGGTCTCAAGGACGCCTTCAACGCCACCTTCCTCGACGCCTCCGGCCACTACAGAACGGCGAAGGACCCCGGCTACCGGCAGACGTCCAACGCCCTCCCACTGGCCTTCGGACTGGTCCCGAGCGGCGCCCGTGCCTCGGTCGTCGACAGCCTCGTCGCGGACATCACCGCGCGCGGCAACCACCTCAACACCGGGGCGCTCGGCACGAGCGTGCTGCTGCGCGTCCTGTGCGCACACGGCCACCCCGAGGTGGCACACGCCATCGCCACCCAGCGCACGTACCCGAGTTGGGGCTACTGGTTCGACAACGGCGCCGACACCATGTGGGAGATGTGGCCCGTCGACTCGCGCTCGCGCGACCACTACTTCCAGGGCACGGTCGCCCAGTGGCTGTACGAGAACGTGGCCGGGCTGCGCCCCGGGGACGCGGGCTACCGCACCTTCACCGTACGGCCCGACGGCCGCACCGGGGTCACCTGGGCCCGCACCTGGATCCGTACCGTCCGGGGCGAGGCGTCGGTGGCCTGGTCGGCGATCGGCGGCGCGCTGCGGCTCTCCGTCCGTGTCCCCGTCGGCGCGACGGCGGAGGTCCACGTACCGGCCGCCCACCCCGACCAGGTCACGGCGCCCGGCGGCGCCGCCTACCTGCGCACGGAGCCCGGGTTCGTGGTCTACCGGGCGGGCCACGGTGCCTGGGACTTCGTGGGGCGCGCCTGATGAGAGCCCTGCCCGGATGACGGCGACGACAGCGACCGTGGCGACGGCGGCGTGGACCGTATCGACGGCCCGCGCCCCGGCCGCCGGGGTTCGCGCCCCGGCCCCGGCGCCCCCGCGCGGGAACGGTTCACTCCCGTCGCAGCAGATACGTGTCCATGATCCAGCCCTTGCGGGCCCGCGCCGCGGCCCGCAGCTCCCCGATCCGCTCCGCCACCTCGGAGAGCCGGCCGGAGACCAGGATCTCGTCCTCGGTGCCCACATAGGCGCCCCAGTGGATGACGGGGTCGGTATCCAGATGGCGCAGATATGCCTGCTGCGCGTCGAGCATGACCACCACGTCGTCCACCCCGTCGGGCCAGCCCTCGGCGAGCCGCCGTCCCGTGGTGATCTGGACGGGCCGGCCCACCCGGGTCAGCCCGACGCGGTGGCGCGCGGCCAGCGCGGAGACGCTGCTGATGCCGGGGATCACCTCGTACTCGAAACGGACCCTGCCACGGGCCAGGACCTCCTCCAGCACGGCGAGCGTCGAGTCGTACAGGGAGGGATCGCCCCAGACCAGGAACGCCCCGGTCCGCGCGCCGTCCGGGCCCCCGTCCCCGTCCAGTTCGCCGGCGATGGCGCGCTCGATCAGCGCGGCCCGCCGGCCGCGCCAGGCACCGACGGCCCCCGGGTAGCCGGCGCCGTCGGTGTTCCGGTCCCGCTCGGGGTCGGGGATCTCGACCAGCCGATGGACGTGCCCGCCCGTGTGGCGGCGCAGGATCTCAGGGCGCAGGTCGACGGGACCGGCCCTCTCCCCGCCCTTGTCGAGCAGAAAGAACACATCCACGCGCTGGAGCGCCTTGACCGCAGAGACGGTCAGATGGTCGGGGTCGCCCGCCCCGATACCGATGACATAGATCTTCCTCACCCTGCGGAGTCTGCCGTACGGCGGCCGGATCCGCAGGGGACAGCACCACGAGAGCGGACACATTCATAGGATGTCTGAGAACCCATCACCCGGCGCGGGGGACTACCGTGCGGAACCGGAGCCGACATATGCTCCGCCCATGCGCGCCGCCCTCTTCGTCACCTGCGTCAATGACGCCGTGTACCCGTCCACCGGGATCGCGACCGTACGCCTCCTCGAACGCCTCGGTGTCGACGTCGACTTCCCCGAGGCGCAGACCTGCTGCGGCCAGCCGCAGTTCAACACGGGCTACCGGCGTGAGACGGAGCCGCTGGTACGGCGGATGACCAGGGCCTTCGAGGGGTACGACTATGTGGTCACCCCGTCCGGTTCCTGCGCGGCGATGGTCCGCCACCACTACCCGAAGATCGGCGACGAGGCGGCGGCGTCCCTGGCGGCGCGCACCTACGAGCTGACCGAGTTCCTGGTCGACGTGGTCGGCGTGACCGATGTCGGGGCGTACTTCCCCCACACCGTCACCTACCACCCCTCCTGTCACGGAGTGCGTCTGCTGGGCCTCGGCGAGCGCCCCCGCACCCTGCTCGAAGCGGTGCGCGGGCTGGAGCTGAGAGAGCTGCCGGGCGCGATGGAGTGCTGCGGCTTCGGCGGCACCTTCGCCGTGAAGAACTCCGATGTTTCCGCCGCGATGGGCCAGGACAAGGTCCAGCACGCCGTCTCCACCGGAGCCGAGGTGCTGTGCGGCGCCGACAATTCCTGTCTGATGCACATCGACGGCATCGCGAGCCGCGAGGCCGCCCCGCTGCGATCCGTGCATCTCGCGGAGATCCTGGCGTCGACCGAAGAGGAGCCCTGGTCATGAGCGGTACGTATCTGGGGATGCCGGCCTTCCCGGTGGCCGCCAAGGAAGCCGTCGCCAACGAGACACTGCGCGGCAACCTGCGCCACGCCACCCACACCATCCGCGACAAGCGCGCGGTGGCCGTGGCGGAGCTGGCCGACTGGGACCGGCTCAGGGAGGCGGGCAAACGGATCAAGGACCACACGCTGCGCCATCTCGACCGCTACCTGGTCCAGTTGGAGGAGTCCGTCACGGCGGCGGGCGGCACCGTCCACTGGGCCGCCGACGCCGACGAGGCGAACCGGATCGTCGCGGACCTGGTCAAGGCCACCGGCGAGACGGAGGTCGTCAAGGTCAAGTCGATGGCCACCCAGGAGATCGGACTCAACGAGGCGCTCGCCGCCGAGGGCATCTCCGCGTACGAGACCGACCTCGCCGAACTCATCGTGCAGCTCGGCGACGACCGGCCCTCCCACATCCTGGTCCCGGCGATCCACCGCAACCGCGGCGAGATCCGCGACATCTTCCGCGACCGGATGGCCGACTGGGGCAAGGCCGCCCCCGACGGCCTCTCCGACACCCCCGCCGAACTCGCCGAGGCGGCGAGGCTGCACCTGCGCGAGAAGTTCCTGCGCGCCAAGGTCGGCGTCTCCGGCGCCAACTTCATGGTCGCCGAGACCGGCACGCTCGTGGTCTTCGAGTCCGAGGGCAACGGACGGATGTGCCTGACGCTCCCCGAGACACTGATCTCCGTGGTGGGCATCGAGAAGGTGGTGCCGAGCTGGCGGGACCTGGAGGTCTTCCTCCAGACGCTGCCGCGCTCCTCGACCGCCGAGCGGATGAACCCGTACACGAGCATGTGGACGGGCACCCATGACACCGACGGCCCGAGCACCTTCCACCTGGTCCTGCTCGACAACGGCCGCACGGACACCCTGGCCGACGAGGTCGGCCGGCAGGCGCTGCGCTGCATCCGCTGCTCGGCCTGCCTCAACGTCTGCCCGGTGTACGAACGGGCCGGCGGACACGCGTACGGCTCGGTCTACCCCGGTCCGATCGGCGCCATCCTCAGCCCTCAACTCCGGGGCACGGAGAGCGAGATCGACGCCTCGCTGCCGTACGCCTCCTCGCTCTGCGGGGCGTGTTACGAAGTGTGCCCCGTGGCCATCGACATCCCCGAGGTCCTGGTCCACCTCCGCGAACGGGTCGCGGACCAGGGGGGCAAGGGGCACCGGCTGGAGAAGGCGGCGATGAAGGCGGCGGGCTGGGTCTTCGACCACCCCCGCGTCCTGGCGGCGGGGGAGCGCGTCGCGTCCAGGACCCGGGCGCTGCACCCCGCCAAGCCGCCGGGCGCGGGGGCCTGGACGGACGCGCGGGACCTGCCGAAGATGCCGGCCGAGTCGTTCCGCGACTGGTGGAAGCACCACCGCGAGAACGGCGCCGACAACACCGGCAAGGCCGGCGGCGAGAACAACAACCGTAAGGACAACGGGACATGACCAGCACCGCTTCCGGTTCGCGTGAGCGGATCCTCGCCCGAATCCGCAGCGCCGTCGCCGATGCCCCCGACGCCCCGGAGGCCCCCCGCGACTACCTCGACACGCACACCCCGGGCAGCCGGATCGTCGACCTGCTCGCCGAGAACCTCGCCGACTACCGCGCCCTGGTCCACCGCACCGACACCGCCGGGCTCCCCGCCCTCGTCGCCCGCCTCCTGGCCGAACGGGGCGCCCGTACCGTCCTCGTCCCCCCGCTGCTCCCGGAGACCTGGCTCTCCGCGACACCGGAGACGGTGACCCGGGTACCGGACGACCCCGGCGCGAGCGCGGGCGCCCTCGACACGGTCGACAGCGTCGTCACCGGCTGCGCCCTGGCCATCGCCGAGACCGGCACGCTCGTCCTCGACGCGGCGCCGGACCAGGGCCGCCGCAGGATCACCCTCGTACCCGATCACCACATCTGCGTCGTCCGCACCCAGGACCAGGTGGTCGGCTCCGTACCCCAGGCGATGCCGCGCCTGGACCCGACCCGCCCGCTCACCTGGATCTCCGGCCCGTCCGCCACCAGCGACATCGAACTCGACCGGGTCGAGGGCGTACACGGCCCCCGGAGACTCGAAGTCGTCCTGCTCACCGACTGACCACGACCACGGCGGGGGACCGGTGGGCCGGGTCAGGTCAGCCGGGGCGCCTCACGGGCGGCGTCCACCGGCCCGTCAGCGACCCGCGCCGCCAGCTCCGAGGCCCACGCCGTCAGCCCGGCCACGTCGATGCCGTGCGGAGAACGGTCCGGATAGGCGTCGATCACCCCCGCCCCACGCAACAGCAGCCGCGCCCCGCCCGCCGTATTGCCCCGGGCGGCATGCGTCAGCCCGACCGCGAGCTGGGCCATCCCCCGCCACAGCGACCGCTCCGCCTCAGGACCGGACTTCCACGCGTCCTCGAACACCTCGTGCGCATGGAACGGCATCCCCGCGTCCAGCAGCCGCTGCGCCTCCCGAAGGGTCTCCGCGGGCGTACGCACCACCCCCTCCGGCTGCCGCTCCACCCCAGCAGCCCCGTACGCCAACGGCCGCCCCAACCCGTCCCGCGGCCGCGCACTGCGCGCCCGCCCCTCGCTGTCACGATCCCGCCGCTCTTCCTTCATGTACCGATTGTCGCGCGGACGGGCCGCGTCTTTCCGTAGCGCGGAGTGGGGTAATGTTCTCTGCGTGGCCAGCCGCCGGGGGATCTTCCCCGGGAGGCAGGACGCCGGGACGTGGCGCAGCTTGGTAGCGCACTTGACTGGGGGTCAAGGGGTCGCAGGTTCAAATCCTGTCGTCCCGACTTGTGTTTTCGCAGGTCGTAGGCGGTATCGGAGAAATCCGGTGCCGCCTTTCGGTGTTTCCTGGGGGCCGGTTGGGGGCCGGTTGAGGGCCGGTTGGGGATCACGGGGGTCCAGCGGCGTCGATGTTGCGGAGGACGTGTGCGGGGACGCCGACGTCGGCGAGCCAGACCAAGCTGGTCAACATCGTCGTCATCGTGCAGTACACCCGTCGTACGGCCGACGGTGAATACGATGCGGGCAAGGGGAAGAAGATCGGCGTCATCACGGCCTACTGCAAGGGCATGAACAAATGCCCGAACTGGATCAACGAGTGAAGGGCCCCCACGAGGAGAAGACCGAGCAGCAGGCGTACCTCACACGCTTCCTCCTCGACTACAGCGCGGTGCCCCTGACCGGGGGCGTTTTCGTGCGCGGCATCCTCCCGACACCGGACGCGGTCCGGATCGTCACCGGAGCTGCCGACGCCACGGTCCCGGGGGAGCTGACCGCCTATGAGATCCCGCTGTCGGACGAGGACGACGAGCCGCTCACCGCCCCACTGCTGCTGGGCTGGACACGCGCGCTCGTATCCGGCGCCCGCCCCCGCACCGACGCGTCCGTGATGAACATCCCCCTGATCACGGTGGACACCGCCACCCTCGCGCCGGCTCCCCCGACCGATACGGACCGGGCGCTGCGCGTGCTGCGCGCGCTGGCCCGGCCGTTCGTCGAAACCCCACCGGACCCTGCCCTGTGCGGATTCCTCCGCACCGGACAGGACCGTATGCGGCTCTACCTCGCCACCGATCGGACCGACGCCCTGATCGCGGCCGACGTGCAGCTCACCGGCGCGCTGACCGCCCTTCTGGCTGCCCTGCCCGCACTCATCGGAGAGGAGGAACGCTGGATGACAGACCCTTCCGATCCCCACTGCGCCTACGCGGTCGACCTGACGACGTGGTGACCCGCGCTCCGCTCACCCCTTATGTGTAGATATTCGGGGGACCCGCACGCCTGGGGGGCAACGGGTCGCAGGTTGAAATCCTGTCGTCCGAAGGGTGAGGTTCTTACTCCGCCCGGCGCAGGAGCTCTTGCCCGAGTGTTGTCCGTTATATATGACTATTTTTAGCTATACATCGGAAATGCTGCGCCGACGAGCAATCCGGTGCGCCGTGGTGCGAGTGGACGCGAGCCGAAGGACGCGCAGCATGGGTGTCATCCAGGACCGGGCCATGGCCCGGCTCACCGACAAGGCCGGCCTCGCGCAACTGCTCACCCCCCGGGCCCGGCTCCTCGTCGAGATGACCCATGAGCTGGAGTACGAGCGCGTCGATTCCGTGACGGACCTCAGGGTCGGCTCCGTCACCCCCCAGTCCCCGCTCTTCCCGCCCGACTCCCGCCAGGGCTACTGGAGCCAGGTCGTTCCCTCGATCACCCGCGCCGACTTCGGCTGGGCGGGCGAGACGGCGGAACCGGTGTGGATCGACGTGCTCGCCGAGGTGGAGGTCGACCTGGTCGCCGAGACCGACCCCGGCGGGCTCGACTCGCTCGTGGTGAAGGCGGTCGACGACTACACCACGCTCGACGAGTTCCGCGCGCAGTTCCGATTCCTGGACCTCGACGCCTTCATGGCGAGCCACGGCCTTCACACCGTCGAGGACCTGCGCGACTCGGGCGAGTACCTGCGCACCGAGGTCAGGCTGCGCCGGCCGCCTGTCTTCGACCCGGCCGACCCGGCCAACCGCCGTACCGTCGGCCTGGACACCGCCGTTGTGATCGGGGCGATGGACGACGTCGCCGGAGCGGTACGGACGGCCCGCCGCGTCGCCGCCGCGGCGCGCGACCGGCCGCTCGCGCCAGGGCCGTTCGGGGTGCGCGTCGCTCCGTACGCGCTGGCCGTCGCCTTCCCGGTACCGTCGCCCAGGCCGCCGCCCCCGCAACAGGGGCTCGGTCAGGCAGAGATCGAGACCCTGCTCGGCGCCGCCGGCATCGCGGCGCTCTTCCTCGCCTGAACCCCCGGCCCACCACCCGAAGCCCCGGCCCCTCGGCCGCGGTTCCCGGCGCCGCACACCGCGCCCCACACCCTCCCGCTGCCGGAAGGACGCACGTCCCATGCCCACCGATCCCGTCCGCTACGTCCGCGTCAAGACCGGGGGCGTCCCGTTCGCCCCCGCCACTCGCGCCTACGGCAACATCGCCATCCTCGGCCTCGTGGATCCGCCCGCCACCCCACCCGACGACTTCGTCCAGCCCAATGTGCCCACCCTGATCGTCGACACCGGCGTCGCCCGCAGGATCGCCACCGGACCCCTGGGCGACGCCGTGGCGACCGCGCTCGTCCAGGAGCCGGGGCCCAGCGAGGTGTGGGCCGTGCGCCTCACCGACGCCACCTCCGCGTCCCTCGACGCCGCCTTCGCCGAAGTGGCCACGCTCGACGTCCAGCTCGTCGCGCTCGCCGACACCCCGCTCGTCAACACCGCGGCCGCCGGGGTCACGGCCGTACCCACCCCGGCGATCGTCAGGCTCGCCGAACACGTCTCCGCGCCCGCCGGCGACGGCCTGGAACGGATGGGCATCGCCATGCTCCGCAAGGGCGACGCCGACCCGGCCGTGGTCTCCGGCACCCTCGTCACCGACCGCATGGTGTACATGGCGCACAAGAGCGACGAGGACGTCGCCGCCGCCGTGGCCGGCACGATCGCCGGCTACGAGCCCCATGTCTCCCTGCTTCTGAAGAAGGTCAAGGTGAGCTCCGGGGCCTTCAGCGCCGCGGACATCCTCAAGATCAACGGAAGCGAGGGCAAGGACAGCGGCGGCCCGGGAGGCTTCGGCGTCAACTGGCTGGTCGATCCGCCGCTGATCCCCGGTGCGGGTGTCTACCTCGGAGAGGGCTACACCGGCGACCACGGGCCCGGCGCCAAGAAGTACATCGACATGGTCCGCACCGTCGACGACATCACCTTCCGGCTCAAGGCCCAGCTCATCGCCTCCATCGGCAACCTGCGGATCAGCCGCTCCGGGCTGCGCGGTCTCGTCGCCGAGATGGAGACCGTCCTCGAACCCCTGCGGCGGGCCGAGGTCATCGACAGCTACGAGATCGTCGTCCCCATCCTCGTCCTGCTCGACAAGCCACAGCCCAGCCCCGTCGAGGAAGGGCTGATCCTCAAGGCCCGGACCGAGCGGGCCGCCGAGGCCATGGTGAAGGTCGTCTACGCCGGGGCGATCCACCGCATCAACATCGCCTTGAACTTCGAGTAGTCCGAGTCATTCGAGTAAGGAGCCGCCCCATGCCCGACTGGAACACCCGGCTGGAAGTGAAACTCGGTGGCCGGACCATCACGCCGATCACCAACTTCTCCCCGTCGTTCAACGTCCCGCACACGGTCATCCACAGCCTGGAGGCCGACGGCGTCGGCTATGTCCGCCAGCCCTTCACCTTCACCTTCACACTGACCGTCCCCGCGATCGCCTCCGCCGTCGCCGAGCTGACCGAACTCGCGGTCACAGGCGGCGAGTTCGCCATCGCCGTCGCCGAGAAGAAGGGCATCGACTGGGCGTTCTCCTCGCTCAAGTTCGGCCGCTGCGTGGTCAGCGCCGCCCAGCCGAGCAATGTCACCGTCGACGGCGTCCCGCAGGCCACCTTCACCTGCATGGCGCTCAACGTCGGTGTGGAGCAGTGAGCGTGGCCGCCTCGGACGAGCCCGGCGGCGACGCGGGTGACGCCGGCGCCGGCGCGGCCCGGGTCGAGCGGACCGGCATCGCGCTCGTCCACGAGGGCGAGTACGTCCTGCCCGCGCCGGGCAGCGAGGCCGTCGTCACCCACCACGCGGGCGGCGGCACCGCCGTCCACTACCACTTCCCCGTGGAGGTGGAGGTCGTCGGCACCCTCCAGGACCACCACCTGCGGCGGATCGCCGACCACGTCTTCGACGCGCTCGACAGCGAACTCGGCAGCCGGGGGTGAACCGTGACGGACAAGGTGCTGGTCGGCGCGATCCCGCTGCTGTACGTGCAGAGCCTCACCCTCAGCGAGGGCTACCGCGTCGAGCGGATCCTGGGCAGCCGGTTCGCCCAGGCCACCCAGCCGTCCACGAAGACGATCGCCATCGAGGCGCTGCTGCTCGGCCCGGACCGGCTCGCCGTCAAGAAGGCCCTGGAGGTCCTGGCGCTCACCTCGCGCGCCCTGCTCTCGGCGGCCGGGCCGGCCCTCGCGGCCGGCGGCATCCCCGTCGTGTGCGGGCTCACGCTCAGCCTCGACATGCAGATCACCGACCTGCGCTTCGCGCAGAGCGTGCAGAAACGCGACGCGTTCGACGTGTCGCTGACGCTCCAGCACGTACCGCGGGCGAGCCTGACGGCGCTGCTCGGCGAGGCCGCCGACCTGGCCCTCGCCGCGGGCAGCGCCCCCGTCCCCTCCGTACCCGCGCCCGGCGCCGTACCCCGGGCCCCGGGCCCGCCCCTGGGCTGAGCCCCAGGACACCCTGACCCTCGACCATCCGAGAGGAGGCCCCGTGCAAGCGAGCCTGCCCGTCGACGCGGACGAGGGCTTTCCGCAGTCCTTCCGGCTGCGCTTCGGCGACCGCGTCCACCGGATCGAGCTGTACGTCAACGCCACCGAGGACACCGTGGCCCGTGGCGGCCTCCTCGACCTGCTCGGCACCGGGCCGTTCCTCGTCGTCGCCGTCCACCGCGAGGGACCCGCCGCCCTCGTCCCGCTGCTGCGCCGCAAGGCCGTACGCGACCTGCCCTGCCCGGCCGGCGACCTCAGCATCGTCTTCAAGGAGGCCGTCGTCGACGTCCGCAACCTCAACGGCACCGGCAGCTACGGCTCCCGGATCCGCGCGGGGGTGTCCGCCCGATGAGCTTCGCCATCCGCTACAGCGTCACCGTCGACGAGGACAAGCCCGCCGGCGGCGGACCGCTCGGGGCCGTCGCCGCCACCGCCGGCTCCCTCCTCGGCATCGCCGGACTGCCCCTCGACGTCTCCAACGACATCTTCGGCGGCTCGCTCATCCTCGACGCCGACATCACCGTCACCATGCACGAGGGCGCCCTCGCGAGCACTTTCGAGATCGTCCTCGTCAACCCGCCCGGCGACGCCGTCGAGATGCTCCGCGGCAAGCTCGCCGACCAGGCCCTCAAAGTCACCGTCAAACTCGGCTACTTCGACGACCCGGGCCTCGGCCGCGAACCCGTCATGGAAGGCCGGGTCGTCAAACTCGCCTCCTGGGTCGGCGAGGACGGCCTGAACCGGGCTCGGCTCACCGGCCAGGACACCGGCGGCTACGCCCTGCGCATGACCCGGGCCGCCGCCCACCGGGCCAGCTCCTGCCACGCCACGGAGTTCGCCGAGAAGGTCGTCAAGGCCGCCGGACTCACTCTCGCCGAGGGCTCCGTGCTCCTCGCCGACCTCCAGGACTACACCGTGCGCAACCCCACCGCGCTCGGCGCGCTCCGCGACCTCGCCGCCACCGTTCCCGCCCCCGTCGTCATCCGCGGGAAGCGGGTCCTGGTCGGCCCCGTCGTCGGCTCCGACGACCCCGCGCCCGTCGCCTTCGACCCGGCCGTCAACCTCGTCTCGTACGGTGACGCGCAGGGCGAGGAGAGCATCGTCGTCGCCCCCGGCGAGGAACGCCCGCCCAACCGCACCAGCATGGACCTCGTCGTCCTCGGCCACCCCGGCCTGCGGGCCGGCCAGGTCGCCACCGTGAACAACGTCGACCACGTCCCCGACGGCCCGCTGCGCATCACCCGGGTCGTGCACCGCTTCGGTGTCCGTACCGGTTACGTGTGCGAGGTCAAGCTCGCCGCCGCGGCAGCGGGTGAGTACGTCGAGGTCAGCGACGGCGTCCGTTCCTGTGTCGACCGGATGGAGGCCGGCGCCGAACGGCAGCGCCTCGCCCGCCCGGCCGTCGACGTCGGCCAGGTCACCGCGTACAGGGCAGCCGGTCACCAGGTCTCCCTCGCGTACGGGCAGGACCCGCCGCCCGCCATGAGCATGCCCAGCGTGCACGGGGGAGTGGAGGACGATGTCCCCCTCCTCGACAAACCCGTCGCCGCGCCCTTCGCCTTCGGCCCCTGCGGCCTGATGACCCCCGTCTACCCCGGCATGCGCGCCCTGCTCGCGCACAACCGCGGCCTCGTCAACGACGCCGTCGTCGTCGGCTACCTCTGGCCGCGCACCCCCGGCGCCCGCGCCCCCTCGCCGGAACCCGGCGACCACTGGCTCGCCCTGCCCACCGGACTCGGCCCGGACGGCCGGCCCTTCGGCCCCGGCGTCAACGACCTCACCGACGCCAAGGGCGGCCGGATCGTCCAGGCCCGCGGCCTCCGCGTCGGCGTCGGCACCAAAGCCCTCCCGCAGGTCGGCGTCCGGCCCACCCCGCCGGGCGACGACACCCTCACCATCGAGCACCACACCGGCACCACCATCGCCATCGACACCACCGGAGCGGTCACCGTGAGCACGACGGGAAGCAGGATCAGTCTCACCAACGGGGCCGTGAGCCTCTCCCTCGACGGCCCCTCCGTGGAGGTGAAGTGATGCCCTTCGTCCTCACCACCGCCGCCGTGATCCGCTGCAAGCACCAGGGCACCTTCCGCGTCACCGCCTCCCAGCACGCCCTGACCGTCGACGGGAACCCCGTCCTCCTCGTCAGCGACCTGCTCACCGCCACCGTCCCCGACTGCAAGAACATCGACGCCAGCAAGAGCCAACTGCCCTGCGTGAAGATCACGGCGGTCAGCACCGGCGCCAGCCGGCTGCTCTCCGTCCACGGCACCCCCGTCGCCCTCGACACCGCCGAGGGCACCACCCAGGCCAGCCCCGTCCTCCCCGTGGCCTGGCAGGTCGCCTCCGCCGGCCAGACCCGGCTGAGCACCGACTGAAGGACCGAAGGAGCGCACCGACCGTCATGAACGCCCCGGAACCCCTCGGATACAGCCTGCTCCTCGACGACGGCGATCTCGTCGTCGACGGCACCGGCCTCGTCGAGGTGCACGGCCTCGCCAACCTCGTCCAGGCCCTCACCCTGCGGCTGCTCACCCCGTACGGCACCGACCGCTGCGACCACCGGTACGGGCTGAGCGCCGGCGCGGCCTTCGGGCACCCCGGCGGGAAGAGCGCCCTCAAGGACCTGCTGAGCCTGGAGATCGTCCGCACCCTCGCCGCCGACCCGCGCGTCCACGAGGTCGTCGATGTCGCCTTCACCGAGGAAGCGCCCGACAAGCCCGGCGCATCCCGCCCCCGGGTGCTGTCCGTGCGCGTCCTCGTCGAGGCCGTCGACGGCCGCACCACCGCTCTCACCGCCGACGTGGAGGTGTGAACCATGACGTTCGGTGTCACCGACGAAGGCTTCGTCCTCAAGGGCTTCGACGTGATCCTCGCCGAGAGCAGGACCCGCACCCTGGCCGCCCTCGGGCAGAACCTCGACCTGTCGCCCACCAGCCCGCTCGGCAAACTCCTGGAGGTCGGCGCCCAGGAGGACGCCGAGCTGTGGAAGGCGCTGGAGGACCTGTACTACGCGCAGTTCCCCGCCACCGCCACCGGCGCCTCCCTCGACCTGCTCGGTGACGACGCAGGACTGCCCCGGCAGGGCGGCCGCCTTGGCGGCGACGTCACCCTCACCCTCGGTGGCGGCGTCCCCGGCCGCACCTACGTGGTGCCCCAGGGGACGATCCTGCTGACCACCGGGCCCGACGTCCGGGCCTTCGCCACCACAGCCCCCGTCGAACTCGCCGCCGGTACCCCGTCCCGTACCGTACGGGTCCTCGCCCTCGAACCGGGCGACGCCGATGTGCCCGCGGCCGCCGTGAACGACGTCCACCCCGACGACCACGCCCAGTACCTCGCCGACTGGGCGCCCGCCACCCTCATCGTCGGCAACGCCGGCCCCCTCACCGAACTCGTGGCCGAGGACGACGACGCCTACCGGGCCCGGCTCATCGCCCTGCCGTACGCCCTGTGGACCCCGGACGCCGTCCGGCAGGCCGCGCTGCGCGTGCCCGACGTCATCGACGCCCGGGTCTCCGACCCGTACGGCGGCCTCGACGTCTCCCAGGCGTACTTCGGCAGCTTCGACTTCGGCGGCCGCACCTTCACCGAGGACCGCCGCATCGGCGAGCCCTACTTCGCCGAGGTCGCCGTCGCCCACCGCGGCCTGCGCCCCTGGGACAGCCGGACCGGCCCCGGCGGCGCGCCCGTGACCGGCGTCCACGACCTCGTCGCCCAGGAGGTCGACCGGGTCCGGCCCATCGGCATCCACGTCAACGTCGTCGAGGCCGACCACATCGACATCGCCGTCCGCGCCGAGATCGTCCTCATCCACGGCTTCGACAGCGGCCCCGTCATCGACCGCATCCGGGCCCGGCTCGCCGCCGAGATCGGCCGGCTCCGACTCGGCGACGACGTGCTGTACGCCCGGGTGATGTGCGCCGTCGTCGATCAGCCCGGCGTCCAGGACGTCCGCCGGCTCCATCTGCGGCGCTGCCCGCCCGCGTTCGGCCGCTTCGGCTTCGGCGGGGTGCCCTACCAGCTCGCCACCGTCGAGGCCGCCGTCGGCGAGAGCCTCGCCATGGGCCCCACCGAGATGGCCGTCTTCGCCACCGACCCCGCCCTCAGCAGCATCGAGGTGGCCAACCCGTGACCACCGCCACCGACCCGACCACCGCCACCGACCCGGCCGCCGAGCCCGACCCGACCGCCGCGCCCGAACGGCCCCGCCTCGCCGTCGCCGACATGGCGGCCCGGCTCACCGTGCCCTTCGCCCGCGGCTCCGACCAGCTCCACCTCACCGTACGGGGCACAGGCATCGACGCGTACACCTTCGACCTGCACCTCGCCCAGTTCGGCAGCCTCCCGGAACCTCTCTACATCCTCCAGGCCCGGCAGGAGACCGAAGCCACCACCGTCACCCTCACCGTCACCGGCGGCGACACCTTCGACGTCCCGCTGCCCGACGGCCTCGCCGCCGGCACCTCCGTCCCGCTGCCCACCCCCACGGGCCTCCTGACAGGCATTCAATCCACCGGCCTCGCCGGACCGCAGGAGGACTACTGGCGGATCACCGTGCTGCTCGGCACCATGGCCCGCCTGCTGTGGGCCGTCGGCTGGGAACGCGACCACCTGCGCGGCCAGATCGCCCGCACCCTCGGCGTGCGCGGCGTCGAACACGCGGGAGGTGTCCAACTGGACCACATCGGTGCCGGACTCGGCGTCGTCCGCTCCCCGGGAGAGACCGACGACGCCTACAAACGCCGGCTCACCGTCGCTCGCCGCTGGACCCTGCCCACCCCGGCCGGACTCGAAGCCGCCCTCAACGACGCCGTGGGACCCGTCGACGGCAAGGAGAACCCGTTCGTCGTCGAGGACACCGACGCCGAACTCCGCCGCGGCCTGCTGCCCTTGCGGATCGTCCCCACCACCGTCCTCGCCGGCCGCAGCATCGACATCCGCGGCACCGTCGGCGTCCTCGGCATCGACCTGACTCCGCCCGACGCCGACGACCCCTTCCACCCCGACCTCCTCGTCACCCTCGACCCCGCCCACGCCGACACCGACCCGCCCGCCGGACCTGACGCCGACCCCCGTAAGGTCCAGCCGGGCGTCGCCGCCGCCCTCGGCCGGCTCGCCCCCCTGCTCACCGGCCGCGTCCGGGTCCGCGCCGGCTACGACCCGCACGCCGCCGACGCCCGCGCCACCGGCCGCGCCGTCCTCCTCAGCCACCCGGCCACCGACGCCGGCCGGCTCGCCGCCCTCGCCCACCGGGTCGGCTTCGACCTCGTCACCCACCGCCAGGACGGACTCGTGCACGCCGAGTGCGCCCCCGGCGACCTCCTCGGCATCGACCTCGGCACCGGCGTCCTCCCCGTCGGCGGCACCCTCATCCTCACCGCTCTGCCCACTCCACCGCCGTCCGACTCCCTCGTCCGCTGGTCCACGGTGCCCTGCGGGGCCGGACGCGCCCAGTTCGCCCCGCCGGCCGGCGCACCCCCCGGCACGCCCGCGTCCACGACCGCCGAAGGCCCCACCGCCACCCTCACCGGCACCGCCGCCGGCCGGCTCGTCGTCGCCGCCGAACTCCGCCTCGGCGGCCTCACCCTCACGGCCTCCCGCGAGATCACCGTCCAGCCCGTCACCGTCGCCGACGGCCACGCGATCGGCTCCGACGGCACCCCCGACCCCGACCCGCCACCCCCCGAACCCCCCGGCGACGCCCAGCACCCCGTCTTCCTCGTCCGGCACGACGACCCCGTCCACGTCGACTACGGGGCCGAGCCCGGCAACCACGTGATGCGCCGCGAGACCTTCGAACACCTCGACCGGCTGATCGCCCTCCTGCCCGCTGGCGCCGCCAAGCTCGCCGTCCGCCGGGACCTCGGCGCGGGAGCGAGCGCGCTCGCCACGGAAGGCAGGGAACTGCGCCTCGCCCACCCGGACCTGGCAGCCGGGCCGCTCGCGGCGCTCGCCCACCGGGCCGGCTTCACCCACGTCCGGGTCGCCGGCACCACCGTGGTCGTCTCCCAGGCCGCCCAGGACCCCGTACGGGTCACCGCCCCGCACCTCTCCGACGGCGTCCTGGAGACCGGCGCCACCACGACCCTGGCCGTCGTCCCCACCGCCGCCGAGGTCGGCGCCGCCGGCGTGCTCGTCTGGTCCACCGGAGACGGCGCTGCCTCGCTCGTGACCACCGGCCCAGGCGAGACGTCGGTACGGGGTGAACGCCCCGGCCCCGCCTGGGTGCAGGCCGCCTACCGCATCGGCGACAAGTCCGGTCCGTACCAGATGACCGTACGGCTGCGCGACGAACTCGCCGGCCACACCCTGACCCCCGCCACCCACGCGCTTGTCGTGAACCTCCTCGCCGGCCTGCGCCCCCTGGGCGTCGAGGTCGTCACCCGCACCCTCACCGGAGGCAGTCCATGACCGACATCAGTTTCGTCCCCACCTTCAAACACCTCGCCTGGGTGGACAACCGCGACCGGGTCGCGGCCGGCGGACAGAACGGTTTCAACGTCCGCTTCGACGCCATCCAGAAGGACCTGGAGGAACTGTCCACGGTCGTCGGCGATATCGACACCGGCATCAAGGCGGCCGGCCAGCACCCCGCCGTGCCGCGCCTGCTCTCCCTCGCCCCCGTCTTCGTCGCCCTCCCGCCCAGCACGGCCTGGGGCCTGAACCGTTACGGCGTCGCGGTCCGCCGCACCACGAGCGACTCCGACGTCACCGGGCTCCTGAATGTCGCCCCACCCGACGGCGCCAGACTGGTCAACTTCCGTGCCACCGGCCAGAACTCCGGCGCCGGAAGCCTCGCCATCACTCTCTTCCGTTCCCCGCTCACCGGCACCAGCAGCCGCGAACCCCTCGCCCAGATCGCGGCCACCGGTACCTTCGGCGACCCCGTCGCCATCACCCCGGGCAAGGACAAGGTCGAGATGACGGCCTTCCGCTACTTCGTCACGGCGACGCTCTCCGGTGCCGTCGACGGCGACAGCATCGACATCACCAGCATCCAGCTCACCTACATCGCCGACTGAAGGGACCCCCTCATGACCGGAAACCTCTTCATCTCCATGGACTTCGGCCTGAACACGCCGGAGCAGCCGGGAACCGACGACGGCACCCAACGCCCCTGGACGAGCGACAAGCCCGTCTGGTACTCCAACAACAGCATCCGGCTCGACCCGGGCGTCGACATCGCCACCGTCGACCAGCCGACTCACATCAAGGTCCGGGTCAGCAACAAGGGTGCGCAGGTGATGAAGTCCGTCATGGTCGAGGCATGGTTCTTCATCCCCGGCATCGGCGACATGAAACCGCCGGGTGCGTTCCACACCTTCGTCTCCGGGCTGGCCGACGTCCCGGCCGGCGGCTCGACCGTGTTCACCTGTGACACCGATCCGGTGTGGGTCCCCAGCGATACCGACCTGGCGAAGACCAACGGCGGTCACGCGTGCATCATCGCCAACTGCTTCCAGAGCGACGAGTTCGTCGCCGACCCCGAGGGCAGACCCGTCGACATCAACCAGCCCGTCGCCTCCAACGGCGACCAGCACCAGGGTCAGCGCAACATCCAGATCATCAAGGTCCAGAAGGCCGTCGCGTCCGCCCCGCAGAGGGTCACCTACACCACCTACCCGCCAACCAGCAGCAGTCACCACGAGTACCTGGTCAGCGCCACTCACGTGAACCCCGGGATCGAGCGGTTCGACCCCACCACCGAGTCCGTCCTCGTGAGCCAGGAGGGCGTCGAGGCGTTCGAGACCGGCGTGAACGGTGGAAGCGGACTCAACCTGATCACCTCCGGGGGCCCCGTCGAGATCAGGCCCGCCACCGATCCGCCCACCTTCGAACTGCGCACCGAGGGCATGCCGAGGGAGCTCGGCACCCGGTTCCGTTTCGAAGAGGACCGCGCCGACCAGATCGACTCCGAGGTGATCGTCCAACTGCCCCCGGACGCCGAGGTCGGCAGCCTGCACAGCTTCGACCTCGGCATGTGGGCGGACAACGGCGAGCTGGTCGGATCCGGCATGCACGTGCTGGTCCTGGTCACCGAGTAGTCCGGGGCCGGACCGTCGTGGAGACCAGGGAGATCCACGTCCGGGTGCCGGTGAGGATCCGCCTCACCGGCGACCCGGGCCCCGCCGAACTGGCCGCGCTGACCCGCCGCCTCACCGCACTGGTCACCGCCCGGCTCGCCGCCGCCGACCGCGAACTCGCGCGCGGACAGCGCCCCTTGGCCTCACCGGGTGCGGCGGCGGAGGCCCGCGAGCCGTACGACCCGGCCCGGGACGCGGGCCCCGGCTACGGCCTCCCCTCGTACGCGGACGGCGGCCGGCCCGCACAGGTGCCGGTCCGAGGCCGCGCCGAATCCCCTTGGACCGTGGTGCGCACCGGCCGCGCCGGGATCCCCGTCGAACGGTTCCTCGGGTACGTCGAGGAGGTGCTGCACACGCCCTTCCCGCAGGCCGTGCTCTACACCGCCCTCACCGGCACCAGCCGCCCCGTCGACGTCTGGCTCGTCCGCGTCGACCGGCCCTACGTCCCCGACGAACTCGGCCAGGAGATCCTGGCCAGGGCCGCCGCCGGCGCCCGCTCCGAACAGGGTCGGCGCACCGAACCCGCCTGGGTGCTCACCGGCTCCGAAGAGGCACTGCACCGGCTCGTCGAGGCCGACGAGGACGGCACCCTCGCCCCGCGTGTCCGCGGTGTGCCGCCCGGCCATGTCCTGTTCGCCTTCATGCAACTGCCGCGCGTCGACCTCACCGACGTCGCCGTGCCAGGCCCCGGACTGTCCCTCACCATGACCGTGCGCGAGGTCGGCTTCTGCGTCGACCCCGAGGTCTTCGCCCGGGCCGTCGGCGTCCCCTGGAGCCGTTACGCCGAGGAGTTCGCCGAGGACACCGTCACCGTCTGGACCCAGCCCGCCGTGCTGCGCCCCGCCTCCACCCTCGCCGGCGCCGACGAGGACACCCGGCACGAGGCCCTGTTCCTCCTCTTCGACCGGCAGGCCGGCAGCGGCAGCCCGCGCCACGAACCCGCCGCCCGGCTCTTCGTCGCCGACGACACCCACCTGCCCGGACTGCCCGAGGCCGTCCGGCGGCAGACCACCTGGCCGCCCGGCGAAGCGGGCGTCCGGGTCCTCTACTGCCGCGCCGACCTCGACCTCGCACCCGAACGCCTCGGCGCCGCGATCTTCCGCCCCGTCGCCCGGCAGATGGCCGCCGCCCTGGTCGCGCGCTTCGGCGACGCCCGCTTCGGCGACCTCCTCGACCGCGTCCTCGACGAGGCGGCCCCGCACGCCCGCGGCCGCTTCGGCAGCCTCTTCGGCCATGTCCTCGCCGTCCTCGAACAGGAGGGAAAACTCGGCGAGTTCTTCGACGCGGCCGACACCACCGGCCGGTTCGCCCTGCGCCTGGGGCTGCTTCAGCAGTGCGAGGCCACCCCGTACGCCCGCCACCCACGCGTAGGAGCACTGCGCGCCGCCCTCACCGAGGAGCGCCGCGCCACCACCGCCAACGCCTACACCGCGGGCGGCCCCGGGCAGGGCGAGATCCAGCTCCTCCACGACCCCACGGCCACCGTCCCCGTGGGCGGCCTCCTCGGCGACGCCGACCCGATCTACACCAAGCGGGCCGAGGCGATGCGCCCCAAACCGGGCAAGGCCGAGGCCCTGCGGGCCGAACTCCTCGCCCAGCGGCAGAAGCTGGTCGCCGACCTCCTCGCCGGACGGGAGCAACGTGACTACAGCGAAGGGGAGTTCGCCAACGAGGTCATCGAGCGGGCAGCTCGCGCCGCGCATGTCACCGCCGACGACTTCGAGAAGATCCAGGTCGAGTACGGCATCCGGCTGCTGGAGGTCATCCCCGCCGAACACAGCGGACTCGCGTCCTACGACATCAAGTTCGAGATCGTCTCGCGGGCGCTGGGCGGCGTCGAGCCCTGGGGCACGGCCGCCGGACCGCTCGTCGAGGGCGTCGGCGAGTTCGAGGCCCGGCTGGTGCAGTGGCGCCTCGGCCGCCACGGCGAGGTCTTCCGGACCATCAACCTCGCCGTGCTCGTCGTCGGCGGAATCGGCATCGCCTTGGAGGCCGGTATCGTCGCCCTGCTCGTCGAACTCGGCGGCGGCGGAACAGCGGTCGGCATCGGCATCGGCCTCTCCGAGGCGGCCTATCTCCTGAAGGTGCTGCTCGGCCAGGAGGAGGCGAGCCTCGGCGGCTTCGTCATGGCCGCTATCGACGGCTATCTCGGCGCCGTGGGCTTCCGCGTCGGCGCCGGACTGGGCGGCTGGGCCGGCGGCCGCATCGGCACCGCCACCCTGCGCGGCCGGGTCACCTCCTGGCTCACCACCAAGCTCATCACCGGCGCCGTCGGCGGCGCCGCCACCGCCGGCCTGGAGACCTTCGCCCACGACGTCGTCTCCGTCGCCTTCCAGGACGGGCGGTGGAGCGGCATCGACACCTATGTGCGCCGGATGGAGTACGCGGCCGTGGTCGGCATCGTCGCCGAGTTCACCGTCGTTCCCGTCCTGCGTGCCCTCCTCAAACGCGCCGCGCCGACCCTCGTGCGCGCCGCCCTCCTCACCCAACTCCTGCGCGAGGAAGGCGTGTCGGCCCAGCGCTGGGCGGAGGCCATGGCCCTCACCCGTGAGCGCATGGAGCAGACCCTCGGCCGGACCGTAGCCCCACCGGAGGCGCGCGCTTGGACCACCGCCCTGACCGAACGCGTGGACGAGGCCGCGCAGGAGCTCGGCCCCGCGCCCCGGGCGGGCGCGGGCCCGCACGCTGGGCCCGAACCGGCCGGCACCGCACCCGAGGCCGAAGGTGCCGCGGCGCGCCCGCGCCCCGGCCCCGCCGCCCGCTGGCAGAGCCGGGAACAGCTTGAGCAGGCGGCTCTGAAGGACCCGGAGGCGGGCCTCGACCGGGCCTGGTACGAGAACGCGAGCGAGGCCCAACTGCGGGCCCGCGAGGCCGGCGACCCGGTCGCCAAGGAGTACCTGGACGAGCGGTGGGGTGGCCCCCGGCGCCCGTTCCAGCCCGACCGGCCCAGCGACCCCGCCCTCCAGGAACGGCTCCGGTCCGACCTGCGCGAGGCGCGCGCCGCCGTCGAGGCCGAGCGGCGCCGCCTGGAACAGGAGGGGCTGCGCGAACCCGGCACGCGCGAGCGCGGCGGCTTCGAGACCCGTGACCCCCGCGCCGGGCGGCAGAGCGTGCCGCCGACCGCCAAGTCCGCCGCCGGGTACGAGGGCACGGTCGCCGTCGCCCGCACCGACATCCCGGCCCTGGCAGGCGAGCGCTTCTCCGGCGGCTCGCCGCGCGCCCTCGGCTCGTACGACCCCACGCACGGGATCCGGCCGCCGGAGAACGTGGTCGTGCCACAGGCCCACGGCCACGCCGAACAGGACCTCGGCCAGCAGCTCGACGCCCGCCTGAACGCCCTCACCCCGGCCGAGCGGGAGGCGGCGCGGGGCCACACCGTGTCCATCCGCGTCGACCAGGAGGTCTGCTCGATCTGCGCGGCGGCCCTCGGCGGCGGCCCGCGCGCCGGGGTCCTGGCCCGGCTCAGCGCCCGCCACCCCGACCTCGTCTTCGAGGTCACCGCGGACGACACCAGCGCCGTCTACCGGATCGTCGGCGGCAGGAGGGTCCGATGAACCGGCCCGCGAGCACCGGGCCCGGCGGTGGCGGGGCGGGCACCCCGTACCCTCGCCGGTACCACCTGCCCGAGAGCCTCCCGAGGCCCGTCGGGCTCTCCCCGGACACCGCCCGGCTGCTCGGCATCGCCGTCCGGCAGGCCCTCGACGACGCCGTCCGTGCCGCCGAGGCCCGCCGGAACGCGTCGGAGACCTTCACCGGGCCCGCCTCCGGTTCCGGCGGGCGGGGGAGCTCGTCGGGCGAGCAGGCCGTCGGTGCCTATCCGGTGCCCAGCTACGACGACCGGGGCAGCCCGGTCGCCCTGCCGCTCGTACGGGCCTCCGGCCAGGGCGGCGGCCCCGTCGCCGCGGGACGCCCGGCGGGCGGGATCGGCGCCGGCGCGGGCCCGGCCGACGGCGGTCGCGACCTCGGCCGCGGCGCCGGCACCCGCCCGGAGCCGACTCCCGCGCCGCCCAGGGCATGGACCCCGCAGGCCCTGGAGGCTCTGCGCGCCCGCATGGGCCACGGCTACCGCGACGCGGTGATCGGCCGGATCTCCGCGGACAGCCTCGTCGTCGGCGAGCAGAGCATCCGGCTCGTGCCCGCCCTCGGCGACGGCGCCGACCGGGAACGTACCGTCGCCGCCCGGATCGGCGACGGCGCCTTCTACCTCGACCCGATCCCGCGCGACCGGTTCAGGTTGCTGGCCGCCGCCGTGCCCGGCGCGGGCTACGCCGTGCACCGGGTCGGTGCCGACGGGCGCCGCCAGGACACCGGGCTACGCGTACTCACCTGGAACACCGCCACCGTCCCGGCCGGCATCCTCGCGTACACCAGAGACCTCACCACACTCCGCGAGATCACCGTCGTCGGCCGCAGGCCCGGTGACCCACGCGCCGCGGCAGCCCGCATCGCCGATGTCCTGCACCACCTCACCCAGGCTCCGGGCTCGGTGGCGGCGGTCACCCTCAAGGCGTACCTGCGCGACCTCGACGACGACGAAGTCATGGCCTGCTTCGAGGAGTTGCGCAAGCTCGGCCGGCTCGGCGAGACCCTGGCCCTGGTCCGCGTCCGCGAGTTCCGTGCCTACCTCAAGGAACGACACGTGCCCTGGTCGTACATCTTCGCCAACTGGGAGCCCAACCTGGCGGACGGCGCGGCCGTGTTCAGCGGTGTGCTGTGGGGAGCGGGCGAGAGCGTCACCGACGTCCTGGAGATCATCGGCATGCTCGCCGGCTCCGTGTTCTCCGAACGGCTCGCCCAGGAGCGCCACCAGTTCTGGACGGCGGTCGTCACCGCCGTCCAGAACCCGCTGATCACCGGGCAGGAAGGGCTGCGGCAACTCCGCGACACCTTCTGGGAACGCCTTGAGCAACTGGAGTTCTTCGACGCGGGCCGCTTCCTGGGGCAACTGGTGGTGGCCGTCATGACCCTGCCCGAGGCGGTCCGCGCGCTGCCCAAGCTGGGCCGGAGCGCCGTCCGGGTCGTCGCCGCCTTCAACCGGATCGGGGTGGCGGTGCTCGACCGCATCGGGCTCACCCTCAGGGACATGGTCCGCTTCCTCCTCACGGAGCAGCGCGCCTTCGTCACCGACAACAACGTCGTGCTGATGATGAGCGGTGGTGACGACATCCTCGCCTCGGGCCCGAAGGTGAAGGGCACCGTCGCGATCGCGCACGGCGAGGTCGTCCAGGCGGTCAAGGGCGGCACCGCCCTCTTCTCCGATGCCGAGATCGACGCGTGGCTGAAGCGGCTCGACGAACTCCTCAAGCAACCCGCGAAGTCCGGCGCCACCGGGGCCGGCGCGGCAGGAAAGGCCGTGCTGACCGTGGAGGCCCTGGAGGAGCTCGTCGGCGCGGCCCTCGCGGAGCTCGGCGAGGCCCCCGGGAGCGCGACCCTCCCGAACAGCGTGAAGGGCACCAAGCTGCACACCATCTTCAGCCGCCTGGTCAAGGAGCGCTTCGCGTTCAGCGGACTGGAACTCGTCAGCGAGACCAGCCTGCGCTCCTTCGCGAAGCTCCCGGCCGAGCTCCTGGACCTGCCGATCGAGACCTATGTGAAGCGGACCCCGGGCCTGATGCCGTACGAGCGGGAGCTGACCCCGCTGTTCCGCGGCGAGGGCGGCAAGCTCCGGCTGATCGGTGACCTCACGCCCGACCTCGTCGTCCGGGCGCCGGGCGAACTGGTCGTGTTCGACCTGACCAGTGTCGAGCGTGCCCGGCACCTGGCGAAGGACATCCTCTACACCCATCTGCTGAGCGCGACGGGGGAGATCGCCCGGGTCGGCGAGACGTACTGGCGCCACTTCGGCAGGACCACGGCCGAGATCGAGTCCCTCTACCCGAAGGAGGTACGGGCGGCCCGAAAGCAGGCCGAACTCGCCCGGCGCCTCAAGGCCCTGCACGACGCGAAGAAGGGCACCTCACCCTGAACGCCCGAGTCCTGAACACCCGGCATCCCACGCCCAGTTGACCTTGACCTTGACCTTGGCCTTGGTTTGGCCTTCGTCGGCGGCGGGTCGTCCCGCGGTGTGCCGGGGGCGGCCTGGCGGTCGGCGCGTGGCCGTACCCTCACAGGCCGGGCCCCCGGCGGTGCGGCGGCCGGGTCTAGAAGTCGACGGCCAGGTCGGCGGAGTCGAAGAGGACGGTGCCCAGGGCGGTCGCCGGGGGCGCGGTGCCGTCGTTGGAGCCGACGGTGTTGTCGCGGCCCGCGTTGAAGTTGTCGTCCCCGGCGTACTGCACGTTGCTGCCGATGATGTAGACGTTCGTGTCCCCGGGACCCGCGGCGAACGCCGGGGCGGACACGGAGGCCAGGGCCCCGGCGACCAGCACGGTGAGGGCGGCCAGGGCGGGTCTGCGCAGGGAACGGTTCATGACGGTGCCTTCCGGAAGGAGTCAGGGGCTACAACGCAGAACGTAGGGGCCGTTGGCATGCGGCGCGCTCCGACACACAGGCGTCGGATGCCGATGGCGCCGTTCGGCGGAGGGCCGCGGCAGGGGCCGGTACGCGGCGCGCGGTCAGCGCATGGCCTTCCTGACGAGGCTGGTGATCGCCTCCTCGGCCCGGTCGCTCAACTCGGTCACGGCGTAGGACGTGGGCCACAGGCCGTTTCCGTCGTCGAGACGCGCTTCGGTGGTGAAACCGAAGGTCGAGTAACGCTCCTTGTCGACGTGCCCGCTGTGGAAGAAACACACGACCTTTCCCTTCCTGGCGTAGGCCGGCTGCCCGTACCACAGCTTCGGCGACAGCTCCGGGGCGTGGGTGGTGACGATGGCGTGGATACGTTCGGCCACTGCCCGGTCCGGAGCCTCCATCTCCGCGATCTTCGCCAGCACGTCGAGTTCCTGGGTGGCCGCCTTGTTGCCGCGACCACGGTTCGCCTCCTTCCTCAGCTCCGTGGCGCGCTCCTTCATGGCAGCGCGCTCTTCCTCGGAGAAGCCGTCCGTGCTCCTCTTGCCTTTCGCGCCGGCGTCCGCGCCCATCATGGTCACCTTCCTGGTCGTGAACGGTGTGAGGTGCTGCTGACGCTAACCGTGCCGGGGAACCGGCGCTTCTCGATTCCTGATCGATGTGTGTCCCGTGAACGGCTCCATGGCCTTACGATCCGGTCATGACGTCCCCGGACTGCTACACCTGCGGCCAGGAAGCCCGTCTTGAAGAGTTGCCGCTCAGCGAACGGATCGTTCTGGACCGGCACTGGCGTGTGGCTCATGCCTTTGACACCGCACTGCCCGGCTGGCTGGTTCTGCTGCCTCGCCGTCATGTCACAGCGGTTCATGAACTCACCGACGCCGAGGCGGCGACGCTGGGAACGTGGCAGGTGCGGTTGTCCCGTGCGCTGCGCGACGTGACGGGCTGCGTCAAGACCTACGTGGCGCAGTTCGCCGAGCTCGAGGGCTTCGCACATGTGCACTTCCACGTGGTGCCGCGTGGTGCGGACCTGTCTCAGGATCTGCGCGGACCGCGTGTGTTCGAACTGCTCGGGCGGCCCGAACGGCAACGGGTGGCCGCTGACCTGGTGGACGGAATCGCCCGCTCTCTGCACACCCGTCTCACCCCGCCGTCCGAACCCCGGTGACCGACAACGGCGGCCCGATGGTTCAGGCGTCGCCCCCGGCGGCCGGAGCGGTCGACTTCCGGACGACGAGGTCCACCGACATGTCGAGTCGTACGGGAGCCGGCGGCGGGTCGTCGGTGACGGCGCCCAGGACTCGGATGCTCTCCGCGGCCATCGCCTCGAAGGGCTGGCGCACGGTGGTCAGCGCGGGGGCCGAGGACCGCGCGGCGTCGATGTCGTCGAAGCCGACCACCGAGATGTCCTCCGGGACCCGTAGTCCGCGCTCGGCGCACGCCTCGATCACGCCCAGGGCCTGGAGGTCGTTGCCGGTCACGAAAGAGGTCGGGGTGCGGCAGTTGTCCAGCAGGGCGTGGGCCGCGCGCCGGGCCGGTTCCGCCTGGAAGCGTACGGAACGGATCAGCGCGCGGTCCGGGCGGATGTCCGCCTCGCGCAGGGCCGAGAGGTATCCGCCGAAGCGCGCGCGACAGCAGACCAGGTCCAGTGGTCCGGTGATGAGCGCGATCCTCTCGTGGCCGAGAGCGGTGAGGTGCTGGGCCGCCAGCGCCCCGCCGCGCCACTGGGTGGCCCCGACGGCGTGCATCTCCGGGGGAGCGTCGCCGATCGTGTCGAGGATGACCGTGGGCAGACGGGTCTCGGCCAGCCGTCGGCGGACGTCGGGCGGCACGGGGGACAGGACGCATACGGCGCCGGCCGGCCGGTGGGCGAGCAGTTGTTCCAGCCAGTCGGGGTCACCGTCGGCATGGCTGACGGTGAGCGGCCGGCCGGCCGCTCGGAGCACGGCGGAGAACCCGCGCAGGAGCGGCGCGTTGAGGGCGCTGCCCACATTGCCGAAGACCACCTCCACCGACCCGTGGCGCGGCACGCGGCGATGCCACTGGTAGCCGGTCGCCGCGACGGCGTCCATGACCCGTCGCCGCAGTTCGGGGGAGAGGCCGGGCCGGCCGTTGAGCACCTTGGAGACGGAGCTCTGCGATACGTTGGCGAGCTCGGCCACCGTGGTCATCCGTACGGTCGTCCGTCCGTTCATCGCGGTCTCCTCCAAGAGGTCACGTGCGGACCGGGGGCCTTCCCCCGACGGCATGAGGCGGTGCGGTGCTGTCCCGGATCACGAGCGAGGTCGCCAGCTCGATCCGCCGCCCCAGCGACGAGCCGGGCAGCGCCCGTTCCTGCGCGATGAGGCGTACCCCTTCCGCCGCCATCTCCGCCAGGGGCTGGCGGACCGTGGTCAGCGGCGGGGCGAGCATCGTGCAGATCGTGGTGTCGTCGAACCCGACGACGGAGAGGTCCTCGGGGATGCGCAGCCCGCGCGCGCGGGCCATCTGGTAGACGCCGGCGGCCTGCCCGTCGGAGCCCGCGAAGATCGCGGTGGGCCGATCGGGGAGGTCCAGCAGCGCGGCGCCGTGCGCGACTCCACCGGTGAGGAGGAAGTTCCCGTACCGGGTGAGGGCGGGATCGGGGGCGAGTGAGAACTCGCGGTGTGCGGCGAGGTAGCCCTCGTGCCGCTCGCGGGTGCACTGGATCTCGGAGGGCCCGCCGATGAACCCGATGCGCCGGTGCCCGAGTTCGAGGAGGTGGCGGGTGGCGGCGGCGCCGCCCGACCAGTTCGTGGCGCCGACGGTCGGGATGGTGGGTTCGCTGGTGCCCACCGGATCGAGCAGGATGAGCGGCGCCGACAGATCGGCCAGCGCGGCGATCTCGTCGTGGCGGGCGCGGGAGAGCACGAGGATCACACCGTCCGTCGGGCGCGCCCTGCGGACGGCGATCCATTCGCGGATGCTGAAACGCGGATGGCCGGTGGTGGTGAGCGCCAGGGTGTATCCGAGACCGAACGCGGTGGTCTGCACTCCGGATATGAGTTCCCCCGCCCAGGGCGTGGTGATTCCGTCGATGAGAACGTCGAGGATGCCGTCCTGTGGCCGCTGTCGCCCCTTGCGCAGTACGTATCCGGTTTCCTTCGCCGCCCGCGTGACGCGGCCCCGGGTCTCCTCGGAGATATCCGGTTTGTCGGCAAGGACCCGTGACACCGTGGAGATCGAGACCCCCGCCGCCTTGGCCACCGCCGCCATCGTTGCCCGACCGGTCATGCCGGCTCCCTCTCGTAGAGCGCTCTGACGGTACGGCTGTACCGCAAATTCCCGCAACAGTTGGCGGAATATTCCGCCAACTCCTCATGCAAACAACGCGTGTTCCGCGAGTTCTCAACAGCTTCCTTGACACCCGTTTTTACCCGGACTTAGCGTCCGCGTCATGAATCTCCCGCAACTCTTGCGGTCGGTTGCGGAGATCCACGTGCCGGGAATTGCGGGATGGCCCGCCGAACGCGGAGAAGTGATACGTGTCTGCCCCCCAAGACGAAGTGGCCGGCCTCGGTCGCCGCCGGGTCACCGTCCCCGATCTGATCACCTTCGGTTCGCCGGCCGCCGCCGGGCTGCCGCTGCTCACGGCGGTCCTCGGCCGGATCACCCGCCACTACGGCACCGGGCCACTGGATCCCTCCGAGGGGCGGGCGCCGTCGCGGGTGTGCTCAGCGGACGCGTCAACCCGTCCGGCCGTATGCCGATGAGCCTGCCGCGCGGTGCCGGCGGCCAACCGTACAGCTACCTGCATCCGCCGTTGGGCGGGGCGAGTTCCGTCACCGGTATCGACACCGCTCCGGCGGCCCGGTACGGATTCGGGCTGAGCTACACGGAGTTCGCCTACCAGGACTTCGCGGTCGGGGCACGCCGGGTCGACGTCGCCGACGTGATCCGCTGCGCGGTCACCGTACGCAACGCCGGTGATCGCGGCGGCGCGGAGGTCGTGCAGGTGTACGCGTCCGATCCGGTGGCCTCCGTCACGCGTCCGCTCGCCCAACTGGTGGCGTTCGAGCGGATATTCCTGGAACCGGGGGAGTCCGTCCGGGTCCGCTTCGCCGTGCCCACCCGGCTGCTGGCGTTCACCGGCCGCGACGGGCGCCGGTTGGTCGAACCCGGGGCGATCACGGTCGGCGTCCGGCGTGACGCCGGTGATGTGATCAGCGAGGAGACCGTCCGGCTCGCGGGCGCCGTGCACCACGTCGACGGAACGGAGCCCCGTATCAGCACGGTCACGGTCTCCGCTCCGTCGGTGGCCGACACCTGGGACACCTCGGAGACCTTGGAGGAATCGGCGTGAACGCTCGCTGTCCAGCTCCTGGGCGTCCTAGGAGGCCCAGGGCGCCCAGGGCGCCCAGGGCGCCCAGGAGGCCCAGGGTGCCGGGGGAACCTGGGGCGTACGTCGCCCGCTCAGGCGTCCACCACCTCGCGCAGCCAGGAGAGTTGCTTGCGCACGTGCACCGCGTCACCCCCTTCGTGCCCGTTGAAGGGGTACGTGTGCATCTCCCGGTGCGGTGTGCGGCCGGCCAGTTCGCCGTAGCGGTTGAAGGCGGAGTAGGCGCCGCTGGGCGGACACACCGTGTCGCGCAGCCCGACACCGAAGTGCGCCGGGGCGTGGGCGCGGCGCGCGAAGGAGGCCCCCTCCATGTAGGAGAGCGTCCGCAGCGCGGCCTCCGCGGCGTCGCGGCGCACGGCGAGGTAGGCGGCGATCTCGTCGTAAGGACCGGCGCCCGCGAGGTCCAGCGCACGGCGGATGCCGCACAGCAGCGGAGCGCTCACCAGCACCGCCGCGAGGTCCGGGACGAGGCCCGCGACAGCCAGCGCGAGCCCTCCGCCCTGGCTGTTGCCGACCGCGGTCACCCGCGTGCCGTCCACGCCCGGCAGCGCGCGTACGGCGGCGACCGCGCGCACCGCGTCCGTGATCAGCCGCCGGTAGTGGTGGTCGCGCGGCGCGAGCAGGCCGCGCGTGGCGGGGCCGGGGCCACCGGGCGCGGAAGCGTGCGGATCCGGGGTGTCACCCCCGCACCCGTACTGGTCACCCTGGCCCCTGTTGTCCATGAGGAGGTGCGCGAACCCGGCGGCGGCCCAGGTGATCCGTTCGTGCGGGAGGCCGCGCCCGCGCCCGTACCCCGCGTACTCGACGACGGCGGGCAGGGGGTGCGACGCCCCGGCGGGGCGCGTGTACCAGGCGCGCACCGGTTCGCCGGCGAATCCGCGGAAGGCCACGTCCCAGCTCTCGACCAGCCGCAGGCCGGTGTCCACGGGGCGCGCCGACACGACGGGGTCGTGCCGGCCGGCCTCCTTCAGGGTGTCCTGCCAGAAGGCGTCGAAGTCGGCGGGCTCGTCGAGCACGGGCCGGTAGCGCTGCAACTCGTCCAGGGGGAGATCGAAGGCGGGCACGGCACCTCGCACGGCGGTCGGGGACGGCGTACAGCCGTCCGGCCGTTCCGCTGTCCGTCGAACATCTCCGGAGGACGGTAACAGCCCCCGAGGGGAGTTGACGCCCCCTGCGCGGGGCGACGGGGGCACCCGGACGTACTCACGCACCACCACCCTCTGCGGCCGGGCCCCCGGGCCCGGCCACCCACCCCGCACCCACCACGGAGGCCCGAGCATGAGCACCTCCACCGCACTGGACCCGCCACCGGACGGAACCCGTAAACCGCCGCACAGCACCCCTGAGCGGCGGGCGGCCGACGCACAGCCCCCGCCCCGCGAGCTGCCTTCCGCGCGCCGCACCTGGCGCCAGGCGCTGGGCCGTGACTGGCAGTTGTACTCGCTGGCGGTGCTGCCGCTGCTGTTCTTCCTGGTCTTCCGCTACCTGCCGATGATCGGGAACGTGATCGCCTTCCGCCGCTTCCAGCCGGGCGGTTCGATCCTGGGCGAGGACTGGGTGGGCCTGCGCTACGTCCAGATGTTCCTCAGCGACCCCACCTTCTGGCAGGTCTTCACCAACACACTGTGGCTGGGCACGCTCACGCTCGTGTTCTGCTTCCCGATCCCGATCGTGCTGGCGCTGCTGCTCAACGAGGTGCGTACGCGGGCGCTGAAGCGGTTCGTGCAGTCGGTGTCGTACCTCCCGCACTTCCTCTCCGTCGTGATCGTCGCGGGCATCACCATGCAGATCCTCGCCACGGACGGCCCCGTCAACCACGCGCTGCGGACGTTCGGCCACGCGGCGATCCCGTTCCTCCAGGAGCCGGAGTGGTTCCGTACCGTCTATGTCGGCTCGGAGATCTGGCAGACCGCCGGCTGGGGCACCATCCTCTACCTCGCCGCGCTCACCACCGTCGACGACGAGCTGTACGAGGCGGCGCGGATCGACGGCGCCAACCGCTGGCAGCAGACCTGGCACATCACCCTGCCCGGCATCCGCCCCACCATGATCACACTGCTGATCCTCAACATCGGCACGTTCATGGCGGTGGGATTCGAGAAGATCATGCTGATCTACAACCCGCTGACCTACCCCACCGCCGACGTCATCTCCACCTATCTGTACCGGGCCGGCGTGGAGTCCAACAGCTTCAGCTACGCCGCCGCGATCGGCCTGTTCGAAGCGGTCATCGGTCTGGTGCTGATCTTCTCGGCGAACCAGCTCTCCCGTCGTACGGTGGGGACGAGCCTGTGGTGACCGTGTCGGGCGGCCCTCGGCGCCGCACTCCGCGCCCGCGTACCTCGGTGCACGAGCCCTCCCGGGGCTACCGCGTCTTCCAGAGTGTGAACGGGCTGGTCCTGACCGGGGTCGTGGCCGTGACCCTCTACCCCTTCGTGAACATCATCGCCCGCTCCCTCAGCGCGGAGGACCGTATCCGGGCCGGTCAGGTGAACCTGCTGCCCGAGGGGTTCAACCTGACCACGTACCGCCTCGTCGTCTCGGACGGCATGTTCTGGCGGAACTACGGCAACACCGTGCTCTACACGGTGGTGGCCACCGTCATCGCCATGGTGCTCACCACCTGCTACGCGTACGTCCTCTCGAAACACCACCTGAAGGGCCGCAACGCCCTGATCGGCATCGCCGTCTTCACCATGTTCTTCTCCGGCGGCCTGATCCCGAACTACGTCCTCATCACCAGCCTCGACATGAAGAACACCCTGTGGGCGCTGGTGATCCCGAACGCGATCAGCGTCTTCAACCTGCTGGTGATGAAAGCCTTCTTCGAAAGCCTGCCGTCCGAACTCGAAGAGGCCGCGCAGATCGACGGTCTGAGCACCTACGGCATTCTCTTCCGTATCGTGCTGCCCCTGTCCAAAGCGGTGATCGCGACGATGGTGCTCTTCTACTCGGTCTCCTTCTGGAATTCCTGGTTCGGCGCCTTCCTCTACATGGACAGGGCCGAACTGATGCCGGTCACGGTCTATCTCCGCAACATGATCGCCGGCGCGACCGGCGGCGGGAACCTCGGCGCCGAGACGGAACAGCTCACCCAGGTGGGGGCGAACATCCAGGCCGTCACGATCCTGCTCACCGCACTGCCCATCCTCGCCGTCTACCCGTTCGTCCAGCGTTACTTCGTCTCCGGCGTCACGCTCGGCGCGGTCAAGGGCTGACGCGCACCCCCGACTTCGGAACAGAGGAGCAATCGTGAAGAACTCCGGACAGCTATCGCGGCGGAGCCTGCTCGCCGCCGCCGGATTCGCCGGCCTCACCGTGCTCGTCGGCTGCGGCAGCGGTGCGGACGACGCGGACGCGAAGGACCTCTCCGGGAAACAGGCCGGCGCGATGAAGAAGTACGGAGTGGGTGACCAGTTCAAGGCCACCGAGCCGCTCTCGTTCACCATCCTCCACAACAACATGCCGACCTATCCGCTCAAGGAGAGCTGGCTCTTCTGGAAGGAGCTGACCAGGCGCACCGGCGTCACACTCAAGGCGACCGCCGTCCCGTACAGCGACTACGAGAAGAAGAGGGGCCTGCTCATCGGGGCGGGGGACGCGCCCTTCCTCATCCCCAAGACGTATCCGGGCGCGGAGACCGCGTTCGTCTCCTCGGGGGCCATCCTCCCGGTCAGCGAGTACACGCACCTGATGCCGCACTTCCGGGACAAGGTCAGGAAGTGGGGGCTGGAGGGCGATCTGGACTCCATCCGGCAGTCCGACGGCAAGTACTACCTCCTGCCGGGCCTGCACGAGAAGGTGAGGGTCGGCTACTCCCTCGCCCTGCGCACCGACGTACTGGAGAAGGCCGGGCTCGCTCTGCCGACCACCTGGGACGAGGTCCACGAGGTGCTGAAGGGCCTCAAGGAGGCCCACCCCGACGTGTATCCCTTCTCGGACCGCTGGAACCAGCCCGAGCCGGGCGGGGCGCTGCTCAACTTCCTTGCCCCGTCCTACGGCACCAAGGGCGGCTGGGGCTACCAGAACGCCACCTGGGACGCCGACGCGCGGAAGTTCGTCTTCACCGGCGCCATGGACGCGTACCGCCGGATGCTCACGTACCTGAAGAAGCTGGTGTCCGACGGCCTGGTGGACCCGGAGAGCTTCACCCAGTCCGACGACCAGGCCAAGCAGAAGCTCTTCGGCGGCAGGTCCTTCGTGATCAGCAGCAATCCGCAGGTCCTGGCGGACGAGTACCGCACCAACCTGGCGAAGCAGATCAAGGGCGCGTCGATCGGGATGATCCCCGTGCCGGTCGGTCCGGCCGGACCCGTGGTGGCGGGCAGCCGTCTGGAGAACGGCATGCTGATCTCCAGCAAGGCCCTGAAGAGTGAGAACTTCGTCGCGATGATGCAGTTCGTGGACTGGCTGTGGTACTCGGACGCCGGGCAGGAATTCGCCAAGTGGGGCGTCAGGAACGTCACGTACACGACGACCGGAGCCGGCCGGTACCAGCCCCTCGACGGCATCAAGGTCCTGGGCCTGAACCCGGAGGCGAAGAAGGACCTCCAGAAGGACTACGGATTCTCCAACGGGGTCTTCGCCTACGGCGGCAACTGGTCCCTGGTCGCCTCCTCCTTCACACCGGACGAGACGACGTTCCAGGACTCGATGGCCCGGCGCAAGCGCCTCCCCGTCGAGCCCGCCCACCCGCTCCAGGCCATGGAGCAGGAGCAGGCCACGCTCTGGGAGACCCCGCTGAGGGACCACGTCAAGCAGAACACCCTTCAATTCGCCCTCGGCAGACGCCCGTTGTCCGAGTGGGACGACTACGTCGCCGAACTGAAGGCCAAGAACATGCAGCAGTTCATCGACGTGACCAACAAGGCGTACGAACGCTTCCGGAAGGAGAACGGCTGACGATGACGGCCACACTCCCACGCCACCGCGGACCGGACCGTCCGACCGCGACGAGCCCGCCCGCGACGAGCCCGCCCGGAACGGCCGGCCGGCACACCTTCGGCACGGGAGCGCTCTCCCGCGCCGCCGCCCTGGTCCACACCCTGCTCACCGTCGAGCTGATGGTGCTCGCGACCGCCTCACCCGGCCTGGCCGCCCTGCTCCTGCTGCCCCGCTCCGCGTCCAACCTGCCGCTCGCCGCCGTCTGTCTGCTGCCGCTCGGCCCCGCCCTGTCCGCCGCGCTGTACGCCCTGCACCACCGTGGCCGGGACCTCACGGAGCTGCGTCCGGCCCGCGCGTACCTGCGCGGCTGGCGGCTGAACGCCGGGCCCGTGCTCGCACTGTGGGCGCCGCTGCTCGGCTGGCTCTCCGTCATCGGCTTCTCGCTCGTCCACTTCCCCGCTTCGGGCCTTCCCCGCTGGTGGGCCTGGCTGCTGGCGCTCACCGGCCTGGTGTCGGTGCTGTGGGGGACGTACGCACTGGTGCTCACCTCGCTCTTCACGTTCCGCGCCGCCGACACCGCACGCCTGGCCGCGTACCTCCTGCTCCGGCACGCCACGGCCACCCTCGGCACCGCCTCCCTGCTCGTCCTCGCCGGCGGCCTCACCGTGCTCTGCACCGAGGCCCTGCCCGCCCTGCTCGCCGCCCCCCTGCTGCTCTGCCTGCTCCACACGATCCGTCCGGTGACCACCGAGGCCCAGGAGGAGTTCACCGTATGACCACCCCCGAGACCGGCAGGATCGCCTACGGCGGTGACTACAACCCGGAGCAGTGGCCCGAACCCGTCTGGGCCGAGGACCACCGGCTGTTCGACGAGGCCCGCATCGACACCCTCACGGTCGGTGTCTTCTCCTGGTCGCTCACCCAACCCGCCGAGGACACCTACGACTTCACCGTCCTCGACCGGGTCCTGGACCGTGCGGCGGCCGAAGGGAGGCAGGTGTGTCTCGCCACCGGCACCGCCGCACTCCCGCCCTGGCTGGCCCGCGCCCACCCCGAGGTCAACCGCACCGACTTCGAGGGCCGCCGCCACCGCTACGGACAACGCCACAACTTCTGCCCCAGCTCACCCGCGTACCGCCGGCTCGCCGCCGCACTCGCTGACCGCGTCGCCGAGCGCTACGCCGCCCATCCGGCCCTGCTCGCCTGGCACATCAACAACGAGTACGGCGGGGCCTGTTACTGCGACCTGTGCGCCGAGGCGTTCCGCGGTTGGCTGCGCGAGCGGCACGGCGCCCTCGCCGCGCTCAACGACGCCTGGTGCACGACCTTCTGGTCGCACCGCTACACGAGCTGGGACGAGATCGAGCCGCCCAGCGCCCTCACCGAGCACTGGCGCGGACCCGACCACACCGCCTTCCAGGGCATCACCCTCGACTACCACCGCTTCACCACGGACGCCCTCCTCGGCTGCTTCCGGGCCGAGAAGGAGGCGATCCGCCGCCACGACCCGCACACACCGGTCACCACCAACTTCATGGGCGCGTACCGGCCGTTGGACTACCACCGCTGGGCGCCCCACCTCGACTTCGCCTCCTGGGACAGCTATCCGCCGCTCGACGCCCCGCCCACCCGGGCCGCCCTCGGGCACGACCTGACGCGCGGCCTCAAGGACGGCGCGCCCTTCTGGCTCATGGAACAGACCCCCTCCACCACCGCCTGCCGCGACGTGAACCCGCTCAGGCGCCCCGGTGAGCTGCGGCTCGCCACCTGGCAGGCCGTCGCCCACGGCGCGGACGCCGCCCTGTACTTCCAGATGCGCGCCTCGCGCGGCGCCTGCGAGAAGTACCACGGGGCGGTCATCGGCCACGCCGGACGCGACGACACCCGGGTCTTCCGCGAAGTGGCCGAGCTGGGAAGGGAGTTGGCGGAGCTGGGGCCGGTCGCGCTCGGCGCCCGCACCCCGGCCCGTACCGCCCTCCTCTTCGACTGGGACAGTTGGTGGGCGCTGGAGTTCTCGGACGGGCCGTCCCGCCTCGTCCGCTACCAGGAGGTCGTCCACGCGTACTACCGGGCCGCCCGCGCGGCGGGCGCCGACGTGGACGTCGTCGCGGTGACCGCGGACCTCACCCCGTACGACGTGGTGCTCACCCCCGCCCTGCACATGGTCAAGGGCGACCTCGCCCCACGCCTGGAGGCCGTCGCCGCCCGGGGCGGCACCGTCCTGACGACCTTCCTCTCCGGCCGGGTCGACGAGCACGACAACGCCTTCCTCACCGACGTCCCCGGCCCGCTGGCCGGCCTGATGGGCATCCGCGTCGACGAGTGGGACTCCCGCCCCGCCGACACCGCCCACCCGGTCGTACTCGGCACGGGCGACGAAGCCCTGCACACCGACGCCCGCCTGGTCTTCGAGATCGTGCTGCCGCGCGGCGCCGAGCCGGTCGGCACCTACCAGGCCGACTTCTACGCGGGCACCCCGGCGGTCACCCGGCACCCCGTCGGCGGGAGCGGGGGAGAGGGCTGGTACGTCGCGACCGCGCTCGACCAGCCGGGCGTCGACTGGGTGGTACGCCGCGTCCTCGCCCGCCACGGACTCGTCGGCCCGTACACCGGCCACCCCTCGGTCGAGACCGCCGCCCGCACCGCCCCCGACGGCACCCGCCTGTTCTTCCTGCTCAACCACGCGCCCGACCCGGTCTCCGTGACCCTCCACGCGACGGCCGTTGACCTGCTCACCGGTAAACGCGCCGAGCACGGTGAGACGCTCACGATGGACCCGCGCGGGGTCTGCGTTCTGCGCCTGGAATAGGGGGACTTACGACAGCGGTGTGGCCGGTTCAGTGGATCCGGCGCCCGCGGGCGTCCGGCACGCCCGACTTCCGGAAGAAGTACGTGTTGATGTGGTCGCGCCACTCGCGGGCACCGCGCACCTGCTCCTCGTAGCGCTCCGCCACCCGGGCATGGCGTGCCGGATCCACCAGGCCGACGAGGCCGGCCCACACCCGACGCGCCTCCTCGGCCTCCGCCACACCCTCGAAGTGGGTGTCGTAGATGTGCTGGATCACCGTTTCGCCACTGTGCAGCACATGTCCGTACGGCACATGGTGGAAGAAGAGCAGCAGCTCGTCCGGGCAGGTCCCGGGCGACTCGTACACCTCGGCCCACGGCTTCGCGTACTGTCCCGCGAACCCGGTGCCGGTCGCCCGGCTCCGGTCGACACCGACCCCGTCCCGGTCGGCGAAGTGGTACGTACCCCACGGGCTGTACTCGTAGCCGTCCACGCTCGGCCCGTAGTGGTGCCCCGGCTGCACCATGAAGCCGACGCCGAGCGGCGCCGTGTACTTCTCGTACGTACGCCACGAGCCGTCCAGGACCGCGTGCAGCCCGCCGCGCAGCCGCTCCGGACCGGCGGTCTCCTCCGGCACGAAGGACAGCTCGATCCACTCGCGCAGGACGGCGCGCGGATCCGCGTCGGGCCGCCACGCCAGCCGGCCGACCGTGTACAGGTTGGCCTGCGCGAGGGGATGCCCGGTCCAGAACGGGTCGTCCCCCGCGTTCGACACCGCCACCAGGCCGCCGCCGCGCGCCAGCTCCCCGACGCTCGGGCGCCCCTCGCCCTCGGGGCGGAACCGCAGCGCCTCGCTCCACATCGGGCCGAGCCAGCACGCGTGCCGCTGCTGCCCCGTGTACTCCTGGGTGGCCTGGATCTCCACCGCGAGGCGGGTGCCCGGCATCGCGCCGATCACCGGGGAGAGCGGCTCGCGCACCTGGAAGTCCAGTGGCCCGTGCTTCACCTGGAGCACCGCGTTCGGCGCGAACTCACCGTCCAGCGGGGCGAAATGGTCGTACGCCGCGCGCGCCCGGTCCGTCGACCGGTCCCGCCAGTCCTGCCGGTGGTCGTAGACAAAGGCCCGCCAGTGCACCGTACCGCCGTACGGGGCGAGCGCCCCGGCCAGCAGGTTGGCGCCGTCCGCGTGGCTGCGTCCGTAGGCGAACGGCCCCGGCTGCCCCTCGGAGTCGGCCTTCACCACGTACCCGCCGAAGTCGGGGATCGCCGCGTACACCCGGCCGGTCGTCTCCGCCCACCAGTCGGTCACCGCCTCGTGCAGCGGATCGGCGGTGGGCAGGCCGCCGAGCCCCATGGGGGCGGCGAAGGAGACGGACAGATGCGTCCGGATCCCGTACGGGCGCAGCGCGTCCGCGATCGCGGCCACCTCGCCGACGCGATCGGTCAGCAGACGCGCCTCGGCCTCGTGCACGTTCACGTTGTTCACGGCGACCGCGTTGACACCGCACGCGGCGAGCAGCCTGCCGTACCAGCGCACCCGCGCCAACTCCTCCGGTGTGGACCGCGCCAGACCGTCCCGCCAGAACAGCGAACCGCCCGCGTACCCCCGCTCCACCTGGCCCATCACCGGATGCACGGCCACGTTGTCCCAGTGGTCCAGCATCCGCAGCGCCAGCGCCGGGCGGTGCGTCTCACGCGCCCGCTCGCCCCGGAAGGCCGCCTCCCCGAGCCGCACCAGATGGAACAGCCCGTACAGCAACCCGGCCTGGCCCCCGGCCGTCACCCGGGTGACACCACCGGCCCGCACCAGCGCGAACCCCTCGTCCCCGAGCGCGTCCCGGTCGCCGCCCTCTCCGACCTCCAGCACCACGTCGTACGACACACCCGGCGCCCGCACCCCTCTGGCCACCCGACCGCCGAACCGCGCGCAGGCGTACGCCACTTCGCCGTGCACCGTGTCCACCAGCGGCCCCGTACCGGAGATCAGCGTGCGCCGCGAACCGAGGGGACGGAAGACCGCGGGCGGCAACCACGCCGGGTCGACACCGCCGGGCAGTTCGGGCACGGGCACGGGCTCGGATGCGGATGCGGACACGGGCACGGGCACGGGCACGGACACGGGCACGGGCACGGGTTCGGGTTCGGATGCGGGCGCTGTCACTGAGCCTCCTGGGCGCGGGCGGGCCCAAGTATGCCGTGGGAGAGGCGGGGTGGGGAGAGGGCCGTCACCGAGCGGGCGCCGACGGCCCGCGGTAAGCGCTCTCTATAGGCTGGGGTGATGGACTCGGAACCGTCCTTCGAGGACGCCTACTTCGACTACTGCCCCTGGGACTTCCCTCGCCACGCCTCCGCCGCGCAGCGCGCCGCGCAGGCCGCGCGTCAGCGACACCTGTCCGACGCGGGCGCGCGGTTCGGGCCGCGCTGCTTCGTCTCCGGGGCCGCCGGAGTCTTCCCGGACGCCCTTCTCCTCGGCGAGGGCTCCTACATCGCCGGGCACGCCTATGTCACCGGCGAGGTGACGACCGGCGCCGACTGCACCGTCAACCCGTATGCCACCGTGCGCGGGCGGATCACCCTGGGCGACGGTGTGCGGATCGGTGCGCACAGCTCCCTGCTCGGCTTCAACCACGGTTTCGCCCCCGACGAGCCCGTCCACCGGCAGCCCCTGAGCAGCGAAGGGATCACCGTCGGCGACGACGTGTGGATCGGGTCGAACGTCGTTGTCCTGGACGGGGTGACGATCGGCGACCACTGTGTGGTGGGGGCCGGCTCCGTGGTCACCAAGGACCTGGCACCGTGGACGATCGCCGCCGGCAACCCGGCCCGGCCGATGCGCGACCGGCGTGCGCCCGGCGCGTCGCGTGGCGGGGCGCCCTCGGGCGGTACGGGTGACGCCGTCGCCCGCTTCGGCGACCGGGTCCGCGCACAGGCGGCGGAGGTCGTCGAGCGCTGCTGGAACGCCGGCACCGGCCGGTACAGCGACCGTCCTGGCGTCGCGGCGACCGTACGCGCGCACTGCGACGCCGTCGAGGTCGCCGACCTGCTGCTGGGCTCGCCGCCCGCGCACCTGACCGCCGCCGAGCACGCCGAGCGGCTCCGGAGCCTCCAGGACCCCACCGAGGGACTCGTCCCGGAACTGGCCCCCGACGGCGGACCCGGTGTGCTGCCCGCACCCGCCCACGACGGCTGGGTCGAGGACGGCGGCGCCGAGTACCACGTCCTGGCGGTGGGTTACGCCCTGGAGCTGCTGGACTCCGGCTTCGCCCACCCGGTCCACGCCGCGGCGCGTATGACGCCCGAACAGCTCGTCGCCCGGCTGGAGAAGCTGCCGTGGCGGACCCGGGCCTGGTCGGCCGGCGCCTGGGTGGACTGCTGGGCGACCGCCGCCCACCGCAACCGCGCGTGGGGAGCCGGAGCCCCGGGCGCGTGGGAGACGCTGTTCGGCTGGCTGACCACACGGGTGGATCCGTGGACCGGGATGTGGGGCGAGGCCGCCTCGCCCGCCGAGGGACGGCTGCAACTGGTCAACGGCTACTACCGCCTCACCCGCGGCTCCTTCGCGCAGTTCGGGCTGGCGGTGCCGTACCCGGAGCGGGTCCTGGACACCGTACTGGACCACGGCCGTGATCCGCGCTGGTTCGCGGCGGGCCGGGAGAACGCCTGCAACGTACTGGACGTCGCGCATCCGTTGTGGCTCGCCGGGCGGCAGACCGGCCATCGGGCGGCCGAGGTACGGGCATGGGCCGAGGAGCAGTTGACACGCGCGCTGGGGCGCTGGCGGGACGGGGCCGGTTTCGGTTTCGGTCCGGCGGGGGAGGGAGGCGCGGGCCCCGGCCGGGAGCCGGGGCTGCAGGGCACCGAGATGTGGCTGGCGATCATCTGGCTGCTGGCCGATCTGGTCGGCGTGGCGGACCGGCTGGGCTACCGGCCGCGCGGCGTCCACCGTCCGGAACCTGCCGGGCGGCCCCGGGGCGGTGGAAGCGGAGCCCTGGCGCCTTCCTAGCCGAGATGGAGGAGTTCCTCCAGCGGTACGCCCTCGGCGATCCGGCGCAGCAGGTCCGGTTCCGCGCCGTCCGACAGCTCCGCCCGGTGCAGTACGTCCTCCAGCGTGTCCGGCGCCAGGGCGAGCACTCCGCTGGCGTCGCCGAGGATGATGTCCCCCGGCTCGACGCGCACGCCGCCGACCTCGACGGGCACCTGCCGACGCCCCCTCTCGCCGTCGAGCCTCTTGGTGGTGAGGCAGGTGGTGCCGCGTGCGTGGACGGGCAGGCCGGTCCGCGGGTCCTGGAGCGCGTCCACGTCGGTGACCGCCCCGTCGACGAGGATTCCCGCCGCGCCGCGGGCCCGTGCGGCGGCCACCGTCACCGCGCCCACGACCGCGTGCGTGTGATGGCCGCGCGCGTCGATGACCAGGACTTCCGCGGGCCGGAGCCGGATGATCGCCCGGTTGACCGTCGCGGCGTCCGGTTCGTCGAGGGCCAGGGTGGCCGCCGTTCCGATCATGCGCCGCGCGAGACCGGTCCGCCGGATGGACAGGTCCATGAACCCCTCCTCCAGGAAGTGGCCCAGGGTCGGGAAATCGACACCCGCCGCGCGTGCGAGCAGCCGGGTGAGGCGGGGGCGGTCGCGTCCGTCCGGCTCGCCGTTGTCGTCGCCGGCGCCCTGCCCGGTCCGTACCGTCACCGTCACACCTCCTGTTCCGAGGCGACGACGGCGATGCAGTCGATCTCCATCGAGACGCCCCAGAGCCCCACGCACACGGTCGTCCTGGCGGGGCGCCGGCCGGCCATGAAGGTCTCGTACACCCGGTTGTAGGTGTCGAGTTGGCCGGGGTCGCTGAGGTACGCGTTGACCTTCACGATGTGCTGAAGACTCGATCCGGCGGCCGTCAGTACGGATTCGAGGTGGCGCAGGGTCGCGTACACCTCGTCCTCGAAGGTACCGATCGCCTCCCCGGGAGCCGCCGGGATCTGGCCGGTGGTGAAGACGAACCCGCCGGCCGACGTGGCCTGGACGTACGGTCCGACGGCCGCCGGGACACCAGGGGCCGACGCGAAGCGCTCGACGCCGCTCATACGCGGGCCTCACCCTCCGGCGCCGCGGTGCCGGCGCCCTCCTCGGTGATGCTGCCGAAGCGGGTCTCGGAGAGGAGGAAGAGAGCGACCAGGGAGGCCCCGGCGGCCGCGAGGATGTACCAGGCGACGGACGAGCTGTTTCCCGTCAGGGACAGCAGCCAGACGGTGACCGCCGGAGTCGCCGCGGACCCCAGGAGACCGGACAGCATATAGGCGACCGAAAGCCCGGAATACCGGACCCGTGTGCCGAAGAGTTCGGCGAGAAAGGTCGCGATGGGGCCGTAGTTGGCGGAGAAGGCGACGGTCATCAGGGCGTACGCCACGAATGCGAGCGGCGCCGATCCGGTGTCGAGAAGCCAGAAGAAGGGGAAGGAGAGAACGGCCTCCGCCAGGATGCCGGCATAGATGACCGGTTTCCTCCCGAAGCGGTCGGAGAGATGACCGAAAAGGGGAATCAGCAGGAAGGCGATGGCACAGGACGCCATGACCACCCACAGCATCAGATTCTCCGAATGCCCGAGTTCCTGCGTCCCGTAATTCACGCCCGAGGTGATCATCAGGGTGAAGGTCGACCCCGTGGAGAGCGTCGCGACGCCGCCCAGCAGGACCTGGCGCCAGTACTGGCGCATCAGGGCGAAGAACGGGATCTTGGCGTTCGCCCCCGCCTCGCGGACGGCCTGGAAGGTGGAGGTCTCCTCGATGTTCAGCCGGATGTAGATACCGACGCCGACGAGGATCGCGGAGATCAGGAACGGGATCCGCCAGCCCCACGCGAGCAGTTCGGCGGAGTCCGTGAGGGATGCCACCAGCAGGAAGACCGCGTTGGCGAGAAGCGTCCCGATCGGTACGCCGACCTGGACCGTGGAGCCGAAGAAGCCGCGGCGGTCGGCGGGCGCGTGCTCGACCGTCATCAGGACGGCGCCGCCCCACTCACCGCCGAGGGCCAGGCCCTGGACGACGCGGAGCGCGAGAAGCAGGAAGGGCGCGGCGACCCCGATGGTGTTGTAGTCCGGCACGAGGCCGATCGCGAAGGTCGCGGCGCCCATCATCATGAGGGAGACCAGCAGCATGGACTTGCGGCCGACCCGGTCACCGAAGTGACCGAAGAGGACGGCGCCGACCATCCGCGCGAGATACGCGGAGGCGAAGGTGAGGAAGGCGAGGATCGTGCCGACCGCGCCGTCGAGCTGCGGAAAGAAGATCTGGTCGAACACGAGCGCCGAGGCGGTGCCGAAGACGAAGAGGTCGTACCACTCGACGGTGGTGCCGATCACGCTCGCGACGGCGATCTTGCGCATCTTCCGCGGATCGGACGCGGGACCAGGGCCAGGACCGGGACCTGGACCAGGACCTGGCCCAGGACCGGCGGGACGACCGGTGGCGGCCGTTCCGGTGGTGGCAGGCCCGGATGAGGCCGGTTCGGCGCCGGCAGGTCCGGTGGGCTCGGTTCCGGTGAGGGCGGGTTCGGGGACGCGGGGCGTCATGGAAAGCTCCGTTCGGGCACGGCTCGTCGGAAGGCTCTGCTTGCGCGGAATGGATTGGTCAACCTTGTGGCGCGCCCCGGACGGCCGCAAGGAGCATTCGTACACCGTTGACTGCGCTCGGCTGTTCAATTGACCAGTGTGCCTGTCACCGGGGGATGCTCCCGCCCGTCGGTGTGCATGTGCACCGTGTACGGCCGTCAATGCGGATGAGTACGTCCGGTGCCCCGGACGGGGTCGCTCATGACAATGGGAAAGGAAAACGCGGCCCCGAGAAGGAATGAGCAGCGATCGTGAATGTCGAATCTCCCCCACGGTCCGTATCCGCCGGTCATCTGATCGTCGGCCAACTGGAGCGGGAGGGCGTCCGCCGTGTGTACGGCGTTCCCGGGGAGTCCTACCTCGATGTTCTCGACGGTCTGCACGACTCGGACATCTCCACGGTCGTGACGCGGCACGAGGGCGGGGCGGGCTTCATGGCGCTGGCGGAGGGCCGGCTGACCGGACGCCCCGGCGTCGCGCTCGTCACCCGGGGCCCCGGCGCCGCGAACGCCTTCATCGCCGTCCACACCGCCTACCAGGATGCCACCCCCCTGCTCCTCTTCGTCGGCCTGATACCCGTGCCGGACCGGGGGAGGGAGGCGTTCCAGGAGTTCGATCTCACGGGGTGGTTCGGCAGCACGGCGAAGAAGGTCGTCACCCTGGACGATCCCACCGCGGCGGCCCGTGTCGTCGCCGAATGCCTCCACACCGCCCGCAGTGGACGTCCCGGCCCCGTGGTGATCGGGCTGCCGGAGGACGTCCTCGCCCGTTCCGCCGGTACGGCCCGTACCGTCGCACCGCTTCCCGTGGCCCGGCCGTACGTGTCCGAACCGCAGCTCAAGGAGTTGGCAGGCCGGATCGAGCGGGCCCGCAGGCCGCTCGTCGTCGTCGGGGGAGAGGGCTGGACCGCCGAGAGCGGCCGGGCGCTCGTCCGGTGGGCGGCGGAGCGCTCCGTCCCCGTCGTCGCCGACTTCCGCGCGTACGACGCGGTGCCCCACGAACTCGACGGTGGCAACGCCTTCGTGGGCTCCCTCGGATACGGCCGCGGGGACCACGCGGCGGCGCTGCTGGACGAGGCCGATCTCGCCGTCTTCCTCGGGGCTCCGCGCGCCGATGTCCTGAGCGACGGCTACCGGCGCGGTCTCGACGCCGAAACCGTGCTGGTCCTTCCCGGCGACACGCTCGGCCACGCGGGCCGGGTCGACCAGTTCGTCGCGGCGCACGCCCCGGACCTCGCGCTCGGCCTCGCGACCTCGGCCCTGGCGGCCGTGTCCGCGCGGGCGGACGACGGCCGCTTCGCGGCGGCCCGCGCGGCGTACCTCCGCTTCAGCACCCCGGCGCCCGCGGCCCCTCCCGCCACGGCGCACCAGCCCCCGTACGTGGACATGACCGCCGTGATGGAGGTCCTGCGCACCGAACTCACCGACGACGCCGTCATCACCTTCGGCGCCGGCAACCACGCGCTGTGGCCGGCCCGCTATCTGCCGCACCGCGCCCCGGCGTCGCTCGTGGCACCCCGCAACGGCGCGATGGGGATGGGGGTGCCCGCCGCCGTGGCGGCCTCGCTCGCCTTCCCCGGCCGCGAGGTCGTCTCCGTCGCGGGCGACGGCTGCTTCATGATGAACGGTCAGGAGATCGCCACGGCGGTGGCGTACGGCGCCACGCCCCTCGTGCTCGTGGTCGACAACGGCTGTTACGCGACGATCCGGGAGCACCAGGAGAACACGTACCCCGGACGTCCGTCGGGCACCGGGCTGACCAACCCGGACTTCGCCGCCTGGGCCCGTTCCTACGGTGCCTTCGGCGAATCCGTCACCTCGACCGGGGACTTCCGCGGCGCCTTCCTGCGCGCCCGTGCGAGCGGTCTGCCCGCCGTGCTCCACCTCTTCCAGGACCCGTCCGTGCGCGCGCCGTCCGCGACGGCCTGAGGCCACGGCCGCGCCCCCGAACCCTCACCGCCCGCACCGAGAGGAAGACACAGTGAAGTCAACGACCGCATCCGCCCAGGCCCTGCCCCCGCAGCCCGCGCTCAGCCCCGCCGACGAGGCGTTCCTGGAGGACTTCGCCACGATGAGCGCCTTCGGGGCCACCGCCTCGGGCGGTGTCGACCGGCAGGCGGCGAGCGCGGCCGATGTGAGCCAGCGGCAGTGGTTCGCCGAGCGACTGGAGGCCCACGGCCTCCGGGTCGAGTACGACCGGATCGGCAACCAGTTCGGCCTGCTGGAGCGCGTGCCCGGAGCGCCGTTCGTCGTCGTCGGTTCGCACATGGACTCGCAGCCGACCGCGGGCCGGTTCGACGGCGCGTACGGTGTGCTCGCCGCGGCGCACGCCGCGTTCCGGCTGGCCGGGGAGTGGGAGCGGTCCGGCGAGGTGCCCCGGTTCAACATCGCCGTCGTCAACTGGTTCAACGAGGAGGGCTCGCGCTTCGTACCGTCCATGATGGGCAGCTCCGTCTTCACCGGGAAACTGCCGCTGGACAAGGCCCTCGCGACCTGTGACCGCGACGGTGTGTCGGTCAGGGAAGCCCTGGAGCCGACCGGATTCCTGGGCGACGGCGACGGCCCGACGGCGGCGTTCTGCGCGGAGATCCATATCGAGCAGGGCAGGAACCTGGAGAACTCCGGGACGACCATCGGGCTGGTGACGTCGAGTTGGGCGGCGAACAAGTACGAGTTCGTCGTCAACGGGGACCAGGCGCACTCCGGGGCGACCCTGATGGAGGACCGCCGTGACGCGCTGCTCGGCGCGTCCCTGCTCGTCGTCGCGGCGCGTGAGATCGCCGACCGCTTCCCTGGCGTCCTGCACACCTCGGTGGGACAGCTCGACGTCTACCCCAACTCGCCGGTGGTCGTCGCCTCCCGGGTCTCCCTGCTGCTCGACCTCCGCTCCGCCGACGAGTCGGTGCTCCGGCTGGCCGACGAACTCCTCCACACCAGGATCGAGGAGATCGAGGCGACCGCCCGGGTGACCGTCGAGCGCCACCACTCGCACAGTTGGGGTGTCACGCCCTACCAGCGGGAGGGTGTCGAGCTGGCGCGGCGCGGCGCCGAGCGGCTCGGCCTGTCGCACACCGACATCATGACGGTCGCGGGACACGACTCCATCAACATGAAGGACCTCGTACCGACCGTGATGCTCTTCGTGCCGTCCTCGGAGGGCATCTCGCACAACGAGTTCGAGTTCACCACCGACGAGGACATGGTCGCCGGGCTCCGGCTGCTGACCGAGGTCGTACGGGGCCTCGCGGCCGGCGAAATCACCGGGTGACGGGCGGAGAACACGACGGGCTCCGCCCACCCCGGACGGGGTGGGCGGAGCCCGTTGGTCCGGTGGCCCCGCGACTGTGCGCGGCTACGCCTGTGACAGTTGTTGCTGGACGCCCGCCATGTCCCAGAACGCCTTCTGCCGGATGATGAGTCCGTCGGCCCCCACCTCGTAGGTGTTGACGCCGTCGAAGTCGGCGCCGCGGCCGTCCGCCTCGACATGGCAGGTCCAGGTGACGGCCGCCTGGTGGCCGCCGTAGTAGTGGGTGACCGGTCGCAGTGACATGACGGGGAACGCGTCGAAGATTCCCTGCTGGAAGGCGCGGAGGGCCTCCCGGCCGACGACCGGTTCCCCGCCGACGGGGTCCTCGCTGCGGCCGTGCGCCGCGAAGTTCTCCGCCCACGCGAGCGCGTCCCGGCCGGCGATGGCGGCGAAGTAACGGGCGACGGCGGCTTCGGCGGGGAAGCGGCCGGTGGTGTGCTCTGCCACGGTCATGGAGATTCCCTTCGTCAGGGGGCGGTGTGGGAGACCATCACGTGCTTGACCCGCGTGTAGTCGTCGAATCCGTACCGGCTGAGGTCCCGCCCGGTGCCCGACTGCTTGTAGCCGCCGTGCGGCAGCTCGGCCAGGATCACCTGGTGGCAGTTGAGCCAGACGCAGCCGAAGTCCAGCTCCGCGCTGATCCGCGTCGCGCGCCCCAGATCGGCGGTCCACACACTGGAGGCCAGCCCGAAGTCGACGCCGTTCGCCAGCTCCAGCGCCTCCTCCTCCGTGTCGAAGGGCTGGACGGTGACGACCGGGCCGAAGGTCTCGTGCTGGACCACGTCGTCGTCCTGCCGTACGCCGGAGACGACCGTGGGCGCGAAGAAGTAGCCGGTACGGTCCAGACGTGCGCCGCCGGTCTCCACCACGGCGTGCGCCGGCAGGCCGGCGACGACCGCCGAGACCCGTTCGGCCTGGGCCGCGCTGTTGAGCGGCCCGTAGAAGGCGTCCTCGGACGCATCGCCCGTACGGGTGTCACGCGCCGCCCCGACGAGCGCGGCGAGCAGCGCGTCATGGGCCTCCCGCTGCACCAGCACGCGGGTGACGGCCGTACAGTCCTGGCCCGCGTTGAAGAACGCCGCGTCGGCCAGGGCGCGGGCGGTCCGCACCGGGTCGGCATCGGCGAAGACGACCGCGGGCGCCTTGCCGCCGAGTTCCAGATGGACGTTCTTCAGATCGGCAGCGGCGGCGCTCATCACCTGGGACCCGGCCCGGGTGCTGCCGGTGATCGCGACCATGTCCACATCGGGGTGGGAGACCAGGGCGCGGCCGGTGTCGCGGTCACCGCAGACGATGTTGACCACGCCGGGCGGGAAGACCCGGGCGGCCAGCTCGCCGAGGAGCACGGTGGACCACGGCGTGGTGTCCGAGGGCTTGAGCACGACGGTGTTCCCCGCGGCGAGGGCGGGACCGAGCTTCCACACCGCCATCATCAGCGGATAGTTCCACGGGGTCACCTGGCCGATGACACCGACGGGCTCCCGCCGGACGTACGAGGTGTGCCCCTCCGCGTACTCGCCGCCCGCCAGCCCCTCCAGCACCCGCGCGGCACCGGCGAAGAACCGCAACTGGTCCACGCACCGGTCGACCTCCACGACCCGCGTGGTCTCCCGCGGCTTCCCGGTGCTCCGTACCTCCGCGTCCAGCAGCCGGTCGGCGTTCTCCGCGACGAGATCGGCCAGGCGCAGCAGGGCCGCCTGACGCCGGGCGGGCGTACTGCGCCGCCAGCCGGTGAAGGCACGGCGGGCGGCGGCGACGGCGGTGTCGACGTCCGACGCCGACGACCGGGGAGCGGTGCCGTAGACCTTGCCGGTGGCGGGGTCGGTCAGCTCCATCCGGGCCGCGACCTCGGCCGGTTCGCCGTCGACGATGTTGTGCAGGGACAGGTCGGACATTCCGTAGCTCCTTGCGTGCGTGGACGGCCGGGCCCGGCCGTGGTGACCCGTCCTGCTCGCGAGGAGTCAGATGCACAGCCGTAACCCCTTGGGGGGCGGGGCGCCCGGCGCTGTTCTCCCGGATTCCTCAGCATCCCGGCCCGGCGGATGACGGCCAACGTTGAAACATCGCCAATGAAGGCGCCAGAATTGTGCATATGCACGACCACCTCCATGCGCTGCCGGATCCGACGCCCCGGGTCGTCCAGCTCGCGAAAGACTGCCTGGACGACATCGAGCTCCTCACCGGGGAGTGGATCGACGTCGTGCGGCCGGTACGGTCCGCCTACGCCGACCGCGTCCCCGACCAGGAGTTCCGGGACGCCGCCCGGCACGCCTTCGAACTGCTGCTGCGCACCGTCGCCCAGCTCCGCGTCCCCGAGGACGTGGCCACGGTGTCCGAACGGGTCGGTGAGCGCCGGGCACGCCAGGGGGTGCCGCTGGAATCCCTGCTGGACGCGGCCCGGCTGGACTTCCGCGTCGTCTGGGGAGCCATGGTCAACCGGGCACGGGCCGAGGACATGGCCCAGCTCGCGGTGTCGGCGTACCACGTCTGGGAGGCCGTCGAGGGGCACGTGACCGGCATCATGCGCGCCTATCAGCGCACGGTCCTGGAGATGGGGCGCAGGGCGGAGGACGAGCGGCGGATGTGGTTCGCCCGCCTGCTGGACAACGCGGGCCGCAACCCCACCGTCGTACGCGACGCCGCCCTGGCCCTCGGCTTCGACGGCGCGGGCCGCTTCCTGTGCGCCGCCGCCGCCGCGCGGGACGGTGCCCGGCTGCTGCGGGCCACCGCGGCGCTACGGGCCGCCGGGGTGATCCTCCAGCAGCAGCCGGTCGCCTCGGACGAGGTGCTCACCGTCCAGTTGGGGCCCCGCGTCACCCCGCAGAGCGTGCTCGCCCAGCTCGGTGACGTCCCGTGCGGGGTCTCGCCCGTGGTGGAGGGGCTGGGCGCCGTACCGCGCGCGGTCCAGCTCGCCACCGCCACGACGAGGGTCCTCCCGGTCGGGGCGTCGGGGCCGCGCAGGCTGGAGGACAGTTGGCTCGACGTCGTGGTCCACCGGTCGGGGGAACTGAGCGGTGAACTCGCCGACGACGTGCTGGGCGGACTGAACGCGACCGGTGTGGCCGACGTCGAGAAGGACCGCCTGCTGGAGACGGTACGGACCCACCTGGCGGGCAGCGGCTCCATCGTGGACACGGCCGCCGCGCTGTACTGCCACCGCAACACGGTGCAGCAGCGCTTCAACCGGTTCCACGAACTCACCGGCCGCGACGTGCGCCGCCCCGAGGACGCGGCGCTGATAGCGCTCGCGCTCCGGGCCGGGGAACAGCGCGTCCTGGCCCCGCAGAACTGACCGCGCGGGCGGAACCGGCCGCGCGGTCAGCTCTGCGGCGACCTGCCCCGTGGCGACCTGCCCCGTGGCGACCCGCCGCGTGGACAGTCCCGCCGCCGCGCGCGTCAGGCGCGGCGCGCCGCGTTCCGGTGGACGGATTCGGCCGCTCCGGTCAGCGGATGGCTGAAGCCCTGTTCCGAGATCAGCCCGGCCACCTCGGCCAGATCGGCCGCGAAGCGCTCGATCGCCTCGTACGGGAAGCGGTGGCTCGGACCGCTCAGGGAGAGCGAGGCGATCACGGCGCCCGACCGGCCGGTGACCGGTACGGCGACGGCGGTCAGCCCGTCGTCCCACTCGCCGCTGCTCACCGCGTAGCCGCGGCGCCGCGCCTCCCGCGCCGTCGTGCGCAGCTCCGCCACGGCGGGCTCACCGTCCGGTGAGGCGAGCGCGACCCGCCGCAGCAGCGCGTCCGAGGCGTCACCGAGCAGGATCTTCGAGGAGGCGCCGGCCCACAGCGGCTGCTGGTCGCCCACCTCGATCACATGGCGCAGCGGATGCGGGCTCTCCTCGTGCGCGACGCACACCCGGTGCAGATCGTGGGCGACGAAGAGGTTGACCGTCTCTCGGCTCCGGTCGGCGAGTTCCCGCATCAGCCCGCGGGTCTCCCGGGTGACCTCCCACTGCCCGCGCGCGAGATGCGCCCACCGCCACAGGCCGGGCCCCGCGGTGTAGCCGCCGGCGGCGGACCACAGCAGCCCGCTCTGTTCCAGTGTGTGGACCAGGCGCAGCACCGTCGTCTTCGGCAGCCCGGTGGCCTCGGTGATCTCCCGCAGCGAGACGACCGGCCGGTCCTCCGTCAGCAGGGTGAGGATGTCCAGGGCCCGCCGGACACTGCGCACCCCCGCGCCGCCGGCGTCCCGTTCGCCGTCGGACCGGTCGGTTCCGTCGTCCACCGCCACCGCCTCCACGCTCCCGTCGTACCGCGTCCCCCGCACCTTATCCCCGTGGGCGCGGGGCCCTTGCCGGTCCCGTCCGTCCACCGTACGCTCCGCAGGACGGACCGTTTGATCCGCAGAGTGGACCATCGGAGGTTGTCGTGCGCAAGTCCATCGCCACCGTCTCGCTGAGCGGCTCGCTCGGCGAGAAGCTCGCCGCCGCCGCGCGCGCGGGCTTCGACGGCGTCGAGATCTTCGAGAACGACCTGCTCGCCTCCCCGCTCGCGCCGGAAGAGGTACGGGACCGCGCCGCGGACCTGGGCCTGACCATCGACCTGTACCAGCCGATGCGGGACATCGAGGCCGTCCCCGCGGAGCTGTTCGCGCGCAACCTGCGCCGCGCCGGGCGGAAGTTCGAGGTCATGCGCCGGCTCGGCACCGACACGCTGCTGGTCTGCTCCAGCGTCTCCCCGCACGCCGAGGACGACGACGCGCTCGCCGCCGCCCAGCTCCACGCCCTCGCCGAGCGGGCGCGGGAGGCCGGGGTGCGGATCGCCTACGAGGCGCTGGCCTGGGGGCGCCATGTCTCCACGTACGACCACGCCTGGCGGATCGTGGCGGCGGCCGGGCACCCGGCGCTCGGGATCTGCCTCGACAGCTTCCACATCCTGTCCCGGGGCTCCGACCTCCGGGGCATCGCGGACATCCCCGGCGAGAAGATCTTCTTCCTCCAGCTCGCCGACGCCCCGCTGATGGCGATGGACGTCCTCCAGTGGAGCCGGCACTACCGCTGCTTCCCGGGGCAGGGCGGTTTCGATGTCGCCGGACTGGTCCGCCAGGCGGTCCGCGCCGGATACGAGGGGCCGCTCTCGCTGGAGGTCTTCAACGATGTCTTCCGGCAGGCGGAGGCGGGATCCACGGCCGTGGACGCGCTGCGCTCGCTGATCGCCCTGGAGGACGCCGCCGGGATCGCCGGACTGCCGGGACCCGTGGTGCCCTCCGGGGTCGCCTTCGCCGAACTGGCCACCCCCGACCCCGGACCCGTCGGGGAACTGCTGGGCGCCCTCGGCTTCGCCCGTACCGGGAAGCACACCACCAAGCCGGTGGAGCTGTGGACCCAGGGCGAGGCGCGGGTCCTGCTGAACACCGCGGCGGGCGGCCGGCGCGCCTCCACCGCGCTCGCCGCGATCGGCCTGGAGACCCCCGACCCCGGCGGCGCCGCCCGGCGGGCCGAGGCGCTGCTCGCTCCGGTCCTGCCGCGCCGCCGCGCCGCCGGCGACGTACCGCTGGACGCGGTCGCGGCCCCCGACGGCACCGCGCTCTTCTTCTGCGCCACCGGCCGCGGTGGACTGCCCGACTGGACCGGCGACTTCGCCGCGGTGCCCGCCCGGGGCGCGGCGCGGGGGACCGGGATCGGCCGCGTCGACCACGTGGCGCTCACCCAGCCGTGGCACCAGTACGACGAGGCGGTCCTGTTCCACCGCACCGTGCTCGGCCTGAGCCCGCACGACAGCGTCGAGATCGCCGACCCGTACGGCCTGTTCCGCAGCCGCGCGCTCACCGGCGGTACCGGGGAGGCGCGGCTCGGGGAGGCGCGGCTCGTCCTCAACCTCGCCCCCGTACCGACCGAGGACGCGGGACGCGCACAGCACCTCGCCTTCGCCACGGACGACATCGTCGCCACGGCCCGGCTGGTACGGGAGAGGGGCGCGGCGCTGCTGGCCATCCCGGCCAACTACCACGACGACCTCGACGCCCGCTTCGTGTTCGCCCCCGGCGAGCTGGACACCTACCGAGAACTGGGCATCCTCTACGACCGCGACGAACGGGGCGGGGAGTTCCGCCACTTCTACACGGCGTCGACCGGCCGGATCTTCTTCGAGGTGGTCCAGCGCACCGGCGGCTACCAGGGGTACGGCGCGGCCAACGCCCCCGTCCGGCTCGCGGCCCAGGGCGCGGCGGGCCACTGAGCGGACCGGCGGCGCCGCCCGCCCCGCCCGACGCTGCCCTGCCCGTGCTACGTCTCGCCGTTCTCCTCGTGGAGGAGCTGCTCCGCCCAGATCGTCTTGCCCGTCGGGTTGTGCCGGCTGCCCCAGCGCTGCGTGAGCTGGGCGACCAGCAGCAGCCCCCGGCCGCCCTCGTCGAAGGCGCGCGCCCGGCGCAGGTGCGGCACGGTCGTGCTGGAGTCGGAGACCTCGCAGATCAGCGACAGGTCGTGGATCAGCCGGAGCTGGATCGGCGGCGTGGCGTGCCGGATGGCGTTGGTGACCAGTTCGCTGGTGATGAGCTCGGTCGCGAAGATCGCGTCCTCCAGCCGCCAGTCCCTGAGCTGCTCGGTGACATAGCCGCGGGTCCTGGCCACCTCGGCGGGGTCGGCGGGCACGTCCCAGGTGGCCACGTGCGCGGCGTCCAGCACCTTCGTACGGGCCAGCAGCAGCGCCACGTCGTCCGGCGCACCGCCGTCCGGCAGCAGCGCGCTCAGGACCGCCCCGCAGACCGCGTCCAGCGACGCGGCGGGGCGCGCCAGGATCTCGCCGAGCACCCGGCGGCCCTCGTCGGTGTCACGGCCCCTGCCGTCCACCAGACCGTCCGTGTACAGCGCGAGCACGGTGCCCTCGGGCAGCTCGAAGTCGACCGACTCGAAGGGCAGTCCGCCGACCCCGAGCGGCGGACCGACCGACATCTCGACGGGGTGCGTCCGGCCGTCCGGGGTGACCACGACGGGCGGCGGATGGCCCGCCCCCGCCAGGGTGCAGCGCCGCGAGATGGGGTCGTACACCGCGTACAGACAGGTGGCGCCCACCTCGCCCGAGGTCTGCTCGGCGCCCGCCTCCGCGGAGAGCCGGATCACGAGATCGTCGAGGTGGGTGAGGAGTTCGTCCGGCGGCAGATCGACATCGGCGAGGGTGCGCACCGCCGTACGCAGCCGGCCCATCGTGGCCGACGCCTGGATGCCGTGCCCCACCACGTCGCCCACCACCAGCGCGACCCGCGCGCCGGAGAGCGGGATCACGTCGAACCAGTCCCCGCCGACCCCGGGGTGCGGGGTGGCCGGCAGATAGCGGGAGGCGATCTCCACGGCGTTCGCACGGGGCAGGTGGTGCGGCAGCAGACTGCGCTGGAGCGCGAGCGAGGTGTTCTGCTCCCGGGTGAAGCGGCGCGCGTTGTCGATGCACACCGCCGCCCGCGCGGTGATCTCCTCCGCCAGCAGCACATCGTCGGGGGCGAACGGCACGGCGCCCAGGAACCGGGAGAAGACCGCCACCCCGAGTGTCGTACCGCGCGCCAGGACCGGTACGGCCATCACCCAGTGGAAGCCGTACTTCCTGGCGTACGAGGCGCGTTCGGGGATCAGCTCGGCCCAGCGGCGCATGGCCGGGTCGGTCATCACGTTCAGGACGGGACGGCCCGACGCCAGACTGGCCGCCAGGGGAGTGAAGTCCGGATAGACCTGTACGTCCCCCTCCTTCACCCAGGCGTCGGGAGCGCCCTCCTCCGAACGGGAGCGGTGCGCCACCCTGCGCAGCGGTACGGGGCCGGTGACCGGGCCGGGCGGCGGCTCGGCCCCGGCGCTGAGATGCTCCAGCAGATCGACGCTGACGAAATCCGCGAGCTGCGGCACGCACACGTCGGCCAGCTCCCACGCGGTCCGGTTCACGTCCAGGGTGGTGCCGATCCGCAGGCTCGCGCTGTTGAGCAGCAGCAGCCGCTCCCGGGCCAGGACCTCCTCGGTGACGTCGTGCGCGGCCAGGCACACACCCCGCACCCGGCCCTCCTCGTCGCGCAGCGGGGCGAGCCGGGCGGACCAGGCGTGCTCCTCGGCCTCGCCCCCGGTCCGCATGTAGGTGCGGGCGTCGATCCCGGTGCCGCTGTCCAGCACCGCGCGCATCTGCTCGTCCAGCTCACGGCTCTGCGGCTTGCCGCCGATCTCGGAGAGGCTCAGACCGCGGATCTCGTCCTCCGGGAGTCCGATGACCCCGCCCATCGCCGTGTTCACCCGGCGCAGCCGCAGCCCGGTGTCGTACACGGCGATGGCACACGGGCACTGGTCGAACGCCCAGCGGCCCAGCTCGGCGTCCTCGGCCACCGCCTCCGTACCGCGCAGCGCGGACACCAGCAGCCAGCCGCCCGGGGAACCGTCCGTCGCGTCCTGCCGGTGGGCCAGGACCCGGACGTCCAGCGGACGGCCGTCCCGGTGCCGCAGCGTGACCGTACCGTTCCAGCGCGGCGCCCCGCCGTCGGGCAGCAGCCCCGCGGGCAGACCCCCCTCGGGCACCCCGTCCGCCAGCAGCATCGTGGCCCCGCGCCCCACGGCCTCCGACTCCGCGTACCCCAGCAGCCGCTCGGCGCCCTCGCTCCACGAGGTGAGGACGCCCCGCCCGTCCACCGTGGCCGTGGCCGCGGCGGGACAGCCGAAGGGGTCCCCGGGCCGGTCGCCGGGGCCAGAGGGAGGACTGCCTTGGCGCGTCATCGTCGACCGTCCCACGTTCGCCGCACTGCCCCCACACGCGGCTCGGCGCCACGCCGTACGGAACCACGTCCCCAGCGTGGTGCACACGGGGCTCCCCAACAACCGGGGCTGCTCCTTTAAGACCGCCCTCCGAGAAGGGCGGAGAGAGGGTGGGACGGAGGAGAAAGGGGAAAACTGAGGGAAGGGGGTGGTTCATCCCGAGTTGTAGCCTTGACCCCTGGGCCGCCGGTGGTTGTCCGGAAGCCCAGGGCATAGCCCGGCGGGGAGCGAAACACGATGGATGACACGCGCGGAGCGGCTTTCTGGCAGGCGCTGTCATTCACCCAGTCGGACCTGCCCATGGCGGTGTACGACGCCGACCTGCGGCTGCTCCACGCGAACGAACGGATGGGCCGGATCACCGGCCGCACCGAGGACGAGATGCGCGGCCACCGCTCCGGCTTCCTGCTGTACGACGGAGCCGACGTCGACCGTACGGACGACGCGGGCGGCACCGCTGCCCCGGCCGGCGGGATCGAAGCCGCCATGCGAAGGGTGCTGCGCACGGGCGAGGCCGAGTCCCTCCAGACCTCCCGCCGCGCCCCCGGCGAGCGGCACGCCCGCTCCTGGGCCCTCTCCCTCTCCCCGCTCAGGGACACGGCGGGACGGGTGTACGCCCTCGCCCTGACCGGCTTCGAGAACAGCGCGCAGCGCAGGGCCCGCGCGAGCCTCGCCCTGCTCAACGAGGCCAGCATGCGGATCGGCACCACCCTGGACGTCACCCGCACCGCCCAGGAACTGGCGAGCACACCGCTCCCCGCCTTCGCCGACTTCATCAGCGTCGACCTCCTGGACTCCGTACTGCACGGCGACGAACCGACCCCGGGACCGGTCTCCGGCGACGTACCGCTGCGCCGTGTCGCCCACGAGTCCGCCCAGCACCCGGACGCCCGCGAGGCCGCCGTCGCCGTCGGGGACCTCGACAGCTACCCCGAGTTCTCGCCCCCGGCCCGCTGCCTCGCCACCGGGCGCGCCGTGCTCACCGGCCCCGGGGACCGGGCGTACACCGACTGGATGGCGCGCGATCCCCGGCGCAGCGCGAAGAGCACCGACTTCGGGGCCGAGTCGGTGGTGGCGGCGCCGCTGGTCGCCCGGGGCAACGTCCTGGGCGCGGCGCTCTTCACCCGGCGCCTGTACCCGGAGCCCTTCACCGAGGACGATCTCGCCCTCGCCGAGCAGTTGGCGGCCCGGGCGGCGATCTGCATCGACAACGCCCGCCGCTACACCCGCGAGCGCGCCACCGCCGTCACCCTCCAGCGCAGCCTGCTGCCGCGCGGAGTGCCCGCGCAGTCGGCCGCCGAGGTCGCCACGCGCTACCGCCCGGCCGACCCCCGGCACGGGGTGGGCGGCGACTGGTTCGACGTCATCCCGCTGGCCGGCTCCCGGGTCGCGCTGGTGGTGGGGGACGTCGTCGGGCACGGCATCCACGCGTCCGCCACCATGGGCCGCCTCCGTACGGCCGTGCGCACCCTCGCCGACATCGACCTGCCGCCGGACGAACTCCTCACCCACCTCGACGACGTGGTCGTACGGCTCGCCTCGGAGAACTCCGGGAGTACGGGCCCGGACGGCGCCCCCGGCACCGACGAGTACACCGGAGCGAGCTGTCTGTACGTGGTCTACGACCCCGTCTCCCGCCGCTGCTGCGCGGCCAGGGCCGGTCATCCGCCGCCCGTGCTCGCCACCCCCGACGGCGTGGCGCGCCTGCTCGACCTGCCCGGGGGGCCGCCGCTGGGCCTGGGCGGTCTGCCCTTCGAAAGCGCCGAGTTCGAGGTCCCCGTGGGCAGCACGCTCGCCCTCTACACCGACGGACTGATCGAGTCCCACGAGCACGGCGCGGGCACCGGCAGGGGGATGGGCACGGACCCCGGCTCCGGCGTCGACGGCCTCTGCGCGATCCTCGCCGCGCCGTCCCCTTCGCTGGAGACCACCTGCGACACCGTCCTCGACAAGCTGCTCTCGCCGTCCCGTACCGACGACGTCGCCCTGCTGCTCGCCCGTACCCGCGCCCTCGACGTCGACCAGGTCGCCACCTGGGAACTGGCCGCGGAGCCCGAACTCGTCGCCGAGGTGCGCGAGCGCGTCTCCGGCCAACTGGCCGCGTGGGGACTCGAAGAGCTGGCCTTCACCACCGAACTGGTCGTCAGCGAGCTGTTCACCAACGCGATCCTGCACGGCGGCGGCCCCGTACAGCTCCGGCTGATCCGCGACCGTACGCTCCTGTGCGAGGTCTGCGACACCAGCACCTCCGCCCCGCATCTGCGCCGGGCCCGGGTCTACGACGAGGGCGGGCGCGGGCTGCTGCTGGTCGCCCGGCTCACCCAGCGCTGGGGCACCCGCCAGCTCCCCGGCGGCAAGGCGATCTGGGCGGAGCAGCCCCTCCCGAGCCCTGACCCGGAGCTCTCCGCCCCGGCGCCCTGACCCGCTCGGGAGGGCCGTCTCAGACCTCGTCCCGCTCCCGGTGGAAGCCCAGCCCTCCCGGCACCTGGAAGGTCGGCAGGATCTCGAGGTGACCGATGTTGACGTGCCGGGGCGCGCCGATCGCGTAGTCGACGGCGTCCGCGATGTCCTCGGGCTTCAGACACTCGTAGCCCTCGTAGTAGAGGCGCCCGGCCTTCTCCATGTCGCCGAGCAGCCGCCCGAAGATCTCGGTCTCGACCCGTCCCGGGCAGATCTCGGTGACCCGGACCCGGGTGCCGAACGCGTCGATCCTGAGCTGGCGGGAGAGCGTGTGCACGGCGGACTTGGTCGCGTGGTAGACCGTGTTGCCGGCGAAGTTGTGGACCCCGGCGATCGAACTGACGTTGACGACATGGCCGAGGTCCCGCTCCACCATGCGCGGCACGAGCAGCCGTACGAGATGGAGCACGGCCCGGAGGTTCACCGCGACCTGCTCGTCCACGGCGAACGCGTCGGCGGTCAGTACGGTGCCGGTGCGCGAGACCCCGGCGTTGTTGACGAGCACATCGACATCGATCCCCGCGACCGTCGCGGCCAGCGCGTCGGTGTCCGTGATGTCCACGGCGTGCGGTACGCATCCGGTGCGGGCGGCGAGCGCGGCGAGCCGGTCCGTGTCACGCGCCACGGCGTGCACCCGGAGCCCCTGGCGCGCGAGGCGTTCGACGACGACGGCGCCGATCCCGCTCGACGCGCCGGTCACCAGCGCGGTCCTGTAGTCGGAAAAGGTCATGGCGGGTGTTCTCTCCTCAGGTGCCTCAGGTGGGTGCCACCGGTCGCGCGGCGGGTTGTCCGCGTCGCCCGGCGGCGGGCTCCGGAGCGCCGCGCCGCCGGGATCCGCCCGGTCGCGCGGCCCCGGGCCCCCGCCGGACGGGTCAGCCGTCCAGAGCCGCCGAGACCACGGCCTTCGCCTCCTCCTGGACACGGCCGAGATGGTCGGCGCCGAGGAAGGACTCCGCGTAGATCTTGTAGACGTCCTCGGTGCCGGAGGGGCGGGCGGCGAACCAGGCGTTCTCCGTGGACACCTTGATGCCGCCGATCGGCGCGCCGTTGCCGGGCGCCTCGGTGAGCACCTCCGTGACCGGTTCCCCGGCGAGGGTGTCCGCGGTGACCTGCTCCGGCGAGAGGCGCCCGAGCACCGCCTTCTCCGCCGGGGTGGCGGGCGCGTCGATCCGGGCGTACGCGGGCTCCCCGAACCGCGCGGTGAGCGCGGCGTACTGCTCGGAGGGGGTCTTCCCGGTCACCGCGAGGATCTCGGAGGCGAGCAGCGCCAGGATGATGCCGTCCTTGTCGGTGGTCCACACCGAGCCGTCGCGGCGCAGGAACGACGCCCCGGCCGACTCCTCCCCGCCGAAGCCGAGCGATCCGCCGGCCAGCCCGTCCACGAACCACTTGAAGCCGACGGGCACCTCGACCAGCGGCCGGCCGAGGTCCGCGGCGACCCGGTCGATCATCCCCGAGGACACCAGCGTCTTGCCGATCCCGGCGCCCGCGGGCCACCGCTCGCGGTGGGCGTAGAGATAGGAGATCGCGGTCGCGAGGTAGTGGTTGGGGTTCATCAGCCCGCCGTCCGGCGTGACGATGCCGTGCCGGTCCGCGTCGGCGTCGTTGCCCGTCGCGATCGCGAACCGGTCGCGCCGCTCGATCAGCGAGGCCATCGCGTACGGCGACGAGCAGTCCATCCGGATCTTCCCGTCCCAGTCCAGCGTCATGAACCGCCAGGTCGGATCGGTCAGCGGATTGACCACGGTCAGGTCGAGCCGGTGCTCCTCGGCGATCCGGCCCCAGTACGCGACCGACGCGCCGCCCAGCGGGTCCGCGCCGATCCGTACCCCCGCCGCGCGCACCGCGTCCAGGTCGAGCACGGACGGCAGATCGGCCACGTACGTACCGAGGAAGTCGTACCGCCCGGTGCCGGGGGCGGCCAGCGCGCGCCGGTAGGGCAGTCTGCGGACGTCCTTGAGGCCGCCCGCGATGATGTCGTTGGCGCGGTCCTGGATCCAGTTGGTCGCGTCGGACCCGGCGGGGCCGCCGCTCGGCGGGTTGTACTTGAAACCGCCGTCGGCGGGCGGGTTGTGGGACGGGGTGACCACCACGCCGTCCGAGAGACCCACCGTACGGCCGCGGTTGTGCGTGAGGATCGCGTGCGAGACCGCCGGGGTGGGGGTGTAGCCGTCGGCGCTGTCGATGAGCACGGTCACCGAGTTGGCCGCGAACACCTCGACGGCGGTCACCCGGGCGGGCTCGGAGAGCGCGTGGGTGTCGGCGCCGAGGAAGAGCGGCCCGTCGGTGCCCTGGAGGGACCGGTACTCGCAGATCGCCTGGCTGGTCGCGGCGATGTGGTCCTCGTTGAACGCGGTGGCGAGGGAGGAGCCGCGGTGCCCCGACGTCCCGAACGCCACGCGCTGGCCCGGCTCCTGGGGGTCGGGGTGCAGCGCGTAGTACGCGGTCACCAGCTTGGCGACATCGATGAGGTCCTCCGGCCGGGCCGGCTGTCCCGCTCGTTCGTGCGGCATCTGCCCACTCCTCCAGATCGGTCGATCGTTTTGTCGGTTCATCTTCGCGGGTCGCCGCCGCGACCGGCGACCGCCCCGCCGGACAGCCCGTCAGGCCGGTTGGTCCTGCTGGTCCTACCGGTCAGGTTGGTCGGGGGCGACCGTGGACGCGCGCACCATCAGCTCCGGGGTGAACCGGCGCGACCGGGCGGGGCGCCCCTCGGCCATCCCCACCAGCGCGGTCGCCGCCCGCTCTCCCATGACGCGCATCGGCGAACGTACGGACGTGAGGGGGATGGGCAGTTGGGCCGAGAGCGGGACATCGTTGAAGCCCGCCACCGCGACGTCCCGCCCCGGCACCAGACCGGAGGCGCGCAGCGCGCCCATGACCCCGATCGCGGCGAAGTCGTTGACCGCGAAGACCGCCGTGGGGCGGGGCTCGGCGGCCAGCAGCCGGTGCGCGGCGCGCTCGCCGCCGTACACGTCGAACGGCGCGTTGACGACCAGCGCCGGATCCACCGGCACCCCCGCCTTCGCGTACGCGTCCGTGAAGCCCTTCGTCCGCTCGACCCCGGTGGAGGCGTACGGCTCGCCCGCCACGACCGCCACCCTGCGGTGCCCCAGCGACAGCAGATGCTCCGCCACCAGACGCCCGCCGACGATGTCGTCGCAGGTGAAGGAGGTGACCCCGCGTAGTCGTCGGGAGACCAGCGCCACCGGCACCCCCCGCGCGACCAGTTCGGAGGCGAGCGTCGTGTCGCCCCGCGCGTCCCCGAGGAGCAGCCCGTCCACCCGCAGGGCCAGCAGCCGCTCGACCTTGGCCCGCTGGACCGCCGGATCGTCCCCGGTGTTGGCGACGACGGCCTGGTACCCGGCCGCCGCCGCGCCCGCCTCGATGCCCTCGTAGACCGTGGCCAGCACGATGTCCGTGAGCCGGGGGACCAGCACGCCCAGCAGCCGGGAGCGGCCGGTCCGCAGGCTGGACGCGGCGGGGTTCACGACATAGCCGAGCCGTCTCGCCGACTCCCGTACGCGGTCGGCGGTGGCCGCCCCCACCCCGGCCCCGTCGCGCAGCGCCCGGGACGCGGTGGACTGGTGCACACCCGCGTCGGCGGCCACATCGGCCAGGGTCACACCGTTCTCGCCCGGGTCGCGGCCGGCCGGGGGCTGTCGTATCAAGGCGGTGGTCCTCGTTCCTGTCCTGCTGGGAGTGACGGGCCGGGAGCGGCCCGTCACGGCGCCGGCGCCGTCGGCCCGGGTGCCCGTGTTTCGGGAGCCATCATCTTCCATGAAGATCCGATCAAGGGGGTTGCCCTCCGGGGTGAGTGTGGAGCATGGTTGCGCAATCGTTCTCGCAATCGATTGTGGAGCCTCGTATGCAGCTTCGTCTCATCGGCACGGGTGGCACCATCGCCAGCCGCTCCACGCCCACCGGGAGGGTCGCCTCCGTCACGGTGAAGGAGCTGCTGGAGACCGCGCGCGCCTTCCCCGTGCCGGAGTGTGCCGAGGTGACCTGCGTGGAGATGGGCCTGCGGGCCAGCTTCTCGCTCGGCCTCCCCGACCTCGCAGCGCTCGCCGGAGCCGTCGGTGAGAGCCTGCGCGACGGGGCCGACGCGGTGGTCATCACCCACGGCACGGACTCCATGGAGGAGACCGCCTTCGCGCTCTCCCTCGTCCACGCCGACGACCGCCCCATCGTGCTCACCGGCGCGCAGCGCCCCGCCGACGACCCGGCGGCCGACGGGCCGCGCAACCTCGCCACCGCCCTGACCTGGGCCGCCCACCCCGCGGCCCGCGGCCATGGCGTCAGCGCGGTCTTCGACGGCGCGGTCTGGCCCGCCATCGGGCTCCGCAAGACCGACACCCTGGCCCCCGCCGCCTTCGGCGCACCGGGCCGGGGCCCCGTCGCCCGGGTGGACGACGGCCGCGTCCGGCTGATCGGCCGGCCGCCCCGCCCCGCCCCGCTGATCAGCGCCGACGACCTCGGCCGGCTGCCCCGGGTGGACATCGTCCCGCTCTACGTCGGCTGCGACACCGCGCTGCTCGACGCCGCGGTCGCCGCCGGTGCGCGCGGCGTGGTGCTGTGCGCCTTCGGGGCGGGCAACGCCCCGCCGGACGTCACCGAGGCCGTCGCGCGGCTGGTGGCGGACGGGGTCGCGGTCGCCGTCGCCAGCCGGGTGCCGGCCGGGGCGACCTCGGCGGCGTACGGCGCGGGCGGCGGCGCCGACCTGCTGCGGGCCGGCGCGGTCTTCGCCGCCGACCTCTCCCCGTGGCATCTGCGGCTGCTCCTGGCCGCGGCGCTGCACCGGGCCGAGGGGCGGGGGCCCGCAGGGGCCGCCGTGGTGATCCGCGACTGGCTCGCCGACGCGGGACACCACGACGCCGCGCACCCCTGGAGCGGACACCACGACGCCGCGCACCCCGGCGGCTGATCACGAAGGACCACCACCGGCCGGGCGCGCCTCCCTCACGGGCGACCGGCCACCACGTACACCACCACCGGCAGACACCACCACCGGCAGACACCACCACCGGTACATCTGGAGGAGAACCGACATGGCGAAAGAGATTCTGGTTGCCTACGGCGTCGACGTCGACGCGGTCGGCGGTTGGCTCGGCTCGTACGGGGGAGAGGACTCCCCCTGTGACATCTCGCGCGGCCTGTTCGCGGGCGAGGTGGGCGTGCCCCGGATGCTGGAGCTGTTCCGGCGCCGCGGGATGACCACCACCTGGTTCTGGCCGGGCCACTCGATCGAGACGTTCCCCGAGCAGTTCGAGGCGTGTACCGCCGCCGGTCACGAGATCGGGGTGCACGGCTACAGCCACGAGAACCCGATCGCGATGAGCCGGACGCAGGAGTCCGACATCCTCGACCACTGCATCGACCTCATCACCACCCGCACCGGACGGCGGCCCACCGGCTATGTCGCCCCCTGGTGGGAGTTCTCCCCGGTCACCAACGAACTCCTGCTGGAGCGGGGCATCGCGTACGACCACTCCCTGATGCACCGCGACTTCGAGCCGTACTACGTGCGGGTCGGCGACAGTTGGTCGAAGATCGACTACGACCGTCCGGCGGCGGACTGGATGAAGCCGCTGGAACGGGGCGAGGAGACCGACCTGGTGGAGATCCCCGCCAACTGGTACCTCGACGACCTGCCGCCGATGATGTTCGTCAAGGCCAGCCCCAACAGCCACGGCTTCGTCAGCCCCCGTGAGCTCGAACAGACGTGGCGCGACCAGTTCGACTGGGTCTACCGCGAGAACGACTACGCCGTCTTCACCATGACCGTGCACCCCGACGTGTCGGGACGGCCGCAGAACCTGCTGATGCACGAGCGGCTGATCGACCACATCAGCAGCCACGAGGGCGTCCGCTGGGTCACCTTCGACGAGATCGCCAAGGACTTCGTCCGCCGCCGTCCCCGCGGCTGACCCGGCCCCGTCCCGCTCCCTCTCCCCGCTCCCCTCTCCCCGCTCCTCCCCGTGGTGGCCGCCGCCCTCCGTGCCCCGGCCACCGGCGCGGCGCCGGCCCCGTCCCCGGGCCGGCGCCGGGGCCCGGCCCGCTCCCGGCACCGCGCTGTCACGGCGCCACCCCGCGCCCCGTCACCTCCGCACCTCCCCGCCCGCGCGTTCCACTACCGCGGCATCCCCGTCCCCGCGTCCTCTTCGTACGTATCGGAGTCCGCCCGTGAACCCCTCAGCGACATCCTCGTCAGCCGCCGAAACCCCCGGCATAGCCGACCCGGACACCAACACCCCGCCCCGCAAGCTCGTCGTCCGCGCCTCGGTCATCTGCTTCCTGGCCTGGGTCTTCAGCGTGTACGACTTCACCCTCTTCGGCACCCTGCTCCCCAAGATCGCCGAGGACTTCGGCTGGTCCACCGCCACCGCCGCCAATGTCGTCACCGGCGTCACCGCGGGCACCTTCGTCGTCTCGCTCTGCGTCGGCCCGATCCTCGACCGCTTCGGCCGCCGCCCGGCCCTGATGATCACCTCGGCCGGGGCCGCACTCACCTCCGCGGCGACCGCCCTGGCGGGCGGCGCGATCTCCATGGTCGGCATCCGCGCCTTCTCCGGGTTCGGATACTCCGAGGAGGTCGTCAACACCGTCTATCTCAACGAGATCTACGGGAAGCACCCCCGGCGCGGACTGCTCTTCAGCTTCGTCCAGAGCGGCTGGCCGGTCGGCGCCCTGGTCGGCGCCGGAGTGACGGCCCTGACCCTGCCCACCTTCGGCTGGCGCGGCAGCTTCGTGATCGCGGCCGTCCCCGCGCTCGTCATCGCCCTGCTGATGCGCACCCTGCCCGAGTCCCCGGTCTTCCTCGGCCTGAAGAAGGCCCGAGCCCTGCGCGCCGAGGGGCGCCGCGCCGAGGCCGAGGCCGTCGAGAAATCGGCCGGGATCGAGACCGACGCGTCCAAGGCCGGTCTGCGGGAGGTCTTCGCGCCCGCGCTGCGCCGTCACACGCTCTGCCTCTCGGCCGCCTGGCTGCTCAACTGGATGGGCATCCAGATCTTCTCGGTGCTGGGCACGACCGTGCTCGTCGAGGCCAAGGGCGTCTCGTTCAGCAGCGCGCTGCTGGTTCTCGTCCTCGCCAACCTGGCCGGCTTCTTCGGCTACGTCTTCCACGGCTGGCTCGGTGACCGGATCGGCCGCCGTACGACCATCATCATCGGCTGGAGCTGCGGCGGTGTCGCCATGACCGCCATGCTCTTCGGCCCCACCTCGACGGCGGCCGTGATCGGCCTCTACGCGCTCGGGCTGTTCTTCCTGACCGGCCCCTACTCGGCGATGTTGTTCTACATGAGCGAGTCGTTCCCCGAGCAGGTCCGCGGGATCGGCTCCAACGTCGCCCACACCATGGGCCCGGTCGGCGCCATCGTCGGCTCCGCGCTGCTCGGCGCGTTGCTCTCGGCCGGTGCCTCGATGACCCTCGCCGCCTTCATCGCCGGAGCCGTCGGCATCTTCGGCTCCGGACTGGTGATGCTCGGCGCCCGGGACGTCGACCGCCGCCGTACACCCGTACCGGCCCCCGCGGCCGTCTGACCCCTACCGGTCCCCCTACCCGTCCCTCTCCCCGTCCCCCTTCCCGTCCAGCCCGTCCGACAAGGAGATCCCGACACCATGACCGGAGAACGACAGCGCGGCGCGGCCCTCATCACCGGAGGCGCCAGCGGTATCGGCCGGGCGACGGCGGTCGCCTTCGCCGAAGCGGGCATCGACACGGTGATCGGCTTCCACACCGCCGATCCGCACGACCCGGCCGAGACCGTCGAAGCGGTCCGCGCGGCCGGCGGCCGATGTCTCGCCGTCGAGGCGGACGTCGCGACCGAAGCGGGCCCCGAACGGCTGGCGCGGGCCGCCGTGGACACGTACGGCCGGCTCGACATCGCCGTCGCGGCGGCCGGCATCCTGCGCCGGGCGCCGCTCGCCGAACTCACCGACGACGCCTGGCAGGACATGCTCGGCGTCGACCTCACCGGCGTCATGCGCACCTTCCGCTCCGCGGCGGCGCGGATGACAGGACCCGGCGCGCTGCTCGCCGTCTCGTCCATCGCGGGCGGGGTGTACGGCTGGGGCGAGCACGCCCACTACGCCGCCGCCAAGGCCGGGGTGCTGGGCCTGGTCCGCTCCCTCGCCGTGGAGCTGGCGCCCCGGGGCATCCGCGCCAACTCCGTGATCCCCGGGCTGATCGAGACGCCGCAGTCGCTGGACGCGCGCAACTCGCTCGGCCCCGAGGGGCTGCGCGCGGCGGGCGCGTCCATCCCGGCCGGCCGGGTCGGACGCCCGGCGGAGGTGGCCGCCGCCATCCGCTTCCTGTGCGCGCCCGAAGCCTCGTACATCACCGGACAGCAGCTCGTCGTGGACGGCGGTCTGACGGTCCGCTTCCCCGACTGACCCCGCCCTACCCTCACCCCGCCCGGGCCCGACCACCTCACGGAGACTCCATGACCACCCCGACCCCGACCCCGCCCCCATCCTCGGCCCCGGCCCCGCGCACCGTTCTGATCACCGGTGCGGCCAGCGGCATCGGCGCCGCCGTCGCCGAGGCGTTCGCCCGTGAGGGGGCCGGGCTCGCCCTCGCCGACCGCGACACCGACCGGCTGGAAGCCCTGCGCGAGCGGCTGCCCCGTACGGCCGCCGTCACCCTGCACACGCTCGACGTCGCCGACGCCGACCAGGTCAGGGAGACGGTCGAGGAGGTCGTACGCCGCCACGGAGGGGTGGACGTCCTCGTCAACTCGGCGGGTATCCTCACCGAGGTTCCGCTGGCGGAGATGGATCCGGCCGTCTGGGACGAGACCATCGCCGTGGATCTGCGCGGAGTCTTCCTGAGCTGCCGCTACACCCTTCCGCACATGATCGCGCGGGGCGGCGGCCGGATCGTCAACATCGCCTCGCAGCTCGGCCAGAAGGGCGCCGAGGGGCTGACCCACTACTCGGCCGCCAAGGCCGGGGTCATCGGCTTCACCAAGGCGCTCGCCCGGGAGGCCGCCCCGCACCACGTGCTGGTCAACGCGGTCGCCCCCGGGCCGGTGGAGACCCCGCTGGTGGACGGGCTCAGCCCCGAGTGGAAGCGCGCCAAGCAGGCGGAGCTGCCGCTCGGCCGGTTCGGACGGCCGGAGGAGATCGCGCCGACCGTGCTGCTCCTCGCCTCCGACCCCGGTGGCAACCTCTACGTGGGGCAGACCCTCGGCCCCAACAGCGGCGACGTGATGGCATGACGGCCGGCCAGGAGCGGGACGGGCGCTTCGCGGGCCGCCGCGTCCCGGTGGCCCGCCGTACGGTGAGGGGCTGACCGGCGGTGTGCGGAGGGTGCGGCCGTCCCGCGACCCGCTGGACGGAGCGCGTGGCGCCGCTCGGCCCCGGCGGTACGGCCGCCCGGCACCGCGCCGTACGACGGCTGCTCGCCGGGACCCGGCTGACCGCCAGGCCCTGGCCGGGCGGCGGCTGGCAGCTCGCCGACCGGGCCGGGCGCTGGCGCCACTACGAAGGGCTCGACGCGCTCTGGACCGCCGTACGCGCCCTGTCGGGGCCGGTGATCACCCCTGACCCCGGGGACACCACCCGCGTCTGGAGCCTGCCCGATCCGTACGCGCCCGATCCGCACGCGCTGGTCGTCTGGACGGCGGCGGCGCTGCGCGCGGGCCCGGCGTCCGGCGCGCTCACCGTACGGGCGGCGGGCTGGTCGCTGACCGGCGGGCCGGATCCGGACACCGCTCCCGTGCTCCACCGCGAGGAGGCGGATCCGGCGACCGGGGGTGCCGGCGGTGTGTGTGTCGAGGCCCCGTGGGGCGCCCGCGCGCTCGCCACGGACCTGGCGCGGGTGTGCGCGCCGCCGGACGAGCCGGCCTGACCTCCGTACCCGCTCAGGAGCTACCGGCGCAGGAGCGCGCCCCGACCGGTGCGTCAACCCGTTCGATACGATGAACGACCAGGGCTGCCGCACGTCCTCCGGCGTCGTTCCCGCATCACCGAAGGGGTCGAGATGGCTACCATCAGGGACGTCGCCCAGCGGGCCGGGGTCGCGCCCAGCACCGTCAGCTATGTCTTCAACGGCTCCCGTTCGATCTCCGAGGAGACCCGCAGACGCGTCCAGGAGGCCGTCGACGCGCTCGGCTACCACCCGCGCGCCAGCGCCAGGACCCTGCGCAGCAGCCGCACCCATGTGATCGCCCTCGCGCTTCCCCGCGCCGCCGGTGAACGGCACGCCGTGGACGGCCGGTTCGCGATCGAGGTCAGCGACGCCGCCAACACCCTCGGCCACGACCTGCTGCTGACGACCTCCCAGGACAAGGCGGAGGGGCTGCGGCGCGTGGCGCTCAGCGGGCTCGCGGACGCCGCGGTCCTGATGGCGGTCGACATGGAGGACGCGCGGATCGACGTCGTACGCGAACTGGTCTTCCCCGCGGCCCTGATCGGGCGGCCCGCCGACGAGGACGCCCTGCCCTGGACCGACCTCGACTGGGAGGAGGCCGCGGTGCTCGCCGTCCGTGAACTCGCCGCCGCCGGCCACCGCGAGCTGGTCTATCTCGCGCCCGGCGAACCGGAGGTACGGGGGCGGCGCAGCTACGCGCTGCGCGGCATCGCCGGCGCCCGCCGGGGCGCCCGTACCACCGGCGCGGCCGTCCGGGTCGTCCACTCCGTCGGCGATCCGGCCAAACTGGCGCACCGGCTCCGTACGCTGCTGGGGGAGCGGACGGCCGACGGGACCCGGCGGCCGGGCAGCGACGCCGGGACCGGCGCGGCGCCGACCGCCCTGATCGTGCAGCACCCCTCCGCGCACCACCACATCCTGGCGTCCGTGACCGCGGCCGGACTGCGGGTGCCGGAGGACGTCACCGTCGTCGTCATCGGCACGCTCCCGGGCGATCCGTCGAGCAGCCGGCTGCCCCGGATCGACCTGCCGGTGCGGACGCTGGCCACCGAGGTCACCCGGCTCGCCGTGACCGCCGCCGCCGTGCTGCGGGAGGACACCGCGCGCGGTACGGAGCACGCGGAGCCGGGCGCACGGCTGCTCGCCGACTCCGTCGGACATCTGCTGATCGCACCGGTCCTGCTGCCGGGCGCGCTGCCGCTCGGCGCGCCGCGCGACTGACCCCGGCCGGATCCCGCCCGTACGCACCGAAGACCCCGCTCGGCTCTTGTCGCCGTTTCGGCGAGCGCCTACCATCACCGCAGCGCTCAATCGAATCGATTCGACACCTGTTCTCCCACGCGCTCGCACCTGTTCCCCCACCTGCTCGACACCTGTTCTCCCCGCCAGTTCCCTCCGTCGCCGCTCACCCCTCACCCACCCCCACCGCACGTCCGTGCACCCTCCGTACCTCTCCGTCTCCATACAGCGTTGTAGACCGAACGGAGCCCCTCGTATGCACCCGATCCGCCGCCTCCCGGCGCCGGCCGTGCTCCTCACCGCGCTCGTGGCCGTCATCCCTCTCGCCGGCTGCGCGCGGCTGCCCGACCCCGGCACGCTGACGGTTCTCAACTCGGCCACCGACACCCACGAACACGACGAGGAACAGAAGTTCTTCGACCGCTGCGCGAAGCCGCTCGGCGTGAAGGTCAGACAGACCAGCGTCCCCGCCGACCAGGTGGTGTCCAAGGCGCTGCGGATGGCCTCGTCCCACTCGCTGACCGACATCCTCGAACTGGACGGCTCCGAACTCCCGCAGTTCGCCGACACCGGCGGTCTCGTCCCGCTGAAGGACGCGGGCGTGGACGTGACCGGGATGTCACCCGGCGCCGTCTCCATGGGCAGCTTCCGGGGCGACCAGTACGGCATCGCCCGCTCGGTCAACTCCCTCGCGCTGATCTACAACGCCGAGCTGCTGCGCAAGGCGGGCGTCGAACCACCCACCACCTGGGACGAGTTGAAGGCAGCCGCCAGAAAGCTCACCCAGGGCCGGACGTTCGGGATGGCCTTCAGCGCGACCCCCGACGCGGACGGCGTCTACCAGTTCCTGCCGTTCTTCTGGTCGGCCGGCGGCGACGAGGCGCGGCTCGACGACGGCCGGGGCGCCCCCGCCCTGCGCCTCTGGAAGGACCTGATCGACGACAAGTCCGCCTCCAGCGCCGTCGTCACCTGGAACCAGCAGGACGTCAACGACCAGTTCATCGCGGGACGGGCCGCGATGATGATCAACGGGCCGTGGCAGGTCCCGGTGCTCGGCGAGCACAAGGACCTCGACTGGGCGGTCGCCGCGATCCCCGTCCCCGAGGCCGGCCGCCCTCCGGTGCCACCGATCGGCGGTACGGTCATGGCCCTTCCCCGCACCGGCGACACCGGGCGCCAGAGGACCGCGGCACGGATCATCGACTGCCTCAACGAGCAGCGCAACCAGGTCGCCTGGGGCGAGGCCGTCTACAACGTGCCCACCCGTACGGCCGCCGCCGCCGCGTACAAGGCCCAGAACCCGAAGCTCGGCGCGTTCGCCGACCAGGTCGCCACCGCCCGCTCCCGCACCGACCGGGTCGGCTCCCGCTGGCCGGTCGTCTCCGACGCCCTCGCGGGCGCCTTCCAGTCCGTGCTGACCGGCCGCTCCACACCCGAAGCCGCCCTGAAGCAGGCCCAGTCACGGGCCACGGCCGGCGAGTGACGTGAGGAGACCCGCCATGACACCCACCACACCGGCCGCCGTCCCGGCGCCCACCCCAAGACCCTCCGGAAACGCCGACACCGCCACCGACACCGCCACCGACACCGGCACCCGCACCTCGGGCGCCACCGGCGCGCCCGCACAGCGCCGACGCCGGACCGCGGTCCTGCGGATGCTCTTCGTCGCCCCCGCCGTCCTCTACATGCTGGCCTTCTTCGGCTATCCGCTCGTGCGCAACGTCGTCATGAGCTTCCAGCGCTTCACCCCGCGCACCTACTTCACCGGCGAGGCCCCCTTCAACGGGCTCGACAACTGGCGCGGGGTCTTCGGCAATCCGCTCTTCACCGGCTCCCTCTGGCACACCCTGCTCTTCACCGCGGGCTCCCTGCTCGGCCAGTTCGTCATCGGCCTCGCGCTCGCCGTGTTCTTCTCCCGCCGCTTCCGGCTCTCCGGCTTCGTCCGCGCGGTCCTGCTGCTGCCCTGGCTCGTCCCGATGGTCGTCTCGGCCGTCGTCTGGCGCAAACTCCTCGACCAGGACACCGGCGTCCTCAACACACTCCTGATGGACCTGCACCTCACCTCGTCCGCCGTGCCCTGGCTCAGCAGCCCGAGTGTGGCCCTGCTCTCCGCGATCCTCGTCAACATCTGGATCGGCATCCCGTTCAACATGGTGATCCTCTACGGCGGGCTCCAGGAGATACCCCGCGACCTGTACGAGGCCGCAGCGCTGGACGGCGCCGGTCCCTGGCGCACCTTCCGCGGTCTCACCCTGCCGCTGCTGCGTCCGGTCGTCACCGTGGTCCTCATCCTCGGTTTCATGTCCACGGTGAAGATCCTCGACCTGATCCTCGCCCTGACCGGTGGCGGCCCCGCCGACTCCACCCAGACCCTCGGCACCGTCACCTACCAACTCTCCTTCCAGCAGCTCAACTTCGGGCAGGGCGCGGTGGTCGGCAACGTTCTCATCCTGGTCAGCGCGGTCTTCGCCGTGCTCTATCTGCGCGCCAACCGCTCCGACTTCGGCCAGGGGAAGTGACCGCCATGTCCACCACCCACTCCGTCACCCGCCCCACCACCCACTCCACCCCCCACTCCACCGGCCGCCCGCGCGGCGGCCTCTCCACCGCCTTCGCGCTCCTGGTCCTCGCCGTCCTGCTCTTCCCGCTCTACTGGATGGTCAACATCGCCCTCCAGCCCGGCGAGAGCCTGGCCGCCACCCACTGGCTGCCCACCTCACCCGGCTGGGACAACTTCCAGCGGGCGCTGAGCAGTCAGGGCGGCTCGCTGGTGACCAGCCTGGTCGTCGCGCTCGGCGCCGTCGTGGTCTGTCTGGCGCTGGCCGCGCCCGCCGCGTACGGCCTGGCCCAGCTCGGGCTGCGCGGCAGCCGTACGATCGTGTTCGCCACGCTGATCACCCAGATGGTCCCGGGCATCGTCATCGCCAACGCCCTCTACAGCGCCTATGTCGAACTGCGGCTGGTCAACTCCTCGTTGGGGCTGATCCTCGCCGACGCCTCGCTCGGACTGCCGTTCTCCATCGTGCTGCTGCGCGCCTTCATGGTGTCGGTCCCGCGCGAGATCGTGGAGGCGGCGCTCGTCGACGGCGCCAACCGGTTCACCGCCTTCGTCCGGATCGTCCTGCCGATGAGCCGCAACGCCCTGATCACGGCGGGCCTGTTCACCTTCCTCTTCGCCTGGTCCGACTTCATGTTCGCGCTGACGCTCAACACCACGGACGACGTCAAACCGATCACGCTCGCCATGTACGAGTACATCGGCGCCCATGTCAGCGACTGGGGCGCGGTGATGGCGACCGCCGTCGTCTCCGCGGTCCCCGCCGCGATCCTGCTGGTCGTGGCCCAGAAGTACGTGGCCGCCGGGATCACCGGCGGGTCCGTCAAATAACGGCCGCCGCGCCGAACAGGGACCATCGACCCGACGGCCCCTCCGCACCAGCCCCTTCCACAGAGCAGGAGCACTGATGAAGTTCACCGACGGGTACTGGCAGATGCGCCCCGGGGTGACCGCCCGGTACGCGGTCTCCGTCGCCGACGCCGATGTCACCGACGACCGCGTCACCCTCTACGCTCCGGTGGGGCGGGTGACCCACCGCGGAGACACCCTCAACGCCCCTCTTGTGACCGTCGACTGCTGGTCGCCCGCCGAGGGCGTCATCGGCGTCCGCGTCACCCACCACGGCGGACGCGCCCCGAGGACACCGGAGTTCGCGCTCACCACCGGGTCCAGGACCGACGCCGGCAAGGTGGTCAGGGAGGGCTCCACGATCGAACTCGCCTCCGGTGACCTCTCCTTGAGGACCGACACCGACGCGCCCTGGCAGCTCGACTTCACGGCCGGCGGACAGACCCTGACCTCGATCGGCAGCCGCGGCGCCGGCTTCGCGACCGACGCCGAGGGCCGCCACTTCATGCTCGCGCAGCTCTCCCTCGCCGTCGGGGAGAGCGTGTACGGGCTGGGCGAACGCTTCACCCCGTTCGTCAAGAACGGCCAGACCGTGGACATCTGGCAGGCGGACGGCGGCACCAGCAGCGAACAGGCGTACAAGAACATCCCGTTCCATCTCACCAGCCGGGGCTACGGCGTCTTCGTCAACCACCCGGGCCAGGTCTCCTACGAGGTGGGCTCCGAGGCCGTCGGCCGCGTCCAGTTCAGCGTCGAGGACCAGAGCCTGGAGTTCTACGTCATCCACGGTCCCGGACCCCGGGAGATCCTGGCCCGGTACACCGCGCTCACCGGCCGCCCCGCGCTGCCGCCCGCCTGGTCCTTCGGCCTGTGGCTCTCGACCTCCTTCACCACCTCGTACGACGAGGCCACCGTCAACCGGTTCGTCCAGGGCATGGCCGACGCCGAGATCCCCCTGAGCGTCTTCCACTTCGACTGCTTCTGGATGCGCGAGTACCAGTGGAGCGACTTCGTCTGGGACCCGGACGTCTTCCCCGACCCGGAGGGCATGCTCGCCCGGCTGCGCGAGCGCGGGCTGCGCGTCTGCGCCTGGATCAACCCGTACATCGCGCAGAAGTCCCCCCTCTTCGCGGAGGGGATGGCCGCGGGCTATCTGGTCAGGAAGCCCGACGGCGACGTCTGGCAGTGGGACCGCTGGCAGCCCGGCATGGCGCTGGTCGACTTCACCAACCCGGCCGCCCGTGCCTGGTACGCCGACAAGCTGCGCGTCCTGCTCGACCAGGGCGTCGACTGCTTCAAGACGGACTTCGGCGAGCGCGTCCCCGTCGACGTCGCGTGGTACGACGGCTCCGACCCGGAGCGGATGCACAACTACTACACGCAGATCTACAACGAGACCGTCTTCGAACTGCTGCGCGAGGAGCGCGGCGAGGGCGAGGCCGTCGTCTTCGCCCGTTCCGCGACCACCGGCGGCCAGCGGCTGCCCGTGCACTGGGGCGGCGACTGCGAGTCGACGTTCGAGGCCATGGCCGAGTCGCTGCGCGGCGGGCTGTCGCTGGGCCTGTCGGGCTTCGGCTTCTGGAGCCATGACATCGGCGGGTTCGAGGGCACCCCGACGCCCGCGCTCTTCAAGCGCTGGGTCCAGTTCGGCCTGCTGTCCTCGCACAGCAGGCTGCACGGCTCCAAGTCCTACCGGGTGCCGTGGGACTACGGCGACGAGGCCGTCACCGTCACCCGCGACTTCACCCGGCTCAAGCACCGGCTGATGCCGTACCTCTACCGCGCCGCGACCCAGGCCAGGGACGTCGGCACCCCCGTGATGCGCGCCATGGTGCTGGAGTTCCCCGACGACCCGGCGTGCCGCCCGCTCGACCGGCAGTACCTGCTCGGCGACGACCTGCTGGTCGCCCCCGTCTTCACCGAGGACGGCTCCGTCGAGTACTACGTGCCCGACGGCGTCTGGACCAACATCCTCACCGGCGCCCAGGTCACCGGCCCCGGCTGGCGGAGCGAGACCCACGGCTTCGACACCCTGCCGCTGCTGGCCAGGCCGGGCTCGGTGCTGCCGCTCGGCGCCGTGGACGAGGGCCCCGAGTACGACTGGGCGGACGGCGTCACCCTGCGCGTGCACACCCCGGCGGACGGCGCCGAGGTCGTCACGACCGTCCCCGCGCCCGACGGCTCAGGGCCCGCCGCGGTCTTCACCACCCGGCGCGACGGCGACGAACTCGTCGTGGAGACGGGGAGCGCACTGCCCTGGAAGGTCCTGCTGGTGGGCGCCGAACCCACCGGGGACGCCGCCCCCGATCCGCTCGGCGCCCTCCACAGCGCCCCGGCGGGCACCCACCGGCTGGCGGTCCGCCTGAGCTGAGCCCCGGCCGCGTTCCCTCCGCGTTCCCCCAGAGCGTCACCATCGCCATCCTGATCAAATGGGGAGAAATGACCGCATGTGAATGACCGCATGTGTCATGGACGGCTGATGTTCGCACCCTCTGGGGGTACGCATGACCGCACCGAGCGGCACGGACGGTACGGCGGGGACGCCGCCGGCGGACCGGGCGGTCCCCGGCCTTCTCCAGCGCCTCGGGGAGTGGTGCGCACGCCACTTCGTCGTGGTCGTCGTCGCCTGGCTGGTCGCCCTCGGCGGGCTGCACGTGCTCGCGAACACCTTCGGGGGCACCTACTCCGACGACTTCGTCCTCCCGGGAACCCAGTCGGACACCGGCGCCCGGGTGCTCAGCGAGCACGCGCCCGGGGCGGGCGGCACCGGCGCCCAGATCGTCCTGCACGACGGGCGGCAGTCCCTCACCGCCGTACAGAGCCAGATCGACCAGACGGTCGCCTCCCTCCAGAAACTCCCGCACGTCCTGTCCGTCGCGAACCCGCTGCCCGCCACGCCCTCCTCGCCGCCCACCGGAGCGCTCACCTCCGACGGGCGGACGGGCTACATCACCGTCCGCTTCAGCACCAGCCCCACCACGTTCGGCCACTCCTATCTCGACGGCGTGGACCGGGCCGTACAACCACTGCGCGCCGCGGGCGTCGAGGTCGAGTACGGCGGGCCGCTCGGCGAACTGGCCCGCCCCAAGGCCGAGGAGCTGACCAGCGAGGTCATCGGGTTCGGCGTGGCGGTGATCGTCCTGCTGATCGGCTTCGGCAGCGTCATCGCCGCCGGGATCCCGCTGCTCACCGCGCTGATCGCGGTCGTCGTCGGGCTGGCCTGCCTGGGCCTGATCGCCGCTGCCTTCACCTTCGCGAGCGTCTCGCCCACCCTGGCCACGATGATCGGCCTCGGCGTCGGCATCGACTACGCGCTCTTCCTGATCACTCGCCACCGCCAGCAGGCGATGGACGGCGCCCACCCGGTGACCGCGGCGGGCCGCGCGGTCGCCACCAGCGGCCGGGCCGTCATCGTCTCCGGCTGTACGGTCATCGTCGCCCTGGCCGGGCTGTACGTCTCCCAGATCAGCTTCATCGGCAAGCTCGGCGCCGCGGCGGCCGTCACCGTCGTCACCGCCGTCATCGGCGCGGTCACCCTCGTACCGGCCCTGCTCGGGCTCGCCGGGCGCCGTATCGACCGCTACCGGGTCCGCCGCCCGGTCGCGGAAGGTGTCGCCGACCCGGCGGTCGTACGCGCCGAGCGGCGCGCCGGCAGTACCCGGGTCCACACCGGGGCGAGCGGCGGCTGGCACCGGTACGCCCAGCGCGTGGAGCACCACCCGTGGTGGTTCCTGCTGGCCGGGCTGGTGGTCGTCGGCGTCCTCGCGATCCCCCTGTTCTCCATCCGCCTCGGCCATATCGACGACGGGGCCGACCCCACCAGCTTCACGGACCGGCGCGCCTACGACCTGATCTCCGAGGGCTTCGGGCCCGGCGCCAACGGCCCGCTCACCGTCGTCGTCGACCAGAGCGCGGTCCCGTCGGCCGACCGTTCGGCGCTCGCGGCGAACATGACGAAGGCGCTCACCGGCGTCCCCGGCGCGGCGAGCGTCGGCCCGCTCGCCCCGACCAGCGACGGCCAGGTGCTGACCACCACGGTGCTCTCCCGTACCTCCCCGCAGTCCGCCGGGACCGCCGCGCTCTTCCGCCATCTCAAGGACGACGTCCTGCCGCGCGGCGCGGCGGGCACCGACGCGGCGACCTATGTGACGGGCACGACCGCCGCCCAGGAGGACTTCCTCGACCTCATCTCGGCCCGGCTGCCGCTCATCATCGGCGCGGTCGTCGCCCTGGCGTTCCTCATCGTGCTCACCGTGTTCCGCGGGCTCCTGGTCGCGCTGAAGGCCGCCGTGCTCAACCTCCTCTCGATCGCCGCGTCGTACGGAGTGGTCGTCGCCGTCTTCCAGTGGGGCTGGGGCGGTCCCGCGCTGGGAGTCTCAGGGACCGTGCCCATCGAGAGCTACGTGCCGATGATGATGTTCGCCATCGTCTTCGGACTGAGCATGGACTACGAGGTCTTCCTGCTCTCCCGGGTCCACGAGGCGTGGCGGCGCACCCATGACAGCGGGGGCAGCGTCGCGCACGGTCTGGAGATCACCGCGCGGGTGATCACCTGCGCGGCGCTCATCATGGTCAGCGTCTTCGCCGCGTTCATCCTGAGCGACAACATCGTGGTCAAGATGCTCGGCCTCGGTCTGGCCGTCAGCGTCCTGATCGACGCCACGGTCGTCCGGCTGCTGATGGTCCCCGCCGTGATGACGCTGCTGGGCCCCGCCGCCTGGTGGACACCCCGCTGGCTGGACCGCGTCCTGCCGCACGTGGACACGGAGGGCGGGACGGTGGAGGCGAGGGCCGTCACCCCGCCGCGCTGAGAGCGCCCGGTGTCCCCGTGGTGGACCGCGCCGGGGTGCGCGACGGCCGGGGAGCGGTGATGGTGGTCGGGGATACGTTCCGAGCGAGGAGCCGAACATGTCGATGCTCGACAAGCTGAAGAGCCTCATCAAGGGGCACGAGAGCACCGCCCGACAAGGGGTGGAGAAGGCCGGTGACGCGTTCGACCGGAAGACGGGGAACAAGTACCGGGGCCAGGTCGACACCGCCCAGAAGAAGATCAACGAAGAGCTCGGGACGCAGGAGCCGCCCCGGGGCGGCGACCGTCCGCCGCAGAGCTGACCCTCCCGGCCGATACGGCGTGTGCCGCGCGCGAGCGTGGCACACGCCGTACGCGTACGGCAGGACCGTTCCGCCCCGCCGCCCGGCGCGTCGAACCGGAAGCGCTCCGTGCCCGTGTCATGAAGTGAGGTCACACTTGGAGGTGGCCTCACTTCATGACATGGGCACGACTGTCGCTACGAGAGGCATCAACCCGCAATGAGAAGTGTGGAGTTACCTCGCCGCGCCCGGCGCGCGGCCGTCGTCATGGCCTTCGCCCTCGGTGCCGTCGCCACCGTTCCCCCGGCGGCCTCGGCCGCCCCCGCCGCGCGCACCACCCCCGTGGTCACCTGGGCCGCCAGCGCCGACCGGCTGGACACCGCCGTCCCCGAACGGACCCATCGCGTCCTCGTCCGCACCAGCGCGGCTGGCAGCGCCCTGCGGATCCGGCTCTCCAACGCCTTCGGTGAGCAGCCGGTGACCTTCGGCCGCGCCTACGCGGGCACCGTGGCCTCGGGCGCCTCCGTGGTGCCCGGCACCAACCGCCCGCTGACCTTCCGCGGCGCCGCGTCCGTCACCGTACCGGCGGGCGGCTCCGTCTACAGCGATCCGCTGCCGGGCACCGTACGGCCGTACGCGGACCTGGCCGTCAGTCTGTACGTACGGGACGCGTCCGGCACCGCCACCGGTCACCGGATGGGGCACCAGACCTCGTACATCGCGCCCACCGGCGACCACGCAGCCGAGGACGGCGCCACGGCGTACACCCAGCGCACGAGCTTCCGCTACTACCTGGACGCCGTGGTGGCCGACGCGCCGCGCGGCACCGGGGCCGTCGTCACGCTGGGCGACTCGATCACCGACGGCGCCGGCTCCACCGCCGACACCAACCGCCGCTGGCCCGACTTCCTCGCGCAGCGGCTCGGCGACGACCGGCGGACCACGGTCAAGGGCGTCGCCAACGAGGGGATCTCCGCCAACAAGCTCCTCTCCGACGGCGCGGGGGAGAGCGCGCTGAAGCGGCTGGACCGGGACGTCCTGTCCCAGCGCGGGCTGCGGACGGTGATCCTGCTCGAAGGCGTCAACGACATCAAGGCCACCCCGGCGCCCACGGCCGCCCAGGTGATCGACGGCTACCGGCGGATCATCGCGCGGACGCACGCCGCGGGGGCCTGCGCGGTCGGCGCGACCGTCATGCCGTACCAGGGCTGGGGCGAGTGGAACGCGAACGGTGAGGCGGTACGCCAGGAGGTCAACGCCTTCGTCCGGAGCGGCGCGTTCGACGCCGTCGTCGACTTCGACGCGGCGACCGGGGACCCGGCCGCCCCGGCGCGCCTGCTGCCCGCGTACGACAGCGGGGACCATCTGCACCCGAACGACGCGGGCATGAAGGCCATGGCGGACACGGTCGACATCCCCGCCCTGCGCTGCGGCAGGTAGGCCGCGGGCCGCGCGGCGCGCGGTGCGGGGGACCCGTACGGCCCAGCAACGGGCCCCCCTCCGGCGCCGCGCGGCCGAGAGTGGAGACGTACGCCCGATCACGTCCGTGCCACCGAGACCCCCGGAGCCCCGCCATGACCTGTTCCGTCCGACGCGATCTCGGCCTGCTCGCCCTGCGACTCGGCACCGGTGCGGTGCTCGCCGCGCACGGCACGCAGAAACTGTTCGGCTGGTTCGGCGGCGCCGGGCTCGACGGAACCGCCCAGGGGATGGAGGCCATGGGCTTCCGCCCCGGCCGGGAGAGCGCGATCGCCTCCGGGCTCGCCGAGACGGGCGGCGGCGTCCTGCTGGCGCTCGGCCTCGCCACCCCGGCGGCCGGCGCGGCGGCGGCGGGCGGCATGGCGGGCGCGGCGTCCGTGCACGCGCCCAGCGGGTTCTTCGCCCAGTCGGGCGGCTTCGAGTACCCCGGCTTCCTCGGCTGGACGGCCGCCTCCATCGGGCTGATGGGCGCGGGCCGTTACTCCCTCGACCACGCCACCTGCCATGTGCTCGACCGGCACTGGATGGTCCCCGTGGCCTTCGCCGCCAGCGCGGCGGCGGCGGTCGTGGTGATCGGCAAGCGGGCCAGGGCCCTGGCGGCGGAGACCGGGAACGGCGCGGCGGACGACGACGCCACCGGGCACTGACCCGCCGACGCCGGACTACCGGTACGCGCGAGGGGTGGACCACCGCCGACGGTGGCCCACCCCTCGTACGCGTACCGGTCGCTACACCTCCGTGGGCGGCCTGTCTCCGGACGGCGCGTCGGGCGCCGGCCTGCCGGCGGAAGGGCCCGTCGGCACGGGGGCGTCCTTGGCCGGGACACGGCCCTCCTCGGTCGGTCCGCCGCGCGCCCTGATGATCGGGGCGATCAGCCGCTCGTAGAGCTGGGATCCGATGATGCCGCCGATGAGCGGCCCGACGATGGGGATCCACCAGTAGTGGCTGAACCACTGGTAGCTGCCCGGCAGTGCGATGGAGCCCCAGCCCTCGAAGAAGGTGAAGAGCCGGGGACCGAAGTCCCTGGCCGGGTTGATCGCGTAACCGGCGTTCGTGCCGAAGGTCAGACCGATCGCGAAGACGACCAGACCGGTGAGGAACGGGCCGAGGTTGGACCCCGGTGCCAGATTCCTTGTGTCGATGAGCGCACAGATCAGCAGAAGCAGGACCGCGGTCCCCACGATCTGGTCGAGCAGCGGTCCCCACCAGGAATTGCCGAAATACTCCGCGGGGAACGTGGCGAAGATCGAGTAGGTGGAAAGGGACTGTTCTCGCCCGATTCCCGCTTTGGTGTTGGCCGCGTCGATCGCCCACCGATAGGTGGCATAGACGAGCGCGGCGCCGACAAAAGCGCCCACCAATTGGGCGCCCCAGTAGGGGAGGACCTTCCGCCACGGAAAGGTCCGCCGGACCGCGAACGCGAGGGTCACAGCGGGGTTGATGTGCGCGCCGCTGATACCGCCGGCGACATAGACGCCGAACACCACGGCGAGGCCCCAGCCCCACGAGATGATGAGCCAGTTGGCGGGCCCGAAGGCCGCGACCTGACGGCCCGAACCCGGCAGGCCGACGACGGCGACGGCCACGGATCCGCAGCCCAGCAGGAGCAGGACGAGCGTGCCCAGGAACTCGGCGACGAGTTCGCCGCCGAGTCCTTCCGGATAACCTCTTCGGCGTGGACTGCGTACGGCCATGTGCTCTCCTTTTCCCGGGCGGTTCCGCACCGCGCATCACACCTGCCTGACATTAGGTGCCGGGCCTGGCCACCGCGTCCGGGCGGCCGCTCGGAAAAGCCGTCCGTTCCTTCCGACGGCGTACGGCAGACCGGTGATTCCACGCGCCGCGCGGGGGCCGGGAATTACGGAAAGGGAATCAGAACGGCCGCCGGAGGGCAGGGAACGCACGGACACCGGCGCGCACTCCACCCGTGGCCGGGGAACGCGGCGGAGCTTCGCGGGAAACGCGTGGGTTTTCCTCGCGGGCCCGTCGGCCGTCCGGGCGATCCCGCCGCGCGCCCGGCCCGAGCGGCGCCCCGACCGACCAGCAGGGAGACAGGCCCCATGGCAGACCTGAACATCCGTGACAACCGGCCCAAGGGCCGCTTCGAGGCGTACGAGGACGGTCACGCCGTCGGCGCCATCGCGTACGTCGCCCTGGAGGCCACCCCGGAGACCCCCGCCGTGCCCGCCGCGCTGGTCGCGGTGCACACCGCCGTGGAGGAGGGGTACGAGGGCAAGGGCATCGCGGGCACCCTCGTGCGGGAGTTCTACGCGATGGCGGCGCGCGAGGGCGCCTTCGTCGTCCCGCTCTGCCCGTACGCGGCCCGCTGGGCGCAGCGCCACCCCGAAGCGGCGCCGGAGGCCCCGCCGGAGGTGGTCGAGGCCGCGAAGGCGCAGGTGAGGAGCGGCTGACGGCGGAGGAGGGGAGGCGCGGCCACGGCATAGCATCGGGCCATGCTCGTTCTGCTGCACACCTCCCCGGTCCATGTCCCGGTCTTCGACGCCCTGCGGGACGCCGCCCACCCGGGGGTGACACTGCGCCATCTCGTCGCCGAGGAGCTGCTCGCCCGCGCCAGGGCCGAGGGGCCCGAGGCCGTCGCGGCGGAGATCCGGGCCGTGCTCGCCCCGGCGGTGGCCGCGGGCGCGAGCGCCGTGCTCTGCACCTGTTCGACGATCGGGGAGGTGGCGGAGCAGGCCGGGCCCGCGCTCGGCGTGCCCGTGCTGCGGGTCGACCGGCCGATGGCCGAGGCAGCGGCGGCGGCGGGCCGGGTCGTGGTGGTCGCGGCGCTGGAGTCCACCCTGGAGCCGACGGCCGCGCTGATCCGCGAGGCGGCGGCGGGGCGGCCCCTGGAGCTGCGTACGGTACTGGCCGACGGCGCCTGGGAGCGCTTCGAGGCCGGGGACCGGGACGGCTATCTGGACGCGGTCGCCGCGGCCGTCGACGCGGTCACGGAGCCCGGCGCGGCCGAGGTGGTCGTCCTGGCCCAGGTGTCGATGGCGGACGCGGCCGGGCGGGTCCGAGGCGATGTGCCCGTGCTCGCGGGCCCGGGGAGCGGACTGGCCGCGGCGGTGGCGGCCGTGACTGCCGCCCGCTGACCGGGCCGTACGGCCCGGTACGCCGCGCGATCCGTCCGGCGGAAGATCACGGGATCATGCGTGGACCCGGCGCGCGTGGGCAGGCGCACCGGGAGACATTGGGAAGGCACGACTCCCGCACCTCAGGAGGACAGGCATGACCAGTCCGTACCCCGACCCGGTTCCGCCGTCGCCCACCCCGCCGCCCGGCCCGCCAGGACCGGGGCCGGCGCCGGATCCCGTACCCCCGGGACCCGCGCCGTCCCCCGTGCCCTCGCCGCCGAGTCCGGCGCCAGTGCCGGGCCCCGACCCGGTTCCGGGCCCGCCGGACCCCGGCCCCCTGCCGCAGCCGGAGCCGCAGCCGGCGCCGGGGCCCCTCGGCTGAGAACGGCCCCGGCCGGACCGCCGCCGGTCCGGCCGGGGCGTCGTCGGATCAGCCCGTCTTGACCTCGGAACGGTCGCCGCCCCACAGAGTGTGGAACGAGCCCTCACGGTCCGTGCGCCGGTAGGTGTGCGCGCCGAAGAAGTCGCGCTGGCCCTGGGTCAGCGCGGCGGGCAGCCGCTCGGCGCGCAGCGCGTCGTAGTACGCGAGCGCCGCGGCGAAGCCCGGCGTCGGGACACCCTGGTGCACGGCGGAGGCGACCACCGCGCGCCAGTCCTCCTGCGCCGCGCCGATCTCCTCGGCGAACTGCTTGTCGGAGAGCAGGCTCGGCAGGTCGCGCTGCGTGTCGTACGCCTCGCGGATCCGGTCGAGGAACGCGGCGCGGATGATGCAGCCCGCCCGCCAGATCGCGGCGATCGAACCGAGGTCGAGGTCCCAGCCGTACTCCGCGCTGCCCGCCTGGAGCTGGTGGAAGCCCTGCGTGTACGACACGATCTTCGACGCGTACAGCGCCTGCTCGACCTGGTCGGCGAAGCGGGCCGCGTCGGCCTCGCCCAGCGGCGCCGCCGACGGGCCCGGCAGCGTACGCGAGGCATCCCGCAGCCCGGCGTGGCCGGAGACCGAACGGGCGAAGACCGCCTCGGCGATGCCGGAGACCGGGACGCCCAGGTCGAGGGCGATCTGCACGGTCCAGCGGCCGGTGCCCTTCTGCTCGGCCTGGTCGGTCACGACGTCCACGAACGCCTTGCCGGTCGCCTCATCCGTATGGGCCAGCACCTCGGCCGTGATCTCGATCAGATACGAGTCGAGGCGGCCGGTGTTCCACGCCTTGAAAGTCTCCGCGATCTTCGCGGGGGAATAGCCGGCGACGGACCGCAGCAGGTGGTACGCCTCGGCGATGAGCTGCATGTCGGCGTACTCGATGCCGTTGTGCACCATCTTGACGAAGTGGCCGGCGCCGTCCGGGCCGATGTGCGTGGAGCACGGCGTGCCGTCCTTCGCCTTGCCGGCGATCTTCTCCAGCAGCGGGCCGAGCGAGGCGTACGACTCGGTGGAGCCGCCCGGCATGATGCTCGGTCCGTGCAGCGCGCCCTCCTCGCCGCCGGAGATGCCGACGCCGACGAAGTGGATGCCGCGCTCGCGCAGGTCCTTCTCGCGCCGCCGGGTGTCCGCGAAGTGGGCGTTGCCGCCGTCGATGATGACGTCGCCCTCCTCCAGCAGCGGGGCGAACTCCTCGATCACGGCGTCGGTCGGGTCGCCGGCCTTCACCATGATGACCAGTCGGCGGGGCCGCTCCAGCGCCGCCACGAACTCCTCGGCCGACTCCGCCGCGACGAACGTGCCCTCGTCACCGAACTCGTCCACCAGTGCACGGGTCTTCGACGCGGTGCGGTTGTGCAGAGCGACGGTGAATCCGTTGCGGGCGAAGTTCCGGGCGAGATTGCGGCCCATCACCGCGAGCCCCGTGACACCGATCTGGGCTGTACCACTCATGCGTGTGCTCCTGGATATCCGTCGAATTGTGCCGTGCACCGCCAGTAAAGACCCCCACACCCGGGCACGCCAAGAAATACCTGTGGGCACGGGGCCGGCCGGACCGGGCCGCCGGGGAGGGATACGTACCTCCGAACACGGCCGTTCACCGCGTCCCGCGCCGCCCGCACCTGCCCGCGTCCGCCCGGAAACGGGCTCCGTTTGCCGTCATGGCCCGGACCGCACCGGGCGCCGATCGGGCACCGAAGTGACCCCATTCGGGCAGTGATCCGTGTAACACCGACCCCGGCAGTGGGTGTGACCAGGGCATACGTCCTTGGTCAAACGGGCAGACTCGGACTCACTCAATGCCGTGAAGAGCCTGGTCGCAGCGGGTTCCCTGCTTGTACAAACGACGCATGAGCCCGAACGGGTGCTGAGCCGCAGCAAAGCAGGGAAGTGTGTGGTCGTGGACACCGACGAGCGTCGACGAGAAATCCTGGAGATCGCCCGGAGCGACGGGTCGGTGGAAGTCACCGCGTTGGCCGGGAGGCTCCAGGTCGCCAAGGAGACCGTACGGCGGGACCTGCACGCCCTGGAGGGGCACGGGCTGGTACGGCGCACCCACGGCGGCGCCTATCCGGTGGAGAGCGCCGGGTTCGAGACGACCCTGGCGGAGCGCACCACCCGGCTCGTCCCCCAGAAGTCCCGGATCGCGGCGGCCGCCGCCGACCTCCTCGGCGACGCCGAGACGGTCTTCGTCGACGAGGGGTTCACCCCGCAGCTCGTCGCCGAGGCGCTGCCCCGCGACCGGCCGCTGACCGTGGTCACCGCCTCGCTCGCCGTGGCCACCGCCCTCGCCGACGCCGAGAAGATCGCCGTACTGCTGCTCGGCGGCCGGGTCCGCGGCTCCACGATGGCCACCGTCGACCACTGGACCACCCGGATGCTCTCCGAATTCGTCATCGACCTGGCGTACGTCGGAGCGAACGGCATCTCACGCGAGTACGGGCTCACCACCCCCGACCCGGCCGTCAGCGAGGTGAAGGCGCAGGCGATGCGCAGCGCCCGCCGCCGGGTCTTCGCCGGGATCCACACCAAGTTCGGCGCGGTGAGCTTCTGCCGCTTCGCCGAGGTCGGTGACTTCGAGTCCATCGTCACGGACTCCGGGCTGCCCTCGGCGGAGGCCCAGCGGTACTCGCTGCTCGGGCCGCAGGTCATACGCGTCTGACGGCGCGGCCCCGCGCCCGACCGCGCACCGCACCACCCCTGACATCCCGTCACCCCCCCCGTGGCGCACCGGCCATCCCGGCGCACCGCCCTCCCTCTGACCATCCCCCACTTCCCACCCGAACAATCAGGAGATCTCACATGCACTTCCAACAACGACGTCGTGGAGTCCGCATGCGTATGGGCGCGAGCGTGGCCTTGACGGCGCTTCTCGCGGGGTGCAGTGGCGCGGGTGGGGGTTCCTCCGCCGGCGGCGACGACACGCTCAACGTCCTCATGGTGAACAACCCGCAGATGGTCGACCTGCAGAAGCTGACCGCGGACAACTTCACCAAGGAGACCGGCATCAAGGTGAACTTCACCGTGCTGCCGGAGAACGACGTCCGGGACAAGATCACCCAGGACTTCTCCAACCAGGCCGGCCAGTACGACGTCGCCACCATCAGCAACTTCGAGGTGCCGTTCTTCGCGAAGAACGGCTGGCTGCACGCTCTCGACGAGTACACCGAGAAGGACACGAAGTTCGACCAGGGCGACATACTCAAGCCCCTCTCCGACTCCCTCACCGCGGAGGACGGCAAGCTCTACGGCCAGCCCTTCTACGGCGAGTCGTCCTTCCTGATGTACCGCAAGGACGTCTTCGAGGCGAAGAAGCTGACCATGCCCGACAAGCCCACCTGGCAGCAGGTCGCGGACCTCGCCGCCAAGGCGGACGGCGCGGAGAAGGGCATGAAGGGCATCTGTCTGCGCGGGCTGCCCGGCTGGGGCGAGGTCATCGCGCCGCTGACGACCGTGGTCAACACGATGGGCGGCACCTGGTTCACCAAGGACTGGGAGGCGCAGCTCGACTCGCCCGAGTTCACCAGGGCCACCCAGTTCTACGTCGACCTGGTGCGCGAGCACGGTGAGGCCGGCGCCCCGCAGGCCGGTTACGCCGAGTGCCTCAACAACATGACACAGGGCAAGTCGGCCATGTGGTACGACGCCACCGCCGGCGCCGGTTCGCTGGAGGCCAAGGGCTCCCCGGTCAAGGGCAAGATCGGCTACGTGCCCGCCCCGGTCGACAAGACGGACAGCTCCGGCTGGCTCTACACCTGGGCCTGGGGCATGCAGAAGGCGTCCAGCAAGACCGAGAACGCCTGGAAGTTCATCTCCTGGGCGTCCAGCAAGGAGTACGAGACCCTCGCCGGTGAGAAGGTCGGCTGGTCCAACGTCCCGGCCGGCAAGCGCGCCTCGACGTACGAGAACCCGGAGTACCTGAAGGAAGCCGCCGCGTTCGCCGAGGTGACCAAGGACGCCATCGCCAACGCCAACCCGACCGACCCGGGCACCCAGCCCCGTCCCACCGTCGGCATCCAGTTCGTCGACATCCCCGAGTTCACCGACCTCGGCACCAAGGTCTCGCAGGAGATCAGTGCCGCCATCGCCGGCAAGAAGACCGTGGCCGAAGCGCTGAAGAACTCGCAGGCGCTGGCCGAAAAGGTGGGCAAGGACCAGAAGTGAGTACCTCCGTCGGCACACCCCCACGTTCCCCGGCCGGAGCGCCGCGCCCCTCCGCGTCGCACCAGTCCGGCCGGGGCGGCTCCAAGGCCCGCGCATGGGCCACCCGGGCCCCCCTGCTGCCCGCCCTGATCTTCCTCGTCGCGGTCACCCAACTGCCCTTCGTGGCCACCCTGGTGATCTCGCTCTTCGACTGGAACTCGCTCGCCCCCGACGACCGCAGCTTCGCCGGGATCAGCAACTACGGCTCGGTCTTCACGGACGCGGCCCTGCGCGAATCGGTGTTCACCACCGTGCTGCTCACCGCGACCGTCGTGATCGTCAGCGTGGTGCTCGGACTGCTGCTCGCGCTGCTGCTCGACCGCAAGTTCATCGGCCGCGGCTTCGTCCGTACGCTGCTGATCACGCCGTTCCTGCTGGTCCCGGTCTCGGCCGCGCTCATGTGGAAGCACGTCCTCTACAACCCGGAGTACGGGCTCCTCAACGGCGGCTGGGCCTGGTTCACCGGGCTCTTCGGCGTGGAGAACCCCACCCAGCCCGACTGGATCTCCGACATGCCGCTGCTCGCGGTCGAGGCCGCGCTGATCTGGCAGTGGACACCGTTCATGATGCTCATCCTGCTCGCCGGACTCCAGAGCAGGCCCGCCGAGATCATGGAGGCGGCCAAGCTGGACGGCGCGACCGGATGGCAGATGTTCGGCTATCTGACCCTGCCCCACCTGCGCCGCTATCTCGAACTGGGCATCCTGCTCGGCTCGATCTACATCGTGCAGAACTTCGACGCCGTGTTCACCCTCACCTCCGGGGGACTCGGCACCGCGAACCTGCCGTACACCATCTACCAGACCTTCTACCAGGCTCACGAGTACGGACTGGCCTCCGCCGCCGGAGTCGTCGTCGTGATCGGTACGATCGTGATCGCGACCTTCGCCCTGCGCGTCGTCTCGTCCCTCTTCAGTGAGGAGGCGAACCGCGCATGAGCGCTCTGTCCGTGTCCACCACCGGTGTGGCCGCCCGGCCGCATGTCGACAAGTACGCCCCCGCCGCCCGGCGGGCCAGGCGGCGCTCCGCCGGACTGGGCCTGCTGGCCTGGATCGTCGGCATCGTCTTCTGCCTGCCGGCCCTCTGGATGCTGCTGACCTCCTTCCACTCGGAGGCCGACGCGGCGACCAACCCGCCCTCCCTCACCGCCGGGCTCACCCTCGACAGCTACCGGGTGTTCTTCGGCGAGGGCGGCGGCGCGAGCCCCTGGCCGCCGCTGATCAACTCCGTGACCGCGTCGCTCTTCTCCACGCTCTTCGTGCTCCTGCTGGCCCTCCCGGCGGCGTACGCGCTCTCCATCAAGCGGGTGGAGAAGTGGACGGACGTCATGTTCTTCTTCCTCTCCACGAAGATGCTGCCGGTGGTCGCCGGGCTGCTGCCCGTCTACCTCTTCGCGAAGAACGTCGGCATGCTGGACAACATCTGGCTGCTGGTCATCCTCTACACCTCGATGAACCTGCCGATCGCCGTGTGGATGATGCAGTCCTTCCTCGCGGACGTGCCGGTCTCCATCATCGAGGCCGCGCAGGTCGACGGGGCCAGGCTGCCGACCGTCCTGCTGCGGGTGGTGGCGCCGGTCGCCGCGCCCGGGATCGCGGCGACCTCGCTGATCTGCTTCATCTTCAGTTGGAACGAGCTGCTCTTCGCCCGGGTCCTCACCGGGGTCACGGCGCAGACCGCTCCCGTGTTCCTGACGGGCTTCGTCACCAGCCAGGGGCTCTTCCTCGCCCAACTGTGCGCGGCCTCCGTCGTCGTGTCCCTTCCTGTGCTCGCCGCAGGATTCGCCGCCCAGGACAAGCTGGTCCAGGGCCTTTCTCTTGGAGCTGTTAAGTAATGAGGGCTGCGATCGTCGAAGCCGTCGGCAAGGTCTCCGTCACGACGGTTCCCGACCCCACCCCTGGCCCTCGGGACGTGGTTGTCTCCGTCGCCGCGTGCGGACTGTGCGGCACCGATCTGCACATCCTGCAAGGCGAGTTCGCGCCCACGCTGCCGATCATTCCGGGGCACGAGTTCGCCGGTGAGATCGTCGGGATCGGCGCCGACGTCACCGAACTGGCGATCGGCGACAAGGTCGCCGTCGACCCGTCCCTTTACTGCCACGAATGCCGCTACTGCCGTACCGGACGGGGCAACCTGTGCGACCGGTGGAACGCGATCGGGGTCAGCAAGCCGGGCGGTGCGGCGGAGTTCGCCGTCGCGCCCGTCGCCAACTGCGTCAAACTGCCCGACCACATCGACGTCAAGGACGCGGCGCTGATCGAGCCGCTCTCCTGCGCCGTACGCGGATACGACGTGCTCAGGTCGACCCTCGGCGCCGAGGTGCTGATCTACGGCTCCGGCACCATGGGCCTGATGATGCTGGAGCTGGCCAAGCGGACCGGCGCCGCCTCCGTGGACATGCTCGACATCAACCCGGAGCGGCTGGCGACCGCCGGCACGCTCGGCTGCTCGCGCTCCGGCTCCTCCGCGGACGAGTTCGACCGGCCCACCGGCTGGGACGTCGTCATCGACGCCACCGGCAACGCGGGCGCCATCCAGGACGGTCTGGGCCGGGTCGCCAAGGGCGGTACGTTCCTCCAGTTCGGGGTCGCCGACTACGCGACGACCGCCGTCATCGAGCCGTACCGGATCTACAACCAGGAGATCACGATCACCGGCTCCATGGCGGTGCTGCACAGCTACGAGCGGGCCGCCGCGCTCTTCGCCTCCGGGGTGCTCGACCCGGCGGTCTTCATCAGCGACCGGCTGTCCCTGGAGGAGTACCCGCAGGCCATCGAGAAGTTCAAGGCGGGCCAGGGACGCAAGATCGTGGTCCAGCCGTGACCGAGGCCGGCCCCGCCCCCGGCGCCGTGCTCGTCATGGGCGAGGCGCTCATCGACCTCGTCCCCGTGCCGGACGACCCGGAGACTTACCGGGCCCAGCCCGGCGGCGCGCCCGCCAACGTCGCGGCCGGGCTGGCCCGGCTCGGTACGCCGAGCTGGTTCGCCGGGGCGCTCGGCGGCGACGGCTTCGCCCGCATGATCGAGCGGCGGCTGGCCGACTCCGGTACCCAACTCGGCCTGTGCGCGCGCTCGGAGCTGCCCACGACGCTCGCGGTCGCCGACCCGGGCCCGGACGGCACCGGCTACCACTTCCACGTCAGCCGGACGGCGACCTTCCAACTGCCCGACCTCTCGGCCCACGTGGCACGGTTCGCCGCCGTGTACGTGGGCGGGGTCGCGGCCGTCGTCGAACCGGCGGCCGGGGCCGTCGAGGCCACCGCCCGCGCGGGCGCCGCGGGTTCGCTGCTGGTGGTGGACCCCAATGTGCGCGAGGACCGGACGATCGACCCGGAGCCCGCCCTGCGGCGGCTGCGCGAGCTCTGCTCGCTGGCCCATGTCGTCAAGGCGAGCGACGAGGACCTCGTCCGGCTCTGGCCGGGCACGGACCCCGACGAGAGCGGCCGGCGGCTGGCCGCGGAGGGGCGCCTCGTGGTGCTCACCCGGGGTGCCAAGGGCGCCACGGCGTTCGCGGGGAGCGCGGAGCCGGTCTCCGTGCCCGCGGTGCCCGTCGAGGTGGTCAACACGATCGGCGCCGGTGACGCCTTCATGGCGGGCGTCGTCAACTGGCTGACCGCGCACGGCGTGGACGGGGCCGAAGGCGTCGCCGGGCTGCCCCGCGAGCGGGTGACGGAGATGCTCGACTTCGCGTCCCGGGTGGCCGCCTCGGTCTGCGCCCAGACCGGCACGGAGCCGACGAGACCGCCGGGCACCTGACCACCCCCGTACGGCGGACGCCGTACCCGGACCACGCCGTGGGCCGCCGCCCCGCCTCCCCGCGCGACGGCGGCCCACGGCGTGTGCGGCCCCCCGTACCCGAGCGCTGAGATACCGGTGGCGAATTTCGCGACTCCGGGGACGCCACGGGTCCTGGGATGGCACGCTGTGTGCCGATACGCGGCCGTCCGGTGACCGGGACGCGGCCAGTGAGGTCTTGTCACGGTCCTTGCGGAGCCTTTACGTTGGCCGCTGCGACGTGTCCTACAGCCAGTGGGGGAGCCACATCATGGCCGCAACCGGTCGGCATCGCCGATACCAGCCGAGCCGTATCAACCGTGCGTCCCTCACCGTCACGGCGGGCGGCGCGGGCATGGCGCTGCCGCTCCTCGCCGCGGCGACCGCCCACGCGGCGCCGGTGGACGTGTGGGAGAAGGTCGCGGCCTGCGAGTCGACCGGCAACTGGCAGATCAACACCGCCAACGGCTATTACGGCGGGCTCCAGTTCACCCAGTCCACCTGGGAGGCGTACGGCGGCACCCGCTACGCGCCGCGCGCCGACCTCGCCACCAAGGACCAGCAGATCGCCGTCGCGGAGAAGGTGCTCAAGGGGCAGGGCCCCGGCGCCTGGCCCGCCTGCTCGGTCCGCGCCGGACTGACCCGGGGCGGCGACGCGCCCGAGATCACCCCGGCGAAGGCCCGCGACACCGGGACCGCGGTCCAGGCCGACGTCCGGACGAAGAGCGCGAAGGCCGAGCCGAAGAAGGCCGACACGCGGAAGGCCGCCTCGCCCACCTCCGTACCGACACAGCGCGAGGGGTACACCGTCGCCCGGGGCGACTCCCTCTCGGGGATCGCCGCCGAGGAGTCCGTCAAGGGCGGCTGGCAGCGGCTGTACGAGGAGAACCGCCGGATCATCGGCAGCGACCCCGATCTGATCTTCCCGGGGCAGAAGCTCGTGCTCCAGGCGCCCGCCAAGGGCACCGCCGCCGCGCCCAAGGAGACGGCCGCGCCCGTCCCCACCGAGAAGCAGAAGAAGACCGAGGCGCCGAAGCGGACCGCCAAGACCCAGGAGACGGCGAAGCCGAAGCAGCAGGAGAAGCCGAAGCAGCAGCAGGAACGGAAGCAGGAACAGAAGCCCAAGCAGGAGGAGAAGCGGCAGGTCAAGGCGGAAGCCCCGGCCGCGAAACCGAAGACGGCCGACATGTCCGCCCCGGTCTCCGCCTCCACCGGCACCCAGTACCGCCAGTCCGGCTCGTGGGCCAGCGGCTACCACACGGGCGTCGACTTCCCCGTCCCCACCGGCACCTCGGTGAAGGCCGTCGCCGCCGGCCGCGTGGTCTCGGCGGGCTGGGCCGGGGCGTACGGCTACGAGGTCGTCATCCGGCACGCGGACGGCAAGTACAGCCAGTACGCGCACCTCTCCGCGCTCACCGTACGAGAGGGCCAGAACGTCGGCGGCGGCCAGCGGATCGCCCGGTCAGGATCCACCGGCAACAGCACGGGACCGCATCTCCACTTCGAGATGCGTACGGGGCCCGGCTACGGCTCCGACATCGACCCGCTCGCCTACCTGCGCGCGGGCGGCGTCCGCCTCTGAGTCCTGCTCCTGCGGGCGTGGCGCCCGTGGCGTCCGGGCGGCCGGGACCGATGACCCCGCGCTGCCCTCCCGCGCCGTCCGGGACGCGGCCAGCCGCTCCCTGGTGAGCAGGATCAGCCCGCCCGCCGCGACCACACCCGAGGTCAGCGCCAGCGCCGTACCCAGCGACCCGTACCGGAACTCCTCGCCGAACAGCGTCAGTCCCACGGCCGCCGCCACCACCGGGTTCACGACCGTGACCGTGGCCAGCGGGCCCGCCAGCCCCGCGCCCCGGTACGACGCCTGGGAGAGCAGCAGCCCGCCCGCGGCGAGGACCGCGATCACCGCCAGACTCGGCACCTGCACGGTCGGCCGGTCCGAGGTCCAGTCCACCGCGACGGTCTTGGTGAAGACCGAGGCGATGCCGAACGCGACCCCGGCCGAGGCCGCCAGCAGCATGCTCCGCACGGCGGGCCGCCCCACGAGCTGCGCTGCCAGGAAGAGCACCCCCACCGCGCCGAACGTGCCGGCGGCCAGGACCAGCCGCTCCCCGCCGTCCAGCGAATGCGTGTCCGTACCCTCGGTGAGGGCCAGCAGCCCCGCCAGACCCACGGACGCCATGAGCGCGCCCCGCCACGCGGTGCGTCCGGCCCTGCGCCCCACGAAGAGCGCCGCCATGGGTAGCGCGAAGACGATGGTGAGCGCGCCGAGCGGCTGGACGACGCTGAGCGGCCCGTAGGCCAGCGCGACGACGTGCAGCGCCGCCCCGAGCCCGTTGAGGGCCACGGCGGCCCACCACACCCCGTGGTGCAGCGGCGCGTACGGGCGGGCGGGGGTGTCCGTGGCGACATGCTCCTGGAGGATCGCCCCGGACGCGTAGGCGACCGCGGAGACCAGCGACAGGAGAACGGACAGGGCGAGTGCACTCATGCCTTCCACGATCTCTCGCCCGGACGGTTCGCGCGTCGTCCTGGAGAGGTCATTGCGGTGTAATGCCGCAGGAGGACGGACCCGGGCCGATCTCCACCCGTGGGCGGTATTCCAGGTCAGCGCCGTCCCCATGGGCCCGGGACGGCGCTGACCTGGAACAGGACGAACCGGGCACGTACCCACTCCACGCGACCGGCGGTCGCGGAGCGTGACCGCCCGGGTGGGCCGGGTCGCCGACCGGGCGCCGCAGCGGTCTTCCGCGCGGACGGAATCCGGGTGACCATGACAGGGCCGCGTGCGATCGCCGGGCGAGGACGGGGGTGGGGCGTGCGGATCGGTCTGCTCACCCGCGAGTATCCGCCGGAGGTCTACGGCGGCGCGGGCGTCCATGTGGAGTTCCTGGCCGGGGAGCTGCGTGCGCTGGCCGACCTCGAAGTGCACTGCTGGACGGAGGCCACGGAGGCCACGGAGGCCACGGAGGCCACGGAGACGGCGGAGACCGCTGCCGCGGCCGCCCCCGTCGCGGGCACGGACGCCGGGGGAGTGGTACGCCACCGGGCCGCGCCAGGGCTCGCGGGCGCCAACGACGCCCTGCGCACCTTCTCGGTCGACCTGTCGATGGCCGCCGCGCTCGGCGGACGCGACCTGGTCCACTCACACACCTGGTACGCCCACCTCGCCGGTCATCTCGCCAAACTGCTCCACGGCATCCCGCACGTGGTGACGGCGCACTCCCTGGAACCCCTGCGCCCCTGGAAGGCCGAGCAACTCGGCGGCGGCTACGCGCTGTCGCGCTGGGCCGAGCGCACCGCCTTCGAGGCGGCGGACGCCGTGATCGCCGTGTCCCGGGGGATGCGCGCCGACATCCTCGCGTGCTACCCCGCCCTCGACCCCGAGCGGGTGCGCGTCGTCCACAACGGCATCGACACCCGGCTCTACCGCCCCGACCCCGGCACCGGCGTACTGGAGCGGATCGGTCTCGACCCGGACCGGCCCTACGTCCTCTTCGTCGGCCGGATCACCCGCCAGAAGGGCGTCCCGCACCTGCTGCGCGCGGCCCGCGCCCTCGACCCGCAGGCGCAGCTCGTCCTCTGCGCGGGCGCGCCGGACACCCCGGAGATCGGCGCCGAATTCCGGGAACTGGTCGAGGAGTTGGACCGTACCCGCGACGGGGTGCACTGGATCCCCGAGATGCTGCCGCGCCCCGAGGTGATCCAACTCCTCTCCCACGCGGCGGTGTTCGTCTGCCCCTCGGTGTACGAGCCGCTGGGCATCGTCAATCTGGAGGCCATGGCGTGCGGGACCGCCGTGGTCGCCTCGGCGGTCGGCGGGATCCCCGAGGTCGTCGACGACGGCGGTACGGGGCTGCTCGTGCCGTACGACGAACGCCACCCGGAGGACTTCGAGTTTGGGCTCACCGAAGCCGTCAACCGGGTGCTCGACGACCCCGAGTCGGCGCGGAGGATGGGCGCCGCGGGCCGCGAACGTGCCGTACGGGAGTTCGGCTGGGACCAGGTGGCCCGCCGTACGTACGAGGTGTACCAGGAGCTTCTCAGGACCCAGTAGAGGGAGCGGCCATGCGCGGTGGACCTTCGGTGCTCGGGATCGTCCTGGCCGGCGGGGAGGGCAAGCGTCTGCTGCCGCTCACCGCCGACCGGGCCAAACCGGCGGTGACGTTCGGCGGTACGTACCGGCTCGTCGACTTCGTCCTGTCGAATCTGGTGAACGGCGACATCCTGCGGATGTGCGTGCTGACCCAGTACAAGTCGCACTCGCTGGACCGCCATGTCAGCACCACCTGGCGGATGTCGAGCCTGCTCGGCAACTATGTGACCCCCGTGCCCGCGCAGCAGCGGCTCGGACCGCGCTGGTACCTGGGCAGCGCCGACGCGATCCTCCAGTCCCTCAACCTCGTCCACGACGAACGCCCCGACTACATCGCGGTGTTCGGCGCGGACCACGTCTACCGGATGGACCCGCGCCAGATGCTCGCCCAGCACGTCGAGAACGGCGCGGGCGTCACCGTCGCGGGCATCAGGGTGCCGCGCGCCGAGGCGTCGTCGTTCGGGGTCATCACCCCGGGCGCCGACGGTGTCCAGGTCGAACGGTTCCTGGAGAAGCCGACCGATCCGCCGGGGCTGCCGGGCGACCCCGAGCAGGTGTTCGCCTCGATGGGTAACTACCTCTTCACCACGAAGGTCCTCGTCGACGCGCTGCACCGGGACGCCGAGGACGAGAACTCCGTGCACGACATGGGCGGTTCCATCCTGCCGATGCTGACCGAGCGGGGCATGGCCCAGGTCTACGACTTCCGGAACAACCATGTGCCGGGCGAGTCGGCGCGCCAGCACGGCTACTGGCGCGACGTGGGCACCCTCGACTCGTACTACGACGCGCACATGGACCTGATCTCGCCCCAGCCGGAGTTCGACCTCGACAACCGCCGCTGGCCCATCTACACCCACCCGGGCCAACTGCCCCCGGCCCGCTTCGTGGCGGGCGGTATCGCGACCGACTCCGTCGTCGGTCCGGGCTGTGTGATCCGGGGCCAGGTGAGCCGGTCCGTGCTCTCCCCCGGTGTGGTGGTGGCCGAGGGCGCGATGGTGCAGGGCTCGGTGCTCCACGACAACGTCCGGGTCGGACGCGGGGCGGTGGTGCGCGGCTCGATCCTGGACAAGAACGTGGACGTGCCGCCCGGGGCGACGATCGGTGTCAACCCCGGGCGCGACCGGGAGCTGTACACCGTGTCGGAGAACGGTGTCATCGCGCTGGGCAAGGGACAGCGGGTGGTCTGACCGGGGTCCGCGGTCCGGTCCCGCCGCCCGGTCCCGACGCCCGGTCCCTCCCCGGGCGGCGGGACCGGACCTCAGAGCATCCGGCGCCGCCGCCCCAGCCAGGTCTGGGCGATCACCACGACCGCCAGGAAGGCGCCGCTGACGACCTGTTGGTAGGCGGAGTCCAGCGAGCCGATCTGGTTGATGACGTTCTGGATGACCTTCAGCAGCAGCACCCCGACGAGCGATCCGCTGATGAAGCCGAAGCCGCCCGTGAGCAGGGTGCCCCCGATGACGACGGCGGAGATCGCCTCCAGCTCCATCCCCGTACCGAGAATGGTCACCCCGGAGACCAGCCAGGCCGCGTTGAGCGCCCCGGCGAGCCCGGCGCAGAGCCCCGAGAGGGTGTAGACGGCGATCTTCGTACGGGCCACCGGGGCGCCCATCAGTGCCGCGGCGTCCTCGTTGCCGCCGACCGCGTACACGTACTGGCCGAAGCGGCTGCGGCGCAGCACGACCGCGCCCAGCACGAAGAGCGCCGCCGTGATCCACACCGGCAGGCCGATCCCGAACAGGGTGTCCTGGCCGAGCCGGGCGAAGAAGGACGACCCGTCCACCAGATAGGTGTTGGCGCCCTCGTCGGTGACCGACAGCAGCACCCCGCGCGCCAGCAGCATCGCGGCGAGCGTGACGATGAACGGGGCCAGCCGCGCCCGTGCGATCAGCAGACCGTTGACCAGGCCGATCAGCCCGCAGACCGCGAGCGGCAGCAGCAGCGCGACGGCCGTGCCGTACCGCGAACCCCAGGCGGCGAGCACCCCGCCGAGCGCGAAGAGCGAACCCACCGAGAGATCGATCCCGCCGGTGATGATCACAAAGGTCATACCGAGCGCGACGACGGCGAGGAACGCCGAGGAGACCGCCATGTTCGCCACGTTGTCGCCGGTCGCGAAGGTGTCGAAGCCGGCCGAGGCGGCGACGGCCACCACCACGAGGGTGACGAGCGCGCCGTGCCGCTGGGCGAGCGCGCTGAGCCGCTCGGCCCGGCTCGCACCGAACGGATCCCCGTCGTCGTTCAGGGAGTTGGCCTCCCGGGTGTCCACCGTGGTCACCGCTTCCCCCGTTCCCGTGCCGCGTACACCGCGAGCACGATCACCACGGCCTGGGCGATCTGGGTCCAGGACGGCGGCAGGTCGTGTTTGATGAGCGTGGCGGTCAGGAGCTGGATGAGCACGGCGCCCGCCACGGTCCCGCCGATCCTGATCCGGCCGCCGCTCAGCGGCGTACCGCCCACCACCACGGCGGTGATGGCCGACAGCTCCATCAGGGTGCCGAGCGAGGTCGGGTCGCTCGCCTGGAGCCTGGCGGTGGCCAGCACCCCGGCGACCGCGGCCAGGACGCCCGAGCCGACGTAGACGAGGATCAGCACCCGGCGCACCGGCAGCCCGGCGAGCCGGGCCGCCGGTCTGCTGTCGCCGATCGCGAGGAGCTGCCGGCCGAAGGTCGTGCGCCGTACGGTGAAGCCCACCGCCAGCGCCAGCGCGGCGGCGATCAGCACGAGGTACGGGACGCCCAGCAGATCGCCCGAGCCCAGCGCGGCCAGACCCGGGTCCCTGACGTCCTTGAGCTGGGGGAGCAGGACCAGCGCGAGACCGCGCCCGGCGACCATCAGGGCGAGCGTCGCCACGATGGGCTGCACCCCGATGAACGCGATCAGCGAACCGTTGGCGAGCCCGACGGCGGCCCCGCCGATCACGGCGACGAGCAGCGCGATCCACGGCCCGTACCCGAGGTAGAGGGAGAGCAGCGAGGTGGAGAGCGCCATCACCGCGCCCACGGAGAGGTCCACGCCCTCGCTGCCGATGGCCAGCGCCATCCCGAGCGCCACGATGATGACGGGCGCGACCTGCACGGCCTGGGTGCGGAAGTTCTCCGCGGACAGGAAGTGCGGGGTGAGCAGGACATTGGCGAGCAGCAGGGCGGCCACGCCCGCGTAGACGCCGTACTCCTGGAGGAGCGTCAACAGGCGGGCCCGGTCCAGGGGTACGCGCCGCGGCGCCGCGAGATCAGTCATGACGGCCCTCGTCCTCCTGGGGTGCGCTCCCCGCCGCGATGGCGTGCAGCAGCCGGTCCTCCGTCACCTCGGCGCCGGTCAACTCCGCGACCACCGCACCGTCCTTGAGCACCACGACCCGGTCGGAGCCCTCGATCAGCTCCTCCATGTCGGAGGAGATCAGCACCACCCCGAGCCCCTCGCCCGCGAGTTCGTCGATCAGCCCCTGCACCTCCGCCTTCGCACCGACGTCGATACCGCGCGTGGGCTCGTCCAGGAGCAGCACCTTGGGCCGCATCGCCAGCCACCGGGCGAGCAGCACCTTCTGCTGGTTGCCGCCGGACAGCTCACCGACCTTCTGGTGCGGGCCCGACGCCTTGATGCGCAGCCGCTTCATGAAGGTGTCCACCAGCCGGTCGATCCGCGCGTCGTCGACCAGCCCGAAACGGGACAGCCCCGGCAGCGCGGCCAGCGCGATGTTCTCCCGTACGGAGAGCCCGGGAACGATGCCCTCGGCCTTGCGGTCCTCGGGCAGCAGGCTGATACCGGCCCTGATCGCGGCGGGCGTGGACCCGGTCCGTACGGGCGCCCCCGCCACCACCACCCGGCCCGTGTCGGGCGGCAGCGCGCCCGCGATGGCCTTCGCGGTCTCGCTGCGGCCCGAACCGAGCAGCCCGCCCAGCCCCACCACTTCGCCGGGCCGCACCCGTACCGACACCCCGTGCAGAACTTGACGCACCGTCAGGTCATGGGCCTCCAGGACGGGTTCGCCACCCGTGTCGTGCCCGCCGGAGAACTTGGTGAGCCCTTCGCCGCGCACCTCGCCCATCTCGCGGCCGAGCATCAGCGAGACCAGCCGCAGCCGGTCCAGTCCGGCGATCGGGCCGGTGTGGACCCGGCGGCCGTCGCGCAGCACGGTGACGGTGTCGCAGATCTCGTACAGCTCGTCCAGCCGGTGGCTGACGTAGATCACCGCGATCCCGCGCTCCCTGAGCATCCTGATCACCCCGAACAGGGTGCGGACCTCGCGCGGTTCGAGCGACGACGTGGGCTCGTCCATGACGACGACCCGCGCGTCGACCGAGACCGCCCGCGCCAGGGCCACCATCTGCTGGGCGCCGACCCCGAGCGAGCGCAGCGGCCGGCGGACGTCCACCCGCAGTCCGAGACCGCGCAGCGCCTCGTCGGCGGCGCGGTGCATCCGCCCGAAGTCGATCAGCCCGAGCCGGCCGCGGGGCTCGCGCCCCAGGAAGAGATTGCGGGCCACGCTCATCAGGGGGACGAGATTGACCTCCTGGTAGATCGTGGAGATCCCGGCGTGCTGCGCCTCCAGCGGGGTGGCGAACCGTACCGGCTCGCCCCGCAGGACGATCTCGCCCCCGTCGGGCCGGTACACACCGGTGAGCACCTTGATGAGGGTGGACTTGCCCGCGCCGTTCTCGCCGATCAGCGCGTGGACCTCGCCGGGACCGACGCTGAGGTCCACCCCGTCCAGGGCCCGCGCGCCGGGGAAGGACTTGGTCAGCCCGGTGACCGACAGCAGGTGCGGCCGTACGCCGTCCGTCACCTCCGTGAGGGCGTCCGACGGCACGTCAGTATGCCTTGCCCAGATCGGCCTTGGCGTTCTCGGGGGTGTACGCGGTGTCCTGGATGACGATGTCCTGGGAGACCTTCTCGCCCCGGGTGAAGGTGTCCAGGGTCTGGAAGGCCAGCGGTCCGAAGCGCGGATTGGACTCGATGACGCCGGAGATCCAGCCGTCCACGATGCCCTGCACCGCGTTGCGCGTGCCGTCGACCGTCACGATCTTGATGTCGCCCGCCTTCTTGCCCGCGCTCTTGAGGGCGTTGACGGCGCCGAGGCCCATCTCGTCGTTCTCGGCGTAGATCCCGGTGATGTCCGGGTTGGACTGGATGAGCTGCTCGGTGACCTGCTGGCCCTTCTCCCTGGCGAACTCGCCGGTCTGCTCGAACACCACCCGGAGTCCGGGCGCCTCGGCCTTGATCCGGTCCTTGAACCCCTTGGTGCGTTCGGTGGTGACATTGTTCCCGGCGGCGCCGAGGAGGATGGCGACCTTGCCCTTGCCGCCGGTCGCCTCGATCATCCGGTCCGCCGCGCGGCTGCCCTGCTCGACGAAGTCCGAGCCGATGAAGCTCACATAGTCCTTGCAGGCCGTCGCGTTGATCTTCCGGTCGATGGTGATGATCGGGATCTTCTTCGCCGCCGCCGAGCGCAGCACCGGGCCCCAGCCGTCCGAGTTGAGCGGGGCGATGACCAGCAGGTCCGCCCCCTTGGTGATCAGGTCCTGGACATCGCTGATCTGCTTGGAGAACTGCGACTGGGCGTTGGCCGTGAGGAGCTTGATCCCTCGGTCGGCCGCCTCCGCCTTGATGGAGGCCGTCTCCGCGATACGGAAGGGGTTGGCCTCCTTCTCGGACTGGGAGAAACCGACGGTCGCGCCGGCGAGGTCCAGCTTCTTCCCGCCGAACTGGTCGAGGGCGCAGGTCCTGTCGGTCCCGGCGCTGGGGGAGGCCACCACCTGGTCGCCGCCCCCGGCCGCCGCCTTGCTGTCGCCGGAGGCGTCGTCCTCCGACTTGGCGCAGCCGGTCAGGGCGAGTGCGGCGACGAGACTCGCGGCGAGAACGGTCGTGGTGGTGGAGCGGACAGCGGAAGACTTCATGGCGGAACCCCATCTCGGCACGGCCCCGGCGCGCGGAACACCGCCCGGGAGATCTGCTCGTACGGTCTGCTGGTCTGCACGGTCTGCTGCGCTTGTTCGGAAGGTTTTTTACATCGTTGTACGGATCCTGTAAACCCTTCGCGCGAGAACGGCGCCACACGGTCCCGCGAACACTCCGTACGGGCACGTCACGCTCTGCCGCGGGTGCTCTCACGCTCCACCAGCCGGAATTCCGCGCGGAGTTCACGCGCCCGCCGCTCGCCCGTGCCCTGCTCACCGGCCTCGTCCCGGCCGCCGTGCAGCCGCTCCACGAGGGACTGCACGGCGAGCCGCGCGATGGTGTGTTTCGCGGGCGAGACCGTGGTCAGGGTGACCGTCCCGTACCGGCCCTCGGTGACGTCGTCGAAGCCCACCACCGCCACATCCTCGGGCACCCGCAACCCCCGCTCGGAGAGCACCCGCATCGCGCCGATGGCGATCAGGTCGTTGTACGCGAAGACCGCGTCCGGCAGCTCGCCCGAGTCCAGCAGCCGGGCCATCGCCGCCGCGCCGTCCGCGTGCGCCCAGCCGCCGGTCGGCGCGATCAGCGAGTCCGGAGCCGGCATCCCCGCCGCCGCCAACTCCGCACGCCAGCCGCGCAGTCGGAGCTGGGAGGGCTCGTTGACCATGTCCGTGCGCGCCCCGAGGAACGCGATCCGCGACCGGCCCAGCGCGAGCAGATGGCGCACGGCGGTCCTGGCCGCCGCGACATTGTCGATCGCGATGTGGTCGTAGGGCAGGTCGTACTCCCGCTCGCCGAGCAGCACCAGCGGCGCGTCCTGGTCACGGCCGCGCAGATCCTCCGCCTCCAGCTCGATCGGGCTCAGGATCAGCCCGTCGATGACCCGCGCCCGGAACCCCTGGCTGACCAGGATCTCCCGCTCCCGGCTGCCCCCGGTGTGGTCGAGCAGCACGGTGTACTCGTGCTCGGCGGCGGCGTCGATGACCGCGCCCGCCAGCTCGGCGAAGTACGGGTTGCCCAGCTCGGGCACGGCCAGCGCGAGGATGCCCGTACGGCCCTTGCGGAGATGGCGGGCCGTCAGGTTCGGCACATACCCCAGCTCGTCGATGGCCCGCTGCACCCGGGACCGCATCGAGGGCGTGACGTGCCGGTAGTTGTTGACCACGTTCGACACGGTCTTGATCGAGACGCCCGCGCGTTCCGCGACGTCCTTGAGGCTGACGCTCACCGATATCTGCTCCCCGACTCTGGACAGTGCCGCAAATGGCGTGCTGTCATGCCAACTGCCGTTCCTTCCAACGTTGTACAGACTGACGCAACGAGCCGCCACCCTCTCTTCGCAAGGAGGATTCGTGCGCATCCGAAGAAAACTGGCCCTCCTGCTCGCCGCCGTCCTCGGCGTCGCCGGACTCACCGCGGCCCCCGCCGCCTCGGCCGCGGACGACCCGGCCGAGGCACGTGGACTCAAGGGTGAGTACTACACCCAGTCCGCCCCGGGCGCCTTCGACTTCCACGAGCTGAAGGCCACCGTGTTCGACCCGGTCATCGACTTCGCCAATCTGGAGCCGCGGCTGACCGCCACCACCGGACGGGCCGACGACGTCTCCGTACGCTGGACCGGGAAGATCGTCCCGGAGACCTCCGGCGCCCACACGTTCTCGATGACCGGCGACAACGGCTTCCGGCTCTGGGTCGACGGACGCCTCGCCATCGACCACTGGGTCGACGACTGGGACAAGGAACAGACCGCCCAGCCCCTCGACCTGACGAAGGGGCAGGCGTACGACATCAAGGTGGAGTACTTCGAGCACTACGGCGGCTCCAGCCTCCGCCTGCGGTGGACCGAGCCCGGCGGCACCAAGGAGCCCGTGCCCTCCTCCGCGTTCCGGCTGCCCGACGGCTTCGCGTACAACGGCGCCCTCGCCACCACCGTCCTGCCCGACGGCCGCACCCTGCGCCTGGACTTCGGGCAGAAGCTCGCCGCCCCGCCCGCCGGTCTGGCCGGCCACCTCAGCGCGGTCATCGGCGGCGCGCAGTGGCCGCTCGGCACCGTCAAGAAGGACCCGAAAGACGCCCGGCGGCTGCTGGTCACGCTCAAGGAACCGGTCGTCGGCAGGGGCGGCAGCGCCGACCTCCGCTACGACGGGGCCGGCGGTCTCACCGCCGACCTCGGCGCACCCGTCGACCCCTTCTGGAGCAGCGGGCCCAACACCTCGGAGTACCAGCTCACGACCCCCTGGGCCAAGGAGGTCGGGCCCCGCAACGCCCTGCCCGAGTACCCCAGGCCGCAGTTGACCCGTGACGCCTGGCAGAACCTCAACGGGCAGTGGCAGTTCGCCGCGGCGACGAAGGGCGAGAGCCCGCCGGTCGGCAAGAACCTCCGCGAGAAGATCCTCGTCCCCTACCCCGTGGAGTCGAAGCTCTCCGGCGTCGAACGGCACGAGGACCGGATGTGGTACCGCCGCACCTTCACCGTGCCGTCCACCTGGCAGGTGGGCCAGGGCAAGCGGCTCAACCTCAACTTCGACGCCGTCGACTGGCAGGCCGAGGTCTATGTCAACGGCACCAAGGTCACCGAGCACAAGGGCGGTTACGACCGCTTCACCGCCGATGTCACCGACGCGCTGAAGCCCGGCCGCACCCAGGAACTGATCGTCGGCGTCTACGACCCCACCGACTCCCGGGACGGCGAGAACCCGCCGATCGGCAAGCAGCGCCTGGACCCCAGCGGCATCTGGTACACCCCGTCCTCCGGGATCTGGCAGACGGTGTGGATGGAGCCGGTCGCGGCCGACCACATCGGCTCCCTGAAGCTCACCCCCGACGTCGCGGGCGAGAAGCTCGCCGTCGAGGTGCGCGGCGTACGGGACGGCGTGCGCGTCACGGCCACCGCGTACGACGGCCGGCGCAAGGTCGGCACGGTCACCGGCCGCAGCGGCACCGCCCTCAGCGTGCCGGTCCGTGACCCCCACCTGTGGTCGCCGGACGATCCGCACCTCTACCGCCTCGAAGTGACGGCGGGCAAGGACCGCGTCGGCAGCTACTTCGGGATGCGCTCGCTCACGGTCGAGAAGGTCGACGGCACCCCCAGGACCGTCCTCAACGGCACGCCCACCTTCCTGATGGCCACACTCGACCAGGGCTTCTGGCCGGACGGGCTGCACACGGCGCCGACCGACGAGGCCCTCGCGTACGACCTGAAGGCGCACAAGAAGCTCGGCTACAACTCCGTACGCAAACACATCAAGGTCGAACCCGACCGGTGGTTCTACTGGGCGGACCGGCTCGGGCTGCTGGTCTGGCAGGACATGCCCGCCATGAACACGATCAACCCGAACGCGGCGTCCCGTACCCAGTACGAGCACGAGATGAAGCGGATGATCGACCAGCACAGCAGCAGCCCCTCGGTGATCATGTGGGTCACCTTCAACGAGGGCTGGGGCCAGTACGACCAGGCGCGCGTCGCCGACCAGGCCAAGGCATGGGACCCGACCCGGCTGATCAACAACATGAGCGGGGTGAACTGCTGCGGCGCGGTCGACGGCCGCAACGGGGACATCGCCGACGCCCACGGCTATCCGAGCGCCCAACTGCCGGCGCCCGACGGCAAGCGGGCGCTGGTCAGCGGGGAGTACGGCGGCCTCGGCCTCGCCGTTCCCGGCCACGCCTGGCCGGTGCAGCACACCTATGTGGGGGTGGACCAGGCCGCGTACACCGACGCGTATCTGGCCGAACTCGACAAGGTGCGCGCGCTCGCCTGCAAGGGGAGCAACGGCGCGGTCTACACCCAGATCGCCGATGTGGAGGGCGAGCTGAACGGACTGCTCACCTACGACCGGAAGGTGCTGAAGCCCGACACCCAGCGGCTCAAGGCGGCCCACGAGGCGCTGATCCGCGACGCCGAGAACCCGGCCGCCATGGAGTGCGCCACCTCCTGACGGCCGTCCCACGGCCCTGACGACCGACACCGGTGGCCCCGGTCCGCCCCCGCCAGGGACGGACCGGGGCCACCGGCGTCGGACGCTCCGGGCCGCCGGGGCCGGGGCGGGGCGCTCCGGGCGGCCGGAATAGCCTGCCACCTGTCCGCATTACCAAGGGGAGGTTGCCTCAGGGGCGACCGAGCCCACCGGTCAGATGGAGGAGCCCCGTCCATGCCCCACGCCCCTGTGCCGCACCCGCTCGACAACCCCGTGCGCGCCGCCCTCACCGGACCGCACGCGCACGTCGCCGAGCGGTACGGCGCGCTGCTGCGCTACCCGGCCGACATGGCGCCCTGGCTGGCGCTGCCCGCCGACCCGGACGAGACCGACTGGGCCGACGTCGCCGCGTTCGCCGGGCCCGGCGGCGCCCTGGCGCTCGCCGGGTTCGCCGGGGCGCCGCCGGCCGGCTGGGAGGTCACCTTCCAGGGCGACGGCGTCCAGATGGTCGACGCCGGACTCGCCGCGAAGCCGGACGAGGAGGCCGTACGCCTCGGCCCCGCCGACGTGCCCGAGATCCTCGACCTGATCGAGCGCACCCGTCCGGGCCCCTTCTTCCCCCGCACCGTCGAACTCGGCACCTACCTGGGCATCCGCCGCGGCGGCGCGCTCGTCGCGATGGCGGGGGAGCGGATGCGCCCGCCGGGCTGGACCGAGATCAGCGCCGTCTGCACCGACCCGGAATTCCGTGGCCAGGGACTCGCGGCCCGGCTGGTCCTGGCCGTCGCCGACGGCATCCGGTCCCGCGGTGAGACGCCCTTCCTGCACGCCGCCGCCGACAACACCAACGCCGTACGGCTCTACGAGTCGCTCGGCTTCCGGCTGCGCCGGCCCATGAAGTTCCTGGGCGTACAGGTTCCGGCCGGGACGGTCGTCACGACGGTGTAGCGCGGCGGGATGGCGCGGCGGGATAGGATGATGGGATTTTGTTGGCTCCCGCTCCGTCGGTACGCTCCTGACCCGCGGTGATGATCTCGGCAGCCGGCACCACCCCCAGTGATCAGTGATCAGTGTTTCGAGGAACGGCAACAACGATGACGGTGACAGAGGACAGCCCGGCGTACGGCGGCGGCCAGGCGGGCCCGGCCGGCCCGGCCGGGGGCGGCATCCCGGAGCCCCGGGACGGCGTCCCGGAGTTCGGTCCCGGCATCGACCCCGAGCGGATGGCCGTCTGCCTGAGCGTGCTGGACGAACTCGACAAGCTGGACGTCGACCACCCGGACGCGATCGCGGTCCGGCGTGCCACCGCCGGGATCTACCGGACGGTGAAGCAGCGCCGCCGCCAGGAGCGCAGGGCCGCCAAGACCGCCCACGACAAGGCCGTCACCGAGGCCACCGCCACCGGCTCGGCCGAGCGCATCGACGACGAGACCCAGGGCCTGCTGCCGTCCTCCTCGGCCGCCGGGGAGATCGCGGGCATCCTCCAGCGCCCGCGCTCCTGCTACATCTGCAAGACCCGCTACACCGAGGTCGACGCCTTCTACCACCAGCTCTGCACCTCCTGTGCCGCGGAGAACCGGTCCCGGCGCGACGCCCGTACGGATCTGACGGGACGCCGCGCCCTGCTGACCGGCGGCCGGGCCAAGATCGGCATGTACATCGCGCTGCGGCTGCTGCGCGACGGCGCCCACACCACCATCACCACCCGGTTCCCCGCCGACGCGGTCCGCCGCTTCAAGGCCATGCCGGACAGCGACGACTGGATCCACCGGCTGAAGATCGTCGGCATCGACCTGCGGGACCCGGCGCAGGTGGTCGCCCTCGCGGACTCCGTCGCCGCCGCGGGGCCGCTGGACATCCTGATCAACAACGCCGCGCAGACGGTACGCCGCTCCCCGCAGGCGTACAGCGAACTGCTCGCCGCCGAGTCGGCGCCCCTGCCCGCGGGCGAGCTGCCCGCCTCGCAGGTCATCGGCGCGTTCGGCAGCGGCTCCCAGGCCGTGCTGTCGGCGGGCGGCGCCGAGGCCCTGAGCGCGTCCGACGTCACCGGACTGGCGCTGGTCGGCGGCTCCGCCACGCTCGCCAGGATCGAGGCGGGCACGGCGATCGACGCGGGCGGCCTCGTCCCCGATCTGCACGACTCCAACAGTTGGGTGCAGACTGTCTCCGAGGTGGACGCGGTCGAACTCCTCGAAGTGCAACTGTGCAACTCCACCGCGCCGTTCATCCTCATCAGCAGGCTGCGCCCGGCGATGGCCCGGGCCGCCGCCGCCCGCGCCTACGTCGTCAACGTCTCCGCGATGGAAGGGGTGTTCAGCCGCGGCTACAAGGGCGCGGGACACCCGCACACGAACATGGCCAAGGCCGCGCTGAACATGCTCACCCGCACCAGCGCGCAGGAGATGTTCGAGTCCGACTCCATCCTGATGACGGCCGTCGACACCGGCTGGATCACCGACGAACGCCCGCATCCGGACAAGATGCGCCTCGCCGACGAGGGCTTCCACGCCCCGCTGGACCTGATCGACGGCGCCGCCCGGGTGTACGACCCCATCGTGCGGGGCGAGAGCGGCGAGGACCTGTACGGCTGCTTCCTCAAGGACTACGCGCCCGCCAATTGGTAGCCCCGGGACCGACACCCCGTCACAGGACTCCCGCTACACCACCGGCGGAACCCCGGCCGACCGGAACTGGTCCGGTTGGCCGGAAGTTCACCCGAAAGCCAGCCCTATAGAGCGGACTGGCGCTCATCTGGTTACTCTGATGCGCACGGACGGCCAAGCAGGGGACACACCATCCCCACGGCCGTGCTGGGACAGGCCCCCTACCACGGCCGCGGTCCCGTCCGACAAAACGGCGCCACCGCGACGGAACCACCTGTCCCAGAGTTACCCGACACAGAGGAGTGCGCGGTGACACCAGATCTGACGCAGCGAGAACAACGTCCGACGGAGCCCGCCGAGCGTGGTCGCGGGCCCGAGAAGCGTGGTCGGGGGCCCGAGAAGATCGGCAACCTGGAGGTCTGGGCCCGATCGGCCCCGATCCGGCTCGCGGGGTACGAGGACGACCTCGCCGAACCGCACATCCTGCCCGGGGTCGACTGACCGGCCCGTGGAACGCTCCCGTACCCCCGCGCGAGCCGGGGTACGGGACGGCGCGTCTCAGGCGTCGCGCGCGATCCCGGCCAGGGTCCGGCCCAGCCACCGGGCGTACGCGCGCTGGAGCACCGGCACCAGCGGGCCCGCGAGCCGGGCGTACCGGCGGGCCGGGCGGCTGAAGGCCGTGACGGTGAACCAGACGGAGCCGTCCTCGCCCAGCTCGACCACGAAGGACTCCTCGCCGCACTCCGGATGCCCGGTCAGGGTGCCGTACGCGAAGCCCGTACGGTCCCTCTCGTACGCGGTCCACACCACCTCGCACGGCGCGGTCACCCGCAGCCGCCCCACCCCGAGCGAGACCCGCACCCCGGTGCCCGGCTCCGCCCGGGGCGAGGTGGCCGCGACCCCGGCGCCCGACCGCCGGTGCAGGGCGAAGGTGGTGACGGCGGCTCCCGCCGCCTCGAAGGCGGGGCGGCCCCGGCCGATCCTGGTCCGGTGGTGGAGATGGTGATAGCCGTCCGGCAGCGGGCCGAGCCGTGTGGCGCCCACGTCGGGGTAGGTGAAGGTGGCGGCATTCATGCGGCGGTCTCCTTGAGTCGTCGCCAGGACAGGATCGAGCAGAGGGCGAAACCGAGGGCGTTGCCCAGGCCGTGCGTGGCCGCCATCCAGGTGAGGGTGGGACGGGGGAGCCCGGTGGCCTCGCCGAGCGCCCAGCTCAGCGCGAGGGCCATGGTCGCCGCCAGCACACCCGAGGAGACGGCGAGCAGCGCGCGCGTGCACCGGTCCCGCGCGCCGGGTCTGATGTCACGCCAGGTCAGCACCGCGACCGTCCACATTCCCGCGGTCAGCACGACCGCGCCGGCCAGCTCGGTCGCCTCGCCGGTGAAGTAGCCGATCAGGACCGTCAGGGTGCCGAGCGGGACGCTCAGCGCCGCGAACCGGCCCGCGGGGCCCGGCACCGTACGGCAGACCAGGCCGGCGGTGAGTGCCGCGGCGAAGCCGGCGAAGTGGAAGTGCGCGACCGTCAGCCGCAGGGTCGTCAGGTCGAAGCCGAGCAGGTGATGTCCCCACCGCTCCGCGACCAGGGCGACCCCCGCGATCGACGGGGTCACGAGCGCGGTGAGCGCCGCCACCTCCGCCGGGGCGGGGAGCGGGGGTCGGCTCTTCACGGCGCGGATCACGGCGAGCAGCGCCAGGGCGAGGGTGGCGAGCGCGTAGCAGACGGCGAGCGCGGTGGCCGGCGCCCCGCGTGGCAGCCAGAGGGAGACGGCGCCCAGCAGGCCCGGCAGGGGCCACAGGCGGCGTAGCGCCCGCAGACCGGCGGTGGCGGGCCTCTCCGGTGTCTCCAGCAGCCGCAGCCCCAGCGGCACGATCGCCAGCACGCCGACCGTCACGATCATGCTGACCAGCACGGACATCCCACGCCACCCCCGGACTTGAACGCGTTCAGTTCCTTCGGTGAGCCTAAGTCGTTTATTGAACGTGTTCAAGTCCCGGGCGTGTCGGGCTCCTCCGGCTTGCGGGCCGTGGGGGGATCCGGCACACATGGGGAGACATTCACGGAGGAAAAGGCGGGAGATTCTGGTGCGCTCACCCATCGGTCGACGGAGTGCCGCGCTCGTCGCGCTGTCCACGGGCGTTCTGATCACGGCGGGCTGCGGGTGGGGCGGCGGCGGTGGCGGTGGCGGTGGGGAGAACGCGCCGACCGGCAAGGACCTGCACTTCCAGCCCGTCGCGGCCCCCGGACCGGACCCTTTCACCTCGTCGACCGCCGTGGCCCTGCCCGCCCCCGTGGGGCCGGCGGGGCGTGACGCGCGGAGCTCCCCGGGCCCGGCGGCCCCGCAGGGGGGCGCGCGGGGCCGGGCCGCGGACGTACGGACGCCACGCGCCCTGCCCGGCTCCACCCCCGGCCTCTACGGCGGCTCCCCGTCGGCCAGTTGCGATGTGGAGCGGCAGGTCGCCCTGCTCGCCGGGGACCCGGCGAAGGCCCGCGCCTTCGCGCGGGGCGCGGCGCTCGGCCAGACGCCCGTCCCCGACTTCCTGCGCGGACTGACCCCCGTGGTGGTACGGGCGGACGTCCGGGTCACGGCCCACGGCTACCGCGACGGCGCGGCCACCGCCTTCCAGTCCGTGCTCCAGGCGGGCACCGCCGTCATGGTGGACGAGTACGGCATGCCCAGGGTGCGCTGCGCGGGCGGCAGCCCCCTCGGCGCGCCGGTCGCCGCCCAGGGCTCCGTCACCTACAAGGGCAAGCCCTGGCGGGGCTACGAGGCCGACCGGGTCGTCGTCGTCAACCGTGCCGCGCGCCCCGTCGACGCCCTGGTCATCGTGGACCTGGTCGACCACGTCTGGGTCGAGCGGCGGATCGGTACCGACGGCGGCGAGGACCGGCCCCCCGGGACGCCGCCGCCGTACGCCCCGGACGCCGACATCACCGACCCCGAGGCGGTGAAGGCGCCGGGAGCGGTCACCCCCGAAGCCGCCGGCCGCGCGGAGTCCGCGCCGCCCGGCGGCGGCGCCTCACCGTCGGGCGCCCCGGCCGGCCGGGAGCGGCCCGCCGTACCGGAGCAGCCGCTCCCCGCGGACGAGGCGGAGCCCCTGCCGGAGGCCGAGGCGGGCCCCGGTGGCGGATCCGGCGGGGTGCCCGGCGACGACCTCGCCCCGCCCGTGGACGAGCTGTACCCGCCGGAGCCGGACGGGCAGCCCGACGGCCGGTCCGACGGGCAGCCGGACCCCGGTGGGCCGGTCCCGCCCGACGGACCGGCCGCCGACGCCGCCGCGTTCCCGGGCTGACCGGGCGGGTTCGCCGGGCTGACCGGGCGGTTCGCCGGGCTCGTCGAGCCGACCGGGCCCGCCGTACCGTCCCGGGCGCACCGGGATCACTCGAAGAATCCGACAAATGATGACAGAGTGTCCACATGGTTGAACGGGCAGCGGGTCCCCTGTCGCTCCCCGACGACTGGCCCGCCCACGCCGACATCAGCCTGTCCCTCAACCGGATGGGCACCTTCGACTGGGATCTCGACAGCGGACGGCTGCATCTCGACGCCCCGGCCCTCGACGTCTTCGACCTCTGCCCCGACGAGTACGAGGGCCGCCCCGAGGACCTGGCGCCCCGGGTCCCGACCATCGAGTCCACCCGTCTCGACGAACTGGTCTCCCAGGCGCTCCGGGACGGCAGCGAGGGGTACGGCGCGTACTTCCGCGTCCGGCGGCGGGACGGAAGCCTGCGCTGGACCCACATGCAGGGCGTCATCCGCCGGGACGGCACGGGGCGGCCCCACCGGGTGATCGGTCTCGTCCGCGACGCGGCCCAGGAGCTGGCCGACTCCGTCGCGCGCCATGAACTGGGCGCTCTGCGCCGGGTGGGCGCGGGCGTCGTCGAGGGCACCACCCCCGCGCTCGCCCACGCCAGGACCGTCCAGGACGTCATCGACGTCCTCAAGCAGTCCCACGGGCTGGCCCACCTCGGCGCCAGCAGCCTGGTCATGGGCCTGGTGGACGCGGGCCGTATCCATCTGGTCGCCGAGGGCCCCGAGGGCTCCTACGTACCGGGCACCCGGGTCACCCGTACCGACGAGGCGTACCCGATGAGCGAGGTGGTGCGCACGCTCGTGCCCCGCTTCATCGAATCCGCCCAGGAGTTCGCGGACAGCTACCCCATCCTCTGGCCCTCCATCAACGGCCTCGGCATCAACGCCGCCGCCTATCTGCCGCTGATCGCCCAGGCGCGGCCCATCGGGGCGCTCGGGCTGCTCTACCGCGACAGGATCGGCTTCAGCGCCGAGGACCGCAATCTGCTCGTCGCCCTCGGCAGCAGCATCGCGCAGAGCCTCCAGCGGGCCGTGCTCTTCGAGCAGGAGCACGATCTCGCGGAGGGGCTCCAGCAGGCGATGCTGCCGCGCCGGATCCCGGCGGTGCCGGGGGCCGAGATCGCCGTACGCTACCGCTCCGCGCGGCTCGGCCGGGACATCGGCGGCGACTGGTACGACGTGATCCCGCTGCCCGGCGGCCGGGTCGGGACGGTCATCGGGGACGTCCAGGGCCATGACACCCACGCCGCCGCCGTGATGGGGCAGCTCAGGATCGTGCTGCGCGCGTACGCCGCCGAGGGGCACGAGCCCGCCACCGTGATGGCCCGCGCCTCGGTCTTCCTGCACGAACTGGACACCGACCGCTTCGCGACCTGCACCTACGCGGAGGCCGACCTGACGACCGGGGTCGTCCAGCTCGTCCGGGCCGGCCATGTCGATCCGCTCCTCAGGGACACCGACGGAACCTGCCGCAGGCTGCCGTTGCCCGGCGGGATGCCGCTCGGGCTCTCCGCCGCCTTCGGCGGGCTCGACTACCCGGTCGAGACCGTCGAGCTGGACCCGGGACAGACCCTGCTGCTCTACACCGACGGCCTCGTGGAGCAGCCGGGCGCCGATCTCGACGACGGGATGCAGATCCTGGCCACGCTGGTACGGGACGGGCCGCGCGATCTCCAGCACCTCGCCGACCGGCTCTGCGAGGTCGTGGACGCCCGCGGCGGCGAGGACGACGTCGCCGTCCTGCTGCTGCGCCGTGGCGGTACGCGCGCCCCGCGCTCCGGCGGCCGGCTCTACCAGCGGGTCGAGCGGGACGACGCCGAGGGGCTGGCCACCGCCCGCCACATGATCAGGGCGGCGGTCACCGCCTGGGGCGCCCGGGAGCGCTCCGACGCGATCGAACTGGCCGCCGACGAGCTGATCACCAACGCCCTGGTGCACACCGACGGCGGCGCGGCCGTCGTGGTCCGTGTGCTGCCACGACCGGAGCGCCCGGAGCCGGAGCGGCCCGGGACCGGCCGGCGGCTGCGCGTGGAGGTCGAGGACGGGTCGAGCGCGCTGCCGCACCGCCGCGAGGCCGGGGAGTCCGGAGTCTCGGGGCGCGGACTGCTGCTCGTGGACGAACTGGCGGACGCCTGGGGCGTGGAGTCGCGCGGCAGCGGCAAGTGCGTGTGGTGCGAATTCGTCGTCCCGGACCGGCCCGGGCGCTGAACCGCTTCCCCGCCCTCGGTCGATAGATCGGACAGGTCGGCGGCGAAAAATCCCCGAAGGCTTCTTCAGGGGTGTTGACGTCCTCAGTCATCCGATGAATATTCGTCGTGATCGACGACGGACGGACGTCGGCACAGGGGAGGCGGCAGCGGTATGCGGCACACCACGCTCAGGACCGGCGGCACGGTCCGGGTGACCGACCTGTCCTTCGGGGCGGCCGGGATCGGCAATCTCTACACCCCGGTCGACCCCGGGCAGGCGCGCGAGGCCGTCGACGCCGCCTGGGAGGCGGGCATCCGGTACTTCGACACCGCGCCCCACTACGGCCTCGGCCTCTCCGAACGACGGCTCGGCGAGGCGCTGCGCGAGCGGCCCCGGAGCGCGTACACGCTCTCCACCAAGGCCGGCCGGATCCTCGAACCCGTGCCCGGCGCCGCCACCACCGTGCCGGACGATCTGGCCCACGGTTTCGCCGTACCGGCGACGCACCGCAGGGTGTGGGACTTCAGCGCCGACGGCGTACGCCGCTCCGTCGAGGAGAGCCTGACCCGGCTCGGCCTCGACCGGATCGACATCGTCTATCTGCACGACCCCGACGACCACGCCGAGGAAGCCTTCACCCAGGCGTACCCGGCGCTGGAGCGGCTGCGCGCCGAGGGGACCGTCGGCGCCATCGGCGCCGGGATGAACCGGACCGCGATGCTCACCCGCTTCCTGCGCGACACCGACACCGATGTCGTCCTGTGCGCCGGCCGCTTCACCCTGCTCGACGGGTCGGCGCTCACCGAACTGCTCCCCGAGGCCACGGCGCGCGGCCGGAGCGTCGTGGTCGGCGGGGTCTTCAACTCCGGGCTGCTCGCCGACCCGCGCCCCGGCGCGACGTACGACTACACCGCCGCGCCGCCCGCCCTGCTCGACCGGGCCCTGCGCATGGACGCGGTCACCCGGCGGTACGGCGTCCCGCTGCGCGCCGCCGCCCTCCAGTACCCCCGGAGCCATCCGGCCGTCGCGAGCGTCCTGGTCGGCACCCGATCCGCCGCCGAGGTACGGGACGCCGCCGCACTGGCCGAACTGCCCCTCCCCGACGACCTCTGGGCCGAACTGCGCGCCGAGGGACTGCTCACCGAGAACGGAGCCCCCGCATGAGAGTCGCCCTGCACACCAGGGTCCGCGCCGACCGGATCGAGGCGTACGAGGAGGCCCACCGCGAGGTGCCCGCCGAACTCACCGCCGCGATCCGCGCCGCGGGCGCCACCTCCTGGACGATCTGGCGCAGCGGCACCGACCTGTTCCACCTGCTGGAGTGCGCGGACTACGCGGCCCTGCTCGCCGCCCTGGACCGGCTCCCGGTCAACATCGCCTGGCAGGCGCGGATGGCCGAACTCCTCGATGTCGTCCACGACTACTCGGAAGGCGGCGCGGACGCCGGACTGCCCGTGGTGTGGGAGCTGTGACCCCGGTGACCCCCGCCCCCGTCGTCGACGCCCACCACCACGTCTGGGACCTGTCCGTACGCCCCCAGGAGTGGATGACCGGCAGCCGGATGGACCCCATCCGCCGGAACTTCACCCTGGCGGAACTGGCCGTCGAGACACGGGCCGCCGGGGTGGGCGCCACCGTCCTCGTCCAGACCGTCGCCGTCGCCGAGGAGACCCCCGAGTTCCTGGCCCTCGCCGACGGCAGCGATCTCGTCGCGGGCGTCGTCGGCTGGACCGACCTCACCGCGCCCGGCGTCGCCGACACCCTCGCCGAACTGCGCGCCCGCCCCGGCGGCCGGAAGCTCGTCTCCGTACGCCACCCGGTGGAGGGCGAGGCCGACCCGGAGTGGCTGCTCCGCCCCGACGTGCTGCGCGGGCTGGCCGCCGTCGCGGACGCGGGGCTCGCGTACGACCTGCTGGTGCGCCCGCACCAGCTTCCCGCCGCGACCCGGGCGGCCCGGTCCCTGCCGGGGCTCACCTTCGTCCTCGACCATCTCGCCAAACCACCCGTCGCCGAGGGCCGCACCACCCCCTGGGCGGAGCGCTTCCGGGAGCTGGCCGCCCTGCCCAACACCGTCTGCAAGCTCTCCGGGATGGTCACGGAGGCGGCCTGGGACTCCTGGACGGCCGAGGACCTGCGCCCGTACGCGGACATCGCGCTCGACGCCTTCGGGCCGGAGCGGCTGATGTTCGGCTCCGACTGGCCGGTGTGCCGGCTGGCCGCACCGTACGGCGACGTGCTCGACGCGGCGCGTACGGTCACCGACGGGCTCGGCACGGCCGAGCGTGACGCCGTCTTCGGAGGCACCGCGCGCCGCGTCTACACCCTCTGAACCGGATCCGTCTCCTCCCCGGCGGCGGCCCGCGCGAAGGCGTCCCGCACCTCGTCGGGGAACCGGCCGAGCCCGAGCAGCCCGGTGACCGAACCGGTCGCCAGCGCGTGCCAGGTCCCGGCCCTGCGCAGCATCGGGTGGTCGCCGCCGGCCAGCAGCACGGCACACGCCTCGGCGCCCGCGTCCCTGGCGCGGGCGGCCAGCGCCACGCTCTCCCGGGGATCCGTCGTCCGGTCGCGGTCGCCGTGCAGCAGCACGATCCGGCGGCCCCCGAGATGGTCCGCCGGTTCGTCCGGCGGGCACCACGGGGCGAGCCCCACCACGCCGATGACCTGCTCGGCCGCGGCGGCGGCCAGTGCGGCGCGCCCGCCCATCGAATGCCCCACCAGCACCACGGGCACCGGTCCGACCAACTGCTCCAGCTCGTCCAGCGCCCGCCGGGCGTCCCGCGCGGCGTCGGCGCGGGCCCCGTTCCACCCCTGGTGGCGGTAGCGGACCCGGCCCACCACCACGTCGTACCCCTCGGTGGCGCGGAGCACCGCGCGGGTGAACGGCCGCATGCGCGCCCCCGGCGGATTGAGCCGGGTCGGCGGGCGCTCGCTCTCCGAACGTCCGCCGTGCAGCATCAGCACGACGGCGCGGGGGCGCGCGGCCGTCCTGTCGAGGACAAGGGCGGGCCGGACTGCGGCTCGCCGGTCGCTTACAGGCACGTGGGCCTTCCTTCCTGCGGGTGCGGGGATCCCCGCCGGGCGTTCCCCGGAGCCCTGCGGCACGCTGGAACCATGCCGGAAGTACCCGAAGTCGAAGCGCTGCGCACCTTTCTCGACGGCCACCTGGTCGGCAAGGAAATCGTCCGTGTCCTGCCGCTGACGGTCAATGTCCTGAAGACCTATGATCCGCCGCTCTCGGCGCTCGAAGGCACCACGGTCACCGCCGTCGGCCGCCACGGCAAGTATCTCGACATCGTCACCGCGGGCGCAGGCGCAGGCGGTACGGGGGACGGCGGCACGGGGGACGGCGCGCTCCACCTCGCCATCCATCTGGCCCGCGCGGGCTGGCTGCGCTGGAAGGACTCGTTCACCGGCGCCCCGCCGCGCCCCGGCAAGGGGCCGCTCGCCTGGCGGACCGTCCTCGCCGAGGGCGACGGCTTCGACCTGACCGAGGCGGGCACCACCAAGCGCCTCGCCGTCCACCTCGTCCGCGACCCGGCGGACGTCCCCGGCATCGCCCGGCTCGGCCCCGATCCGCTCGCCGCCTCCTTCGACCGTGCCGCGTTCGCCCGGCTGCTCGCCGGTGAACGCCGCCAGATCAAGGGCGCCCTGCGCGACCAGCGGCTCCTCGCGGGCATCGGCAACGCCTACAGCGACGAGATCCTGCACGCCGCGCGGATGTCGCCGTTCAAACCGGTCAAGAACCTCTCCGAGGACGAGATCACCGAGCTGTACCAGGCGCTGCGCACCACCCTCGGCGACGCCGTCGAGCGCTCGCGCGGGGTGGCCGCGGGAGCGCTCAAGGCGGAGAAGAGGACCGGGCTGCGGGTGCACGGCCGTACCGGCGAGGCGTGCCCCGTCTGCGGGGACACCATCAGGGAGGTCTCCTTCAGCGACTCCTCGCTCCAGTACTGCCCCACCTGCCAGACGGGCGGCAGACCGCTCGCCGACCGCAGGATGTCCCGGCTGCTCAAATAGCCGGGACGGGCCGGTCAGCCGCCGCCGATCCGTACCAGCGTGCGGCCGTCCACGGCCCGTACCTCGAAGTGGTCGATCTGGCCGGGCCGCATCGACGCGCCGCCGCGGGTGACCAGCCGCTCGCCGTCCTCCGTACGGGACGCCCAGGTCGTCACCGTCTCCCAGGAGCCGTCCACGCCCACGGCGATCAGCGCGCAGACCCCGGTGACGGCGGGCCGCACCAGCTCCAGATCGATGTTCGTGCCCCAGTCGGTCTCCGTCGTCGTCACCATCGCCGCCGTCCCCGTCGTGTGGTCCGACGCCGTCCACTGCGTGCTCGCCGCGGGGCCCGCGACCGTCGTACGCGTCACCCCGAGGACGGTGAGCGGACCGCCCATCACCAGCGCCGCCGCCACGGCCACCAGCGCGAGCCGCCGCCTGCGGCTGCGGCGCCGCCCCTCCGCCGTACGCCCGAGCAGCCGCGCCAGCATCTCCGGGCCCGCGACGACGACCGGCGCCGTCCCGGCCGGGGTCTGCCGCGCGTAGAGGTCGAGCTGTGTCTTCACCCCGCCGAAGTCACCCAGCGACAGGGTGCACTGCGGGCACTCCATGAGGTGATCCTCGAAGCGAAAGGCGTCCGCGGCGTCGAGCACGCCCAGTGCATAGGCGCCGACATCGCGATGGAGGTCCAAGGTCCGCATGGTGTCTGGTACGCAGCCGGGCGCCGAATCACTCAAAGAAGCCGAATCACACCGAGAAGCCGTGTCCGCCACCGACGACCAGGTCGTTACACTCCGGCGTCATGCTGCGCGTACTGGCTGTGGACGACGAAGAACCGGCCCTGGAGGAGCTGCTCTACCTGCTCAGGGCCGATCCGCGGATCCGGCGGGCCGAGGGCGCCACCAGCGCGACCGAGGCGCTGCGCGGGATCGGCGCCGCGCTCGACGCCGGGCCGGACGACTCCGCCGCCGTCGACGTCGTCTTCCTCGACATCCACATGGCCGGACTGAGCGGACTCGACGTCGCCCGGCTGCTCGCGGGGTTCGCCGAGCCCCCGCTGATCGTCTTCGTCACGGCCCACGAGGGCTTCGCCGTCCAGGCGTTCGACCTGAAGGCCGTCGACTACGTCCTCAAGCCCGTCCGCAGGGAGCGGCTGGCTGAGGCCGTACGCCGGGTCGCCGAACTGGTGGGGGAGCGTACGCCGCACGCCGCCCCGGCCGCCGACCAGATAGCCGTCGAGCTGGGCGGGGTGATCCGCTTCGTCGCCGTCGACGACATCGCCTACGTGGAGGCGCAGGGCGACTACGCCCGGCTGCACACCTGCACCGGCAGCCATCTCGTACGGATCCCCCTGACCACGCTGGAGGAGCGCTGGCGGGCGCGCGGGTTCGTACGGATCCACCGCCGCCATCTCGTCGCGCTGGCCAGGATCGACGAGATGCGGCTGGACGCGGGCGCGATGAGCGTGCGCGTCGGCGACGCCGAGCTGGCCGTCAGCCGCCGGCACGCCCGCGCGCTGAGGGATCTGCTGATGCGGCAGACCGGTCGCTGACCAGGGCCTTCCCCTCGGATCACCGGGCTGCGTACACTCCGGGCGCGAGCCGCTGCCCGACCAGGGCACGACGGGTCGACGGGCACGACGGGGGAGGGGACACCATGGCGGGGGAGCCCGCGGCGCCGCGCCGCGAGATCGTCACCGGGGAGCCCCGGCGGGTACGGCCCCTGCCGCGCTACCGCGCCCAGGCGGAGATAGCCGAGCAGACCGCGCTCGGCGACGCGTACGTACGCTCCCTGATGCGCAGTCAACTGCGCGCCGGACTCACCGCGTTCGCCGTCCTCGCCCTCGTCGCTGGCACCCTGCCCCTGGCCTTCGCCACGCTGCGCGACGCCACCGTCGTGTGGGCCGTGCTGGGCTTCGCCGCCTATCCGCTGCTCACCCTGCTCGCCTGGTGGTACGTACGGCGCGCCGAACGCAACGAACGTGACTTCGCCCGGCTGGTGAAGGGCCGGCCCGTTCCGTGAGCCAGAGCCATCCGGCGGTGGCGATCGCCGTCGTCGTCCTCGCCACCGTCCTCGTCGGCGGTTTCGGGCTGCGGATCTCCCGTACCACCTCCGACTTCTACGTCGCCTCCCGCACCGTCGGGCCGGCCCTCAACGCCGCCGCGATCAGCGGCGAGTACCTCTCCGCCGCCTCCTTCCTCGGGGTCGCGGGACTGGTGCTGCTGCACGGCCCGGACATGCTCTGGTACCCGGTCGGCTACACCGCCGGCTATCTCGTGCTGCTCGTCTTCGTCGCGGCCCCGCTGCGCCGGTCGGGCGCGTACACCCTGCCCGACTTCGCGGAGGGGCGGCTGGAGTCCCGGGCGGTCCGGCGGCTGGTGAGCGTCTTCGTGGTCGGCGCCGGCTGGCTCTATCTCGTACCCCAACTCCAGGGTGCCGGGCTGACGTTGAAGATCCTCACCGGAGCGCCCGACTGGTTCGGCGGGGTGCTGGTCTCCCTCGTCGTGGTGGTGGCCGTCGCGGCGGGCGGGATGCGCAGCATCACCTTCGTACAGGCGTTCCAGTACTGGCTCAAGCTCACCGCGCTGCTGGTGCCCGCGATCTTCCTGCTGCTGGCCTGGCAGGGCGACGGCCGGCCGGCCGTGGACCTCGATCTGACGGCCGCCGTCGCCGGACGCGCCGACCATCCCCTCTACGCGACCTACGGGCTGATCGTGGCGACCTTCCTCGGCACGATGGGACTGCCCCATGTCGTCGTCCGCTTCTACACCAGCCCCAACGGGCGGGCCGCCCGCCGCACCACCGTGTTCGTCCTGGCGCTGATCGGCACGTTCTACCTGCTGCCGCCGATCTACGGCGCGCTGGGCCGGCTGTACGTGCCCGAACTCCCGGGCGCCGAGTACGCCGACGCCGCCGTCCTGCTGCTGCCGGAGCGCGCGATCGGCGGGCTCGGCGGGGATCTGCTGGGCGCGCTCGTCGCGGGCGGGGCGTTCGCGGCGTTCCTGTCGACCGCCTCAGGGCTGACGACCGCCGTCGCGGGGGTGCTCACCCAGGACGTCCTTCCCTCGCGCGGCGTACGGGACTTCCGGCTGGCGACCCCGCTCGCCATGGCCGTCCCGCTCGGCGGCTCCCTGCTGGTCAGCGGGATCCCCGTGGCGGACTCGGTCGGGATGGCCTTCGCGGTCTCCGCGTCGTCGTTCTGCCCGCTGCTCGTGCTCGGGATCTGGTGGCGGCGGCTCACCCCGCCCGGCGCGATCGCCGGGCTGCTGCTCGGCGGCGGTCTCGCGTTCGCGGCGACGGTGATCACGGTGAGCGGTACGGTACGGTCCGGCTGGCCGCACGCGCTGCTGGCCTGGCCCGCCGTGTGGTCCGTACCGGTCGGCTTCCTCGCGATGATCCTGGTGTCCCTGGCCACCCGGAGCCGGATACCGTCCGGCACCAACGCCGCCATGACACGCTTCCACCTCCCGGAGACGCTGATGCCGGGCGGCCGGGACGGCAAGGGAGGCGCGCGATGAGCGGAGCCGCAGGGGGCGCGCGATGAGCGGAGCCGCCCTCGCCGTGCTGATCGTGCTCGGCCCGCTGCTCCTCGCGGGCGGCTTCGTCCTCGGCCGCCGTACCGCGCGCCCCGAGCGGACCAGCGACGTCGGCACCCCCGTCGAGCACGCCACCTTCGAGACCCTGCACACCGCGTCGCTCGCCGCGCCCCCGCTCCGGGCCGGCCTCACCGAGGAGAGCGCCCGCAAGGCCGCCCGCCGGCTGCGCTCCCTGCTCGGCACGGACGCGCTCTGCCTCACCGACCGCGAGCGGGTCCTCGCCTGGGACGGGCTCGGCGGACACCACGCCGAGCGGGCGATGGAGCGGGCCCGGGAACTGCTCGCCAGCGGGCGCGGCACGGCCTTCAGCGACGGCTGCGACGATCTCGACTGCCCGCTGCGCTGGGGCGTGGCGGCCCCGCTGACCGTCGACAACCGGGTGCTCGGCACCCTGATCGCCTACGCGCCGCGCGAGTCCGCGGTGCTCGCCCGCGCGGCCGGCGAGGTGGCCCGCTGGGTCTCCGTGCAGCTCGAACTCGCCGAACTGGACCGCTCCCGCACCCGGTTGATCGAGGCGGAGATCAAGGCGCTGCGGGCACAGATCTCCCCGCACTTCATCTTCAACTCGCTCGCCGCCATCGCCTCGTTCGTCCGCACCGACCCGGAACGGGCCCGTGAACTCCTGCTGGAGTTCGCGGACTTCACCCGCTACTCGTTCCGCAGGCGCGGCGAGTTCACCACCCTCGCCGACGAACTCCACTCCATCGACCAGTATCTGGCCCTCGTCCGGGCCCGGTTCGGCGAACGGCTCTCGGTCACCCTGCAGATCGCCCCCGAAGTGCTGCCCGTGGCACTGCCGTTCCTCTGTCTCCAGCCGCTCGTCGAGAACGCCGTCAAACACGGACTCGAAGGCGCCGTCACCACGAGCCGGATCACCATCAGCGCGCTCGACGCGGGCGCCGAGGCGGAGGTGGTGATCGAGGACGACGGGGTCGGCATGGAGCCGGACCGGCTGCGCCGGATCCTGCGCGGCGAGGGCGACGCCGCCACCGGCATCGGGCTGCTCAACGTGGACGAGCGGCTGCGCCAGGTCTACGGCGACGCGTACGGCCTGGTCATCGAGACCGGGGTCGGCGCGGGTATGAAGATCACGGTACGGGTGCCCAAGTACCGCGCGGGGGTGCACGGCACCTGACCGGCGGGGTCAGAAGAGATGGATCGCGAGATGGCCCAGCGGCAGCCCGAGCTGCCAGGCCGGGGTCCACACCCGCGGCCCCTCCTCCTCTCCCGGGAACTCGCCCGTGCACTCCGGGGCCGGTTCCGCCGCGGAACCACCCGGGCGGAGCGCGCTCCCGCGCGGTGGCGCCACCGCGTCGAGGTCCGGCGCCAGCAGCTCCGTCTCCTCCAGCCAGCGCCAGGCGTCACCGGCCAGCGCCAGATCGGGGTCGCGAACCTCCGAGGCCGACTCGAAGTCGGCCGCCTCCAGCAGGTCCAGGCGTCCGCACACCCAGTCCCGCCAGGACGTCCCGTACGCCGTCAGTGAGCGCCACTCCTCCATCCTGGCCACGACACGCGGGCCGCCCACCGAGCCGTCCGAGAGGAAAATGGTCAGGGCGAGCGCGTCCCGGCCCGCCCGGTACTCCAGTGTCGTCGGCGGCATCAGATCCCCGGTGCGCAGCAGCTCGTCGGCGATGTACTCGGCGTACATCCAAGCCATGGGCACCAGAAGGCCGCCGCCGGCCCCTTCGGTACATTCCGGACGCATTGCTTTTCCGCCTTCCTTTCCTCCCCCGAAGCCTGCTGGGACCGACCACCAATTGCCGGTCGGTCTTAAGGGAGCATTGAACCGGCGGAGACCGCCCCGCGTGGCCAGAAGAGCAGGATCCGGCGGCGGACGGGAGCGGATTGTGACGGGTGAGGCCGAGAGTGACGCGCCCGGCGATGGAGCGGACGATTCCGGTCCGCATGTGCGGTCGCTTCTCGGTGCCTATGTGCTGGAGGCGCTGGAGCCGGCGGAGGACCGGCGGGTCGCGGACCACCTCGCGGGGTGCGACGCGTGCGGCGCCGCCTATCTGGAGGTGGCCGACGCGCCGTCGCTGCTCGCGCTGCTGGACGAGGGCGACCTGCTGTAGCCGGGCAGCTCGCGGGAGAGCGCCCGCAGGGCGTAGTACGAGCGGGACTTGACCGTGCCGGGCGGGATGCCCAGCACCCGCGCCGCCTCGTTCACGCTCAGTCCGCGGAAGTAGATCTGGGCCAGCACCGCGCGGTGCTCACGGCTCAGCGCCCGGACCGCCCGGCGTACGTCGAGCGCCGCGACCGTGCTCTCCGTACGGTCCTCGGGGTCGGCCGTGGCGGCGAGGGTCCCGTCGCTGACCTCCGGGGGGCGCGCGAGGCGTGAGCGGCGCGCGTCGATCGCCAGCCTGCGGGCGACGGTGAAGAGCCAGGGCCGCATCGACTCGAAGGGCCCCTCGAACGCCTCGGGGTGGAGCCAGGCCCGTACCAGGGTCTCCTGGAGCAGATCCTCGGCCCGCTGCCGGTCGCCGTAGGTGAGCCCCAGCAGGAAGTTCAGCAGGGCGGGCCCGTGGTCGCGCTGAAGCTCCGTCAGCGCCCGCTCGTCGGTCGTCTCCGTGGCCGTGGCGGTGGTCATGGTGAACGCCCTTTCCCGTCGGGGTCGCTGTCCTGCGGTGTGCGCTGCCGCCTGCCGTATACGAACCCATGGCGGCGCCGAGGGACAGGGAGCGCACCGAGATCTGCGACGAGCGGTCGCTCACTGCGGCGAGTGGTGCGGTGAACGGTCGGGCGGTGGCGTTCGGCCCCATTCGGGCGTGCTGTCGGCTTGGCTCCTTGACATGCATTTATATGACTATATGGATTCATTGGGTTGGTATTCCGCCCTTTTGTTCCACCGTCCCGTCCGCCAACTCGCGCCCCTTCACGGAAACCGGAGCCCACCCGATGACCCAGCGCATCCGACAGGGAGCCGTGGCCGCCGCCCTGCTCCTCGGCACCACGGCGGCCTGTGCCGGCCCCGGACAGCCGCCCGCCCCGCACGGACCACCGGCACACGGCCCCGCCGCGCAGCGCGGCTTCACGCTGGTGGCCTCCGGCGATGTCCTGCCGCACGACTCCGTCATCGCGTGGGGCAACGAGGCAGCGGACGGTGACGGTTACGACTTCCGGCCCATGCTCGCCGGGGTGAAACCGGTCGTGTCCGGGGCCGATCTGGCGATCTGCCACATGGAGACCGTGTACGGCGAGGAGGAAGGGCCGTTCTCCGGCTACCCGGCCTTCGTCTCCCCGCCCCAGATCGCCGCCGGCCTGCGCGCCACCGGCTACGACTCCTGCTCCACCGCCTCGAACCACGCCCTGGACGACGGCGCCGACGGCGTACGCCGCACCCTCGGCGCCTTCGACAAGGCGGGGGTGAAGCACACGGGCTCGGCGCGCTCCGCGGCCGAGGCCGGCCGCCCCGCCCTGCTGACCGCGGGCGGCGCCCGGGTCGCGCAGCTCGCGTACACCTTCGGCGTCAACGACCAGCCGCTCCCCGATGGGCAGCCCTGGGCCGTCAACCTCATCGACGAACGCCGGATCGTCGCCGACGCGCGCGCCGCCCGCACGGCGGGCGCCGATGTCGTCGTGGTCAGCCTGCACTGGGGCACCGAATGGCAGACCGACCCGGACGACGACCAGCTCGACCTCGGCCGGAAGCTCACCGCGTCCCGCACCGGGGGCCGTCCCGACATCGACCTGATCCTCGGCACCCACGCCCATGTCCCGCAGGCGTACGAGAAGGTCAACGGGACCTGGATCATCTACGGGATGGGCGACCAGATCGCCGGCACGATGGCCAACGACGACGGCGACCAGGACGGACGCGGCAACCAGGGCTCGATCGGCCGCTTCACCTTCGCGCCGCCCGCCGCGCCGGGGCAGCGCTGGCGCGTCGAGAAGGCCGAGTTCGTCCCGCAGCTCATGGACCTCACGTCCGGCCGCGTCGTCAGCCTGCCGCGCGCCCTGCGCGACGAGCCCGACCGCGACGACTACCAGGAGGCCAGGTCGTCGATCACCGCTGCGGTGCTGAGCCGCGGCGCCGCCGCCGACGGACTGACCGAGGGCGACGGCTGACGGGAACGGTGGACGCCCGCTCCGACCAGGCCCCTACGGGACGACGGTCACCGGCCAGCGGCCCGCCTTGACCAGCCGTACCGCCACCGAACCGACGAACCGGTGTCCCGCCGACTCCGAAGCGCCGACCACCACCGCGTCCGCCGTCAGCTCCTCGGCGGCGGTGACCAGGCCGTTGTACGGATCCCCGTGGAAGGTGTGGAACTCCCAGCGGACGTCCCAGGTGTCCTTGACCCGCTCCAGCGATCCGCGGATCTCGGCCACCAGACCCTCGGCGATCTCCCCGGTCGTCTCGGCGACCGGGGCCCCCAGGGCGGCGCCCGCCGCCAGCACGGGCTGTACGTAGACGATCGCCAGCAGCGCGTTCTGCCGCCGGGCGAGACCACTGGCGTACGCGGCGGCACGGAACGAGGACTGGGAACCGTCCATACCGACGACGATCACCTTCGGGCCGTCGGTCCCGCGTTCGAATTCGGTTGGCTGCTGAGTCACGGCACGCAGGCTATCCGCTCTGGTCGGGCCGCCCGGCGCCGGGCCGCCCGGCCCGGCACGGTCCCCACCGGGCCGACCGTCCCGTGAGACACTGCCGTTCCCGCCGGCGCGCGGGGGCCGGGTCGGGCTCCCTCCCTCATCCCATCGGGTGCTTTCCCCGGGATAACCAGTGTTGGTGAACGGCGCGGAGCATCCGCCGTACGAACCATTGGTCATGAAAAAGGATCAGATGATTCTGGGGCGCCGTGGGGTGCTGCGGCTCGCCGCCTGTCTCGGCGTCGCGGTCACCGCCCGGCTGCTGACCGCGGGCGAGGCCGGGACACCGGGCCGCCCCGCCGGGCCGCCGCCCGCGGCGGGGCCGGAGGTGCCGGTGCCGGTGCCGGACCTGCCCCCGCAGGGCGCCGCGGGGCCGCCGGCCGGCGTCGGGCTGCGGCCCTCCGCGTACCGGCTCCAGCCCATGACCGAAGGGGCGCCGAGCGGCCTCGGCAGACCCCTGCCCCCCGTACGCCACAAGCCCTTCCTCGAACTGCCCGAACTGGGCCACACCATGGTGCTCACCTTCGACGACGGACCCGACCCCGCGTACACCCCCGGCATCCTGCGCACCCTGCGCGACCACGACGTCCGGGCGATGTTCTTCGTCTGCGGCGAGATGGTCGACGTCCACCGCGACCTGCTGCGGGAGATCGCCGACGACGGCCATGTCATCGGCAACCACTCCTGGTCGCATCCGCAGATGACCAAGCTCACCCGCTCCGGGATCCGCGGTGAGCTGGAACGGACCAGCGAGGTGGTCGAGGAGACCGTCGGGGCCGCGCCGCTCTGGTACCGCGCGCCGTACGGCGCCTGGAACCGGCACTCCTTCGAACTCGGCGCTGAGATGGGCATGGAACCCCTCGCCTGGACCGTCGACTCCCTCGACTGGACCACACCCGGCACCCGGACGATCGTCCGCAGGGTGCTGGACGGCGCGGGACCGGGCGTCGTCATCCTCTCGCACGACGCGGGCGGCGACCGCTCGCAGAGCGTGACGGCGCTGCGCCGGTATCTGCCCCGGCTGCTGGACGAGGGCTACCGCATCGCGGTGCCGCACCGCTGAACCGCCGGGGGCGGGGGACGGGGGTGTGTACGGCGGTGCGTGGGTACGGGGCCGGTCCCACCGCGGGACCGGCCCCCTGCCGTCAGCGGGTGCCGACCATCCGGGCGAAGACGACGACGTTGCCGTCGTACCCCCGCGTCCTGGAGTAACCGCCGCCGCAGGTGATCACCCGCAGCTCGGCGTGGCCGGTGTCGCCGTAGACCCGGGAGCCGGGGAAGTCGTTCTTGGCGAAGACCTCGACCCCGTACACCTCGAACACGGCGGTGCTGCCGTCGTACCGGTCGACCTCGACGTGCCGGCCCTTCGCCACCGCGCCCAGACCGTAGAAGACGGTGGGACCCGCCTGGTTGTCGACATGGCCGACGACCACCGCCGTACCGCGCTGCCCCGGTGACACTCCGTTCTGGTACCAGCCGGCCAGATTGGGGTCCTGCGGGGGCGGCGCGGCGACCCAGCCGTCCGGGTCGAGCCCCACGTCCATCACCGGCGCGTCCACCTTGATCGCCGGAATGCGGATCCGGGACATCGGTGCGTACGGCAGCGGTTTGATGTCCGGCAGTGCCGAGGTGGCCAGGGCGGCCGGGTCGGGCCTGCTGACCGGCGCCGCAGCGGCCGCCGGCTGCGGCGGTCCCAGCGGTACGTCCACCCCGTTGCGCATCACGGCGATTCCCGTGAGCATGACGAGAGCCAGTACGCCCCAGGGCGAGCGCTTCCTCGACTCCGGGGCGTGATGGTCCTGGCCCATGGTTCTCCCTTCGTGGACGCCTGCACGCACGGTAAGGGCGGAGCGGCCGACCGGCGATCACTGGCGGGCGAACGGGTGGTGCGGGTGCCCGGAGTACCCCAAGCGAGTAACCGGAACGCTCCAACCGAGTAATCCGCCGACAAAACTTCTGACGGTCCGTGACCTGCGGCTCTGCCCGGCCGGACGGCTTTCTGACGGCGTGTCGGCACACCTGCGCGTACCGGGTCGAAATGCGCGCTTCCGGTTGCCCCGTGAGGGTTCGTCATGGAAGGCGTTCTCGTCGAATTTCCCGGAGCGCCGCTTTGGGGCGTCTTCCGCTGGAGGTTCAACGATGCGTGCTTCACGCGCTCTCGCGGTGACCGCGACCGCCTGCGCGGCCGTGGCGCTCTCCGCTCCGCTGGCCGGCGCCACCAATGGCCCCCGCGATGTCTCCGTCAACCCGTTCGAGGTCCACCGGGGCGGCACACTCCACATCCGGGTGGAGGGCTGCGGTCACGGAGGCACGGTCACCTCCAACGCCTTCTCCCGGGTCGAACTGTCCGTCAACTCGTCGGGACACTCCTCGGCGCGCGCCCGGATCCACGACTTCACCACGCCCGGTCACTACAACCTGGCGGTCCGGTGCAGCGACGACCCCCGTACCGTCACGCACCAGTTCCGGGTGCTGGAGGGGCGGGGCGCGCTCGGCGGGCTCGGCGGTTCCGTCGGCCCCAGTTCCACGGAGATGGCGCTCGGCGGCGGCCTGGTCGCCGCGGCGGCCGTCGGCGGATCGTTCTTCCTCACCCGCCGCCGGCGCCTGCACACCGTGGGCGTCTGACCGGACGGGTCCCGGCGGGCCGCCCCGGCCGGGAGCGCCCGAACGGGCAAGGAGGAGCGCGGACGCCGGACGCCCGTCGCCCCGAGCCGGAACGTGGCTCGGGGCGACGGGCGTCCGGCGTCGGGCGCCGGGCGGGTGCGAGGGCGCGGGTGTGGTCAGTGGCCGCGGCCCTCCGCCCGTCGGCGCGCGGTCCAGACCGTTCCGGCCGCGGCGGCCACCACGAGCGCCGTGCCCGCGGCGAGTTCACCCGTACCGACACCGCCCATGCTGCCGCCCAGACCGCCCCGTACCCCGGCGGGCGCGACGCTCGTGGCGGACACGGTCGGCGCGCGGGTCGAGGTGGTCGCCGAGGCCGCGACGGTGAGGTTGGTGCGGCCCGTCGTCCCGTTGCAGGTGAACGAGACCTGGTACACCGCGCCCCGCTTCGCGTCCCAGTCCACGGTGGCGGTTCCCGTACGGCCCGTGGGGATGTTCACGGTGTCGAAGACCGCGGAGGAAGCGGTCGCGGAGGACGCGCAGTTGGTGACGCCGAGGGTCACCCTCCCGCCCGGGGCCACGGTGGAGGGTGTGACGGTGAATCCGAACGGCGTGGAGCCGCCGTGCACCGCCGCGACCGCGGTGGGCGCCGTCAGGGCGAGTGCGGCCACTCCCAGCAGAGCGGTGGTCGTGGCACGTATCGCGCGCATGATGAGCCTCCGGGTCCCCGAGGAGCAGCAGTGGAACCTATTTCCACAGAAGCCGGTACGTGCGCCTCGATGCCGGAAACGCTAGGAGCGCCCTACCACAGCCGCGATCGCTGACGGGCGAATGGGGCACGGCCGTCCCCCGGGTGGCGGACGGCCGTACCCCGTTCGCCGCCGGTCAGCGGCCGATCTGCGGGAACAGTTCGAGGAACGGCGCCGTGGTCGCGCCGATGCCGCGCCCGTACGGGGCGTCGAAGTCCCAGATGAGGAAGAGGAGGAAGGCGATCAGCACACTGAAGAGCCCCGCGAGCAGCAGTTCACGGAACGAGCGGCGGATCTGGAGGACGAAGATCATCCCCACGGTGACCACCGCGCCGATGATGAGGCCGAACCAGACCACCCCCGGCATCGTGTCGCCCGCGTTCTGTCCGCGGGCGCCTCTGGCGTCGTCGGCGGCGGCCACCTGGTCGACCAGCGGCTGGTATGCCTGGCCCTCCAGGTCGGTGCGCGGCGCGTACTGCGAGACATCGGCGCGCAGCTTGTCGAGGAGTTGGGTGCCCTTCGCGCTGAGCGCCTCGTGCCGGGACATGTGCGGCCACTCGGTGTGCACGACGTACGAGACGTACGCGTCGACGTCGCCGCGGATCTGCTCCCGTACCTCCGTGGGGTAGACCTGTACGCGCTGCTGGATCTCGTGGAGCGCCTGCGCCTCCTGGCGTACCGACTCCTGGGCGGCGCCCCTGGCCTCCCAGACGCCGGCGATCGCGAGGCCGAGGACGATCGCGTAGACCACGCCGATCATCATGGTCATGTAGTCCATGACCCCGGGGACATCGGCGGGGTCGTCGGCTTCCTCGCTGACGCCCCGGTTGTTGAAGATGACGATGGTGAGGACGACCGCGCAGGCGGCGGCCATCGCGATGCCCAGGACGAGCCAGTCCGACATGGGACCTCCGTGGATCAGCGGGAACGGGAGCGGGAGCGGGGGCGCAGCACGGCCGCGGCGAGTACGGCGGGGGCCGTGATCAGAAGCATCCGCAGGACGGGGGAGGTGCCGCTCGGCGGCTGTTGACGGGTCGCCTGGCGGTAGGCCGGCAGGGCCACGGCGGGCGGCGACGGTTCGGCGGACGGGGTCGGGCTCGGGCTCGGACTCGGTGTCGGAGAGGGAGCGGGTGGGGGCGGCGTGGGACGGGGCGGCGCGGGCGCGACGGTCACCGGACGCGGCCGGGGCGCGGCGGCGGGCGGCGGTGCCGGTGCCGGGCGGGGCGGTCGCGGGGTGGGCCGGACGACGGGCGGGGGCGGCGGCTTCGGCGTGACCACCACGGGCGGTGGCGGCGGTGGTGGCGGCGTCGGCGGGGGAGGCGGCGGTGGCGGAGGAGGTGGTGGTGGAGGCGGAGGTGGTGGGGGTGGTGGCTTCGGCGGTGGTTCGGGTGGCGGGGGAGGCGTCGGTGTCGGCCGGCAGCCGCCACTGCCCGCCACGGCCACCACCTCCACCGCGTCGCCCGTACCGGTCGAGGCGTAGGCGCAACTGTCCGCCGCGGCGGGCGCCGGGGCGGCGGCCGACAGCGAGATGAGTGCGGCGGCTGTGAGCAGCCGTCCGACGAGCGATCCATACACGGGCAGGAGCTTGGTCATGATCGGGCCCCGGCACGCCGGAAGTTGCTCGGATTCCCCCTGATAGGGGGTATTTGGCACCGGCGAGAACACGCCGCGGAAGTTTTTTCCGGCCGCGTTGAACGGGATGCCGCCTCCGTTCCGTACTTAGGACCATGAGCAGCGCACCCGAGCGCCTCAACCGGCCCATGGATATCAGGAGTTGACATGAACACCTGGCGGAACGCCTCGCTCGCGGTCACCGCGGCGGCCGTACTGGCCCTGACGACGGCGTGCGGTCAGGACCCTGGCACCAACACCAACGGACAGTCCGTCGGCGCCGCGAACCCGGCCGGCGCCGCCGACAGCGGATACGGCGCGGACACCGGCGCCGGGGCGGGGACGGGGGCCGGCGCCGCCGGGGCCGGCACGGCGGCAGCGGCCAAGCCCGCGGGGCAACTCGCCGTGTGGGACAGCAAGAAGCTCGGCAAGGTCCTCACCGACAGTGAGGGCTTCACCCTCTACCGCTTCGACAAGGACACTCCGGCCCCGCCGAAGTCCAACTGCGAGGGCGACTGCGCCACCACGTGGCCCGTCGTGACCGCGGGCGACGCCAAGGCCGCCGCCGGCACCGAGGCATCCCTGCTCGGTGAGGTCACCAGGGCCGACGGGACCAAGCAACTCACCGTCGACGGCTGGCCGATGTACCGCTACGTCAAGGACACCAGCCCCGGCGACGCCAAGGGCCAGGCCGTGGGCGGCACCTGGTTCGCGTCCGCCCCCGACGGCAAGAAGGCATCCCCGGCGGCCGCCGGCGGCGGTTCGGGCGCCGCGGCCGAGGAGCCCTCGGGCGACCTGGCGGGCCTCTCGGTCCGCAAGGACCCGAAGCTCGGCGACGTCGTGGTGGACGCGAAGGGCATGACGGTCTACCGGTTCACGAAGGACACGGCGTGGCCGATGAAGACCGCGTGCACCGGCGCCTGCCTCGACAAGTGGCCGGTGGTCGCCCCCGTCTCCAAGAACGACGTCGACGGCGTCACCACCAAGGGCTTCGTCACCTTCGACCGGCCCGACGGAATCAAGCAGCAGACCCTCAACTGCTCGCCCATCTACACCTTTGTGGGCGACAAGAAGCCCGGCGACACCAACGGTCAGGGCGTCGGCGGCACCTGGTTCGCCGTCACTCCCGACAATGAGCTGGTCGGAGCGTCCGAGTAGTCCCCACGCCGCGTCTCCGACCCAACGGTCCGCCGTCACACTCCTCGGTGTGGCGGCGGACCACATGCACATGCCGACTGTATGTGACCAAGAACGGATCGCTAATTTCCGTTTGGGCTCGCTCTCTTGGCGGTCGATCAGTAGCCTCGGCTCGAACAACCGGCCGTTATCAGGCCGCACCCCGTGGCGACTTGTTGGAGACATCGATGGAGCGTCCCGCCTGGGCCCCGCAGGGCATCGACATTTCGGTGCCGAGCGTTTCCCGCATTTATGACTACTATCTGGGCGGTTCGCACAATTTCGAGGTGGACAGGGAAGCCGCGCGCCGGGCCATGGGGTTCATGCCGGGACTTCCCAAGATCATGAAAGCGAACCGCGCGTTCATGCGCCGCACCGTGGAATTCGCGTCCGCCGAAGGCATCGGCCAGTTCCTCGACATCGGATCCGGGATTCCGGCCTTCGGCAATGTCCACGAAGTCGCCGCCTCGCTCGACCCGGACGCCAAGGTGCTCTACGTCGATCACGACCCGGTCGCCGTCGCCCACAGCCGGGCCGTCCTCGAAGGCAACGCCAACGCCGCCGTCGTGAACGCCGATCTCCGCGAGCCCCGCAAGATCCTGCACAGCCAGGAGGCCGCCGGGCTGTTCGACCTGGAGCGGCCCGTGGCGGTGCTGCTCAACTTCGTCCTGCACTTCCTGGAGGACAAGGACCAGCCCTACCGGGCCGTGGCCGAACTGCGCGACGCGCTCGCCCCCGGCAGCCTCATCACCGTCACCCACGCCTCCTACGACGGCGTCCCGGCCTCCGTGGAGGACACGGACGCCGCCGTCGCCGTCTACACGGAGACCCGCAGCCCGCTGGTGATGCGCTCCCGCGAGCAGATAGCCCGCTTCTTCGACGGCTTCGAGCTGGTCAGGCCCGGCCTGGTGTCCATGCCCGACTGGCGCCCCGGCAGCCCCGCCGACCAGGAGGATCCGTACGCCTACTCGGGCTTCGCCGGAGTGGGACGCAAGGCGTGAGGGAGCAGGGGCAGGAGCCGGGCCCGGCGGACCCGGACGGCCTGGAGGACAGACTCAGAAGGTTCGCGACGATCTGGAGCCGGGCGATCTTCCCGGCGACGGCCACGTCGCTCACGCGCGCCGAGTTCGAGGAGTGCCTGCTGCCGCTGGCCCGCACGCTGCGCGAGGCGCTGCACGCCCGCCCCTTCGACAGCACCCCCGCGGGAGCGGCGGGCACCGCCCTGGTCGCCGCGCACTGCACCGACCCCGAGGCCCTGAGCCGTACCCTCGGCGTCATCGACTCGTACCTGGTCCTGTACTGCGGTACGGACGAACTGCCCGGGGAGGAGAGCCGCGCCCGGTGCGCCCGTCTCCAGCACGCCCTGGCCGCCGGGTACGCCCTGGCCCTGCGGGAGCGGACCCTCGCCGAGCAGGAGGCCGTCGCACGCTCCGCGCTGGCGGCGCGCAGCGACGCGGAGGACGCGCTCCACGCCACCCAGGCCCGCTTCCACGCGGTCTTCGAGGGCGCGGCCATCGGGATCGGCATCGCCGACCTCGACGGCAACGTCCTGGAGGTCAACGACACCCTCACCGAGATGTTCGGCGGGCTCGAACACCATGTCCGCAGCCGCAACGTGAGCGAGTGGGTCCATCCCGAGGACGGCCCCCACGTGTGGCGTCTGTACGGCGAACTGGTGCGCGGCGAGCGTGAGCACTTCCGGGTCGAGAAGGCGTTCTACCGCAACGACGGCACCGTGCTCTGGACCAATCTGACGCTCTCGCTGCTCCGGGACCCCGAGGGCGCCCCGCAGTACCAGCTCGCGCTGATGGAGGACACCACCGAGCGGCGGCTGCTCAATCTGCGGCTGCGGTACGAGGCCACCCACGACGCGCTGACCGGACTGCCCAACCGGACGCTGTTCTTCGAGCGCCTGGAGAAGACGCTCGCCGCGGGCGACGACGCGCGCTTCGGCCTCTGCTACCTCGATCTCGACGGCTTCAAGGCGATCAACGACAGCCTCGGCCACTCCTCGGGCGACCGGCTGCTGGTCGAGGTCGCGGACCGGCTCCAGTCGTGCGCCACCGCGCCGGGCGAGATGGTGGCCAGGATCGGCGGCGACGAGTTCGTGGCCCTGACGACCGGGCCCGGCACCGAGAGCGAGGTGACCGACCTCGCCTCCCGGATCCTCGGCGTGCTGACCACCCCGATCCGGCTGGAGGGCCGGGAGTTCACCGTACGCGGCTCCATCGGCATCGTGGAGGGACCGGCCGCCGGGCGGAGCCCCGCGGAGGTGCTGCGCAGCGCGGACATCACCATGTACCGGGCCAAGGCGGCGGGCGGCAACCGCTTCGAGCTGGCCGACCCGGAGGCCGACGCCCGCGCCATCACCCGGCACGGGCTGACCACGGCGCTGCCGACCGCCCTGGAACGCGGTGAGTTCTTCATCGAGTACCAGCCGCTGGTCCATCTCGACGACGGCACCGTGCACGGCGCTGAGGCGCTGGTGCGCTGGTCCCATCCGCAGCACGGTGTGCTCGGCCCGGACCGGTTCATCCCGCTCGCCGAGCACACCGGGCTGATCGTGCCGCTCGGCCGCTGGGTGCTGGAACAGTCCGTACGGCAGGCCCGGTTCTGGCAGCAGGAGCTGCCGGAGGGCGCGCTCGGCGGACCGCTGCGGATCAATGTGAACCTCTCCCCGGCCCAGCTCCACCACCCCGGACTCGTCGCCGACACGGTCGAGGTGCTGGAGCGGGTCGGGCTGCCGCCGGGCGCGCTCTGCCTGGAGGTCACGGAGTCGGCGCTGATCGGCGCCGACGAGGATCTGCTCAAACCGCTGCGCCAGCTCGCCGAGATGGGCGTGGACATCGCGCTCGACGACTTCGGCACCGGCTACTCCAACCTGGCCAATCTGCGCCGGCTGCCGGTGAGCGTGCTCAAGCTGGATCGTTCCTTCACCCAGGGGATGCAGCAGCATCCGGCCGACCCGGTCGATCTGAAGATCGTCGAGGGGATCGTCTCCCTGGCGCACAGCCTGGAGCTGGCCGTGACGGTGGAGGGCGTGGAGACCGGGGCGCAGGCGGAACATCTGCGCCGACTGGGCTGCGACACGGCGCAGGGCTGGTACTACGCCAGGCCGGGACCGCCCGAGCACCTTCACACCCTGTCGCTGGCGGACGCGGTCTGAGCGGAGCGGCGGCCGGACGGCGACGAACCCGCGGTCCGGGCCGCCGCCGTTCCGGCCTCGCCCTGCGTGGACAGCAGCACCCTCTGCAGCTCCCGGGCGGCACGCGGCGGGGCGACGTCGCTGCGGTGGGCGAGCGCGATCGTACGGCTCAGCCCCGGCCTGGCCAGGGGCGTCACCCGCAGGTCGTGCGCCCGCGCCGCCACCATGCTCGGCACCACCGCCATGCCGAGCTCGGCCCGTACGAAACCGAGCACGGCGTCCATCTCGCCGCCCTCCACGGTGAACGACGGCTCGAACCCGGCGGCCCGACAGGCGGCCACGGTCAGCTCGCGCAGGTCGTAGCCGTGCCGGAACATCACCAGCGGCCGGCCCTCCAGATCGGCGATCCGCACCGGACTCCTGGGGGCCGGGGCGCCGGGCGAGGAGACCACCACCAGGTCCTCGTGGAGCAGTTCGACCGTGGTCAGCGCGGGGGACGCGGCCGGCAGCGGCATCGCCACCAGCGCCAGATCGAGCGCGCCGCGGGCCAGCTCCCGCACCAGATCGTGCGAACCGCTCTCCTCGATCAGCAGCTCGATGCCGGGATGCTGATCATGGAAGGCGCGCAGCACCTCGGGCAGCAGGCCGGTGCACAGACTCGGCGGCGCGCCCAGCCTGACCCGGCCGCGCCGGAGCTGCGCCAGCTCCTGGACCTCGACCCGCGCGGTCTCCGCGTCGGCGAGGATCCGCCGGGCCAGCGGGAGCAGCGCCTCGCCCGCGTCGGTGAGGGCGACATTGCCCCGGGCGCGGCTCAGCAGCTCGGCGCCCAGCTCCTTCTCCAGCGCCCTGATCTGCTGCGACAGCGACGGCTGTGAGACATGCACGCGCTCGGCGGCGCGGGTGAAGTGGCGGGTCTCGGCGACGGCCACGAAATAGACGAGCTGCTGGAACTGCATCTCCCCAGGATACGTCCACGATAGGCACTGTCTATGGACATCAGCCGGACCATGTCTTGGACCTCTCGGGTGCGGCGGCCTAGCGTCATGAACATGGCTCTGGCAACGCGGACGGACAAACGGGCGTCCATGCCCCGCACCCTCTGGGGATCGACGATCGGGAAAAAGACGGTCATGGCCGTGAGCGGCCTGATCATGCTCGGCTACCTCGTCGCGCACATGCTCGGCAATCTCAAGATCTTCTTCGGGGCGTCCGAGTTCAACGGGTACGCCCACTGGCTGCGCACCCTGGGCGAGCCCCTGCTGCACTACGAGTGGGCGCTGTGGCTCGTACGGATCGTCCTCGTCGCCGCCGTCGTCCTGCACGGGGTCTGCGCGTACCAGCTCAGCCGCCGCGACATCGCGGCGCGCCCCAGCCGCTACGTCCACCGGCGGGCGCGCGCGAGCTACGCGACCCGCACCATGCGCTGGGGCGGGATCATCCTCGCCCTGTTCATCGTCTGGCACATCCTCGACCTGACGACCGGCACCGCGCACCCCGGCGGCTTCCAGCCGGGCCATCCGTACCAGAACGTCGTGGACACCTTCTCCACCTGGTACGGCAACACGATCTACATCACCGCGATGGTCGCCCTCGGGCTCCACGTCCGGCACGGCTTCTGGAGCGCCGCGCAGACCCTCGGCGTGGGCAGCGCCGCCCGCGACCGTGTTCTCAAGACCACGGCCGACGTGCTGGCGCTGGCGCTGACCGCGGGCTTCGTCGCCGTACCCGTCGCCGTCATGACCGGAGTGGTGAGCTGAGATGAACGAACCCACCCGTTACACCGAGTACACCACCGGCGCGCCGCTCGCCGACACCAAGGCACCGGACGGGCCCGTCGCCGAGCGGTGGAACCGGCGCCGCTTCGAGGCCAAGCTCGTCAACCCCGCCAACCGCCGCAAACACACCGTGATCGTCGTCGGCACGGGCCTCGCGGGCGGCGCCGCGGGCGCCACCCTCGCCGAACAGGGCTACCGCGTCGTCCAGTTCTGCTACCAGGACTCCCCGCGCCGCGCCCACTCCATCGCCGCCCAGGGCGGCATCAACGCCGCGAAGAACTACCGCAACGACGGCGACTCCGTCCAGCGGCTCTTCTACGACACCGTCAAGGGCGGCGACTTCCGCGCCCGCGAGTCCAATGTGCACCGGCTCGCCGAGGTCTCCGTCGAGATCATCGACCAGTGTGTCGCCCAGGGCGTCCCGTTCGCCCGGGAGTACGGCGGACTCCTCGACACCCGCTCCTTCGGCGGCGTCCAGGTCTCCCGTACGTTCTACGCGCGCGGCCAGACGGGCCAGCAACTCCTGCTCGGCGCCTACCAGGCGCTCTCCCGGCAGATCGCCGCCGGCGCCGTCGAGATGCATGCCCGCACCGAGATGCTCGACCTGCTCGTCATCGACGGGCGGGCGCGCGGCATCGTCGCCCGCGACCTGATCACCGGCGAGATCACCCCGTACTTCGCCGACGCGGTGGTCCTCGCCTCCGGCGGCTACGGCAACGTCTTCCATCTGTCGACCAACGCCAAGAACAGCAACGCCACCGCGATCTGGCGGGCACACCGGCGCGGCGCGCACTTCGCCAACCCCTGCTTCACCCAGATCCACCCCACCTGCATCCCGCGCTCCGGCGACCACCAGTCGAAACTGACCCTGATGAGCGAGTCGCTGCGCAACGACGGCCGGATCTGGGTGCCCGTGGCGCCCGGCGACACCCGCCCGCCGGCCGAGATCCCCGAGGACGAGCGCGACTACTACCTGGAGCGGATCTACCCGTCCTTCGGCAACCTCGTCCCCCGCGACATCGCCTCGCGCGCCGCGAAGAACGTCTGCGACCAGGGACGCGGTGTCGGCCCCGGCGGCCAGGGCGTCTACCTCGACTTCACCGACGCCATCGCCCGGCTCGGCCGCCGGGCCGTCGAGGAGAAGTACGGCAACCTCTTCGAGATGTACGAGCGGATCACCGCCGAGAACCCGTACGAGGTCCCGATGCGGATCTACCCGGCGATCCACTACACCATGGGCGGACTCTGGGTCGACTACGACCTCCAGACCACCGTGCCCGGCCTGTTCGCGATCGGTGAGGCCAACTTCTCCGACCACGGCGCCAACCGGCTCGGCGCGTCCGCCCTCATGCAGGGGCTCGCGGACGGCTACTTCGTCCTGCCGTCCACCATCAACGACTACCTCGCCCGCCACCCGCACCACGACACGGTCGACGACTCCCACCCCGATGTCGCCGAGGCCGTCGCCGACACCGAGGACCGGCTGCGGCTGCTGCTCGCGGTCGACGGCGACCGTACGCCCGAGTCGTTCCACAAGGAGATCGGCGAACTCCTCTGGGAACACTGCGGGATGGCCCGCACCGACAGCGGGCTGCGCAAGGCGCTCGACCGCATCCCGCAGATCCGCGAGGAGTTCTGGCGCCGGATCAAGGTGCCGGGCACCGGCGAACAGCTCAACCAGTCGCTGGAGAAGGCCAATCGCGTCGTCGACTACCTGGAACTCGCCGAGCTGATGTGCCTGGACGCCCTGCACCGCACCGAGTCCTGCGGCGGCCACTTCCGTGACGAGTCGCAGACCGAGGGCGGTGAGGCGGCCCGCCGGGACGAGGAGTTCTCGTACGCGGCGGCCTGGGAGTTCAAAGGCACGGGCAGCGCACCCGTCCTGCACAAGGAAGACCTCGTCTTCGAGTACGTCCACCCCACCCAGCGGAGCTACGCATGAGGCTCACCCTGCGCGTCTGGCGCCAGCCCGACGCCGACACCCCCGGCGCCATGGTCACCTACGGGCTCGACGGCATCTCCGAGGACATGTCGTTCCTGGAGATGCTCGACACCCTCAACGAGGAGCTGATCCTCAAGGGCGACGAGCCGGTGGCCTTCGACCACGACTGCCGCGAGGGCATCTGCGGCGCCTGCGGTGTCGTCATCAACGGGGACGCCCACGGCCCCGAACGCACCACCACCTGCCAGCTCCACATGCGCCACTTCGACGACGGCGACACCATCGACGTCGAACCCTGGCGGGCCGGTGCCTTCCCCGTCGTCAAGGACCTGGTCGTGGACCGCTCCTCCTTCGACCGGATCATCGGGGCCGGCGGATACATCACCGCCCCCACCGGCGCCGCCCCCGAGGCACACGCCACCCCGGTGCCCAAACCCGACGCCGACTCCGCCTTCGAGCACGCCGAGTGCATCGGCTGCGGCGCCTGCGTCGCGGCCTGCCCCAACGGCTCGGCGATGCTCTTCACCTCGGCCAAGATCAACCACCTCAATGTCCTGCCGCAGGGCGCGCCCGAGCGCGAGACCCGCGTCCTGGACATGGTCGCCACCATGGACGAGGAGGGCTTCGGCGGCTGCACGCTCGCGGGGGAGTGCGCCACCGCCTGCCCGAAGGGGATCCCCCTGCCGTCGATCGCGGCGATGAACAAGGAGTGGCTGCGGGCCACCCGTAAAGTCGCCCGCTGACGGCCCGTCGGACCCCGGCGGCGCGCGGCGGCGCGCGGCCGGGCCCGATGTCCCGCACCCTGGAGCACAGGAACGACCAGGGAGCGGGTGGAGCCATGGGACTCGGACGGCGGGCGCTGCTGCTGGGCACCGGCGGGCTGCTGGCGGGGGCCGCCACCGGGTGCTCCGGGGGCGCCCGGACGGGGGCCGCCGTCCGGGCGCGTCCGTCCGTACCGCTGCCGACGACCACCCCGTGGCGGCCCGACCGCGACGACGTGGACCCCGCCGTCAAGCTGCGCGCCGTACAGGTCGTGGAGGCCATCGGCGCCTGGCCGGCCGGGCAGGGCGGCGCGGCGGCGGCGAAACGGCGGGTGGCCGCGCTGGGCGCGGCGCCGGCGCTCGTGGACGCGGCGGGGGCGCTGCTGCCCGCCGCCGACGAGGCCGTGCTCCAGGTGATCGACGCCCAGTACGGCGGGATCCTGGCGGCCTCGGCCAGTGTGCTGGTGGTCTGCCGGCAGTGGACCCCGGACCACCCGACCGGCACGACCGGTACCACCGTGGACGTACGGCTCAGCCGGGCGCGGCCCCGCTGGGAGGTCACCGCGCTCCACCCGGCCAGGCCCGGCGCCGCCGTCCCCGCGCTGCCCGCCGCCGCGCGCGAGGTGCTGGCGGAGTCGCGGATCACCCTGCCGCCCGCCGCGGCGGCGGACATCCGCAGCGGCCACATCCACGAGAGCGTGCTGCGGGCACTGCTCCGACTGGCCGGTACGTACCGGATGTACGTGAGTGTGATCCGCTCCGGCCATCCGCTGGACGTCTTCGGCACCGACCGGCCCAGCGACCACCCGCGTGGCCGGGCCTTCGACGTCTGGCAGATCGACGGCCACGCGGTCGTGGACCCGGCCACCTCCCGCCGGCTCGTGGAGACCTTCATGCGGGACGCGGCGGCGGCAGGCTCGTACAACGTGGGCGGTCCGGTCCAGCTCTCCGGCGGCGCCGCGGGCCAGTTCTTCAGCGACGCCACCCATCACGACCACGTCCACGCGGGGTTCACGGCCTGAGCGCCGGTCTCCGGCCCGCCGGGCGGTGGGCGCCCGGGAGCCGCACTCCGTGCCGCGCCCGGGAGCCGCACTCCGTGCCGCGCCCGGGAGTGTCACTCCGTGTCGTCGAGCCGGAATCCGACCTTCATGCCGACCTGGTAGTGCTCGATGTCGCCGTCGACGATGTGGCCGCGTACTTGTGTCACCTCGAACCAGTCCAGCCCGCGCAGCGTCTGGGCCGCGCGGCTGACGCCGTTGCGGATGGCGTCGTCGACGCCCTCGTGCGAGGTGCCGACGATCTCGGTGACCCGGTAGGTGTGGTGCGACATGGGGCCGTTCTCCTCTGCAGGTTTCACGTTCACGCCTTCACACGTCGCGGGGGCCGCGGCGTCACTCCACCGTGCCCCACCCGGCCGTTCCCCGCGAGGCCACGGTGGCGCCCGCCGCCCTCTGGGAGAGTGGTACGGATACCCGTACCCCCATCCGGAGGATGCGACCTCATGCGCCTGCTGCTGATCCGCCACGGCCAGACACCGTCCAACCTCGCCGGCCTCCTGGACACCGCCGCGCCCGGTCCCGGGCTCACCGCGACGGGGGAGCGGCAGGCCGCCGCGCTGCCCGCCGCGCTGGCCGACGAGGACATCGGGGCGCTGTTCGTGTCGACCCTGGTCCGTACGCGGCTCACGGCGGCCCCGCTGGCCGTCGCGCGCGGACTGGAGATCCGGGTCAGGGAGGGGATCAGGGAGCTGGCGGCGGGGGAGCTGGAGATGCGCGGCGACGAGGAGTCGATCCGGCGCTATCTGACCACCGCGTTCGCCTGGTCCGCGGGCGAAACGGAGCTGCGGATGCCGGGCGGTGAGAGCGGGGCGGAGGCGCTGGCCCGGTTCGACGCGGTGGTCGCGGAGGCGGCGGCGACGGGCGCCGGTACGGTCGCGCTGGTCAGCCATGGCGCGGCGATCCGGATGTGGACCGCCGCCCGCGCGCGGAACGTGGACGTGGACTTCGCCGCGGCCCACGCGCTGGCCAACACGGGCGTCGTGGCCCTGGAGGGCGCCCCCGAGGCTGGCTGGAAGGCTCTGACCTGGGCGGGCACGGTGCTCTCCCCGCGCGACGTCGTGGCCGAGGACGGCGGCCCCGCCGGCCGCGTGCTGTAGGGGAAGCCCCTGGAGTGGTGTGGTCCCCGCCATTCAGCCGCCTCACATCCGCACTCCGCCGTGTGGTCATGTCAAATCCAGTCGGTCACGGAAGAAACGAGGTGCCGGGTCCACGCGCCCGCGACGGACCCGGCACCCTGCCCTCCCTACGGCACAGGAGTCCGCCATGCCCGCCCCCGCTCCCGCCACCGTCCTCTCCCCCGCCCCGCTCCCCACCCCGGGCCCCGCCGCCGGTGCCGAGCCGCGCTACCTCGTCTCGCTCGCCCGCACCCAGGAGGACGTACGGGCCGCCCAGCGCCTGCGGCACCTCGTCTTCGCCGGGGAGCTCGGCGCCCGGCTCGACGGACCCGAGCCCGGTCTCGACACCGACGAGTTCGACGCGTACTGCGACCATCTGCTGGTCCGGGAGGAGTCCACCGGCGAGGTCGTCGGCACGTACCGGCTGCTGCCGCCCGAGCGCGCCAGGGCCGCCGGACGGATCTACTCCGACAGCGAGTTCGACCTCGCCCGGCTCGCCCCGATCCGCCACGACCTGGTCGAGGTGGGCCGCTCCTGCGTCCACCCGCTGCACCGCACCGGCGGCGTCATCGCCCTGATCTGGGCCGGGCTCGCCCGCTACATGACCACCACAGGACACAACTGGCTGGCGGGCTGCTGCTCGGTGCCCCTCGCCGACGGCGGCGCGCTGGCCGCCTCCACCTGGAACCGCGTCAAGGACAAGCACCTCGCCCCCGAGGAGTACTGGGTCACCCCGCACCGGCTCTGGACCCCGGAGCCCGCCGCCGAGGCCGCCGCCCCCGCCGAACTGCCGCCGCTGCTCCGCGGCTATCTGCGGCTCGGCGCCTGGGTGTGCGGCGCCCCCGCGCACGACCCGGAGTTCGGCGTCGCCGACCTGTACGTCCTGCTGTCGATGCGCCGCACCAACCCGCGCTATCTGCGGCACTTCCTCTCCCTCGCCCCCGCCGCATGAGCGCCTGGCTGCCCACCGCGCCCTGCACCCCGCGCGACTGCTCGCGCCACCGCGGCCCGGCGGCCGGTACGGCGACCGGAGCCGGCCGTCTGCTGCTGGGGATCCCGCTCGTCCTGTGCGGCGCGCTGCTCGCGCCGCTCCTCGCCCCGCTGGGCGCGGCGGTACGCGACCGGCTCACCCGGAGCTGGTCCCGTACCGTACTGCGCGCCTTCGGCCTGCGGATCACGGTGCACGGCGCGGGGTCGTACGGCGCGGGGTCGTACGGGACGGGGGAGTACGGGACGGGGGCGCGTGGGGCGGCGCGCGCCGTGGCCCCACGCGGCGCCGGGATGCTGGTCGTCGCCAACCACATCTCCTGGCTGGACATCCCGCTCCTCGCCGCCGTCTTCCCCGGCCGGATGCTGGCCAAGAGCGAGATCCGGCGCTGGCCGCTGCTGGGCGCGCTCGCCGCCCGGGGCGGCACGCTGTTCGTCGAGCGTGAGCGGCTGCGCGCGCTGCCCGACGCCGTACGCACCCTCTCCGGCGCCCTCGGGGCGGGCTCACGGGTGATCGCCTTCCCCGAGGCGTGCACCTGGTGCGGCCGGGAGCAGGGCCGGTTCACCTCGGCCGTCTTCCAGGCCGCCGTGGACGCGGGCGCCGCCGTCCGGCCCGTACGGATCACCTACCGGGCCCCGGACGGGGAGCCCTCGGGGGCGCCCGCCTTCGTCGGGGACGACACACTGCCCGCGTCGCTGTGGCGGGTCGTGGCGGCCGGCGGGCTCATCGCGGAGATCACCCTCCTGCCGCCGATCCCGGCCGGCCACCACACCGACCGCCGCGCGCTGGCCCGTACGGCGCACCGCGCGATCACCTACGGCGCCCTCGCGTACGGCCCCCTCGCGCACGGCGGCGGCTCCCGTGGGGGCGCCGCGCCGTACGCGAGGGCCGGGGGCGTCCCCCGTCAGACCGCCGTCGCGAGCGACAGGGCGAACCGGCCCGCCGCGTCGGTCCACCAGTGCGTCAACTCCATCCGCGCGGCGGACAGTTCGGACCTCACCCGGTCCTGACGGAACTTGGCCGACACCTCCGTACGTACCTCCTCACCCGCGTCGAAGTGCACCACCAGATCCAGCTCCGGGATCTTCACGGTGAGCCGGGAGCGGGCCCGCAGCCGCATCTCGATCCACTCGTTCTCCGCGTCCCAGAGCGCCACATGGTCGAAGGCGTCCGGCGGGAAGTCGGCGCCCAGCTCACGGTTCATGACGGTCAGCACGTTCTTGTTGAACGCGGCCGTCACACCGGCCGCGTCGTCGTACGCCCTGACCAGTACGGACTCCTCCTTGACCAGGTCCGTGCCGAGCAGCAGCCCGTCCCCGGGGGCCAGCAGCCCGCGGACCGAGGCGAGGAACGCGGCGCGCTCGGCGGGCAGCAGATTGCCGATCGTGCCGCCGAGGAACGCGACCAGCCGGGGCCCCGGGGTGTCCGGCAGCGAGAGGCCGCCGGTGAAGTCGGCGACCATCGCGTGCACTTCGAGCCCCGGATGGTCGGCTAGCAGCCCCTCGGCGGCCCCGCTCAGCGCGCTCTCGCTGACGTCGACCGGTACGTAACTGGTCAGGTCGGGCGCCGACTCCAGCAGCAGACGGGTCTTCTCGGACGACCCCGACCCCAGCTCGATCAGGGTGCGCGCGCCCGTCGCCGCCGCGATCTCGGGCGCCCGGGTGTGCAGGATCTCCCGCTCGGCGCGCGTCGGATAGTACTCGGGCAGTGTGGTGATCTCCTCGAACAGCTCACTGCCCCGGGCGTCGTAGAACCACTTGGGCGGCAGTGTCTTGGGCGTACGGGTCAGCCCGTGGAGCACATCGGCGCGCAGCGCGGCGTCCGTGGCGTCCTCGGGCAGCGTGCGGGTCAGCAGGAACGGGCTCACGCGGGAAGCTCCTTGAGAGGGGAGAGCAGGACGTCGCCGCGGCTCGCCACGAGCAGCGTGCGGTCGGGGACCTCGCGCCAGCGCGGGTCGTCGTCGTACGGCTCCGAGGCCACCAGGGTGGGATCGTCACCGGATCCGGCGCGGTACCAGAGTGTGTCCCCCCAGGCTGTCGCCGCTATCCGGGCACCGTCGGTGAGCAGCAGGTTGAGCCGGGACCCGGGCGCCGCGTCCGCCACCTCGACGACGGTGTCGGCCAGCGCCTGACCGAGGTCGTCGCCCGCCCGCAGCCGGTGCAGCACCAGCGCCCACACCAGCCCCGAGTCGCTGCGCGCCACCAGCGAGAGCAGCTCCTCGGCGGGCAGCGCCGCGGCCGGGCCCGCGAGCGAGCCGGGCCAGCCGCCCACCGAGCCGTTGTGGCTGAACAGCCAGGGCCCGGCGGCGAAGGGCGCCGCGGCGGCCTCCCCGTCGGCGCCGGGCAGGGTGGCGTCCCGTACGGCGGCGAGCAGCGCGCCGGTACGGATCACCCGGGCCAGGTCGGTGAAGCCCAGGTCGCCCCAGATGGGGCCGGCGCGGCGGTAGCGCGCGGGCACCGGATCACCCTCGGCGTACCAACCGACGCCGAAGCCGTCGGCGTTGACCGTCCCGTTGCGCTGTCTGCGCGGCGCCCAGGACTGCCGGTAGAGCGCGTGCGGCGGCTCGACGAGCACCGCGCCGATCCTCATCGGCGGTCCCAGGGCCGCGATATGACGGCACATCAGAGAGCTCCGGGGTGCGCGGCGGAGGAGGTCAGGGCGCCGGGGGCCGCGGTGCGCGCCGTTCGGAACCCCGAGAAGATCTGCCGGCGCACCGGCAGGTCCCAGTTGCGGAAGGTGCCCCGGCAGGCCACCTGGTCCACCGCGAACGACCCGCCCCGCAGCACCTTGTGCGCACCGCCGAAGAACACCTCCGAGTACTCGCGGTAGGGGAAGGCGGCGAAGCCCGGGTACGGCAGGAAGTCGCTCGACGTCCACTCCCACACGTCCCCGATCAACTGCCGTACCCCGAGCGGCGACGCGCCCGCCGGGTAGCTGCCCGCCGGGGCCGGCTGGAGATGGCGCTGGCCGAGGTTGGCGTGGAGTTCGGTGGGTTCGCCGTCGCCCCAGGGATGGCGCAGCGACCGTCCTGAGACGGGGTCGTGGCGCGCGGCCTTCTCCCACTCCTCCTCGGTCGGCAGCCGCCGGCCCGCCCAGCGGGCGTAGGCGTCGGCCTCGTACCAGCTCACATGGAGCACCGGCTCGTCCGCCGGGACCGGCTCCAGCACCGAGAACCGGCGGCGCAGCCACTGCCCGCCGTCGCGCCGCCAGAACAGCGGGGCGCCGATGGAGTGTTCCCGGATCTGCGCCCATCCTTCCGGCGCCCACCAGCGCTCCTCGGTGTAGCCGCCGTCCTCGATGAACCGCTGGTAGTCGCCGTTGGTCACGGGCACGGTGTCGATCCAGAACGCCGGGACGATCCGTTGGTGGGCCGGCCGCTCGTTGTCCAGCGCCCAGGGCTCCGTGGAGGTTCCCATGGTGAACGGGCCACCGGGTACGAGGACTTCGGCGGGCAGCCCCGTGGTGTCCCCGGCCGGTGGCGGGGGCGCGGTCAGCGCGGTCGGCCCCGTGCGCAACTGGTGGGTGATGAGCATCGTCTCGTCGTGCTGCTGTTCGTGCTGCGCGATCATCCCGAAGGCGAAGCCCGCGTCCAGCAGGGGACCGCCGTGCAGCGGGGTGCGCTCGATGATGTCGAGGACCCGGCCGCGTACGTCGGCGGCGTACGCCCGTGCCTCGGTGGGCGGCAGCAGCGGCAGGGTGGGCCGGGCGGCCCTGGGGTGCTCGAACGCGTCGTACACGGAGTCGATCTCGGGGCGTACGGCGGGGCGGCCCCCGACGGTCCGCAGGAGCCACTGCTCCTCCTGGTTGCCGATGTGCGCGAGGTCCCAGACCAGAGGGGACATCAGCGGCGAGTGCTGTGCGGTGAGGTCGTGGTCGTCGACACAGGAGGTCAGCAGGGCGGTACGGGCCCGGGCCGCCGTCAGCGAGTCGACGGCACGCTGCTTGAGCTGCTCCTCGGTGGACAGGCCGGCGAGGTCGGTCATGTGCGGAGGTCCTTCCCTGTCACGGGTGCGCGCAGATCATCGGCCGGACACCGGCCCGGCAGGACGTAACGGTCGAAGAACCGGTCGACCGCCTCCTGTACGTGGGGTGTCGCGCCGATGCGCGGCAGCGCTTCCCGTGCGGCGGCGAAAGCGGCGATCGCCGCCGCGTGCAGCTCCGGGTCGGCCAGCCCGTACCGGGCGGCGTTGATCCAGAGCGGATTGGCCGGGGCGGGCAGCGGGCCCGCCGTCTCGGCGAGCGGTTTGACGGTGCGGTACACCGTCTCCGCCGCCTCGGGGTCGTCGAACAGCGCGGTCGTGACGGCGAGCGGCACCAGCCAGCCGTCCTCACCGGGCTGCGCGTCGATCATCCGCAGTTCGAGATGGCCGCGCGGTCTGACCGGCGGGAAGAGCGTCGTGAGGTGGTAGTCGAGGTCGGCGCGGACCGGCGGACGCGGCAGCCCGGAGCGGATCCACTCCCGGAAGGTCAGCCCTTCGGGAACGGTCCAGGGCCCCTCGGCGGCCCGTACGCACATCACCGGCGCGTCGAGCGCGTACGCGGCCCAGGCGTCCCGCGGTGGCAGTGCGGAGGACGGCGCGGCCGTACGGGGCGGGTCGAGCTGGGTCCACATGGCCTGCCGGGTGGAGCGCCAGCCCGTCTCCCCGCCCTCCCGCATCGGAGAGTTCGCGAAGGCGGCGACGAGCACCGCGCCCAGCAGGTGGGCGAGCTGCCAGCGCCGTCCGTGGCCGAGCGGCCCCGGCTCCTCGTGCCCCGCGTCCAGACAGACCTGGATGGAGGCGGTCGACCGCATCATGGCGCGGCCGGCCGGACCGATCCGGTCGAGATAGGTCTCCATGGCGTCGTAACGGGGCTCCCGCAGCATCCGCTCCGGGGAGTTCCAGGGGTCCTGACCCAGCCCCGTGAGGGTGAGTCCCGCGGCGCGCAGCACCGGACGCACGGCGTCCAGGTCGGCGGAGGTGGAGGTGACGCACTCCGTCAGGGACGCGGCGGGCGCGGAGCTGAGCTCCACCTGGCCGCCGGGTTCGAAGGTGAGTGCGGATCGGAGGTGCAGGGCCCGCAGCCCCTCGAACGCCTCTCGGAGGCGGTGGGCCGGGACGGGGATTTCGGGGGTACGCAGATCGTGGACGAGCCATTCCAGTTCGACACCCACGGTGCGGGGCGGGCCCGTCTTGAAACAGATGCCGCGCAGCAGATCCTCGGCATCGTCCTCGCCGAGCGGTGATCCCTCGTTGAAACTGTCGGGTGGCATGTGCGGATCCTCCTGTCGAAGACCGCGTGACCGTACTCCGCCCCGGGTTCGGGGCGAGCGCTTCGTCCAACCTAAAGCCACTCTCGCCGCTTCGCACAAGAGTGCCCGCGCGGTCACTTTATCGTCAGAAATGCGATTGCCCCGAGGGTGATCGTTCACGCAGGATTTCCGCATGAGCGCACGGCTGCGGGGCATCGCGAAGGAAACAGAGGAGATCGTCCGATCGGGGGTCTACCGTGCTCCGGACGGCCGTGAGGTGGTCCTTCGCGCGGCGGTGGACGCGGCGGTGGCGGGTACCCGGATGTACGGCCCGGGGCGGGTCGGCCCGGCGGGGCCGCCCGTACGGCCGACGGCTTCCGGCGGTACGGACCGTAACGCTTCCGGGGGTACGGACCGTAACGCTTCCGGGGGTACGGACCGTAACGCTTCCGGGGGTACGGACCGGGCCGCGCCGGCCGTCGAGGTCACCGGCGAGAGCAGCCTGGACGCGGCGCGCCGGCTGACGGCGGCGGACCCCGGGGCGCCCGTGGCCGTACTGAACTTCGCGTCCGCGCGGAACCCGGGCGGCGGCTATCTGAACGGCGCGCAGGCCCAGGAGGAGGCGCTGTGCCGGGCCTCCGCGCTCCACACCACACTGCGGGCGGCGCCGGAGTTCTACGCCCACCACCGCGCCGACCGGGACCCGTTCTACACCGACCGGGTGATCCACTCACCGGGGGTGCCGGTCTTCCGCGACGACCGGGGCCGACTGCTCGACACGCCGTACCAGGTGGGCTTCCTCACCTCGCCCGCGCCGAACGCCGGGGTGATCGCACGCCGCGCCCCCGAGGACGTCCACCGGATCCCTGCCGCGCTCGCCGCCCGCGCGGAACGGGTCCTGGAGACGGCCGTGGCGGGCGGCTACCGGCGGCTGGTGCTGGGCGCCTGGGGGTGCGGTGTGTTCCGCAACGACCCGGCGGCCGTCGCGGCGGCCTTCCGGGCGCTGCTCACCGGGGCGGGCCGGTTCGCCGGGGCCTTCGACGAGACGGTCTTCGCGGTGCTGGACCGGACGCGGGAGACCACGACCCTGGGGGCGTTCCGGCGGGTCCTGGGGCAACCGGAACGCCCCGACCCGCCTGCCCAGGAGCTCACTTCCAGCCGTACAGCTCCTTCAGCCGGTTGACGACCAGATTGAACCGCCCCCGGTCCAGGGCGCACGCCTCGCGCCGCATCCCCCGGTCGTGGACGCGGAGCACCCGGTCCACGTCCACCCACGACTCGCGCCCCTCGCGGTCCCACGGCCCGACCCCGATCGGCACCCACTCGCGGTCCCGGTCATGGCGCTTGCTGGAGAGCTGCACGGCGAGCAGGGTGCCCGCCGCCTCGCGCGCCACCACCAGGACCGGACGGTCCTTGCCGCGCCCGTCGTTCTCCTCGAACGGCACCCAGGTCCAGACGATCTCGCCGGGGTCGGGGTCGCCGTCGTGCTCGGGCGCGTAGGAGGTACGGACCGGGCCGACGGCGCGCGGGTCGGCCTCGGCCGTGGCGCCGGGCCCGCCGCGGCCGGGGGAGTCGGGAGACGCGGAGGAGCTGGAGGAACCGGGGGAACCGGGGGACGAAGCGATCATCCGTAGACGGTAGAACGTGGCCGGCCGCGAGCCCCCGGCGGGGCACCCGGCAGACCGGATCGGTTTGCCGGGTGCCCCGCCGGGGGCCGTTCTGGCAGGATGCCGGGTGCGATGAGCCAGCCCACCGAGCACTCCGCCGACCGAGCCGCCCCGGCGGCCGGTCCCCTGCCGACCAGTTCCGATGTCGCACGGCTGGCGGGGGTGTCCCGGGCCACCGTCTCGTACGTGCTCAACGGCATCACCGCCGTACGGATCAGCGAGCCCACCCGGCTGCGGGTCAGGGAGGCGGCCGAGCGGCTCGGGTACGTGCCGCACGCCGCCGCCCGCAGCCTGCGCGCCGGACACACCCGGACGGTGCTGCTGCCCACCGGCCATGTCCCCGTGGGCCCGCTCTACAGCCGGATCTTCGACGAGTTCCAGCGGGCGCTGCGCCGGCTCGGCTACACGGTGGTGCAGTACGGCGGCCTCGGCCTGGACGCGGCGGGCGCGGCCCGCGCCTGGGCCGAGTTGCGGCCCGTCGCCGTGGTCTCGCTCGGCGAGACGCCCCTCACCCCGGAGGCGGTGGACCTGCTCAAGAGGTCAGGGGCCCGGGCCGTGATCACGCTCGGCTCGGAGCGGATCGCGGGCGCGCACGCGCTCGTCATGGACCAGCGGACGATCGGCGGCCGGGCGGTCGCCCATCTCGTCGCACGCGGGCGCCGCGCGATCGGGGTGGTGATGCCGCGGGAACCGGGCCTGGAGCTGTACGCCGCCCCGCGCCTCGCGGGCGCCCGCTCCGCCGCCCGGGACGCGGGCGGCGCCGCCCGCGTCACGCCGCTGCCCCTGGCGTACACGGAGGAGTCCGCCGCCGCCCTCGCGGCCCGCTGGCGCGGTCTCGGCCTGGACGCCGTCTTCGCGTACAACGACGAGTACGCGATGCTCCTGATGCGGGCCCTCCAGGACGAGGGGATCGGCGTACCGGACCGGACCGCGGTGATCGGCGCCGACGATCTGCTGCTCGGGCGGCTGCTGCGCCCCCGGCTCTCCACGATCCGTGTCGACATGGCGACCGGGCCGCGGCTGGCCCAGCTCGTCGACCGCGCCGTCCGTGACCCGGAGGCCGAACCGGAGCGTCATGACCTGATGGGGGCGCGGGTCGTCCACCGCGAGTCGAGCTGACGTCCGGTGGAGGTCTTCCACACGGCCACGTGACGTGCGGCGGTCACACGAGATGCGGCGACATGCGGCGGCCACGCGACCTGCGGCGGTCACGCGACGTGCGGCGGCCCGGCCGGATGGCTAGCGTCGGCGGTATGACTACTGTTCCGCGCCGCTTCGAGCTTCTGCTGGTCGCCGAGTTCACCGAGGAGCACGAGGGGCCGCCCTGGCCGGAGAACGCCCTGCGCTCGGCCGTGGTCGAGGCGACGGGCGACACCGGGGCCTCCGGTTATCCGCGGTACGCGGGCAACGGGATGGAGGCGGACATCGACCCCGATACCCGCACCGTGGAGGCGCTGCTGATCGACGGGGAGGAGCTGGACTACGGGCTGTCGGTGCGGGTGGTCGCCGTACCGCCGGACCAGGACCCCGCCTGATTCCCCATTCCCCCGGCTTCTCTCCGCCGCTCGACGGCCCTTGACGCCTGTCGACGCCCCGTGACGGCCGTTGACAGCGGTCGGCCGCGGGCAGAGACTCTGACGGTCGCCGTTATGAACCAAAGTTCACCAGGCGAACAACCGTCGAGCTGGCGGGTGTGCGCCAGGGGAGAGAAGCCGGAGATCCGATGAGCATTCGCGACGTCTACATCGTCGACGCCGTCCGTACCCCGATCGGCAGGTTCGGGGGCGCCCTCTCCTCCGTACGCCCCGACGACCTCGCCGCCCATGTGGTGAAGGCGCTGGTGGACCGCTCGCCCGACCTCGATCCGGCCAGGATCGACGACGTGGTCCTCGGGGACGCCAACGGCGCGGGCGAGGACAACCGCGACGTGGCGCGGATGGCCGTGCTGCTCGCCGGACTCCCCGTCTCCGTCCCGGGCGTGACCGTCAACCGGCTCTGCGGCTCCGGCCTCGAAGCGGTCATCCAGGCCGCCCGCGCGGTGGCCCTCGGCGACGCCTCCGTCGTCGTGGCGGGCGGCGTCGAGTCCATGTCACGGGCCCCGTGGGTGCTCCAGAAGCCGGAACGCGCCTTCCCGGCCGGCCACCAGCAGCTCCACTCGACCACCCTGGGCTGGCGCATGACCAACCCGAGGATGCCCGCACAGTGGAGCGTTCCGCTCGGCGAGGGCGCCGAACTGATCGCGGACAAGCACGCCATCGGCCGCGAACAGCAGGACGCCTTCGCCCTCGCCAGCCACCGCAAGGCCGCCGATGCCTGGGCGGCCGGACTGTACGACGGTGAGGTCGTCCCGTACGACGGGGTGGAACTCACCCGGGACGAATGCGTCCGCGACACCACGTCCATGGAGGCGCTCGCCAAGCTGAAGCCGTCGTTCCGCAAGGACGGCACCGGGACGGTGACCGCCGGGAACGCCTCGCCCCTCAACGACGGCGCCGCCGCCCTGCTCCTCGTCGACGAGGACGGCCTGCGCGAGACCGGCCGCGAACCGCTCGCCCGGATCCGCGCCTCCGCGGTCACCGGCATCGAGCCGCAGCTCTTCGGCCTCGGCCCGGTCGAGGCCGTCCGGCGCGCCCTGGGCAAGGCGGGCCGCACCTTCGCCGACCTCACCACCTTCGAGCTGAACGAGGCGTTCGCCGCCCAGTCGCTGGGCTGCCTCGCCGAGTGGCCCGAGCTGGACCCGGCCCTCGTCAACCCGCGCGGCGGCGCCCTCGCGATCGGCCATCCGCTGGGCGCCTCCGGGGCCCGGCTCGCCGGATCCGTCGCCCACCAGCTCGCCGCGGCCGGCTCGGGCACGGGGCTCGCCGCGCTCTGCATCGGGGTGGGTCAGGGGCTCGCGCTCGTCCTCGAACGCTGACCGCGACGCCAACTCCCGGCAGAGGAAACGGAGTTCGGCCGAAGGTGGTGGGGCGCCGGGTTCGCGGAACCCGCCGCCGCGGCCGCCGGATCCGCTGTACCGTACCCGATCATCCGAGCCACTGGAGAGCCTTCATGACCTTGCTCGACCCCAAGACCTGGCAGCCCGTCGGACTCTCGGGAGGTGAGTCCTCGGTCGTGGAGCCCGCGACCGGCGACGTCCTGGGAACGATCGCCCTCGCCTCTCCCGAGGACGTCACCGCCGCCGCTGAGGCCGCCGAGGCGGCGCAGCGGGCCTGGTCGGCCACCCCGCACCTGGTACGGGCCGGGGTGCTGCGGCGCGCGGGCGACCTGTTCGCCGCGCACGCCGACGAACTGCGCGACTGGCTGATACGGGAATCGGGGTCCGTCCCCGGCAAGGCGGCCTTCGAACTGCATGTCGCCGCGCAGGAGTGCTACGAGGCCGCGGCGCTCGCCTCCCGCCCCACCGGCCAGGTGCTGCCCAGCGAGGAGCCCAGGCTCTCCTACACCCGCCGGGTCCCGGCCGGTGTCGTCGGCGTCATCGCCCCCTTCAACGCCCCGCTGATCCTCTCCATCCGGTCGGTCGCCCCGGCCCTGGCGCTCGGCAACGCGGTGCTGCTCAAGCCGGACCCGCGCACCGCCGTCTGCGGCGGGCTCTCGCTCGCCGCCGTCCTCGCGGAGGCCGGGCTGCCGGAGGGGCTGCTGCACATCCTGCCCGGCGGCGCCGAGACCGGACAGGCGCTGGTCGCGGACGCGCGGGTACCGGTGATCTCCTTCACCGGCTCCACGGCGGCCGGGCGCGCGGTGGGCCGGGCGGCGGGCGGCGCCCTCAAACGCGCCCATCTCGAACTCGGCGGCAACTCCGCCCTCGTCGTCCTGGCCGACGCCGACATCGAGGCCGCCGTCTCCCAGGCGACCTGGGGATCCTTCTTCCACCAGGGCCAGATCTGCATGACCACCGGACGCCACCTCGTCCACGCCTCGCTGTACGACGAGTACGTGGAGCGGCTGGCCGCCAAGGCCGAGTCGCTGGCCGTGGGGGACCCGTACCGTGAGCAGGTCCATCTCGGCCCGATCATCGACGCGGCCCAACTGGCCAAGATCGACGCCCTGGTGGAGGCGAGCGCGGCGCGCGGGGCCAGGGTCGTCGCCGGCGGCACCCACCGCGACCTCTTCTACCGGCCCACGGTCCTCGCCGACGCCGACGACCACACCCCCGCCTACACGGAGGAGGTGTTCGGCCCCGTCGCACCCGTACGCCCGTTCACCAGCCTGGACGAGGCCGCCTCGCTCGCGGCGGCGGGCCCGTACGGCCTCGCCCTGGGCATCGTCACCCGGGACACGGCGCTCGGCCTGGAGCTGGCGGACCGTATCCCCACTGGGATCGCCCACATCAACGACCAGACCGTCAGCGACGAGGCGGTCGCGCCCTTCGGCGGTATCGCCGCGTCGGGAACGGGCGCGCGCTTCGGCGGCGAGGCCAACCTGGAGGCGTTCACGGAGCTGCGCTGGACGACCGTACGGCGCGAACCGGCGGGGCACCCCTTCTAGCCATTCGGTGAGTGAGTGCGGTCGGGGGCCCGGGGCCCCCCCGCCCCCCCCCCCCAACCCCCCCCCCACCCCCCGCCCCCCCCCCCCGCCCCCCCCACCCCCCCGCCCCCCCCCCCCCCAACCCCCCCCACCGCCAGGCGCACCGCCCCCCCC
>NZ_JBIUYF010000009.1:190633-278121 GCF_044744405.1 Streptomyces sp. NPDC087310 | reverse complement strand
GGCGCGCAAACCTGGGGGGGTTCCCGGGCTCGCCTGTCCCCGCCGTTCGCGCGGCCCGGGGGGGGCAACCCTTCCTCCCGTTGGGGGGGTTGGGGGGGGGGGGGCCGGGGGCCCCCCGGGCCCCCGACCGCACTCGATCGTCTCGACCCCGGGCTCAGCCCTCGTCCGCGCCCTTCGCCTCGGCCTCCGCCACCGACTTGCGCACCTCGTCCATGTCGAGCGCGCGCGCCTGGCCGATCACGTCCTCCAGGGCGGTCTCGGGCAGCGCGCCCGGCTGGGCGAAGACCGCGACATTGTCCCGGACGATCATCAGCGTCGGGATCGAACGGATCTCGAAGGCCGCGGCCAGCTCCTGCTGGGCCTCCGTGTCGACCTTGGCGAAGACCAGATCGTCGTGACGCTCCGACGCCTTCTCGTAGACCGGGGCGAACTGGCGGCACGGACCGCACCAGGAAGCCCAGAAATCGATCAGGATGAAGTCGTTCTCCGACACCGTCCGGTCGAAGTTCTCCTTGGTGAGTTCCACTGTGGCCATGCCTGGTACCTCTTCCTGCTCTCCGGGTGAAGCCGCCTGCGACAACGGTCCGTGCCGTCGCCGTATTCCTGATACCCCGGGCCCCTGCCCGGTGATCGTGTGGCCATGCGACCCACTCGCCTCCAGACTGGCTCCATGACTGAAGCTGTGGAGTACGACGTGGTGGTCCTGGGCGCCGGCCCGGTCGGGGAGAACGTCGCCGACCGGGCCAGGTCGGCCGGGTTGAGCGTGGCCGTGGTGGAGAGTGAACTGGTCGGCGGCGAGTGCTCGTACTGGGCCTGCATCCCGAGCAAGGCGCTGCTGCGCCCGGCCCTCGCGCGCGCCGAGGCGCGCAGGGTGCCGGGGCTGAGCGAGTCGGCCCGGGGCCCGCTGGACGCCGCGGCCGTGCTCGCGCACCGCGACTACTTCACGGCGCACTGGAAGGACGACGGCCAGGTCGGCTGGCTGGAGGGGACCGGCGCGGTCCTGTACCGCGGCCACGGCCGGCTGGACGGCCCCCGGCGGGTGACGGTGACGGGCCCCGACGGCGCCGAGCGGACGCTGACGGCGCGGCACGCCGTCGCCGTCTGCACCGGCAGCCGGGCCGTCCTGCCCGAGCTGCCGGGACTCGACGGGGCCGGCGCGTGGACCAGCAGGGAGGCCACCAGCTCCCCGACCGTACCGGCACGGCTCGTGGTCGTCGGCGGCGGTGTGGTGGGGATGGAGATGGCGACCGCGTGGCGGGCGCTCGGCTCCGAGGTCACCGTGCTGATCCGGGGCGGCGGACCGCTCCCGAGGATGGAGCCGTTCGTGGGCGAGCTGGTCACCGAGGCGCTCACCGAGGCGGGCGCCACCGTCCGTACGGGCGTGTCGGTCGCCGCGGTCGAACGCGACGGCAGGACCGGACCCGTCACCGCCGTGCTGGCGGACGGCGAGCGGATCGAGGCCGACGAGATCCTCTTCGCCACCGGTCGCGCCCCGCGCACCGACGACCTCGGACTGAAGACGGTCGGCCTGGAGCCGGGCTCGTGGCTGACGGTCGACGACACCTGTCTGGTGGAGGGGAGCGACTGGCTGTACGCGGTCGGCGACGTCAACCAACGCGCGCTCCTCACCCATCAGGGCAAGTACCAGGCCCGGACGGCGGGCGCCGCGATCGCCGCGCGGGCCAAGGGCGCCACGGTGTCCGCCTCGGACGCGTGGAGCGCCCACACCGCCACCGCCGACCACACCGCCGTCCCCCAGGTCGTCTTCACGGACCCGGAGGTGGCCGCGGTCGGTCTCAGCCTCGCGGAGGCCGAGGCGGCGGGCCACCGGGTCCACGCGGTCGACTACGACCTCTCCGGCGTCTCGGGCGCGGCCCTGTACGCCGACGGCTACCGCGGCCGCGCCCGCATGGTCGTCGACCTGGACCGGGAGATCCTGCGCGGTGTGACCTTCGCCGGTCCGGGGGTCGGCGAGATGCTGCACTCCGCGACCGTCGCGGTGGTCGGTGAGGTCCCGATCGACCGGCTGTGGCACGCCGTTCCCGCGTTCCCCACGATCAGCGAGATCTGGCTGCGGCTGCTGGAGACGTACCGCGACCGGTGAGCTGACAGCGGGGAGGGCACGGGGCGGCGGCCCCGGGCCCGGTGGGCCGAAAGTCGGCCATCGGGCCTTGTGTGGTGGGTGGTTCGGTCGGAAGCTGGTGGTTCTTGTCGCCTTCCGTTCGGAGCCGCCGGATGAGTGCAGACCGACCGAACGACCTCGCCCAGAACCTTCCGTACCGTGCCGGGCCGCGCCGCCGGGCCCTCCTCGCCGCCGGGGCCGCCGGCCTCGCGGGCTGGTCCGTGTTCACCTCGCAGAAGCGCGCGTTCGCCACGGAGAGCACCACGGGCACCCCGGGTGCCCCGAGCGCCGGGAGCGCCGGCGGTACGGAGTGGGACGCGAACCCGCGGGTCTTCCAGGTGAACCGGGAGGACCACCGGGCCCGGCTCGTACCGTACGCGCGGGTCGCCGACGCCCTGCGGGGCGACCTGACCCGCTCGCCCTACTACCGTTCCCTGAACGGCACATGGCGCTTCCACTGGGCGAAGAACCCGGAGGAACGCCCCGTCGGCTTCCACGCCGCCGACTTCGACGACAGCGGCTGGGACCGTATCCCCGTCCCGTCCAACTGGGAGATGAAGGGCTACCCGGAGCCGATCTACCTCAACATCAAATACCCGTGGGTCGGCTACGAGACGCCCGAACCCCCGGACATTCCCAAGGAGTTCAACCCGGTCGGCTCCTACCGCCGGGACTTCACCGTGCCACGGGTCTGGGACGGGCGGCGCACACTGCTCTCCTTCCAGGGGGTGAAGTCCGCGTTCTTCGTCTGGGTGAACGGCGAGCGCGTCGGCTACAGCGAGGACAGTTACACCCCCGCCGAGTTCGACATCACCGAGCGGCTGCGCCCCGGCCGCAACACCCTGGCCGTGGAGGTCTTCCGCTGGTCCGACGGCAGTTGGCTGGAGGACCAGGACATGATCGACCTGTCCGGGATCTTCCGGGACGTCTATCTGTACGCGACCCCGACCGTGCGGGTGCAGGACCTCTTCGCGCGCACCGCGCTGGACGCGGCCTACCGCGACGCCGTGCTCACCCTCGACATCACCGTACGGAACCTGGCCCCGGGCCGCCCGGCCGGGCACCGGCTCACCGCCACGCTGTACGACGCGAAGGGGCGCCCCGTACGGTGCGGGCCGCTCGAAGGCGATGTCGCGTTCGGCGCGGACAGGGAGCGGGGGCCGGACGGGAAGGGGGCCGGGGACGTGGCCGTCACTCTCGAAGCGGCCGTCCCGGCCCCCGCGCTCTGGTCGGCGGAGGCGCCGCACCTCTACACACTGGTCGTGACCCTCGCGGACGCGGCCGGCCGGGCCGTCGACATCCAGCGCACCAGGATCGGATTCCGCCAAGTGGAGTACGGGCCGGGCCGGTTCACCGTCAACGGCGCGCCCGTCATGCTCCGGGGCACCAACCGTCACGAGAGCGACCCGGATCACGGCCAGGCGGTGCGCGAGGAGCGGATGGTCCAGGACGTCGTCCTGATGAAGCGGCACAACATCAACGCCGTGCGCACCTCGCACTACCCCAACCACCCGCGCTGGCTGGAGCTGTGCGACGAGTACGGCCTGTACGTGATCGACGAGGCGAACCTGGAGACCCACGGGGTGCGCGACCGGGTGCCCGGCTCGCTCCCCGAGTGGACCGACGCCTGCCTCGACCGGATGCACGCGGTCGTCGAGCGCGACAAGAACCACGCGAGCGTCATCGTCTGGTCGCTCGGCAACGAGGCGGGCCAGGGCGCCAACTTCCGTGCCATGGCGCAGTGGACGCACGGCCGCGACCCCTCGCGGCCGGTGCACTACGAGGGCATGAACGCCGTCGCCGACCTGCACAGCGAGATGTACACGAGCCCGGCGGGCGTCGAGGCGTACGGCAGGTCGGGCAAGCCCACGCCGTATCTGCTGTGCGAGTACAACCACTCGATGGGCAACAGCGGCGGCAATGTGCGGGAGTACTGGGACGTCCTCGAACGCTACCCCAACCTGCACGGAGCCTTCGTCTGGGACTGGGTCGACCAGGCGATCCGGCTGCCGGTGCCCGGGGACCCGAAACGCTCCTACCTGTCGTTCGGGGGCGACTGGAAGCCCGGATATCCGACGGACGGCAACTTCTGCTGCAACGGTCTGGTCGATGCGGACCGCTCCGTCCACCCCGGGCTTCTGGAGATCAAGCAGATGTACCAGCCGGTCGGCATCACCGCGGGCGAGCTGTCCGGGGACACGGCCGGCGGCACGGTGCGCGTCCACAACAAGCAGCTCTTCACCGGTCTGGAGGCGTACGAACTCCGCTGGACGCTCACCCGCGACGGCGAGCGGATCCAGCACGGCACCGTGCCCGCGCCGGACGTGGCACCGGGCGCCACCGCGACCGTACACATCCCGTTCCGCGCCCCGGGGCCGTCCGCGCCCGGCGCGGAACACTGGCTGAACCTGGCCTTCGTGCTGCGTAAGGCGACCGACTGGGCCGGGGCCGGACACACCGTCGCCGCCGGGCAGTTGGCCCTGGAGCGGCGGACGGCGGCGGTCCCCGCCCCGGGCCCCTCGGCCTCCGGGCGTCCGCTGCCCGAACTCCAACTCAGCGAGTCTGCGGGCGAGATCAGGGTGAGCGGCCGGGACGTGGAGCTCGTCCTCGACAAGACGGCCGGCGCCCTCTCCGCGTACCGCTTCCGGGGGAAACCGCTGCTCACCGCCGGGCCCGTGCCCAACTTCTGGCGCGCGCCCACCGACAACGACATCGGACGCGGCGCCCAGAACACCGCGAGGACCTGGCGGGACGCGGGCGCGCGGCGCACCGTGACCTCCGTGACCGCCCGGCACTCCGCACCGGGGGAGGTCACCATCGAGATCGGCGCCACCCTGCCCACCGCTCCGGCGGTCTCCGACTGGCACACGGTGCTCACCGTGCGCGGCGACGCGGAGCTGCGGATCAGACACACCCTGCGGGCACCCGCGGGACTGCCGGATCTGCCCATGGTGGGCGTCCTGTTGACCGTTCCCGCCGGATTCGAGCGGATCGACTGGTACGGACGCGGCCCGCACGAGAACTACTGGGACCGCAAGTCCGCCGCGTTCGTGGGCCGTTACCGCTCCACGGTCGACGACCAGCCGCCGCCGTACGCCCGCCCGCAGCAGATGGGCAACATGACGGACGTACGCCATCTCGCGCTGACCGACCGCACCGGCGACGGCCTGTTCGTGGCCGCCGATCCGGCGCCCGGCGAACCCCTGCTGGAGACCAGCGCCCTGCATTACGCGCCGTCCGACCTCGACGGGCCCCGGCACCCGTACGAACTGACCCGGCGCCCCGAGACGGTGCTCGGCGTCAACCACCGGCAGACCGGGGTGGGCGGCATCAACTCCTGGGGCGCCGCCCCGCTGGAGCAGTACCTGCTGCACGCGGGCCGCACCTACACGTACGCCTACCGGCTGCGGCCCGCCGCCCTGCCCCGCGTCAGGGAGGAGTGAGCGCGGATCCCGAGGACGCCCCGAGGGCGCCCCGAGGGGCGGATCCCCGCGTGGATCCGCCCCTCGGGGTGAGGGAGAGCCGCTGCTGTCACCAGTCGTGGACGCTGCCGTCGCGCAGCCGGTTCACGGGCAGGTACTTGCGGTTGTACGGGAAGCGGGCGGCGGCCTTCTCGTCGAAGTCGACGCCGATCCCGGGCCGGTCGCCGGGGTGCATCAGGCCGTCCTCGAACCGCCACGACGTCTGGAACACCTCCTCGTACGGGCTGAGATGGCTCATGTACTCCTGCATGCCGAAGTTGGCCACGGAGAGGTCGACATGGAGCGCGGCGGCGAAGGAGACGGGCGAGAGGTCGCCCGCGCCGTGCGAGCCGGTACGCACCCCGTACAGCTCCGCCAGCGAGAAGATCTTGCGCAGGTGGCTGATCCCGCCGGCGTGCGACACCGACGTACGGATGTAGTCGATCAGCCGGCCCGTGATGAGGTGCTGGCAGTCCCAGATGCTGTTGAAGATCTCGCCGACCGCCAGCGGGGTGGTGGTGTGCTGGCGGATGAGACGGAAGGCGTCCTGGTCCTCGGCGGGGGTGGGGTCCTCGATCCAGAACATCCGGTACGGCTCCAGGGACTTGCCCAGGCGCGCCGCCTCGATCGGGGAGAGCCGGTGGTGCACGTCGTGCAGGAGCTGGAAGCCGTAGCCGAACCGTTCACGGACCGCCGCCATGTAGGTGGGCACGAAGTCGAGATAGGCGCCGGTGTCCCAGTTCTCCTCGCTCGGCAGGCTCCCGTCGGCCGGCTCGTAGGTGACCCCGTCGCCCTTGCGCATGCCGTACACCCGCTCCAGTCCGGGCACCGCGGCCTGCGCCCGGACCGCGCGGAAGCCGCGGCCGAGGAAGCGGTCCACGTCGTCGAGGAGCTGGGGGATGTCGTTGCCGCTGGCGTGGCCGTAGACGGTGACGCCGTCGCGGGCCGCGCCGCCGAGCAACTGGTAGACGGGGAGCCCGGCGACCTTGCCCTTGATGTCCCACAGCGCCACGTCGACGGCGGCGATCGCGGTCATGGTGACCGGTCCGCGACGCCAGTAGGCGCCCTTGTAGAGGTACTGCCAGATCTGCTCGATCCGGTCCGCGTCCTGCCCGATCAGGGTGGGGCAGACATGGTCGCTGAGGTAGGAGGCCACCGACAGTTCGCGGCCGTTGAGGGTGGCGTCGCCGATGCCCGTCACGCCGTCGGACGTGGTCAGTCTCAGGGTGACGTAGTTGCGTCCCGGGCTGGTGACGAACACCTGGGCGTCGACGATGGTGGCCATGCGGGCGGCCCGCCTTTCTGGGTGTGTGGGTGGGGGAGTCGGGTGTGCGGATGGGGAAGAGGCGTTCAGGAAGGGGGAGTCGAGGCTCCGCGCAGCGTGGCGTCCAGGGTGGCGCGGGCGCCGTGCCGGTCCAGGTCCCGTGCGTGGGCGGCGACCCGGTCGGTGAACTCCCGCCACTGCGCGACGGGTTGGGGCAGGATGTCGCCCGCCTCCACCACCAGCCGCGCCGCGGCGCCGGGTTCACCGGCGCGGTCCGCCAGCTCGCGCAGCCTGGGCGTGGCGTCGTCCCGTACGGCACCGAGGGCCCGCTCGTCGTACGCGTCCTCGCCCCGCGTGACGACCCGGACGTACGCGGCCACACCGAGCGCCAGCACATCGGGCACCGTGCCGGAGGCGAGGTGGTGGGCGAGCGGTCCCGCCCAGCGCACCGGGATCTTCAGCGAGCCGTCGGTGGCGACCTGCGCGGTGCGGTGGCCGAGCGCCGGGTTGGCGAAGCGTTCGAGGAGCTCCCCGATGTACGCGGCGCCGTCCACCCCGTCCGGCACGTCGAGGCTCGGCAGGATCTCCCGGGTCATGGCGTGCCCTACCGCGGCGCCGAGGCCCGGGTCGGTGACCGCGCGGTCGACGGAGGCGTGGCCGAGCAGCAGCCCGAGGTAGGCGAGCAGGGAGTGGGCGCCGTTGAGGAGCCGTAGCTTCATCGTCTCGTAGCCCGCGACCTCGGGCGTGAGGATCGCGCCGGCCTTCTCCCAGGCGGGCCGCCCGGCGCGGAAGTCGTCCTGGAGGACCCACAGCCGGTACGGCTCGGCCGGCACGGGCACCGCGTCGCGCACCCCGAAGCGGCGGGTGACCAGGTCCCGGTGCTCGTCGGTGGTGGCGGGCGCGATGCGGTCGACCATGCTGCTGGGGGTCGACACCGAGGCGGCGAGGTAGGCGGCCAGCTCCTCGCGCTCACCGGACGGCAGGGCCGCCGCGAACTCGTCCAGCAGCCGCCGCAGCCTGCTGCCGTTGTCCATCAGGTTGTCGCAGGTCAGTACGGTCAGCGGGGCGGCGTGGGTGCGTACCCTGCGCTGCAGACCGCGCAGCAGCAGACCGAGCGGGGAGCGCGGGGCGGCCTCGCCGGTGAGGTCAGCGGCGACGCGTGGGTCGTCCAGGTCCAGGCTGCCGGACGGGGTGAAGGTGTATCCCTTCTCCGTGACCGTCAGGGTGACGATCCGGGTGCCGGCCGCGCCGATGGCGTCCACCACCGCCTCGGCCTGGTCCCCGCCGAGCAGCCCGGCGTGGTGCACACCGGGGACGTCCGCCCGTACCGAGCCGTCGCCGTCCAGTGTGAGGACGGTGTAGAGCTCGTCCTGCGCGGTCATGCCCTCCACGACGGTCCTGGAGCGCTGCGTCGGCCCGGTGACCACCCCGGTGATGCCCCAGGGGCCCTCCGCGTGCCGGAGCGCCTCCGCGGTGTAGACGGCCTGGTGGGCCCGGTGGAAGTTGCCGAGCCCGAGATGGACGATGCCCCGTTCCGGAGCGGTGCGGGGACGGGCCAGGCCGGGTACGGGAAGCCGGGAGCGGGAGAGCGGCGGCGCGCTCGGCTTCGGGCTCCGGCTCTGGCTCGGGTCGGTGTTCACGCGGGGCTCCTCGGTGGGTCTCGCCGACGGGGCGGACGCCGGTCCGTCGCGGCGCCCTCGATCTCCGGCGAGAACTACCATACAAGCCTTGTATGGTAGGAGCAACGGTGGTGGCGGGAGGACGTGGGCACGGCCCCGGCGACCCCGAAGGCCCCGGACGGGCAGGTACGGCCCGGTCGGCCCCGGCCCCTGTGGCGGGACCTGCGGTGCGGTCGGCCCCGGCCCCTGTGGCGCGCCCGCCCGGCACGCGCCGCCTCAGTCGTTGGCGAAGCGCCGCGCCAGGGCGATCTCCCGCGCCAGCTCGACCCCGGCCGCGACCCCGCCGTACAGGATTCCCCGGTCCCCGAGGAACGATGCCTCCAGCGCGGGCGGCTCGAACGGCAGGATCTGGGACAGCCGCTCCTGGATGACCGGGACGTAGTCGCCGAGCCGGCGGCCCACGCCGCCGCCGAGGATGACCAGCGCCGGGTCCACGACGGTGATGACCGATGCCACCGTCAGGGCCAGCAGCCTCGCCTCCTCGGCCAGCACCGCACGGGCCCGCGGGTCGCCCGCCGCCGCGGCCGCCATCACGTCCTCGGCGGTCGCCGCGTGCACCAGCCCGTTCTTCCGCGCCGCGTCGACGATCGCGTCGGCCGCCGTCGCCGTCTCCAGCATGCCGCGCTCGCGCACCTCGGCGGGCAGCCCGCGCCGCGGCACCGGCAGCACCGGCATGAAGGCGATCTCGCCGGCCATGCCGCGCGTGCCGCGCAGCGGTCTGCCGTTCACCATGATTCCGGCGCCGACCCCCGAACCGACGTGCAGATAGACGAAGTTGTCGACGTCCTGGCCCAGCCCCCTCGTCCGCTCGCCGAGCGCGCCCAGGTCCACGTCGTTCTCGAAGCGGACGGCGCCCGCCTCCGCGAAGAACTCGCGGAGCCTCCTGACATGCAGGGAGTACCCCCACCCCGGCAGGTTCGAGGCCAGCCGGAAGGACTCCTCCCCGGCGTCGTAGACCCCCGGGCTGCCCACGACGACCTGGAGCAGGTCCGCCATCGCCAGAGACCGCTCGGTGAGGACGGACGACACCAACTCCTCGATGACGCCGACCAGTTCCTCCGCGTCCTGGGCGGAGGGGACCCGTACGTACCGCACGATGTCCCCGGTGAGATCGGTCAGCGCCAGCCTGACCCAGCGCCGTCCGATGTCCAGCACGGTGACCCAGCCCGCGGTGGGTTCGGGGCCGAAGAGCTGCGGTGACCGGCCGGCCTGCCCCGTCCGTACCCCCAGTTTCCGCAGCAGCCCGTTGTCGATCAGCGCGGCGACCGCCGCGCTCACCGTGGGCTTCGACAGGCCCGACGCCGTGACGAGTTGCGGGATGGAGACGGACCCGGCCGCGTAGACGTGGTGGAAGACGGATCGCTCGTTGAGATGGCGCATGTACGTCGTGCTGGTCGCGATCGGGGACGACTTCGGCAACGGACCCTCATTTCAGGTCGGACGTGTGGTCGTACTTCTGCTCTGCGGGCACTGAAGGGAACATCGGTTGAACCTCTTGTTTATTTAGGAGGCTCCCTTACAATCATCGCTCATGAAAGCGCTTGCCATCGCGGGGCCCGTCGTGGCCGTCGACATCGGCGGAACCAAGACCGCGCTCCTCGTCGCCGACGCGGAGGACGGCTCGACGTGCCGTACCGACCGCATACCCACGCTCCCCGAGGAGGGCCCGCACCCCCTCTTCGCGCGGATCGCGGACGCGGTGGACACCCTGCTCGGCCCCGGCGCGCACCGCGCGGACGTGAGCGCCGTCGGCCTGGTCTGCCCGGGGATCGTCACCGCGACCGGCGTGCTGTACGCGCCCCACACACCGGGCTGGGAGGAGCTGCGGGTGCGCCAGGAGATCGCCACGCTCTTCCCCGGGGCCAGGATCGCCGTCATGAACGACGTCAAGGCGGCGGCGCTGGCCGAGGCCAGACAGGGCGGGCTGGCCGAGGTCGGACACGGCATCTACCTCAACGTCGGGACCGGCCTCTCCTGCGCCCTGGTCGTCGGCGGAACGGTGCTGACCGGCGAGCACGGGGCCGCGGGCGAGATCGGCTACCAGGTCCTCGACCCGGCGGAGCCGGGCGTACGGGAGGGCAGGGCGCCCCTGGAGGAAGTCTTCTCCGGCGCGGCGCTGACCGCACTCGCCCGCGCCAGGGCGGGGGACGGCGCCACCGCGGGCACGGCGTTCCAACTGGCGGGCACCGAGGCCGCCTTCGGCGAGGAGATCGGTAGGCGGATCGAAAGGTTCGCCGCCGCCGTCGCCAATCTCGCGATCGCCTTCGACCCGGCGCGGATCGTCGTCGGCGGCGGGATGGCCCGGCACGACGAGGTGTTCACGGCGCTCACCGCGGCGCTGGAACGGCTCGTCCCCTTCCCACCCGCACTGCTGCGCTCCCGCGGTTACGACGACGCGGCCCTCATCGGCGCGCTGATCGCGGCGCGGGAAGCGCTGAGCCCGGAGCCCTGAGGAGACGGCGGGGCGCACCGCCTCCCGTGGAGCCGTACCCCCCCAGCACCCGAAGACGCGAACACCCCACCCCCCTCACCCCACCCCCCTCACCTCTGTCCGCACCGATGCCTGAGCCGAGGCAGAACCTGTGCTCGGTCGAGCGCGAAGAAAGTTGGACGCATGCGAAAGAAGCTCATCCCGATAGCGACCGTCCTCTCGCTCGCCCTCACGGGCTGCGCGTTCGGCGGTGAGAGCAGCGCGGGGGGAGACTCCGACACCCTGAAGTTCTGGCTCTCCGGCGACGGGAACCAGGGGGGTGGGTTCGCCGCGATGGCGAAGGAGTACACCAAGGAGACCGGCGTCAAGATCGATGTCGTCGACATCCCCTACGACGATCTGCGCACCAAGCTGCGCAACGCCGCCCAGGCCAACGACCTGCCCGCGCTCGCCCGTGTGTCCTCGGTGGACCCCCTCTGGACGGGCTCGCTGCTGGACCTGACCGCCACCGCCGAGAAGAACAAGGTCAAGGCGAACCTCCTGGCGAAGTCGTCGGAGGGCGAGATCAACGCGGTCCCGACCGACCTGACGGCGGTCGGCCTGTTCATCAACAAGAGCCTCTTCGACAAGGCGAAGGTCCCCTACCCGAAGTCCGCCGCCGACCAGTGGACCTGGGACGAGTTCACCGCCTCCCTGAAGAAGGTCCAGCAGTCGGCGGGCGCCAAGTACGGCATGGTGATGGACCGTTCGAGCCACCGGCTGCGCTCCTTCCTCTACCAGCACGGCAGCAACGGCTTCGGCCCGGACGCGAGCGGGAAGTACGCCGCGAACCCGCGGACCACCACCGCCCTGGAAAGCTTCAAGGCGATGAACGACGACAAGCTGATGCCCCGCTCCGTCTGGCTCTCCGGGGACGACGCCAACGCCCTGTTCAAGAGCGGCCAGGTCGCCGCGTACTACTCGGGCGTCTGGCAGATCACCGACTTCTCCCAGAACATCAAGGACTTCGAGTGGAAGTCCGTCCTGATGCCGAAGCAGCCCGTACGCGCCACGAACCTCGGCACCAACTACCTCGTCGGATTCGACGGCCCCGCCGCCGACAAGACGTCGAAGTTCATCGACTGGCTGTACACCCCGGAGAACTACCGGAAGCTCTGCGAGATCTCCGGCTTCCTCCCGGTCGAGGACGGCGTCGAGGTCACGTACGCCGCGGACAAGGAGGCATTCGGCCTCTACAACGACGAGATCGCCGAGTCCGCCCCGATCAACTCGCTCCAGATGCGCAGCGAACTGACCGCGGCCTACGAGGGCAAGGGCTCCACCGACGACCCGATCAGGGACGAGACCGTCAAGTACCTGAACGGCGACCAGGACGTGAGGACGACCGTCTCCGCCATCGAGAAGGCGTTCACCGAGCAGGCCGGCGGCTGAGGATGAAGCCGACGTCGGCGGCGGCCGTCGCGGAACGCCGCCCCAGCAGCCCACCACCGCCTCCCGCGGCGCCCCGCCGACGACGGCGGGGCCGCTACACCCTGGCACCGCTCGTGCTCGCCGCGGTCAACATCGTGATGTTCCTCCTGTTCTTCGTCTGGCCGGGCGCGCTCGGACTGCTCTACTCCTTCACCAACTACCGTGGTTTCGGGCAGCCGGACTTCGTCGGCTTCGACAACTACCGCACCCTGTTCGAGGACGCGGACTTCTACGCGGCCCTGGGACGGACGGCGGTGTACGTCGTGCTGTCCGTCCCCCTCACCTATGTCCTCTCGCTGCTCGTCGCCGTCCTGCTCGTCAGCCGGTTCGCCCGCGGCACGACCGTCGCCAAGGTCATCTTCTTCTTCCCGTGGCTGATCTCCCCGATCGTCACGGGCGTCATCTGGCGCTGGCTCTTCGGCGAGAACTTCGGCTTCGTCAACTTCGTCCTCGGCACGATGGGCGTCTCGGACGTCCAGTGGTCCTCGGACGGGGACCTCGCCCTCGCCGTGGTGGTCCTCGCCACGGCGTGGGGAGGCACCGCGTTCAACATGCTGCTGTTCATCGCGGCCCTGAAGAACGTACCGACGTCGTACTACGAGGCGGCCGAGCTGGACGGCGCCAACGGCTGGCAGCGGTTCCGCCACATCACCCTGCCGGCGATCGCCCCCACCTCCTTCATGGTGATCCTGCTGTCGACGATCAACGCCACCAAGGAATTCGCCATGGTCCAGGCGCTCAACGGCGGCGGTCCCGGCACCGACAACCGCCTGATCGTGCAGTACATCTACGAGACCGGGTTCAAGAAGGCCGAGGTCGGCTACGCCAGTGCCGTCTCCATGGTGCTGATGGCGATCCTGCTGGTGGTCGCGCTGGTGCAGATGCGTATCGGCCGAGGGCGGGGAGCCTCATGAAGGACAACAGCCCCATGAAGGACGACGGCCTCATGAAGGACGGCCTCATGAAGGACAACGGAACGACGCTCACGAAGGGGCCCTCGAACGGCCCGGACGGCCCCGGCGCACCGGACGGCCCCGACGTGCCCCGCGCGCCCGCGGCCCGCGCGGACCGGAGCGGCGGGAACGGCACCCGTACCGTCGCCGTCACCCTCGTCCTGTGGGCGCTGGCCGCCTGTTTCGCCTTCCCGGTGCTGTGGTTCGTCCTCAGCGCCTTCAAACCGGGCAGCGAACTCTTCAGCTATCCGCTCTCCGTCCTGCCCCGCGACTGGACGGTCCAGGGCTTCGCCGACGCCTGGCAACGCATCCACTTCGCCCGCTACTTCGGCAACACCCTGCTCGTCGCTTCCGTCACGACCGTCCTCACCGTCCTCGCCAGCGCCGGTACCGGGTACGCCCTCGCGAAGTACTCCGCCCGCTGGATCAGGATCTTCTTCGTCTGCGTCCTGGCGACGACGATGCTGCCCACCGAGGTCATCCTCACCCCGTCCTTCGCCGTCGTACGCGAACTCGGGCTGTACGACTCCCTCGCCGGGATCATCGTCCCGTCGATCATCACCGCGACCGGCATCTTCATGTTCCGCCAGTTCTTCATGACCGTCCCCGACGAGATCCTGGAGGCGGCGCGCATCGACGGCGCGAGCGAGATCGGCATCTTCGTGAGGATCATGCTGCCGATCGCCCGGCCGATCGTGGTGACCCTGGCGATCTTCTCCTTCCAATGGCGCTGGAACGACTACATCTGGCCGCTGATCGTGCTCGGCGACCAGAAGCGCTTCACCCTCCAGGTCGCGCTGCGCAACCTCATCGGCGCGCAGAACATCGACTGGCCGGTGCTGATCGCCGCGTCCGTCATCTCGCTGCTGCCCCTGCTGGTGATGTTCCTGGTGTTCCAGCGCTACGTCATGAACGCCGACATCAACGCGGGCCTGAAAGACTGAGAACGAGCCGAGGACTGTGAACCACCCGATGACCCGACAGCACACCCAGGCACCGCCGCCCCGGACCGATCTGCCCTTCGTGGACCGCCTGGTGGCCCCGCTCGACCGGTACGTACCCGAACTGCGCGCCGCGCTCGCGGACGGCGCGTACGACACCGCCCAGCACCGCGCCCTCGCGAGCGGTGTCAAAGCGCTCCTCACCGCATATCTGACCCCGCGCTCCCGCTGGCACGCCGACCCCGAACTCCTGTCTCCCGCACAGCGGTTGCTCGACCAGCTCGCCACACTCCAAGGGGCGGACGGACTCTTCGGCGGTGACAACCTCGCCTCGCCGCCCGACTCGTCGTTCACCATCAACGACGTCTGTATCGCGACCCGGCTGATCGACACGCACGCGGCCCGCGCCGATGCCCCCGACGTCCCCGGCGGTACAGGGCCGGCCGCCCTGCGCTCCGGACTGGCCGCGATCCGGCGCGCCGTGACACCGGCGCTGCTGACCGGCGGGGTGCACACACCGAACCACCGGTGGGAGCTGTGCGCGGCCCTCGCCCGGCTCCACCGCATCGACCCCGACCCCCGGCTGCCCGGCCGCGTCGACCAGTGGCTCGCGGAGGAGACCGACCTCCAGCCGGACGGCATGTACTCCGAGCGCAGCCCGCTGTACGCCGCCCATGTGACGAACCCGTCGCTCATCGCCATCGCGGACGCCCTCGACCGTCCCGCGCTGCTCGACCCCGTACGGCGCAACCTCGACGCCTTCGCGGGCCTCTTCGACGAGGACGGCACCGTGGAGTCCGTGCACTCCCGGCGCCAGGACCAGCGCGGCCGTTTCGACGGGGCCGGATTCCTCCTCCCGTACCGCCGTTTCGCCGTACGGGAGCGGCGCGGCGACTACGCGGCGATCGTCACCGGGATCCTCGCGCGCCCCATCGGCGCCGAACTCGCCGCCGACGCCCTCGCGGAGATCCTGCTCGACCCGACCCTCGCGCAGCCCCTGCCCGTGCCCCCGGCGGCCGGGCCCACCGACGCGCGGACGGTCCTCGCCGACTCCGGGCTGGCCAGGTGGCGTACGGGACGCCGTACCGTCACCGTCTTCGGCGGCGGTGACAACGCCCGCTTCCCCGACATCGCCTCGGGCCTCGCCACCAACCCCACCTTCCTGAGGTTCCGGCAGGGCGCCGCAGTCCTCGACGCCGTCCGGCTGTCGGCGAACTTCTTCGGCCTCGGCCCCTTCCGCAGCGAGTCCCTGCGGGTGGCGGACGACGGCCGCTGCTCGCTCACCCGGACCACCACCGCCCACTTCTACCAGCCGCTGCCCGAGGAGTGGCGCCGCACCGACGGCGGATACCAACTGGGCAGCGAGGGACGCTTCTTCGCCGCCATGGACTTCGTGCACCGCCCCGCCGACGAGCACCGGCTGCGGGTCGACGCCGAGATCGTACCGACCGGATCCGGGGTGGAGGTACGGCTCGACCTGACCGGCGTCCCCACCTCCTTCGTCCTCGAACTCACCTTCCGGGCCGGGGGAGTTCTCACCGGCGCCCGCCCTCTGCCGGAGAGTGACGCCTTCGAACTGGTCGACGGCGCCGGCAGCTACACCGTGGGCGAGGACACCATCCGCTTCGGCCCCGGCAACGGTACGGGGCCCGCGCAGCCGGCCCACTTCGACGACGGCGAGCGCTTCACCTACCTGGGCGCGCGCGACCCCGCGCCGGGCACCCGGGTCCGCGTCACCGGGCGGGTCCCCGGCGTCTACACGCTGACGCTCACGGGTGAGGGCGCCTCCGGGGAGTCCTCCTCACCCGCCCGGTGATCCCCCCTCCGGCGCGATGGCCCCCCGTACCGACCGGCCCACCTCGGAGCGCAGTTCGGTGAACTCCGGCAGCCGGCGGGTGGCGATCTGGTCCCGCTCCGCCGGAAGGGGTACGGGCAGATCGGCGCGGACACGGCCGGGGCCCGGCGCCAGGACGACGACCCGGTCGCCCACGTACACGCTCTCGTCGATGTCATGGGTGACCAGCAGGACCGTCATGCCCTCCGTGCGGTGCAGCCGCAGCAGCAGGTCCTCCAGGTCCTCCCGGGTCCGCGCGTCCAGGGCCCCGAACGGCTCGTCCATCAGCAGCAGCGAAGGACGGGCGGCGAGGGCCCGCGCGAGCGCGACGCGCTGCTGCATGCCACCGGACAACTGCCAGGGGTGGCGCCGTGCGGCGCCGGCCAGCCCGACCTGCTCCAGCATGCGCGCCGCCGCGGCGTGGCGCCCGGCCCGGCCGAGGCCGTGGCGGCGCAGCGGCAGCGCCACGTTGTCCCGTACGGACAGCCACGGGAAGAGCGAGCGGCTGTAGTCCTGGAAGACGATCCCGAGCCGTTCGGGCACACCGTCGACGGGGACACCGTCCAGGGTGATCCGGCCCGAGGTCGGCCGGACGAGCCCGGCGACACACCGCAGCAGTGTGGACTTGCCGCATCCGGATGGGCCCACGATGGTGAGCAACTGCCCTGTCGGAACGGTGAGTTCGATGTCCCGGAGCGCTTCGGCCCCACCGTCGGCGGAGGTGGCCCCGCCCGCCCCGCCACCGTAGCGGTGGCCGAGTCCTTCGACCCGCAGCATGCGCCGGTCACCTGGCCCAGGGTTCGTAGAGCGGGGAGTCGTCGGCCGGGACCCGGATCCGCAGCAGCGTGGGACCCTCGTCGGGGCCCAGGGAGAGGACCCGGTCCAGCGCCGCCGGCAGCTCCTCCGGGCGCTCGACCGCACCGCCCGGACAGCCGAACGAGGCGGCCAGCGCGGCGAAGTCGATCCCGGCGATGTCCGTACCCGGCACCGGCGCCACCCCGATCCGGTGCCCCAGCGCCCGCACCGCGCCGTAACCGCCGTTGTCCAGCAGGAGATACGTCACCGGGGCGCGGTGCCGCGCCGCCGTCCACAACGCCTGCACCGAGTAGAGCGCGGAGCCGTCGCCCAGCACACACACCACCCGCCCACCGCCCGCGAGCGCCCGCCCCACGGCCAGCGGCAGCCCCCAGCCGAGCGCGCCGCTGCCGGTGGTGAGGAAGCCGCCCTCGGCGCGCACGGGCAGCCGGGCGTGCAGGGCGTCACGGTGGCTGGGCGCCTCCTCCACCAGGACGGTGTCCCGGGGCAGCCGCTCCCCGAGCAGGTCCATCAGCAGTTCGGGGGAGATGTCCGGACCCCGCCGCGCGGGCGGCGCCACCGCCCGCACCGGGGGCACCGGCCGGTCCGACATCCGTACGAGCCCGGCGAGCGCCCGAACGGCCGGGCGGAGCGTGGTGACGATGCTGGTGCCGACCGGCAGCCACGCGGCCTGACCGGGGTCGCAGTCCAGGTGGTACAGCTCGGTGCCCGCCGCGAGCGGGGGACCCGCCACGTGCACGTGGTACGTGAACAGGGGCGCGCCCAGCGCGACCACCAGATCGTACGGGGCGAGCCGCGCCGCCAACTGGTCGGCCACGGGCGGCAGGAAGCCCTGGAAGTACGGATGGCGCTCGTCGAAGCCGGAGCGCCCGGAGAGCGGGCTGATCCAGACGGCGGCCCGGGTCCGCTCGGCCAGCTCGGCGACCTCGCGCACCGCGCGCTCGTCGTCGACGGCGGGGCCGACGACCAGGGCGGGCCGCTCCGATTCGTCGAGCGCGGCGGCCAGTTGGGCCAGTGCGTCCGGGGCGGCGCCGTATCCGCCGTGCACGGTGCGCGGGGCGACGGGCTCGGCCTCCCGGTCCCAGTCGTCCTCCGGCACGGAGAGGAAGACCGGGCCCCTGGGGTGGGTCATGGCGACGCGGTGCGCCTCGGCGAAGGCGGCGGGCACATCGGCGGCCCGCTCGGGCTGGCGGCTGAACTTCACGTACGGGCGCGGGAACTGGGTGGGTTCGTCGGCCCCGAGGAAGGGGTGGAGCGGCAGCAGCGCCCGGGACTGCTGGCCCGCGACGACCACCAGCGGCACCCGGTCCCGGCTGGCGTTGAACACCGCGCCCAGCGCGTGGCCGACGCCCCCGGCGGAGTGCAGGCTGACCAGCGCGGCCCGTCCGGTGCCCAGCGCGTGCCCGGCCGCCATGGCGACCGCGGTGGACTCCTGGAGGCCGAGGACGTAGCGGAAGTCGTCGGGCCAGTCGCGGAGCATCCGCAGTTCGGTGGAGCCCGGGTTGCCGAAGACGGTCGTCATGCCCGTGGCCCGGCACAGCTCCACCACCACCTGACGGACAGTCGTGTTCATCCGGAACCAGCTCTCCTGAGTCGTGTGGGTGAGGGGGAGCGCGTTTCACGCCGTCCGCCGAGGAGCAGTCGTTCGGCGGCCAGCAGCGCACTGTTGAGTACCTGCCCTACCACTCCGAGCAGCACGATCACCGCCCATACCGTCAGCAGATCGGAGCGTGTCTGCGCGTCGACGAGCTGGAAGCCGATGCCGTTCGTGGTGCCGGGCAGCAGCTCGGAGAAGACCATGAGGATCAGCGAGAGCGACAGGCTCAGCCGCAGCCCCGCGAAGACCCGCGGCAGCGCGGCGGGCAGATACAGCAGCAGGACCCGCTCGGCGAGCGGCATCCGCAGGGCGGCGGCGACCTCCAGCCGCAGCGGATCCACCGCGCGGACCCCGTCGGCGGTGTTGATCAGTACGGGCCACACCGCGCTGAGCACGATCGAGGCGAGCTGCATCCGTGTGCCCGGGGCGAGGAGTACGACGAAGACCGGCACCAGCGCGGGCGGCGGCACGGCGCGCGCGAACTGGAGCACCGGATCGCACAGCGCGTACGCGTCGCGCGAGCGGCCCAGCACCAGCCCGAGCACGATGCCGCAGACCGCGGCGAGCGAGAAGCCCGCGACCACCCGGCCCAGGCTCGGCAGCAGGTGGGCGACGGCGTCATCCGTGAGGAAGAGCCGGCCCGGCGGCCCCGAGAACCACAGGGCGTGGCCGTGCGCCAGGATGCTCGCCGGGGTGGGGAAGAAGACGCTGCCGTGTCCCCACGCCGCCAACTGCCAGGCCAGCAGGGCCCCGACGGGGACACCGAGCCGCAGTGACAGGGTGCGGGCGGACAGCGCCGTACGGGACGGGCGCGCCGCCCGGGGGCTCATGCGGCGCCCCCTCGGTGTTCCGGCGCCCAGGGGAACAGCCGCCGCTCGGCCGCGAGGAGCCCCGCGTTGATCACCAGCCCCAGCAGCCCCGCCCACACCACCCCGGCCAGCACGTCCCGGGTGCCGTCCGTCGCCGTACCCGCCTGGGCGATGAAGATCCCGAGCCCTTCGCCGAACCCGGCCAGGATCTCCGTCGCCACCGCGAGGATCAGGGCGGTCGCCGCCGAGATCCGTACCCCGGCCGCGATGAACGGCGCGGCCGACGGCAGCGCGGCGCGCAGCAGGACGGAGAGCCGCCCGAAGCCGAAGGCCCGCAGGGTCTCCTCGGCGAGCGGATCGCTCTCGCCGAGCCCGTACACCGTGTTGAACAGCACCGGCCAGACGGCGGCGAAGGCGACCAGCGCGACGGTGGTGCCGATGCCCGCGCCCAGCAGCAGCGACACCAGCGGGATCAGCGCCACCGACGGTACCGGGCGGACCAGTTCGACCAGCACCCGTACGGCCTCGTTCACCGCCGGGACGCTGCCCAGCAGCAGCCCGAGCGGGACGGCGATCGCGCAGGCCAGCGCCAGTCCGGCGGCCCAAGCCTCCAGGGTGACCCGTACCCCCCGGAGGAACGCGGGGTCCGCGCCCAGCCGGACGGCCCGTACCAGCACCTCGGAGGCGGGCGGCAGATACGCGCTCCGCACCAGCCCGGAGCGGCCGAGCGCCTCACAGACGGCGAGGGCGGCCAGCACCCCGACGGCCCCGAGCAGCCGCTCCCGCACCCGCCGCCTCCGGGCCGCCGCGCCCACCGTCCCGACTCACCTCCCCGGCTCGAAGAGCAGGTCGGCGGCGTCCATGTCCTTCGTGAGCAGCCCCTGGTCCCGCATCATGGCGATGAGCCGTGTCAGCTCGGCGGAGCTCGACACCGGCGGATACCCCGGCAGCCCGATGGCGGCGGCCTCGGCCGGTTCGATCTTCGTATAGCCGGGGAGCACCTGCTCGACGGCGTCGCGGTCCCGGTCCGCGATCGTCTGGGCCGCCGCGATCGCCCGCTGGAAGGCGGCGGCGGTCCTCGGGTACGTGTCGGTGAACCGCTGCGTGGTGACATAACCGCTGAGCGGCAGCCCGTCGGCCGGCGAGGCGGCGCCGTCGATGACCGTACGGGCGTTCAGATCGCGCTTGATGGCCGAGGCGAAGGGCTCGACGGCGTGTACGGCGTCCACCTGACCCCGCTCCAGCAAGGCGCCCATCTGCGGGAACGGCACCTGGAGGTAGGCGGGGAGCCCGGCGCCGCGCTCGCGCAGCGCGCTGTTGAGGGAGAGGGACTGGATGTTGTTGAGGATGTTCACCCCGACCCGTTTGCCGCGCAGATCCTCCGGTGTCCTGATCTCCGAGTCGGGCAGCACCAGGACGCCCATCAGCCGCGGGGCGTTCCTGGCCGCCTCGGCGAGTACCCGGGTGGCGAGCGTGCCCCTCTCCCGTGCCTGGAGGAACGTCACGTAGTTGGCGCCGCCGATGATGTCCACCTGCCCGTTCGCGAGCGCGGGCAGCGCCTGGACGCTCTGCTGGACCGGCCGGACGCGGACGGTCAGCCCCTGTTCCGCGAAGAGCCCCCGGTCGATGGCGATGTGCAGCGCCGCCACATCGGCCAGCGGCAGTCCGGCGACGGTGAGTGTTTTCTTCTCCGGCCCGCCCGTGCCGCCCGACGCGCCGTTCGACACACCGGCGGAGCCCCGGGAACCGTCCCCGCCGCCTCCTCCGCAGCCGGTGAGGAGCAGTGGGAGGATCAGTGCGACGATGACCAACTCGACGCGAAAAATGCGCAGTTGGAGTCCCATATCGCTTCACGATAGAGGCTGGGTGGCGACCGCACCATAGGGCCTGCGGTGAGGCCCGTACGGGGGAGGGGCGCCGCGTCCGCTCCCGTTTCCGCACTCTTTTTCGGCCGGAGGTCTTGACGTCCGCGAAACGACCCGCTTAGTTTCACTCGAAGACATCAGACGTCTGATGTCTCAGGAATAACCCGCAAGGAGGTCGACAGCAATGCCGCTGTCCGACGAGATCGCCGAACGTGTGCTGTCCTCCATCATCGACGGCCAGTATCCGCCGGGTACCGCCCTGCCCGCCGAGGGGGTGCTCGCCGACCAGCACGCCGTCAGCCGGCTCACGGTCCGCGAGGCGGTGAAGGTCCTGCGGTCGCAGAACATCGTCCGTATCCAGCGCGGACGCGGTACGTACGTCAACACACCCGACCAGTGGACCGCGCTCGAACCGATGATCCGCGCCGCCGCCGGGACCCCCGCGGGCGGGGCCGTCTCGGAGAAGCTGATCGAGGCGCGCCGGATGATCGAGACCGGCGCCGCCCTGCTCGCCGCGACCCGCCGCACGGACGAGGACCTCGCCGAGCTGGAGGAGACGCTCGACGAGATGCGGACCGCAGCGGCGGACGGCGACACCGAGCAGTTCGTCCAGGCCGACATCGCCTTCCACGAAGTGGTGATGCGCGCCTCCGGCAACGCCTTCGTGCCGCTGCTCTTCGAGCCCTTCGGACGGCTGCTGGTCGAGGGACGCCGCCAGACCTCGGCCGTGCCCCAGATCCGTGCGAACGCCGTCCGCCACCACGAAAGCGTGCTGGCCGCCCTGCGCGCCGGCGATCCGGAGGAGGCGCGACTGGCCATGGACGACCACATGGAGCAGACCGCGGACGACCTGCGGGCCCACGTCATCGACCCGCGCGACTGAACCGACCCGCGCGACCGGTCCGCGGGGCCTGAACCGCATCCCGCGTCGCACCCCGCGCCGCATCCCCGAGCCCGCACATCACGGCGCTCACACCCCTCCACGTTCACGCCCCTCCGCGCCGTCCCGAGGCGCGCGCCGCCGCATGTCCGCATGTCCACGCATCACGAAAGCAGAGCCGCACATGCCCCACACCCTGCGTTTCCCCGAGGCGGCCGAACTGCCGCCGGTCCGCGAGGTCGCCGCCGCCGAGGTCGCCGCTGCCGTCGCGGGCGGTCGCCGTCTCGTTGTGCTGGACGACGACCCGACCGGCACCCAGACCGTCGCCGACGTCCCCGTCCTCACCGCCTGGACGGTCGAGGACCTGCGGTGGGCGCTGCGCCAGGACAGCGCGGCGTTCTTCGTCCTCACCAACACCCGCAGCCTGGCGCCGGACGCCGCGGCGGCCCGCAACCGGGAGATCGTACGGGCCCTCGCGCAGGCGTCGGAGGCCGAGGGGGTCGGGTACGTCCTGGCCAGCCGCGGCGACTCCACCCTGCGCGGACACTTCCCGCTGGAGACCGACGTCCTGGCGCAGGAGGTGCCGGTGGACGGGGTCGTCCTCGTCCCCGCGTACATCGAGGCGGGCCGGCTCACCGCCGGTTCGGTGCACTGGATGCGTACGGCGCAGGGCATGCTGCCCGTGGCCGAGAGCGAGTTCGCCAAGGACGCGACCTTCGGCTACACCCACTCCGCGCTCCCGGAGTGGATCGAGGAGAAGACCGGCGGGCGGATCCCCGCGGGCGACGTCCTGCGCATCACCCTGGACGACCTGCGGCTGCGCGGACCCGAGCATGTCGCCTCCCTGCTCGCCTCGTTGAAGGACGGGCGCCCCGCCGTGGCGGACGCGCTCCGCGACGACGACCTGCGGGTCCTGGCGCTCGCCTCGGCCGCCGCCGAGGAGGCCGGTGCCCGGCTGCTGTACCGCGTCGGCCCCTCCTTCGTCCGCGCCAGGGCCGGGCAGGCCGCCCACGCCCCGCTCACCGCCGAGCAGTTGAGGTCCTTCGGCCGGCCGGAGGACCCGGCGGGGGCCGCGGACACCGCGACGCGGGGCGCCGACCGGCGCGCCTCGTCGCACGGGCTGATCGCCGTCGGCTCCCATGTCGGCCTCACCACACGCCAGTTGGACCGGCTGCGGGAGCGCGGCGGCCTGGTCGAGTTCGAACTCGACGTGCCCGCCCTGCTCGACGAGAAGCGGCGCGCCGCGCACATCGCCGAGGTGGCGGGCGCCTGCGCCACGGCGCTCGACACCGGCGAGGTGGTGCTCCGTACCACCCGCTCCCTCGTCACGGGCACCGACGCCGACGACTCGCTCGCCATCGCGCGCAGTGTGTCCGCGGCCCTGGTCGAGACCGTCCGCGCGATCACCGCGGAACGGCGGCCCGCCTTCGTCGTCGCCAAGGGCGGCATCACCTCCAGCGACATCGCGACCGAGGGCCTGGAGATCCGCCACGCGTGGGCGCGCGGGACCCTGCTGCCCGGCATCGTCTCGCTGTGGGAGCCGGTGTCGGGGCCGAACGTGGGCATCCCGTACATCGTGTTCGCCGGGAACGTCGGGGACGAGGACGCCCTCGCCGACGCCGTCGCCCTGCTCAGGAGCCGATGATGCTGCTGCGCGGAACCGAGGCGCTGACCGCCGCCGCCCGCGAGGGCACCGCGATACCCGGCTTCGTCGCCTACAACCTCGAAACGGTCCAGGGCATCGTGGCCGCGGCCGAGACATCCGGACGGCCGGTCCTGCTCCAGGCGGGCGCCAGTGCCTTCCGGCACACCGGGCGTACGGCGCTGATGAACCTCGCGCTGGACGCCGCCCGCCGCTCGACGGCCGCGCTCGGCGTCCACCTCGACCACAGCAGGGACCTGGACGAGATCGCCGCCTGCGTCGACGCCGGATACACCTCCGTCATGGTCGACGGCTCGCACCTGCCCTTCGCGGAGAACGTCGCGCTCACCCGCGAGGCGGTACGGCGCGCCCACGACGCGGGCGTCTGGGTCGAGGCCGAACTCGGCGCCCTCGCGGGCGACGAGGACGTGTCGACGGGCGCCACCGCGGCCGGCGGCTCGATGACCGACCCGGAACAGGCCGCCGAGTTCACCGCCGCCACCGGTGTCGACGCGCTCGCCGTCGCGGTCGGCAACGTCCACGGCTTCACCGCGGACCCGGTCCGTCTCGACCTGGACCGGCTGGAACGCATCCACGCCCTGGTTCCCGTACCCCTCGTCCTGCACGGCGCGAGCGGACTGCCCGGGGAACAGCTCCTCGGGGCGGTGCGGCGCGGCGTCGCGAAGGTCAACGTCAACGCGGAACTGCGCCGCGCCTACCTGGCCGCCGTCGCCGGGGCCCTCCCCGAAGCCCTGCCCGGCGCGGACACCGTCGCCATCTGGACGGCGGGCCGCGACGCGGTGGCGGCCACCGCGTCGCGCATCACCGAAACGCTCGCACCCGGCGCCACCCCGTCCTGAACAGGCCGCGCACACACCGGAGCTGACGGTACAGCAGCTCGCACACCGGAGCTGACGGTACGTCAGCCACCTCCGGGCCCGACGGCCGAGAACACACCACCCCGCCACACCTCCAAGGAACCCGCATGCCCCTGTCCGACCACACCCCCGCCACCTCCCCGCGTACCGCCGTCATCGGCCTGGGCGCCATGGGCCTGCCGATGGCCAGGCACCTGGCCGGCGCGCTGCCCGTCACCGTCTTCGACATCTCCGCGGAACGGCGCGCCCTGGCCGTCGCCGAAGGCGCGGCGGAGGCGGCCACCCCCGCCGACGCCGCCCGCGACGCCGATGTCGTCCTGCTCGCCGTACGGGACCAGGCGCAGGTCGACAGCGCCCTGTTCGGCGAGGACGGGGTCGTACGGACCGTGCGCCCCGGCACCGTCGTCATCCTCACCAGCACCGTCGGCCCGGACGCGGCCCGCGCGACCGCCGCCGCGCTCGCCGGGCACGACGCGCTCCTCGTGGACGCGCCCGTCAGCGGGGGCCCGACCCGCGCCGGGACCGGCGATCTGCTCATCGTCGTCGGCGCCGAGCCCGCCGCCCTGGAGACGGCCCGCCCCGTCCTGGACCGGCTCGCCTCGACGCTCACCGTGATCGGCGGCCACCCCGGCGACGGCCAGGCGCTCAAGGCGATCAACCAGCTCCTCGCGGGTGTGCACATCGCCGCCGCCGCCGAGGCCGTGGCGCTCGCGCGCGGACTCGGCCTCGACCCGCGGACCGTGATCGACAGCCTCAGCCAGGGCGCGGCGGGCTCGTTCATGTTCGCCGACCGGGGCCCCCGCATGGCGCAGGCGTACGGGGACGACGCGGAGGCCGTCGAGGTGCGCTCCCGGCTCGACATCTTCGTCAAGGACATGGGGATCGTGACCGGCATCGCGAAGAACGCGCATGTGCCGGTGCCGCTGGCCTCCGCCGCCGAACAGCTCTACCTGCTGGGCGAGCGCGCGGGGCTGGCCGGCCGCGACGACTCGTCCATCGTCACCGTGCTCTCGCCGGTGGACGGTGAGGACCGGTGAGCCACAACACCCTCCTGCTGATCGCCGCGGCGGGCGTCGCCCTGCTGCTTCTGCTGATCATCAAGGTCAAGGTGCAGCCGTTCGTCGCGCTCATGGTCGTGTCCATCGGCGTGGCGCTCGCGGCGGGCGTGCCCGCGGCGGACCTCGTGGCCACCATCGAAGAGGGCATGGGGTCGACACTCGGCCATATCGCCACCATCATCGCCCTCGGCGCGATGATCGGCCGGATCGTCGAACTCTCGGGCGGCGCCGCCTCCTTGGCGCACTCACTGATCGAGCGCTTCGGTGAGAAACGCACGCCGCTCGCGCTGACCGTGGCCGGATTCCTGCTCGGCATCCCGGTCTTCTTCGAGGTCGGCCTGATCATCCTGATGCCGATCGCGTACGGCGTGGCCCGCGCCGCCCGCAAGCCGCTGCTCGTCTACGCCCTGCCGATGAGCGCGGCGATGCTCACCGTCCACGCCTTCCTGCCGCCGCACCCGGGCGCGGTCGCCGCGGCCTCCACGATCGGCGCCGACCAGGGCTGGGTCCTGCTCTTCGGCCTCCCGCTGACGGCGGTCGTCATCCTCCTCGGATATCTGCTCGCCCGGCGCATGACCCGGCGTGAGTACACCCTCGCCGCCGACGTGCACGAGAAGGTGTACGGCGACGGGGGCGGCGAGGCCGCCGCGGAGACGGCCGAAGGGCTGCCGGAGTCCCCCTCGGCGCCCGGCGGGAAGCCCGGGGAGGCCACCCCGGCCCCGCCGTCCTTCGCCATGGTCGTGAGCCTGATCGTCACACCGATCGCCCTCATCCTGCTCGGCACCATCGGCACCAACACCCTCGCCGAGGGCTCCGTCGCCCGCGCCGTCCTGACCGTACTGGGCGCCCCGATGGTCGCCCTGCTGATCGCCGCCGGGCTGGCCGCGTACTTCCTGGGGGTACGGCGCGGCTGGTCGCGCGGCCAGATATCCACCGTGATGGGCTCGGCGCTGCCGGGTGTCGCGATGGTGATCCTGGTGGCGGGCGCGGGCGGTGTGTTCGGCAAGGTCCTGGTGAAGACGGGCATCGGCGACGCCGTGGCCGACATCCTGGACCGCACCGGACTGCCGCTGCTGGCCCTGGCGTTCGTGATGACACTGCTGCTGCGTGCCGTACAGGGCTCCGCGACCGTCGCGCTGGTCGCGACGGCCGGCCTGATCACCCCGCTGCTCCAGCGCACCGACCTGTCGGCGCAGCAACTGGCCCTGGTCTGCCTGGCGATGGGCGCCGGAGCCCTGGCCGTGTCGCACATCAACGACGCCGGCTACTGGATGTTCACCAAGCTGGCGGGCCTGGACGTCGCGGACGGTCTGCGCACCTGGACCGTGCTGACCACGGTGATGGGTGTGATCGGCTTCGCCCTGACCGGCCTGCTCTGGCTGGTCGTCTGACCGGCGGCGGACCTCATGGGGCGGGGCCCGGCCGTCGACCGGCGGGCCCCGCCCCCTCCGTACACCCGCTCCTGGAACCCCGCTCCTAGAACCCGGTTCCGAGACCTTCCACGACGTACGCGCACTCCGTGTAGATGTAGCCGGACTGGATCTTCGCGGTGTCGGCGCCGGAGGATGCGGCCGTGCTGCTCCTGGACTTGTGCAGGAAGTACGTGGTGCCGGCCGGGAGGCTGATGGTCTTCTGCGGGTAGTTCTTGTTGCCCTTGCAGGCGGTGAGCGAGGCGGTGACCGCGGTGGAGTACCGCGAGCAGCTTCCGCAGCCCTTGAGGGTGACACTGCCGGTGACCGGGCCGGTGTACAGGACCTCGACCTCGTCGGGGCTGTCGTTCTTGATCGTGACCGAGATGGAGCCACCGGAGGCCGTCGTGGGCAGCCGCTTGCCCGCGGCCGGTTCGTCCTGGGCGATCTCCGCGGCGATGGCGATCTTCTCGGCGCGCGCCCGGTTCCTGTCGTTCTTGTACGTGGTCAGGAAGTCGTTCATGGTGGTCAGCGCCGTGTCGAAGTCGCCGTCCTTGTACTGATCGACACCGCACGCGTACGTACCGGACCGGATGTGCGCGTCCGCCTTCCCGGTGTCCTCGGTGAGCGCGTCGGCCACGCCCGCCTGCTGCCCGGGCAGCGACGCCGCCTGCGCCCTGAGCGTACGCAGCTCCTCGGTGACCGTGCAGGGACTGGAGCCCTTGAGCCCCTTGGCGGTCGTCTCGATCGTGGTGCGGACGGCCGGCTCGACCTTCGCGGCCTGGCCGGACTTCGGGAAGGTGGTGAGCAGTTCGGCGAGGTTGCCGCCGTCCTGGGTGACGGCGGTGCTCTTGCCCAGGTCGCCGACCCCGCACTCGTACAGCGAGGTGGCGAGCCGGTCGTCGGGCCAGGTGACCAGCGGGCCGAGCTGCTTCTTGTCCATCGTGCCCGGGACCGTCCGCAGATACTTCAGCGGCTCTATCGCACCGCAGTAGTCCTTCTCCCCGTACGGGGTCCCCACCGCCTCGTAGTACGCGGTCAGCCTGCTCGGGACGCGCCCCGCGGCCCGGGAGTCCGGGTGGTCCCGCTGGAGGGCCCGGTAGGTGGCGAGCGCCTCCGTGAAGGAGGGCTCGGCCGTGGCGAACGGCTCGATCCGCGCGCTCTCGACCAGTTGGTCGGCCTCGCCGAGCCGCTCCAGCAGCAGCTTCTGCGTGGCCTCCTCGCGCGCCCGGTCGTACAGCACCACACCGCCGACGGGCGCGGCGAGCAGCACCAGGGCGAGCGCGAGGGCGACGGGCGCCCGCGGCGGCCAGGCCAGTGGGGTGCGCAGCCCACGGGCGGCGCCGTGCACGGCCGCGAGCGCCAGGAAGAGCAGATACGCGGTGACCACGCCGCCGGAGACGCCGTCCGGGTCCGCGGGCAGGGCGATCAGCAGCAGGGCGCCGGTCGCCACCCAGCAGACGGCCATCGCGAGCCAGTGGCGCACCAGGGCGTAACCGAGCCCGAGACCACTCAGGTTGAGCAGTCCCACCGCCACGGCGCGCAGCGGGTCGGCCGGTCCCCGCGGTACGGCGGGCGGTGCGGGCGGCGGCGGAGGCACCGTGAAGCCGCCCGCACCGCCGTAGCCACCGGGCCCGCCGTAGCCGCCCGCACCGCCGAAGCCACCGGCCCCGCCGTGCCCACCGAGACCGCCGGGTTCCTCGGGCCTGCCGAACTCACCGGGACCCGTGGCCCCACCGCTCCCGCCCGGCCCGCCGAACCCGCCGGCTCTGCCGGATTCTCCGCTTCCGCGCTGCTCGTCCCAAGACATCGCGACTCCCCCCAGTCGTCGAACACACCCGATGCGGACCCGCATCATAGTGCCCCTCCCGACCATGTTTGCCCCGTCGTGGGCCCTCGCACGCACGCCCATGACCTGGGGCGAAACCTCGTAGGCCGCCCGGAACAACTGCCGTTGCCCGCTTGCTCCTTCACCACACGACTCTTGACAGGCCCCACGGGGCTCCCTACTTTCACGGGGCAAGTGAAACGATTCATTGCCGAGTCGTATCGGAGCCGCATGGTGATCAGCAGAAGACGACTGCTCGGAACCACCGCAACCGTCCTGGGCACCACCCTGGCCGCCGGGCCCCTTCCCGTCGCCCGGGCCGCCACCGCCACCACCCCCGCCGCGGGGACGACGGGGGCCGCGGCGGCGGCCCTGCGGGTGACCGCGCCGACCGTCGAGTACGTACGGCAGCCGCTGGGCCTCGACACCCCGCGTCCCAGGCTGAGTTGGCCCTTCGTGTCCGCCCGCCCCGGCCAGCGGCAGACGGCCTACCAGATACGGGTCGCCACCTCCCCGCGACGCCTGGGCCGGCCCGACGTCTGGGACAGCGGCAAGGTGGTCTCGGCGGAATCCGTCCTGGTGCCGTACGCGGGCCCGGCGCTCGCCTCGCGCACCCGCTACCACTGGACCGTGCGCGTCTGGGGTGCCGAAGGATCCCCCTCCGAGTGGACCACCCCCTCCTGGTGGGAGACCGGACTCCTCGCACCCTCGGACTGGTCGGCGCGCTGGATCGGCGCGCCCGCCGCGCTGGTCGGCGCCCCCGCGCTCAACGGCGCCTCCTGGATCTGGTTCCCCGAGGGCGTCCCCGGCGGCAACGTCCCCGCGGCCACCCGCTGGTTCCGTACCCGGATCGACGTCCCCGAGGGCGTCACCCGCGCCCGCCTCGTCCTGACCGCCGACGACGGCTGCACCGCCCTGGTGAACGGCGTACAGGTCGCGCACACCGACGCCGACGGCCCCGCCGAGAACTGGCGCCGCCCCTTCGTCGTCGAGGTGGCGGACGCGCTGCGCCCCGGCGCCAATGTGATCGCCGTGTCGGCCGTCAACGCGACGGAGAGCCCCGCCGGTCTGCTCGGCCTGCTGGAGCTGACCACCGCCGATGGCGTACGCGTCCTGCCCACCGACGCCACCTGGCGCACCACCGACCGGCAGCCCTCCGCCGACTGGACGTCCACCGGCTACGACGACGCCTCCTGGCTCGCCGCCCGGGTCCTCGCCCCGTGGGGATCAGGACCCTGGGGCGAGGTCAGCGTCGCGTACGCGCCCGCCGCCCAACTGCGCCGCGCCTTCCGGCTGCCGCGCAAGAAGGTCGCGCGGGCCCGCCTCTACGCCACGGCCCTCGGCCTGTACGAGGCCCACCTCAACGGCGAGCGCGTCGGCGAGGACCGGCTCGCGCCCGGCTGGACCGACTACGGCAAGCGGGCCCAGTACCAGACGTACGACGTCACCGCCCTGGTCGGCCCCGGCGCCAACGCGCTCGGCGTCACCGTCGCGGCCGGCTGGTACGCCGGGAACATCGCCTGGTTCGGCACGCACAACTACGGCGAACGCCCCGCCCTGCTCACCCAGTTGGAGGTCACCTACACCGACGGCACCACCGAGCGGGTGGTCTCGGACACCGACTGGCGCGCGGCCACCGGGCCGGTCACCTCCGCCGATCTGGTGATGGGCGAGGCGTACGACGCCCGGCTGGAGACCGACGGCTGGACGCGCCCGGGGTTCGACACGACGGGGTGGCTGCCCGTCGACACCGCCGACGACGCCCCCGCCGAGCTGGTCGCCCAGATCGACGCCCCCTCACGGGTGGAGACCGAACTCCGCGCCGAGAAGGTCACCGAGCCCAAGCCGGGCGTCTTCGTCTTCGACCTCGGCCAGAACATGGTCGGCACGGTCCGGCTGACCGTCTCCGGCGCCGCGGGAACCACCGTACGGCTGCGCCACGCCGAGGTCCTGAACCCCGACGGCACCCTCTACACCACCAATCTGCGCACCGCCCGCGCCACCGACACGTACACCCTCAAGGGCGGCGGCACGGAGACGTACGAGCCGCGCTTCACCTTCCACGGCTTCCGCTACGTCGAGGTGACGGGCGTCCAGGGCAAGCCGTCCCCCGACGCGGTCGTGGGACAGGTCATCCACACCGCCGCGCCGTTCACCATGGACTTCAGGACGGACGTCCCCCTCCTCAACCAACTGCACAGCAACATCACCTGGGGACAGCGCGGCAACTTCCTCTCCGTACCCACCGACACCCCCGCACGCGACGAACGGCTCGGCTGGACCGGCGACATCAACGTCTTCGCCCCCACCGCCGCCTACACCATGGAGTCGGCGCGCTTCCTCACCAAGTGGCTGGGCGACCTGCGCGACGGCCAGCATGCCGACGGCGCGTTCACCAATGTCGCGCCGGACGTCGGCGCGGAGAACGTCGGCGCGGGGGTGGCGGGCTGGGGGGACGCCGGGGTCACCGTGCCCTGGGCGCTCTACCAGGCGTACGGGGACACCCGAGTCCTGGAGGAGTCCTGGGCGCCGATGCTCGCCTGGCTCGACTACCTGAAGGGGCACAGCAGCGGACTCCTCCGCCCCGACGAGGGGTTCGGGGACTGGCTCAACATCGAGGACGAGACGCCCAGGGACGTCATCGGCACCGCCTACTTCGCCCACAGCGCCGACCTCGTCGCACGGATCGCCGCGGTCCTGGGCAAGGACCCGGAGCCGTACACCACCCTGTTCGGCGCGGTCCGTGACGCCTTCCGCGCCGCGTACGTCTCCGCGAACGGGCGGATCAAGGGCGACACCCAGACCGCGTACGTCCTGGCCCTCTCCATGGACCTGCTGGCCGACGCCGACCGCGCGCCCGCCGCGGACCGGCTGGTCCAGCTCATCGAGGCCAAGGGCTGGCACCTGTCGACGGGGTTCCTCGGCACCCCGCGGCTGCTGCCCGTGCTCACCGACACCGGGCACATCGACGTCGCGTACCGGCTGCTGCTCCAGCGGACCTTCCCCAGTTGGGGGTACCAGATCGACCAGGGCGCCACGACGATGTGGGAGCGCTGGGACTCGATCCGGCCCGACGGCACCTTCCAGGACGCCGGCATGAACTCCTTCAACCACTACGCGTACGGCTCGGTGGGGGAGTGGATGTACGCGCACATCGCGGGCATCGCACCGGGCGCCCCGGGTTTCCGGAAGATCATCGTCCGGCCGCGTCCCGGCGGCGGGGTGACGGAGGCGAGCGGACGCTTCGACTCCCTCTACGGACCGGTCACCACCCGCTGGAAGACGGGTGCCGGCGGCTTCCGGCTCTCGGTCACCCTGCCGGCCAACACCACCGCCGAGGTCTGGATCCCCACCACGGACGTGGCGCGCGTCCGCCACGGGGAGACCCGCTTCCTGCGGACGGCGGACGGCTGCGCGGTCTACGCCGCGGGACCGGGCAGCCACCACTTCACGAGCTGAGACGTACGGAGGCCGGCCCTTCCCGGGACGGAAGGGCCGGCCTTCACCGGAGGCGGTCGTGGCGCGCGTGGGCGCCGCCCCGCGGATAGGTGCACAGCAGAAAGACGGTGGCGAGCACGGCGACGGCCTCCGCGACGACCGTCAGCCGCTTCTCGCCGAACCAGACGGGCTCGTACATGTTGGGGAACGGCCCCAGCCCACCCACGTCGATGTAGCGGTACACCAGCAGGAGCGCCAGGCCGCCCGCCGCGACCAGCCAGGCGAAGACATCGCCGGGCACCCGGCGCCAGACCAGCACCAGCAGCGCCGCGAGCGCCGCCAGCCCGGCCTCGACGCGGAACAGGTCGCCCTGGCTGATACCGGCGGAGACGGTGTCGTACCGGTCCGCGAGACGCGCGTGCAGATACGCGTCCACCGCCAGCCCGGCCGCGGCCAGCAGCCTGGCCACGACGCGCAGCAGACGCAGGGTCCGCCGCGGACGCGGGGGCGCGGTGAACTGGCTTGAGGACATCGTTCCTCCCGGGCTCGGCCGTCCGCACCTCCCCGCACGGCACCTCCCACTACACGGCACGCCCCGCCGCCGGGCCACCGGGGCGGAGCCGTCCGGCGTACCGGCCCGCGGACAGTTCCCGTCCCGCCGAGGTACGTACGCGATGGCCGTGCCCAGCGGGCCCGCTCCGCTGTTGACCTGATGGCCGGTCCGCGCGGCGACGCGCTGACGCGGCGACACCGCAGTGACGCAGTGAGGAGTCTGACGCAGTGAACCCGAGCGACAAGAGCCTGGTGTGGACCCTGCCGGCCCCGCGCCCCCGCCGCCGGATCGGCCGCTGGTTCGCGCTGGCGGCGGCGCTCGTCGTCCTGGGCGCGGCCACCACGGGCGGCTGGATCTACACCCGGCTCAGCGGCAACATCCACGGCGCGGGCGTGGCCGGGGCACTCGGCGACAACCGGCCGCGCGCCACCAAGGGCGGTGAGAACATCCTGGTCATCGGCTCGGACAGCCGGGCGGGCTCCGGTGACGCCTACGGCAGCGGACTGACCTCGATGCAGTCCGACACGCTGATGCTGCTGCACCTCGGCGGCAGCGGCCGGTGGGCCACCGTGGTCTCCTTCCCCCGTGACTCCTGGGTCCCGATCCCCGCCTGCGACCAGGGCGGCGGCGCCACCTCGGCCCCCCACCACTTCAAGATCAACGAGGCGTTCGCGATCGGCGGCTCCGGCGGCGACACGGCCAGGGCCGCCGCCTGCACGATCAGAACCGTCGAACAGAACACCCGGGTACGGGTCGACCACTTCGTGATCGTGGACTTCCGGGGGTTCACGGGCATGGTCGACGCCCTCGGCGGCGTCGAGGTCTGCCCCGTGGAGCCGATCCACGACACGCGGGCCCGGCTGGATCTCGAAGCGGGCTGCCAGACGGTCAGGAACGAGCAGGCGCTCGGATACGTACGCGCCCGCTACAGCCTCGGCGACGGCACGGACCTCGGCCGGATCGGCCGTCAGCAGGAGTTCATGCGGGCGCTCGCCACCAAGGCGAAGGCCGCGCTCCACCGGCCGACCGCGCTCTACCGGTTCCTCGACTCCGCCACCGGGGCGCTCACCACCGACCCCGAACTGGCCGGCCTCGCGCCGCTGCACGAACTGGCCGCCGGGCTCAGGGGTCTGCCCACCGACCGGATCTCGTTCCTGACCGTGCCCAACTACCCCCGGCAGCGCGATGTGCCACAGGACACGGCCAATGTCCTGTGGCACCCGTCCGCCGCCCGGACGCTCTTCACCGCGCTCACCCACGACCGGGAGCTGACCCGCGCCCGGCTCGCGGCGGCGACGCCGCCGCTGCCCCCGGCCGCGGGCGCCGTGGCGGTGACCGTCCTCAACGGCACCGGCGTCCCCGGCCGGGCCCGCGCGACCGCCGACCGGCTGCGGGCGCTCGGTTTCCGTATCGCCGCCACCGGCAACGCCCCCGTACCGGCCGGGAGTTCCTCCCTCACCTACCCCGAGGGGCTCGCGGAGCAGGCGAGGACGCTGGCCGAGCGGTTCCCCGGGATGGAACCGCTCCCCGCCGGCCCGGCGGCCCCGGGGACGGTGACGCTCACCGTGGGCCCGGACCTGCCCGAGCCCGTCGGATGAACGGGGCGCCGGTGGTCAGCCCGGCCGGTGGAGGGTGACCAAGGTGGTGTACGCGAGCTGGAGGAACGCCTGGTCGACGGCCGGGGTGGTGTTCGCCAGCGCGACCACGGCGGTGCGCCGCTCCGGGACGAAACCGGCGAAGGCGGTGAAGCCCCGGGTGCCGCCGGAGTGGTGGTACGCCGCCCCCTCCGGCCGGACACGGATGTTCCAGACCAGTGCCAGCCGCCGGGTGCCGCCCCGCAGGGCGAGCCGGGGCCGTACCGCCTCCGTGAGCGCCACGCCCAGGGGCCCGTCCGCCGCCCCGCGCGCCGCCCCGTCCGCCAGGGCGTCGAGGAGGGCCAGCAGATCGGGCGCACTGGAGCGGAGCGCGCCCGCGCCCGGGAGGCCGGGGATCCGCCAGGACGGGCGCGGTCTGCCGTGCCAGTGGCCGGTGGCCTGGGGGAGGCCGGGATCGCTCCCGGTGCCGTGCAGCCCGAGGGGGCCGAGGACGCGCTCCGCGAGGAGTTCCCCGTACTCCGGGCCGTCCGGGGCGGCCCGGGTGAGGAGATGGCCGAGCAGCCCCACACCGAAGTTGGAGTACCGCACCCGGTCGCCGGGGCGGGCGCCCGGCCGGGTCCTGGCGAGGGAGCGCAGCAGGTCCTCGGTGGAGAACGCGGCGTACGGGTTGGAGAACCAGTGGGACGCCGCCCCGGCGAGCAGACCGGGCGGCAGCCGGGGCAGCCCCGCGGTGTGCGTGGCGAGATGGAGCAGGGTGATGGGGGCGCCGCGCTGCTGTGGCAGCGCCTCGGGCGGCAGGAAGCGGGACAGCGGATCGCCGTAGGCGACCTCGCCCCTGGCGGCCTGCTCGGCGAGGAGCAGCGCCGTGAAGCACTTGGTGAGCGAGCCGATCTCGAACCGGGTGTCCGCCGTGACCGGTTCGCCGCCGCCGAACGCGGTGGTGCCGTACGGCACGACGGCCCGCTCCTCGCCCCGGCGCAGCGCGACCACCACCGCGCAGGCGCCGCGGGCCGCGCGGGCGAGGGCGTCGGCGGGGGCGCGCGCCCACGCGGGCGGTGGCGCGGGCGGCGGCTCGCGCTCGCCCCCGCCGTCCGCGGGCCGGACGGCCGGCGCCGGTGCCGTCACCGGTCGCCGCCGAGGGCGCGCGCGACCGTGAGGGTGCCGGCGACGGCCGCCACCACGGTGGTGTGGTGGTGCGTCTCGAAGCGTTCCCCCGGGTCGCCTTCGACGGGAGCGCCGTCCCTGGGCAGGAGCCCGTCCTCCTGCTGGACGGCGGCGAGCCGCGCCCAGTCGGCCGGGTCGATGTGCGGCTCGGGCAGACAACTGCCCACGATCATCAGCTCGGCCACCAGGTCCCATTCGCCGATCTCGGCCCAGATGTCGATCCAGGCCGGCAGCCAGCGGGCGAGGTAGCCGGACAGATCGTCGGGGAGGTCCCCGGGCAGCCGTCCCCAGTCGGTGATGTGGAAGACGGTGTGCGTCATGTGGTACGCGGTCATCCAGTCGATGAGCCACGGCTCGGGGAGCGCGCCCAGCCAGGTCTCCCGGGTCAGCCGCTCCCAGTCGGCGGCGCGGTCGCCCCCGTCGAAGCCGCTGATGCGGGCCGCGTTGGCGACGGCGAGACGCCGGTTGGGCACCATCTCCATGGCGCGCGCCGAGCGCAGCGAGGTGGTGTGGTCGAGCAGCCGGTCCAGGGCGTCGTGGCGGTAGCCGCTGCGCGCGAAGTGCGCGTACGTCTCCAGCGGGTCGCTCATCAGCGGATAGCGCAGCAGCCGCTCATGGAGCATGTCCCCGCCGCCGAGCTGCTTCCAGGTGAAGTCCAGCAGCTCGCGGGCGAGCCGTAGCTCCGTACTGCCGGCCACCGCCTCCCGCAGGACCAGCGAGGCGGCGAGCGCGGTCTCGCCCAGCGGCTTGTAGACGGTGTTGGGCTCGGCGAGCTCGGCGGTGGTGTCGGGCGGGAGCGCGCCGTGCTCGCGATGGGTGTGCAGCCAGCTCAGGGCGTGCAGGCTGACGCGGTGGGCGGTCTGTGTGACGGACATGGCCATCGGGTCTCGGTCCGATCGGGGCGGTTCGGCGGGGTGCGGGTCGGACGGCGGCGGGGCCACCGGAGTCATACGGTGAGCAGCCTGCGGGCGATCGCGGTGTCCAGCGCGAGCCGGTCACCGCCCGCCAGCAGGGAGATGTGCTCCACGAGCGGCGCCGGGTCGAGCGGTGTCCGTACCCCGACGCTGTGCAGCCAGGCGAGCCAGCGGACGATCCGGGCGGCGGTCGGGTAGTCCCGGCGCAGCACGGCGCGGGTCGCGCCGCGCGCCAGGCCGAGCGGGGAGCTGCGCGCCGCGTCGTGCACCGGTCCGTCGAGTCCGGGCAGGGCCAGGGTGGAGAGCTGTCCCATCGTCACGGACCAGGCGGCCCAGGCGTCGTCGTTCCCCGAGGCCGGTCCGGCGGGCGGGGGAGGCGCGGGCTGAACGGCCGTGAGCCGCCCGTCCGTTCCGCGGACCCTGGCGCCGGTCTCGTCGGACAGCACGGCCAGCAGGGTGACGGTGCCCCAGTCTCGCCAGGCCATCAGCCAGGGGTTCGCGGGCCCGGCGGGCGGCGGTGGGGTGACGTCCCGGGCGGGCGGCAGAGCGCTGAAGGCCAGCGCGACCGCCTCGGCGTCCCGGGGGTGCACGGTGGCTCCGGAGAGCAGGGCGGGGGCGAGGGCGTCCGCGCCGAGGATCCTGATGGCGGCCAGCGCCGCCCCGGGGTCCGGTGCGCTCTCGACGTGTTCGGCGACCATGGCCGTGCCCCCGGCGCCCCGAAGGGCACCGAGGGCACGTCGTGCCAGGCCGGCCGCTGATTCTTGATAGGAGGTCTGCGACCGGTCGGGGCTCATCGGCCCTTCGGCTCCTTGGGCTCCTTCGGGGACAGAAGGGCCAGCAGCAGCAGAACGCCGCCCGCTTCCGGCGCGTACACCGGGGCGTCGCTCAGGGGTGCCTCGGGTTCGGCCATCGCCATACCCAACGCGTCGGTGTCCAGAGTGATTTCTGTCGGCCTCATGGTCTGAGAAAGCATGGTGGGCTCCTCATGTAGATGCCATCGCCCTTTGTGGGCTATGCCGAAGCCAACTTTAGGCATGTATCGACAAATCAACCAGTTGGGACAAGAGTTTGATACTTCATTCCGTATGTCCGTTCTAAGTCGATCGTCCGTCAGGGACGTGGAAGGGAACCGTGGTCACCACGATTTTCGGCAGCGGCCGGAGCGCGCGCCGCAGCCGCCCCGCCAGCCGGCTGTGCAGAACACGGTGCCACCAATGGCGTACGACGAGCTCCGGAATGATGACGGTGATGGTCAGATCCGGGCGCTGACGGTGCAGCGACTCCACATAGCTGATCAGTGGTGTGACGATCGCTCGGTACGGAGAGACGATGATCCGCAGCGGCAGATGGTCGCCCCACAGCAGCCATGCCGCACGGAACCGCTCGGCGTCCTCGTCGCTCGGGCTGACGTGCAGCGCGAGGACGGGCTGCTGGAGCGAGGCGGCGTAGGCCAGAGCGCGCATGCTCGCCCGGTGCAGCGAGTCCAGCGCCACGACGGACAGATGACGCATCTCCTCGGGGGACTCCTCCGGCTCCGCGTCCCGCGTGCTCTCCGTACCTTCCCCGCCTTCCGTACCCTCCGCGTTCCCCGCCGGCTCCCGCGCCCCGCCCGCCAGGGGCGCGATCGTACGGCTCGGGATCTCGATCTTCTGGGGCCGCAGCCGCAGCGCCTCGGCCACCCGCGCGTAGTGACGGTGGATCCGCGTCGTCACCAGCAGGAACACCCCGACGGTGAGGATCGCGAGCCACGCGCCCTCGGTGAACTTGGTGATGCCCGCCGTGATGAAGACGAGCGCCGACAGCACCGCGCCGGTGGCGTTGAAGCCGAGGCTCTTGCGCCAGTGCCGGTCCCTTCGGCGCCACCAGTGCACCACCATGCCGCTCTGCGACAGGGTGAAGGCGAGGAACACCCCCACGGCGTACAGCGGGATCAGCGCCGCCGTGTCGCCGTCGAACGCCACATAGACGAGCGCCGCCGCCACGGAGAGCACGATGATCCCGTTGCTGAACGCCAGTCGGTCGCCCAGCCGCAGGAAGATGCGCGGCGCGTGGTTGTCGCGCGCCAGTAGGAACAACACCCGGGGGAAGTCGTTGTAGGCGGTGTTCGCCGCGAGCAGCAGCACCAGCGCCGTCGCCGCCTGCGTGAAGACGTACATTCCGCCGGAGCCGAAACTGCGGTGGGCGAGCTGCGAGAGCACCGTCTCGCCCGACCGGGGGACGACCCCCTCCAGATGGACCATCGCGATCGTGCCGGCGAACAGGGTGATCAGCAGACCGATCATCCACGACAGCGTCGTTCGCGCGTTGCGCCAGGGGACGGGCTTGAACGCGGGCACGGCGTTGGAGATCGCCTCGATCCCGGTCATCGCCGTCGACCCCGACGCGAACGCCCGCATCACCAGCAGCAGCCCCACCCCCTCCACCGCGTGCAGCGGTGGATGCGGCACCGGCTCGAAGCCGCGCCCCGCCGCGTCGTACAGCCCGAACGCCACCAGCGCGAGGATGGCGGCGATGAAGGCGTACGTGGGCGCAGCGAACAGCGCGCCCGCCTGTCTGACCCCCCGCAGGTTCCCCGCCAGCAGTACGGCGATGACCAGCACCCCGATCAGCACCACATCCCCGGACAGGCCGGGGAGCGCCGAGGTGACCGCGGCCATCCCGGACGACACCGACACCGCCACGGTGAGGATGTAGTCCGTCATCAGCCCGGCCGCCGCCACCAGCCCCGGGATCCGCCCCAGATTGTCCGTCGCGACGATGTACGAGCCGCCGCCGTGCGGGTACGCGCGGATCGTCTGACGGTACGACAGCCCCACGGCCAGCATCAGGAAGACGATCGCCAGCGACACCGGCACCGAGTAGGCCAGCCCCGCCGTGCCGCCCAGCACCAGCACCGCGAGCAGCGCCTCGGGGCCGTACGCCACCGATGACAGGGCGTCCGCCGAGAGCACCGGCAGTGCCACCAGCTTGCGCATCCGCTCCCGCACGATCGCCGTGGACCGCAGCGGCGCGCCCAGGACGGCCCGGCGCAGCCGGGCGCCGAACCCGCCGGCCGCGGCCGGTCCCTCACGGCTCGTGCCCGCCACCGCCGCCGGCGGCCCGCCGACCGTGGTGACATGGACGAACCTGCTGAAGCGCGGCGGCACGATCTGCTCCGGCTCGGGGTAGCTGCCCAGGTCCGGGTCGACGGGCAGCGCGCCACGCCACGCGGCGGGGGCGGCGGACGCCCGCCCCCACTCCTGCCCGATCAGGCGCAGCGTCTCGTCGTCTCTCCCGGATGCCCGGGACGCTTGAGGATCCGTCACGCCGACGAGTCTCCGCGCAGGACCGCGCCCACAGCCCCGGCTGACACCCGCGACACCCGCGCGTACCCGGCGACAACCCGTACGGCCGAACCGAACGGATCCGGTCACGCTGGGTGAGTGAATGGACGCGGGGTGACCGGAAACCTTGGTTTAACGGGAGCGCAACCGGCCGGACCCGGAGCGCCGCGACAGTGACTGGCAACTGTTTACAGAACCTCCTGAACAGGGAGAACGCCAGTAGGGAGCAGTCCGGTGAGAGTTGGAACCACGCGAACAGCCGCGGTGTGCACGGCTGTTGTCCTGATGGCCGTCCTGTCCGCCTGCGGCGGGTCGGGGACGGCCGCGCCGGCCACCCCGGCCGAGGTCGCACCCCCGAAGAACCTCGCCTCGTCCGGCACCCTCACCTACGGCACGGCGGCCACCTTCCCGCCCTTCGAGTCCAAGGCGGCCAACGGCGATCTGCAGGGCTTCGACATCGACATGATCTCCGCCCTGTCGAAGTCGATGGGGCTGAAGGCCAAGCCCCTGGACATCGACTTCGACGGACTCATCCCGGCGCTGGCCGGGAAGCGGACCGACGTCATCAACTCGGCCATGTACATCACGCCCGAGCGGGAGAAGCAGGTCGACTTCGTCCCGTACATGATCATCGGGGAGACCCTGCTCACCCCGTCGGGGAACCCGAAGAAGATCTCCCGGGTGCCCGAGGACCTCTCCGGCAGGACCGTCGCCGTCACCCGGGGCGCGATCGGCGAGACGTACATGAACGAGTTCAACAAGGACCTGAAGAAACAGGGCCGCCCGGAGATGAAGATCATGTCTCTGCCCAACAACCAGGACGCGATGCTCGCCGTCCAGAGCGGCCGGGCCGACGCCTTCGACACCTCCACCCCGGGCGCGGCGGCCACCCTCGCCGGGACGAAGGGCAGGTTCACCCTCGCCGCGACCTTCAAGAACGAGACGAAGATCGGCATAGCCGTCCGCAAGGGGGACACCGCGACCGCCACCGCCGTCAGGAAGGCGCTGGACCGGTTCGTCCGCAGCGGCGGCTACGCCGAGCTGATGGCCGAGTACGAACTGCCCAAGTCCTCCGACTACTTCACCGCCTCCGCCCCGTCGTCCCCCGCCACCACCGCCCCGGCCGGTGGGTCCTGATGGGATTCCTCGACAAGGCGCTCTCCGCCGACTTCCTCACGGCCTCCCTGCTGACCTTCGCCCTGACGGTCCTGTCGATGGCCCTCGGCATCGCGGGCGGAATGCTGCTCGCCCTGGTCAAGGGGGCCCCGTTCGCCCCGCTGCGGTGGCTCGCGGACGCCTACATCTGGTTCTTCCGCGGCACACCCGTCCTGCTCCAGCTCATCTTCGTCTTCAACGTGCTCCCGCTGTGGGGGCTGAGCCTGTCCCCGTTCACCTGCGCCGTGATCGCGCTCAGCCTCAACGAGGTCGCCTACATGGCGGAGATCGTACGAGGCGGACTGCTCGGCGTGGACAAGGGCCAGCGCACCGCCGCCCACATGCTCGGACTCTCCGAGACGGGCATCCTGCGCTGGGTGGTCCTCCCGCAGGCGACCCGGCTGATCCTGCCGCCCACCGGCAACCAGTTCATCGGGATGCTGAAGACCTCGGCGCTGGCCTCCGTCGTCAGCGTCCAGGACCTGATGCTCACCGCCCAGCGACAGGCCGCCGCCGACTTCGACTACGTCGGCTCCCTCGGCGCCGCCGCCGTCCACTACCTCGTCCTGACCACGGTGTTCACCCTCGCCCTGCGGCAGGTGGAGCGACGCCTCGACGTCAACCGGCGCGCCTCGGCCCGCCGCGCCAAGGACCCCGCCCCCGGCCGCACGGCGGCCCTCGACCCGGCGGCCCGATGAGGGCCGCGCGGCCGGCGACCGGGGCCGCCATCGCCACCGGCCACACAGCCGGGACCCGAACCGGAAAGGGCACCGCCATGAGCACCACCGCACCGGGCGCCGCCGTGACCACCAAGGGACGGACCGTCCTCGTGGCGGAGAACCTGGGCCGCAGCTACCACGGCAACGCCGTGGTCAGCGGGGTGGACCTGACCATCCCGGCCGGCCAGACCGTCGCCGTCCTCGGCCCCTCGGGGGCCGGCAAGTCCACCATGCTGCGCTGTCTCGCCGGGCTCGAACCCCTGGAGACCGGCAGCGTGGGCTTCCAGGGCGAACTGCTGTCGAAGGCCGGTACGAAGCCGCGCTCGGTCGGCGGCCGGATCGGCATGGTCTTCCAGCAGTTCAACCTCTTCCCGCATCTCACCGCCACCGAGAACGTCGCGCTCGCCCCCGTCCGGGTGCGGGGCGTCCCCCGGCAGCGGGCCAGGGAGGAGGCGCACACCCTGCTGGAGCGGGTGGGGCTCGCCGAGCGCCGCGACCACTATCCGTACGAACTCTCCGGCGGCCAGCAGCAGCGCGTCGCCATCGCCCGCGCCCTCGCGATGAGCCCGGAGCTGATGCTCTTCGACGAGCCCACCTCGGCCCTCGACCCCGAGTTCACCCGTGAAGTGCTCGCCGTCATGCGGGATCTGGCCGACAGCGGCATGACCATCGTCGTCGTCACCCACGAGATGGGCTTCGCCCGGCAGAGCGCCGACCGCGTCGTGTTCATGGCCGACGGCCGGATCGTCGAGGACGGACCCGCCGAGACGATCTTCAACACGCCCCGGCAGGAGCGAACACGCGTCTTTTTCGAGCAGATCCTCGGAGAGTAGGACCATGACCACCCCACCTCCTCCGGGACGCCTCAACACCACCCGCCCCAACGCCCCCTGGAGCCTGCGCAAGCAGGACTGGGCCTACCAGCAACTGCGCGAGCGCATCCTCACCGGTGCTCTCGCGCCCGGCGAACAGCTCAGCCAGGAAGCCCTCGCCGGTGAACTCGGCATCAGCCGCGGCCCCTTGCGCGACGCCCTGTCCCGGCTGGCCGCCGAGCACCTGATCGTGGACCGCCCGCACCAGAAGTCCATCGTCGCTGAGGTCTCCGTCGCGGACGCCAGGGACATCTACAACGGGCGCGCCGCCCTGGAGAGCGTCCTCGCGGCGGCGGCCGCCCAGGCCGCGTTCGGTGAACGCGGCTCCCTGGCCGCCGACTTCGGCCTGCTGCTGGAACGTCAGCGCATCGCCGTCTCCCTCGGCGACACCGCACAGGTACGGCTGCTCGACCGGCAGTTCCACGACGCCCTCTACGCCCTGGCCGCCATGCCCGCCACGCTGGCCGCGCTCGACCAGCTCCGCGCGAAGAGCGACCGCTACGTGGCGCTCTACCTCGCGGACGCCCACCGCGCGCAGAACTCCGTGGACGAACACACCGCCATCCTCGACGCCTTCCTCGGCGGCGACGCCGAACAGTCCGCCGCGCTCACCCGCGCCCATGTGCTGGGCGGCCTCGGCGTACTGACCGGATCCATCGACCGCCAGCCCGCCACCCTCTCGGACCGGGGCTGACCGCGTCACCCCGACCCGCGTCACCTGACCCGCGTCCCCCGACCGCGTCAACCCCGACCCGCGTCCCCCACCGCCCCCGACGCACGCACAACAGTGAGGAACCAGATCGTGATCAACCAGCCCGAGGCCATCGCGCGACTCTCCCTGCCCGAACACACCGAACGGCTCGGGATGTCCGTACGCGACGCCGAACGCCAGTTGGAGAACGGCCCGGGGCCGGACGTCCTCCTCGACGCCACCTACGCCGACACCCACCGCTTCCCGGCACCCGAGTGGGCGCTGCCCACCTTCACCGCCGCAGCGGGTGGCGACGGCATGACGTACACCCCCTACCGCGGCGACCGCGCCGTACGCGAGGCCGTCGCCCACAACGTCTCCACCGGACTCGGCATCCCCGCCGCCGGGCCCGCCGACGTCATCCTCACCCCCGGCACCCAGGGAGCCCTGTTCACCGCGCTCGCCGCGATCCTCTCGCCCGGCGACCTGGTCCTGCTCCCCGACCCCGACTACCTCTCCACCGAACGGATGCTGCGCTACTTCGGCGCCCGCGTCCGCCGCATCCCGATGATCTGGCCGGACGAGTCCACCGGCGGCGCCAGGACCCGCCCGACCCTGGACCTCCAGGCGCTGGAGGACGCCGCCGCCGAGGGGCCGCGCCTGATGGTCTTCTCCCACCCCAACAACCCGACGGGCGCCATCTACGGCGAGGAGACGATCGAGGCCATCGCGGACGCCGCCCGGCGCCACGACTTCACCGTCATCGCCGACGAGCTGTACTGCCGGCTGGTGTACGAGGGCGAGCGCTTCCACCACCTCGCCGCCTTCGACGGGATGGCCGAACGTACGGTCACCCTCCTCGGCCCCTCCAAGACCGAATCCCTGTCGGGGTACCGGCTCGGCGTCGCCGTCGCGCCCACCGCGCTGGTCGACGCGATGGAGGACGTGCAGTCCTGCACCGCGCTGCGCGCCCCCGCCTACGCGCAGCACCTGCTGGCCCGCTGGATCGCGGAGGACGGCGACTTCCTCGACCGGCGGCTCGTGGAGTACCAGGCGCTGCGCGACACCACCGTCAAGAAGATCAACGCCTCCTCCGTCCTGCGGGTCAACGCGAGTTACGGCACGGCGTACCTCTTCCCCGAGGTGCTGACCGGAGCGAGCGACCAGGCCGTGGCGCTCGCGCTGAAGGAGCACGCGGGAGTCGTCGTCAACCCCGGCTACCAGTTCGGCCTCGCGGGCACCGGCCGTATGCGGCTCTGCTTCGCCCAGGAGGAGACCGTGTGGGACGCGGCGCTCGACCGCATCATCGAGGTCGTGGGCTCGTTGGACCCCGCATGACGCCCGGCGGCCGGCCCACCGCACCACCGGCGGTGACCGGGGCGGAGTACGGCGTCGTCGGGCTTCCGCTGCGGCTGAAGCTCCGTCACCACTCCGTGGACACGGCGGAGTTGACGGAGGTCTTCCTCCGCGTGCGGCTCGCGGACGGGTCGACCGGCTGGGCCGAGACCCGGGGAAACGGCGCGTACGCCACCCACCACACGGCCGACTCCATCAGCGCCGCGCTGGCCGGGCTGCCCCCGGTCGGCGACCCGGCCTGGGCCGACCCCGCCACGCTCGCCACGGGCCTGGCCGCCCACTGCCCACCGGCCGCCGCACTGCTGGACATCGCCTGGCGCGACGCGGCGGCCCGCTCCCGGGGCCTGCCGCTCTGGGCGACGCTGAGGGCGCCGGACGAGCGGGACGACCGGGGCGGCCCGGGGACAGGAGCCGTCCGTATGGAACCGGCCCCCGCGTCCGTTCCCGTACGCGTCGCGCATCCGCCGCTGCCGACCCACGCCCCGATCGGGTTCGGCACACCGGAGGAGGCCGCCGCGCTGGCGGTCGCCGCCGCTGAGGCCGGCTTCGGCCGGGTGAAGATCCGCGTCGGCGGCGACCAGGACCGCGACCGGGCCAGGGTGAGCGCCGTACGCGGCGCCGTCGACCGGGTCGCGGGCGCCGGTGCGGTCGTTCTCGCCGCCGACGCCAACGGCGGCTGGGACGTGGACACCGCCCGCGCCGCCACACGCTGGCTCGCGGACCACGGCGTCGCCTGGCTGGAACAGCCCACCCCGCCCGGCGACCTGGCCGCGATGGCCGCCGTACGCGTCGCCTCGCCCGTGCCCGTCTGGGCCGACGAGTCGGTGCGCGACGCGGCCTCGGTGCACGCCGTCGCCGACGCGGGCGCCGCCGACGGCGTCCATCTCAAACTGGAGAAGGCGGGCACCGTCGAAGCGCTGGCGGCGGCCTTCGGCGCGGCCCGCTCCCGCGGACTCGCCGTCGGCCTCGGCCAGATGGACTGCGGACGCCTGGGCTGCGCGACCACCGCCCACCTCGCCGCCGGCCTCCGTATCGAGGTCGCCGAACTCTGGGGCTGCGCCCATCTCGCGCACGACGTCACCGACGGCCTCACCCTGCACCGGGGCGCCGTCCGGCTGCCGGACGGCGCGGGTCTCGGCGTACGCGTCGGTGTGGACCCGGCGGCACTGACCCCTGTGGGCACGGCCCGCGCCCCTCTTCCGAGCCCTCCGGACCGAGCAAGGACATACTCGCCATGAGCACCACCAGCACCACCAGCACCACTGTCAGCAGCCGCGGGACCGCCACGGTCGACGTGACCGCCCTCCTCACCGCCATGGTCGCCTGCGACTCCACCACCCCGACCGGCGAGGAGGAGTCCACCGCCGCGCTCCTCGCCGACGTGCTCTCCGCCGCCGGATTCGCCGTGGAGACCGAGCAGTTGGCCCCGGGACGCGTCAACCTCACCGCGCGCCGCCGGTTCGGCGCGGGCGGGCCCGTCCTCATGCTCAACTCGCATCTGGACGTCGTCCCCGCGGGCGGCGGCTGGACCAGCCCGCCGTTCGTCCCCACCCTGCGCGACGGCAGGCTGTACGGCCGGGGCACCGCGGACGCCAAGGGGCCCCTGGCCGCCATGGCCTGCGCCGCGATCGAGGTGGCGCGGGCGGCCGACGCCGGCACGGGCCCCGTACGCGGGGAGATCGTCTTCTCCGCCGTGTCGCAGGAGGAGGGCGACTCCCTGGGCGCCCGCCATCTCGTACCCCTGCTGGCGGGTGAGGGCCGGCTGCCCGACGCCGTCATCGTCGGGGAGCCCACCGGGATGCGGCTGCTGACCGCGCACAAGGGCTCGGTCCGCCCGATCGTCGAGGTCGTCGGCCGGGCCGCGCACGCCGCCACCCCGGCGCAGGGCGTCAACGCCGTGACCGCGGCCGCCACCGTGATCGCCCTGCTGGAGCGGTACGCCGACTCCCTCGCCGCCCACGGCCACCCGCTGCTCGGCGCGCCCACCTGCACCCCCGTACTGATCGAGGGCGGCGAGGCACCCAACGCCGTCCCCGAACGCTGCCGGATCACCCTGGACCGGCGACTGCTGCCCGGCGAGACCCAGGAGTCCGTGCTCGCCGAGGTCGGCGCGGTCCTCGCGGAGTTCAACGCGGGCGCGGCGGACGGCGGGCACGGCGCGAGCGCCTCCGTCGTCGCCTGCGCCCCCAGCACCGGCGGCCCCTCCGAGACACCCGACGACCACCCCTTCGTGGCGCTGTGCCGCCGGGCGCTGGCGGCGGCGGGGGCCGACGACAGCCTGGGCGGACTCACCGTCAACTGCGACATGACGCACTTCAGGGCGGCGGGTGTACCGGCCCTGGTCTGCGGACCCGGCCGGCTCGAAGTGATGCACGCGGTGGACGAGCACATCGTCGTCGACGAACTGGTCGACGCCGTCGGCCTCTACCGGGCCGTCCTCACCGAAGCGCTCGGCACGGCGGACGGGACCGGGGCGGAGACCGGGGAGGGACCGGTATGGAGCTGAGGATCGCCCTCGGCCAGGCGCCGAGCACCCCCGGAGACCTCCCCGCCAACCTCGCCCTGGCAGCCAGGCTGACGGCCGGGGCGGGCCGGCGCGGAGCCCGTGTCCTGGCCCTGCCCGAGCTGTTCGCCTGCGGATACGACCCGGAGTCGATCGCCGCCGACCCGCACGGGTGGTCCCTGACACCGCCGCCCGACGGTACGGCGCCCGCCCCGGGCTCGCCGCTCGCGCCCCTCGCGGAGGCGGCGGCCACGGCCGGGGTCTGGGTCCTCCTCGGCGCCGCCGTCGCCACGGCGGGACGGCCGCACAACGCCCTGCTCGTCATCGACCCGACCGGCACCGTGCGCGGCCACTACGGCAAGTCCCACCTGTGGCAGGGCGAAAGCGACGCCTTCGACCCCGGCACCGGACTCGTCCTGATCGAGGACGGCGGAGTCTCCGTCGGGCTCGGCATCTGTTACGACGCCGGCTTCCCCGAACTGACCCGCGCCTACGCCCGGGCCGGGGCCCACGCCGTCCTGTTCGGCTCGGCGTTCGCCACCGGACCGACCGAGTACCGCTACGGGGTCTACCACCCGGCGCGGGCGGTCGAGAACACCGTCTGCGTGCTCGTCGTCAACGCGGTCGGCGACCTCGCGGGGGAGCACTACTTCGGCCGCAGCGGGGCCTGGGGTCCCGACGGCAGGCCGCTGGCCCGGTGCGCCGACGACGTGAGCGAACTGCGCGTCGTGACCGTCTCGGCCCCGGAGACGGCCGCCGTACGGCGCGAGCTCCCGTACCTCGGCGATCTGCGCACCGACCTGCTGGGCGAGCCGCCGACGCCCCCGCTCACCCGCATCCCCATACCGGCCGGCTCCGTAACGGCCGCACCCGCCCCCGCTGTCCCGCACCCCGACCACCACACCACCCCAGGAGCCCTCCATGTCTCCCGTCTTTCCCGCGACTGAGTACGACCGGCGGCTCACCGCGCTGCGCGCCACGCTCAAGGAGAAGGAGCTGGACGCCGTCGTCGTGCACACCCCGGAGAACGTCTGCTACCTCTCCGGCCACGCCACGCCCGGCTACTACACGTACCAGTGTCTGATCGTCACCGCCGACGGCGAAGCGGCCCTGCTCATGCGGGAGACCGAGACCGTCAACGCGGCCGGGACCACCTACTTCGAGCGGATCACCGGCTACCCGGACAGCTCCGACCCCGTTCTGGCCACCACCGCCCTCCTCGCCGAACTCGCCCCCGGCGCACGGGCGGTCGGGGTCGAGGCACGCTCCTGGTTCCTGCCGCCCGAGCCCTTCCTGCGGCTCGGCGCGCTGCTGGACGCCGCGGGCGCCCGGGTCACCCACATCGACGACGCGCTGGCCGCGGCCCGGCTCGTCAAGTCACCGCTGGAGATCGAACAGATCAGGGCCGCCGCGCGGAGCACCAACGCGGGCATGGCCGCCGCTGCCGCCGCCGCGGTCCCCGGCGCGTCCGAGCGCGACGTGGCCGCCGCCGCGTTCGGCGGGCTCATCTCGTCCGGCTCCGAGTACTTCGGCATGGAGCCGTTCGTCGCCTCGGGGCCGCGCGCCGGCACCATCCACGCGAGCTGGACCGACCGGGTCATCGGCGCGAACGAGGCCGTCCTGCTGGAGATGTCGGCCACCACGGGACGCTACAACGCGCCCCTCATGCACACCGTATGGACCGGCGCGCTGACCGGTGAGGCTGCGGCCATGGCCCCGGCCTGCGCGGCGGCCAGGGACGCGGCCCTGGCCGAGGTCGTGCCCGGCGGCTCCCCGGCCGCGGCGCACGCGGCGTGCAAGGCGGCCATCGCGGACGCGGGCCTCGCCCACACGTACCGCAAGCGCAGCGGTTACTCGGTCGGCATCGCCTTCGCGCCGGACTGGGGCGAGGGCCACCTGCTCTCACTCGGCGAGAACGAACAGCGCCGCTTCGCCCCCGGCATGGTGGTCCACGTCGTCCCCACGCTGCGGCTGCGGGACACCGCGGGAATCGGCTTCTCCGCGACCGTCCTGATCACCGAGACCGGACACGAGGTCCTCACCGCCTGCGACACGGAGCCGGGCCGGTGACCCGTACGGTCCCGGACGCGCCCGTCCCCGCGGGCGACTACGCCGCCGCGCGCGTCGCGGGCGGGCTGGTCTTCACCGCCGGGATGACCCCGCGCGCCGGTGGCGCCGTCCTCACCGCGGGGACGCTCGGCGCTGACCTCTCCGTCGAGGACGCCGTCCCGCTGGCCGCGCTCGCGGCGGAGCGCGCCGTCGAGGCGGGCCGGATCGCGGCGGCCGGGGCGGGGCTGCGGCTCGGCCCCGCGGTCTCCATGACCGTCCATCTCGCCGCGACGCCCGCCTTCACCGCGCACAGCAGGGTCGCGGACGGCGCCAGCGCCCGCATCCGCCACCTGCTGGCGGGCCCGCCCCCGGCCCGTACGGCCGTCGGCGTGGCGAGCCTGCCGTCCGGGGCGCCGGTGGAGGTGACGCTCGTTCTCGCCACGGAGACCCTTTAAGTCCGCCCCGTCAGCCCACGCGCTCCTCGGGACCCCGGCTGCGGAAGGCGTGCGGCGCCTCACCGGTGACCCGGCGGAAGACCCGGCTGAAGTAGGCGCGGTCGCGGAACCCCACCGACCTGGCGACGCTGTTGATGGAGTCACCGCTGTGCCGCAGCCGGATCCCCGCCCGCTGGATCCGCAGCCGCGTGAGGTACTCCCACACCGTCACCCCGTACTGCTGGTGGAAGAGCCGGCCCAGGTGGTCGGCGCTGACCCCGGCGGCCTCCGCGATCTGCCAGCGCGAGATCCGGTGCCGGTAGTGCTCGTACAGGAAGACCAGCGCGGCGTCGACCGGGGTACGGGAGCGGGCCGGGCAGGGCGGATGCTCCCGTACCGTACGGCCGAGCAGGGCCGCCGCCCCGTCGAAGCCGAGCACCGCGTGGTCCAGCAGGAGCAGCGCGCGGTGCGGTCCCGCGCGGCGGGCGTCGGCCGGGGTGAACCCCTGGTCGCTGAGGACGACGACGGGGCAGGGCGCGCCCTCGCCGCCGTGGTGCAGGTGGTCGACCACGTCGAGCGCGTGCATGTCAGGGAGCGTCCGCTCCAGGAGGAGGAGCGCGGGCGGCTCCTCGGCGACCAGGCCCAGCGCCGTCGTACCGTCCGGCGCGATCCGCAGCGGATGGTCGGGCAGCGCCGCCGCCACCAGCCGGCCGCACTCCTTGCGGGAGCGCTCCGACGCGGCGACGGCGATCACCGGCTGACGCAGCCCGGCGGGGCGCAGCGCCCTGAGCGTACGGGAGAGGTCCTGGCCCTCGGCGCCGAGCAGCAGGAACGGGGTGTGCCGCAGCCGGGGATGGTCGTGCAGATGCTGCGCGCTCGGCCAGGCGCCGGGCCCGGCCGCCGCCGTGTCCCAGGCGACGGCGACCGGGGCCACCGCCTCCACCAGGGCGTCGATGTCGTCGTCCGCCGTCAGCGGGCGCAGCCGCAGCCCGTGGCGTCCCGCGAGGCCCAGCAGCTCCGCGCCCGGGGCCCGTGGGGCGACGACCAGCAGGGTGCCGCCCGGCTCGGCGGTGGCGGGCGGCGGCCGGCCGGCGGGGGTGGGCAGCGGCAGCTCCAGGGCGAGCCGCAGCCGGTGGCCGGTGTGTTCGGTGACCAGCGAGCCGCCGTGCAGCATCGCCAGCCGGCCGGCCGTGGCGAGCCCGATCTCGGCCGCCCGCAGCCCGGCGGGTGAACGGGCCTCCCCAGAACGGGAGTCGGCGCCTTCGGTGGCCTTCCGGTCCGTCCAGGTGACGGTGACCGTGATACGGACCGCGGCGGGCCCCGGCCGCGCCGCCAGCGCCACCCGCCCGCTCTCCCCGGCATGGGAGTGCGCGGCCGACAGCAGATGGGTGACGATCTGCCCGAGCCGGTCGCCGTCGACCGGGATCGCGGGCAGCCGCCCCGGCACCGCGACCGTCCACCGCCCCGCGTCGCCCGGCGCGCCGCGTCCGGCGCCGGACGCCGCACCACCCCCGTCCGGGGAACGGAGCGCCAGGAACGCCCCGAACGCCCGGACCAGCAGCGGCGCCGGGTCCCGCAGACGGCGGGTCAGATGCAGGTCGTCCGCCTCGGAGCGGGACAGGTCGAGCAGGTTGTCGATCAGCCGCAGCAGATGTACGGCGTCCCCGCGCACCAGATCGAGCGCGGCCCGCGGGTCCGCCCCTGTGTGCCGCAGCATCGTCTCCACCGGGGTGCGCAGCTCGTCGGTGACCTGGTCCAGCAGCCGGGTCTTGAAGCGGCTGGCCTGCTCCGCCGCGTCCCGCGCCCTGCGCACCTCGTCGAAGAGGCGTATCCCCTTCAGCGCCGCGCTGATCTGGTCCCCGAGCGCGCGGTAGAGGGACCCGGCGCGCCCGGCCTCCCGGGCGGTCCCGGCGTCGAAGACCGCGAAGCCGAGATGGTCGTCGCCGATGTGGAGCGGTTCGAGTACGAGCGTGAAGCGCCCCGCGCCCGGCAGGAGTTGGTCCGGCAGCAGCAGCGAGGCCGGGAACGCCGCGTCGGCGGGCGGCGCGCCCCGGCCGCGTACGAACGGCTCGCCCCGCGTGGGCCGTTGACCCCGGGTGAGCAGCACCCGGGCCAGCCCGCGCACCGGACGCTCCGCGCGCCGCCAGGTCTCGTCGTGGAGGACCAGCCGGCAGCGGGGCATGCCGGCCGCGGCCGTATGGCGCTCCAGCACATCGGTGAGCGCCTCCACATCCACCACGGTCGTCAGATCCGTCCCCAGCTCCCGCAGCCGCTGCGACTGCTGGCCCTGTGCCCACCGCTCGTACTCCAGCAGCCGGTGCGCCTGCTCCGCCACCATCAACCGCGCCCGGCCCAGCAGCAGTTCACCGCGGGCGCGGCGCGGGGCGGGCAGCGTGGCGATGACGGGGCCGCGGATCCGCGCCAGCGCCCCGTCCCACGCCGCCACGTCCTCGGCCGTACGGACATGAGCGCCCACCAGCCGTTCCAGCAGCGGCAGGAACACCCCGACGGGGTCGCCCTCGCGCCGCTGCGGGACGGCGCCCGCCCGCGGGACGCCCGCCCTCCGGGTGCTTGCCCGCAGTGTGTCCGCGTGGAAGGCCGCGGCGAGCCCCTGGGCGGCCCTCGGCAGCGGCGCGAACAACTCCGCCTCCGTGGGCCGCCGTACCGGAACGGGGGCGGCGTGCGCGGTACCGTGCGCCGTCGTACCGCTCGCCGCTGTCCCGTCCCCGCGTCCCGGAGAGACCAGCGGCGAGTGACAACCGCAGGACCGGCGTACGACCAGGGTCCCGGGCACGGCGGTACGGGCGGGCGGACGTGTACCCCGCAGGCGGGCCACGAGCGTGTCCACCGCGAGCGCGCCCAACTCCGCGAAGGGCAGGGCGACGGAGGTCAGCGGAGGGTCGGACAGCCGCGCCTCGGGGGAGTCGTTGAACCCGACGACCGCGACGTCCTCGGGCACCCGGACCCCGCGCGCCCGGAGGAACCGCAGCGCGTCCGCCGCCAGTACGTCGCTGCACGCGACCACCGCGTCGAAGTCGGTGCCGGGGGCCATGCCCCGCGCCTCGATCAGCACCCGCATCGCCGACGCTCCCGCGCCCGCTCCGAAGTCCACCGCGGCGCAGGACAGGGCGCGTTCGTGCGGTACCTGGTGGCGCCCCAGCGCCGCGGCGTAGGCGCGATAGCGCTCCTGGGAGACCGGGTTGGCCAACGGCCCCCGGATACAGGCCAGTCGGCGCCGCCCGTGGTGGACGACGAGATGCCCGACCGCCTCGCGCATCCCCGCGTACGAGTCCACGGTGAGGGTGTCCTCCTGCCCGCTGAGCGGCTGGTTGAGGCTCACCACGGGCAGATGGGCCAACTGCCGCATCAGCCGCTCGGCCCGCTCGCCCGACGCCGGCAGCCCGAGGGTGGAGCTCCAGCACACGACCCCGTCCAGCCGTGCGGGGCCCACCAGTTCGTACAGGGCGCTGCGCGGTACGTCGCCGTGGCGCAGGGGCCCGCCGGGGAAACAGATCAGGTTGACGTCGTCCCGTTCCGCGGCGGCGAGCGCGCCCGACCAGAGGGTGGCGCCGACGCCGAGATGGATGTTGGCCGTGACGAGCCCGATCGTCGTCCGCCGCGCCCCTGGGCCGGGTGGGTCGTCCGCCATGGAGGTGCCTCGCTCACCGGCAGGTGCCGTCCGCCGCGGGCCGCGCGTCCACGGGCCCCGGGAAACGTAGACGAGGGGACGGGCCGGGGCAAGACCGGCGGGCGGAGTCGGTGCCCGCGGGTCCTGCCCCGGCCCGTCATGGGCCGTACGGTCAGATCTTGCCGACGCCCGCGCCCGCGGTCACCGACGCCTTGACGGACGAGGCGCTCTCGGCGGAGTAGCTGTACGGGATGGCCGCCACACTGCCGCCGGTCTGGCCGGCCGTGGAGTTCACGAAGGTGTTGTTCCTCGCGGCCAGGGAGCCGGGGTCGGACGCCGCCTCACCGAGGTGGTACGTGTCCTTGACGTTCTCGAAGTAGTTGCCCTCGACCAGGACGCCCGCGCTCTCGGTGGAGGCCACACCGTACGAACCGATGTTGCTGAAGTAGTTGTTCAGCACGTGGACCGGGTTGCCGAAGCGCACCCGCGGGTTGCGCTGCGTCGTCCCGTCGAACCAGTTGTGGTCGTAGGTGACCTTCAACTTGCCGGTGTCCTCGGAGGAGTTGCTGTCGGAGTGTCCGAGGAGCATGTTCTTGTCCTGGTTGTGGGCCCGGTTCCACGACACGGTCACGTTCGTGGACGCCCGCTTGATGTCCACACCGCCGTCGGAGGCGTTGGAGATGTCGTTGTGGTCGATCCAGACATTGGTGGAGTACTCGACGTTGATCGCGTCGTCGTTGGAGCCGGTGAAGGTGAGATTCTGCAGGATCACGTTGTTGACCTTGCTGACATTGAGTCCGCTGCCCGTGATCCGGCCGGCCGTGCCCACACCGACGACGGTCTTGTTCGCCGTCACCTTGGTCATACTGCTCAGCGCGATGGTGCCGTTCACCCTGACGATGAGGGCACCACTGCGCTGGACCGCCTCGGTGAACTGGCTCGCGTTCGTCACCGTGACGGTGCTGCCTCCGGCGCCGCCGGTGGTGGCGGCGCCGAATCCGCGCGGGGCCGCGGCGGCGGTCGGTGCGTCGTCCTGCGGGGCCGGAGCGCCGTTGGCGGCGGTCGCTCCGGTGAGTGCCAGCGCGACAGCGGTCGTCGCGGCGGCGATGGCGAGGGTGTGCCGTGCGCTCGTCCTGCGCATGGGGTTCTCCGTCCGTGGGGTTTCTGGAGAGCGTGTACGGGTGCGCCGGTGCCGCGCGGCTGGCACGCTTCGAGGCTAGGACGAATCCTGTGGACGATGACGCGACCTGTGTGGACTATTCCGCGCGGTGCCCGCGGGACGGGAGCCGGAGGACATCGCGGGACGCTGCCCGGCAGCCCTGCCGGAAACCCTAGGAGGCGGTCTTCGGCAGCCCCTCGGGGTTCAGCTCCGAGGACGGAACCGCCTCGTTCGCCAGCCCCCACCGCTTCAGGACCTTTCCGTACGTCCCGTTCCTGATCACGGTGTTCAGCGCCTCGTGGACGGGCTTGATCAGGCCGTTGTCCTTCTTCGTGGTGGCCGCGATCTTGCCCTGGATCGCGTCCCCGGCCCCCGAGAACGTACCGACGATCTCGGTCTGTCCGGTGGAGGCCGCGTGGTACGCGGCGACCGGATTGGGCCCGAAGTAGGCGTCGAGCCGGCCGGAACCGAGCGCCAGGTAGTAGTCGCTGGTGTTCTGGTAGATCTTGATGTCGGTGGGCTTCAGCCCCTTCTCCCCATTGGACGCGTCCCAGTCGACCAGCACCTTCTCCTGGTTGGTGCCGGAGGCCACACCGATGGTTCGGCCCGCGACGTCGCGCGGCCCCCGCACCTTCCAGCCGGAGCCCTTCTTCGCCTCGAACGCGATGTTGTCCAGCCGGTAGGTCGCGAAGTCGTACTTCTCCTTGCGCTCCTCGGTCACCGTGATGTTGCTGAGCCCGAGGTCGTACTTGCCGCTGTCGAGCCCGACGAAGATGTTCGCCCAGTCGACCGGGTGGTAGCGCAGCTTCAGCCCGAGTACGTCCGCGACGAGCGAGGCGATGTCCGGCTCCACCCCGATCACGGTCCTGTCGTCGGTGGCGTAGAACGTCAACGGGGGCACGGAACCGGCCGAGTTGACGACATCCAGGGTGCCCTTGCGGCGGATCTCCGCAGGGACGAGAGCGGCGATGGAGTCCACCGTGGAGGTGGACACCCGCTTCTGGTCGGGGCCCAGATTGATCTGGAGGCCCTTGCCGTCGCCGGAACCGGACGAGGCCGCGGCCCCGCCCGGTCCGGAACCCGTGCCGTCGGCCGGGTTGCCGCAGGCGGTGAGCGAGAGGGCGGAGACGAGGCCGAGCAGGGCGGCGGTGATACGGAGAGTACGTCGGGGCGGCACGGGACGGCTCCTTGACGGGGTCGGACGGAGAGAAAGCAGGGGGAGGGAAGAGGAGGGGAGTGAAGCGGAGGGGAGGGGGCAGCGAGTGGGGCCGGCGGGCCTCAGAGGACCTTCGACAGGAAGGCTTTGGTACGGGTGTGGCGCGGCCGGTCCAGCACCTCGGCGGGCGGACCCTGCTCGACGATCACACCGTCGTCCATGAAGACGACGGTGTCGGCGACCTCACGGGCGAAGCCGATCTCATGGGTGACGACGATCATGGTGGTGCCGCTGCGGGCCAGGTCCTTGATCACATCGAGCACCTCGCCCACCAACTCCGGGTCGAGCGCGGAGGTCGGCTCGTCGAAGAGCAGCACCTTGGGCTCCAGCGCGAGGGCGCGGGCGATGGCCACCCGCTGCTGCTGGCCGCCGGAGAGCTGCCGCGGATAGGTGTCGGCCTTGTCGCTGAGCCCCACCCGCTCCAGCAGCGCCCCGGCCTGCGCGAGCGCCGTCGCGCGGGGCCGGCGCAGCGCCGAGACGGGCGCCTCGATGATGTTCTCGACCACCGTGAGATGCGGGAAGAGATGGAAGTTCTGGAAGACGAATCCGATGTGGAGACGCTGCTTCAGCACCTCCCGCTCCTTGAGTTCGTGCAGTCTGGAGCCGGAACGCCGGTAGCCGATCAGCTCGCCGTCGATGGAGATGCGGCCACGGTCGAGCTTTTCGAGATGGTTGATGCTGCGCAGCAGGGTCGACTTGCCGGAGCCGGAGGGGCCGAGGACGACGGCGACCTCTCCGGCGCGTACCTGAAGATCGACCCCGCGCAGTACGTCGAGGGGTCCGAAGCTCTTGTGGACGCCGCGTATGTCGACCATCGGACCGCCGCGGGCCGGAGCCGGGGCCGCCGGGGCGGAGACGGGGACCGTGCTCATTTCTGGAAACCTCCGGTGGCGGCGGCAGCCCGCATCCTGTGGGTGAAGGCCCTGGCCCGCTGGAGCGGGGTGGGCGGGGGAGTGCGCTCGGCGCCGCGCGCGAAGTGCCGCTCCACGTAGTACTGGAGGACGGAGAGCAGCGTGGTCAGCAGGATGTACCAGACGGTGGCGACCATCAGCAGCGGGACGACCCGCCCGTTCCGGCCGTAGATCACCTGTACCTGGTAGAACAGCTCGTCGATGGCCATCACCGAGACGATCGAGGTGCCCTTGAACAGCGAGATCACCTCGTTCGCCGCGTTGGGCAGGATCCCGCGCATCGCCTGCGGCAGCAGGATGCGCCGGAGCTGCCGCACCCGGGGGATGCCCAGCGCCGCCGCGGCCTCCAACTGGCCGCCGTCGACGGAGATGATCCCGCCGCGGACGATCTCCGCGGCGTAGGCGGCCTGGTGCAGCGCGAGACCGATGACGGCGGCGGAGAGCGCGCCGACCAGGTTCATTGTGTCGAAGCTCCACAGCACAGGACCGAAGGGGATTCCGATCCCCAACTCCTTGTAGAGATAGGCCAGGTTGAACCAGAACAGGAGCTGGACGATCAGGGGGATCGAGCGGAACGCCCAGATGTACGTCCATGCGACGGTCTGGAGTATCACGCTCCTGCTCAGCCGCATGAAGGCGAGGACGACACCGAGCGCGAAGCCCAGGGCCGTTCCGTAGAGGGTGAGTTGGAGGGTGACCCAGACGGCCTTGAGGACCGTGTCGGCGGTCAGGTAGAGGAAGAAGGTGTCCCACTCCCAGCCCGGGTTGGTGACCAGGCCGTGCGCGAACTGGGTGACGAGGACGAGCGCCGCCACACCGGCCGCCCAGCGCCAGTAGTGGCGCGCCGGAACGACCGTGAGCGACGCGGACCCGTCCTCCTCGTACGGGACCTCGTACGAAACCGGGGAGGGGGCCGGCGGCGAGACGTTCATCAGAGGCTCCTGCCGGTCACTTCTGCTCGGGGGGACTGATCCGGGACTCCTCGATGGCGGACTCCCGTGTCCCCCACCGGTCGAGGATCTTCCGGTACGTACCGTTCTGGATCAGCTCGTTGACGGCCGCCTGGAACGCCTTCAGCAACGGGGATCCCTTCTTGAACGCGAACCCCACGTCGAGCCGGTGGTACTCGTTCAGGAACCGCGTACCGGCGGCGGGTTGGGCCGCCTGGTGGCGCAGCCCGTTGATCGTCGACATCACCACCTCGACCCGGTGCTGCTGGAGGCTGGTGAGCAGCGACCCGTTGTCCGAGTAGACGTGCACCGTGTACGGCTTCCTGCCCGCGGCGGCGCAGACCTTCTTCTCCGCTTCGAGCGTCGCCTCGAACGTGGTCCCCGCGCCCACCCCGATCGACCTGCCGCAGAGCTGGTCGAGCCGGGTCACCCTGTCCAGGCTCGTGTCGTCCTCGCGGACGGCGAACCCCTGCCCGTCGTTGATGTACGTGACGAAGTCGATCGTTCTCCTGCGCTCGTCGGTGACCCCGAAGTTGCCCGTGCCCACGTCGTACTTGCCACTGCCGAGCGCGGGCAGGATCGCGTCGAAGCTCGCCTGCTGCCGCGTCAGCCGCACCCCCAGCAGCTTGCCGACGGCGTCGGCGATGTCGACGTCCTGACCGGCCGGGACCTTGCTCGACGTGCTGGGGAAGTAGGAGCTGGGCGCCGCGCCCACGGAGGCGCCGAGCGTGAGCGTCCCCCGCTTCCGTACCTCCTCGGGCAGCAGCTTCGCCAGCGCGGGGTCCTTCTTCAGGGCGGCGGTGACGTCCGAGGAGGGCGGGGCGGCGCCGGCTTCCTCCCCGGTCGCCGCGTCCGAGCCGCAGCCCGTCAGGAGCGGCAGGACCAGGGCGGCCGTCAGTGCGCCCGCCGCGGCGCGGCGCGCGGTCCGGGAGCGGCCCGGGATCAGGGTGCGCACGCGGTCATCCCTCCCTTTCCACGGAGTTCTCGGCGGAGTCTTCGGTGGGCCGCGCGGCGGCGCCCGGTGCCGGGGCCACCAGACGCTTCTCGAACGGCAGTCGGCCGATGGTCTCCGGGTCGGCCGCGGTGTCGAACCGCGGTGTGTACCCCGCCGCCAGATAGAGCCCCCGCGCCTCCGGCTGGCGCGGCCCGGTGGTGAGGTGGATCCGGCGGTAGCCGCGTACGGCCGCGACGCGTTCCAGCTCCGCGACGACCTGCCGGGCGAGCCCGCGCCGCCGGTGCGCGGAGTGCGTCCAGATCCGCTTCAGCTCCGCGGTGTGCTCGTCGAAGCGGCGGAACGCGCCCCCGGCGACCGGCACACCGTGCTCCAGCAACAGCAGCAACTCGCCGTGCGGCGGGGCGAACTCCTCGGCTGGATACCGGGCCAGCTCGCCGTGCGCGTCCTTGCCGTAGCGCGCGGAGTACTCGTTGCCCAGCTCCTCCAGCATCGGCCGCACCAGCGGATCCGAGACCACGGTCCGCCGCCAGGTCAGCCCACGGGGTTCGGCGACGGAGGTCATCGGCCCGCCCCGACCAGGGTCTGCGGGCCGCGCGGAGCGCCCGCCGCCTCACGCCGGGCGACCTCGGCGCGCACCAGCGGGATCACCTGTCGTCCGAAGTCGATGGCGTCGTCCAGCAGGTCGTACCCGCGGGCCGAGATGATGTCCACGCCGAGGTCGTAGTAGTCCAGCAGGGCCCGGGCGACCGTCTCCGGTGTGCCGACCAGCGCGTTGGAGTTGCCCGCCCCACCGGTGGCGGCGGCCGTCGGCGTCCACAGGGCCCGGTCGAACCGCTCGCCCGACTCGGCGATCGCGATCAGCCGCTGCGCCCCGGTGTTCTCCGGGGTGAGCCGGGAGTGGTGCCGTACGACGGTCGCCGCGCCCCGCGCGGTGTGGTCCTTGATCGCCGCGACCGTACGGTGTGCCTTCTCCCAGGCCAGCTCCTCCGTGGGGGCGATGATCGGCCGGAAGGCCACCTGGAAGCGCGGCGGCGTGGTGCGTCCGGCGGCCCGCGCTGCGGCCTTCACCGCCTCGATCTGCTCCGCCGTCCTCGCCAGCGGCTCGCCCCACAGGGCGTAGATGTCGGCCTCGGCGCCGCCCGCCGCGTACGCCGCCGGCGAGGAACCACCGAACGAGACGTCGGGACGCGGCTGTTGGACCGGGAAGACATCGCTGACGAAGTCGTGGAACCGGTAGTGCTCGCCCTCGTGGTCGAAGGGCTCGTGCGAGGTCCAGATCCGCTTGACGATGCCGATGTACTCCCGGGTACGGGCGTAGCGCTCGTCCTTGGTGAGCGTGTCGCCCTCCCGGCCCTGCTCGTGGTCGTTGCCACCGGTGATGAAGTGGACGGTGAGACGCCCGTCGCTGATCCGGTCCAGGGTGGCGAAGGTCTTCGCGGCGAACGTCGGGTACGAGACGTTCGGCCGGTGGGCCAGCAGGATCTGGAGCCGGTCCAGACGGGAGGCGATGTACGCGGCGGCCGGCGCCGGGTCGGGCGAGCCCGACCCGTACGCGAACAGCACCCGGTCCCAGCCGTGGTCCTCGTGGGCCCGGGCGAGCTTGAGCGTGTACTCCTTGTCGAACGAGGCGCCGGAGCGGGATGTCGTCTCCGACCCGTTGTGGGTGGCGGCGATACCGAGGAACTCCACAGGCATGACGGACCTTTCGTACGGAGGCCGGGGCCGGGGCGCGGCGGGGCAGCGGAAGGCATGCCGAACGGGCCCCGCGGCAGGGGGAGATGAGGGGGTGCGTGACGACGGAGGTGCGTCAGGTGAAGCCGGGGGAGAGCGGCAGCGTGCGCCCGGTGAGAGGGTGGAGCTCGGCCCGCGACGGGGTCACCGAGGGAGGGAGGGGCCGGTCAGGCGGCCCGCTGCCGGGTCAGGCGCAACAAGAGGCGGACCACACGCGACCGAAGTCGATGTGGCCGCGGGTGACCAACGGCTGCTGCTTCTGCATGGTGTCAATTGAGCACGGGACGTCACACGAAGTCAACACGTGCTCGCACCGTGGGCCGACGGCCGGACACCGCCCCGGTGCGCCCGGCCCGTCCGGCGCACTTGACAGCGCTCCGTCGTACACCCGTACGATCCAGGGGTGTGCGGCACCGGCCGGCACGGACGGCCGCTGGGCCGCTTCCGTGCGAACTCCGGTACGCACCGGCCGCGTTGAGGGACGCGGTGCGCGTGACGACCCCTGCCGCCCGGTCCGTGCCATCGACCCCTGCCGCCCGGTCCGTGCCATCGACCGCACCCCGCCGCCTCCCCGCCGGAGCCCTCACATGTCCCTCTCGCCCTCGCTCGACGGCCCCCGAACCACCCGCGCGTCCGCCCCGCCCGGAACCTCCCCGCGGCTCACGGCCCCGGAGGAACCCGACGAGATCACCCGCATCGTCCCCCGCCGCCACCCCGGACGCGTCCTGTCGGCCGCCGTCGCCCTGCTGGTTCTCGCGATGGCCGTCCACTCCGTCATCCGCAACGAACGCTTCCAATGGGGCGTGGTCGGACGGTACTTCACCACCCCCGCCGTCCTCGACGGCCTGCTGCTCACCCTGTGGCTGACCGCCGCCGTCATGGTGCTCGGCTTCCTCCTCGGCACCGCCCTCGCCGTCATGCGGCTGTCCGCCAACCCCGTGCTGAACACGATCAGTTGGGGCTACATCTGGATCTTCCGCGCCACACCGCTGCTGGTGCAGCTCCTGTTCTGGTTCAACATCGGCGCGCTCTACCCGACCCTGGGCATCGGCATCCCCTTCGGCCCGGAGTTCCTCACCATCACGACCGTGAACCTCTTCGGCCCCGCCCTCACCGCGCTGATCGGACTGACCCTGCACGAGGCCGCCTACGCGGCCGAGGTGGTGCGCGGCGGCATCCTCTCCGTGGACGCCGGCCAGTCGGAGGCCGCCGCCTCGCTCGGCCTGAGCCGGTGGCGGGTGCTGCGCCGGGTGATCGTGCCGCAGGCGATGCGCTCGATCGTCCCCACGGCGGGCAACATGCTCATCGGCACCCTCAAGGGCACCAGCATCGTCAGTGTGCTCGCCGTGCAGGACCTGCTGTTCTCCGTACAGCTCGTCTACAACCGCACGTACCAGATCATCCCGCTGCTGATGGTCGCGACCCTCTGGTACGTCATCGTCACCACCGTGCTGTCGGTGGCGCAGTTCTTCGTCGAGCGCCACTACGCACGCGGCGCGGCCCGCGAACTGCCGCCCACCCCACTGGACCGGCTGCGCGCACAGCTCACCGCGGTGCGCGTCCGGGTCGCGGCCTCGCGCCGCCGGGGAGAGCCTGGAAGGGGGAGTCCCCGAGGCGACGACGGAGAGGAACGATCCACGTGAACAGTGCGGACGAGGCCGGAGCGGCGGACCACGCGGGGGCGGAGGTCGTCGTGGCCCTCACCGGCGGGGCGAAGGAGGACGCGCACGCGGTGTTCGGCGCGCTCCGTACGGCCTACCCCTGCGACCGGGCGCCCGACGACCTTCCGCAGGACGTGCCCGGCGTCCGCTCGACCGTGTGGATCGCCACCTTCGACTCGACGGAGCTGCGGCACGACCCGGCGACCACCCGGCTGACGGCGCCGGTCGAGGCCACCCTCCAGGGCGGCTACACGGCGGTGGAACATGTGCGCAAGACCCTGGCCTCGGCGTTCACCGTACGGGTCGTGGGCAAGGCATCCGGCGACCAGGAGGAGGAGATCCAGGTACGGCTGGAGAACCACTGAGAGTACGGCTGGAGAACCGCTGAGCCGGTTCGCGTCGCCCCGTTCGGCCGCACCCTTACGGACGCGGCCGCGAGGTCACTCCCCGTCGCCCTCGGGAGCCTCGGCGATCAGATGTACGGCGGCCTCCTCGGCCGAGGCGGCCGCGCCGTCGATCCCCACATCGCTGGCGATCATGTCCTTCTCGGCATCCTCGTGGGCGCCCTCGTCGGGGGCCACCAGCCGCCCGGACCGGTCGTCGCCCACCTCGTCGTCCAACTGCTCGCCCTCGCCGTACGGCAGGTCGCCGATGCCGTCCCCGTCCAGCGGGCTCAGCTCCGGGACCTCTTCGGCGAGCCGCTGATCGAGCGACTCCCCGGCGGAGCGTTCGGCGGCGGTCGTCCCCGTGCTCTCGACGCCCAGGGGCCGTTCGGGCGGCGACCAGCCCTCGTCGAAGGGGTCGGAGCCGCGGTCCAGCAGCGTGTCCTCGGCGTCGAGGATGCCCTCGTCCTCGACGATGTCGGAGCCGTCGGGCTGGTAGACCTCGTCCCCCATCGCCGGGCCGCTGTCGCCGCTCACGTCGCTCTCCGTTCTCCTCGCTCCCGTGGCCAGGACGGGCCTGGCCCGTCCCTCCGTCCTCCCACCCTCCCACCTCTCACCACCGTGTCAAACGGCCGGTGACCGGCCGTACGGCGCCGCCAGGACCCGTACGCCGTACCTCCCCTGTTGCGCGCCACGGCGAGTCGGGGAAGGGTCCTGAAGAGCCGGGAGTACGGGGCCGACGGCCGAATTCGAGGAGGAATCGCCATGCCCATCGCGACGGTGAACCCCGCCAGCGGAGAGACGCTGCTGACCTTCGACCCGCTGGGGGCCGACGAGATCGAGGCCCGCCTGGCGGCGGCCCACAGCGCGTTCCGGCAGTACCGTACGACCGGTTTCGACGAGCGGTCGGGACTGCTGAACCGCGCCGCCGACCTGCTGGAGCACGACGAGGCCGACATCGCCCGCACCATGACCACCGAGATGGGCAAGCCGGTCGCCGCCGCCCGTGCCGAGGCCGCCAAGTGCGTGAAGGCGATGCGCTGGTACGCGGACCGCGCCGCGGAACTGCTCGCCGACGAACACCCCTCGGACGCCGACGTGAAGGACTCCGGCGCCGCCCGGGCCCTCGTCCGCCACCGTCCGCTCGGGGTGGTTCTCGCCGTCATGCCGTGGAACTTCCCCCTCTGGCAGGTCGTACGGTTCGCGGCCCCCGCCCTCATGGCCGGCAACGTGGGCCTGCTCAAACACGCCTCCAACGTCCCGCAGACCGCGCTCTACCTGGAGGATCTCTTCCGCCGGGCCGGCTTCCCCGAGGGCTGCTTCCAGACCCTGCTCGTGGGGTCGGACGCGGTCGAGACCGTCCTGCGCGACCCCCGCGTGGCCGCCGCCACCCTCACCGGAAGCGAACCGGCCGGCCGCGCGGTCGCGGCCGTCGCGGGCGACGAGATCAAGAAGACCGTCCTGGAACTGGGCGGCAGCGATCCGTACGTCGTGATGCCCTCGGCGGACATCGAACGCGCGGCGCGGACCGCCGTGACCGCCAGGACGCAGAACAACGGCCAGTCGTGCATCGCCGCCAAGCGCTTCATCGTCCACGAGGACGTGTTCGACACCTTCGCCGCCCTGTTCACCGCCGGGATGCGCGATCTGACGGTCGGCGACCCGCTGGACGAGTCCACGGACATCGGCCCGCTCGCCAGCGAACGGGGCCGCGCCGATCTGGAGGAACTGGTCGAGGACGCGCTACGGCAGGGAGCGACCGCGCTGTGCGGCGGACAGCGCCCCCACGAGTACGGCAAGGGCTGGTTCTACGAGCCGACCGTCCTCGCCGGCATCACCGACGCGATGCGCATCCACCACGAGGAGACCTTCGGCCCCGTCGCCACGCTCTACCGGATCAAGGATCTGGACGAGGCCGTGGCACTCGCCAACGACACACCGTTCGGCCTGAGCTCCAACGTGTGGACGCGCGACGAGGCCGAGGCGGACCGTTTCGTACGTGACCTGGAGGCGGGCGGTGTGTTCTTCAACGGGATGACGGCCTCGCACCCCGCCCTCCCCTTCGGCGGCGTGAAGCGTTCGGGATACGGGCGTGAGCTGTCCGGGCAGGGCATCCGCGCGTTCTGCAACACGACCACGGTGTGGCACGCCCCGGACACCGTCGACCCGTGACAGGACCTCTGCTCCCTGTCACAGCGCTAGATTGGGCGCCATGAGCAATCTTGATCGTCAGGCCACCGCCACCGTCTGCGGCGGTCGCGGCTTCGTCGTCGCCGAGCCGGTACGAGAACTGCTGAGCCCCCGCGCGGTCCGGCTGGGCGAATCCACCGAAGTCCGCAGACTGCTGCCCAACCTCGGCCGCCGCATGGTGGGCGCGTTCGCCTTCGTCGACCACTACGGGCCCGACGACATCGCCGACGAGCCCGGCATGCAGGTCCCGCCGCACCCGCACATGGGGCTCCAGACCGTGAGCTGGCTGCACGACGGCGAGGTGCTGCACCGCGACAGCCTCGGCAGCCTCCAGACCGTACGCCCGCGCGAACTCGGCCTGATGACCGCGGGCCGGGCGATCTCCCACTCGGAGGAGAGCCCCCGCTCCCACGCCCGCTTCCTGCACGGCGCGCAGCTCTGGGTCGCGCTCCCGGACGCCCACCGCGAGGTCACCCCGCACTTCCAGCACCACGCCGACCTGCCCGAAGTCACCGCCCCCGGCCTGACCGCCACCGTCATCCTGGGCACACTCGACGGCGCTGTCTCACCCGGCACCACCTACACCCCCCTGGTCGGCGCCGACCTCGCACTGGCCCGCGGCACCGAGACCCGGCTGCCCCTCGAACCCGACTTCGAGTACGCGGTCCTGTGCATGTCCGGCGAGACCGAGGTCGACGGCGTGCCCGTACTCCCCGGCTCCATGCTCTACCTGGGCTGCGGCCGCACCGAACTCCCGCTGCGCGCCGAGTCCGACGCCGGACTGATGCTCCTCGGCGGCGAGCCCTTCGAGGAGGAACTGGTCATGTGGTGGAACTTCGTGGGGCGTTCGCACGAGGAGATCGAGCAGGCCCGCAAGGACTGGACGGAGACCTCCCGCTTCGGAGAGGTCACCGGCTACGACGGCGCCCGGCTGCCCGCCCCGGAACTGCCCCCGGTGGCGCTGAAACCACGGGGCCGGGTGCGCTGACCCGCGGCGACGTCGCCCCTCGCGCTACGCCCGCACCGGGGTGGTCGGTCGTGTCGCGTAGCGGCGGCGCATGGCGTCGCTCGCCGCGGGACCCGCGGTGAAGACGTAGGTGTCGCTGTCGTCGAGCCGGTGACCCGTCCTGGCGTCGACGACGACGGGCTCGACCTCCTCGCCGCTGTGCGCGTCGATGAGGATCATGCTGCGTTCGTCCGGTGCGAGGCGGGAGTTGCCCCACGCGGCCAGGGCGACGACGACCGGCCGGAGGGAGCGCCCGAGTTCGGTGAGGACGTACTCGTGGCGTACGGGGTTGGTCTGGTACGGCCGGCGCTCCAGCAGTCCGTCGGCGACAAGGCTCATGCACGACCGCCGGCCCCGCACCAGCACCCCGGACACCCTGCCCGAGGTGATCACCCGCTACCTGACGGCGCACCGCGCCCACGACACCGCCGGCGCCATCACCGCGTTCGCCAGCGAAGCCACAGTGACCAACGACAGCTGCGCCAGTGCCGGGACCCGATCCACCGTTCCCGGCATGACCGTGTCCCCTGGTCGAAGGCATGACGGTGCCGTCGGGGCGTTCGACGTCGTGCGCCTCCGCTTGAGCACTCCAGATGCAGTTCATGGTGACCCGTGGGGCAGAGTAGGGCCCATGTCTACCTACGAGACGATGTCGTTCCACCTTGAGACCGAGCGGTTGATACTGCGGCCGTGGGCCGAGTCGGACGCCGCCGAGTTCAGCGCGCTCCTCGCCGAACGCGGCAACGGGACGCCCACGGTTGAGCACACCCGGACGTCCATCGCGGAGCTGCTCGCCGCGACGGCGGCAACGGGGATCGCCCTGCTGCCCATCCAGCGCCGTGACGAAGGCGACTTCATCGGCTATTGCGGGTTGATCGTCGGTCGTTCCACCGTGGAGGAGCCGGAAATCGCGTATGAGCTGTTCCAGCGCGCGCACGGGCGTGGTTACGCCACCGAGGCGGCCGGTGCGGTGCTCGACGCCGCTGTTGCGACGGGGCGGAAACGGCTCTGGTCGACCGTCGGTGTGTGGAACACGCCGTCGCTCCGTGTCCTGGAGAAACTCGGGTTCGAGCGGGATCACGTCTCCACGGAGGACAGCGGTGAGGTGGTGTGGCTCACACGCTCGTTGCCGTGACACAGGGGCGTTCAGGGCCTGCGGCCGTGGAAGGTGCGGCGCAGGTCACTCACCCAGGCGTCGGGGTTCTCCCAGGGGATGAAGTGGCCGCCGTGGCCGTGGGCGTTGACGTTGACGTGGTTGAACCAGTCGGCCTGTGGGCCGGTCTTGAACGCCTGGATGCGCTCGTCGGCGGTGTGGATGCCGGGCGGGTTCTCGTACCTGACGAAGGTGAGGCCGACCGGGGTCTGCACGACCGGGGGGCGGTTGTGGGCGGGGCGGTCCAGGGGTAGCGGTTGGCATTGACGTAGTAACGCATCGACGTGGCGATGGAGTTGTTCACCCAGTAGATCGTGGCGTGGGTGAGCAGGTCGTCCTTGGTGAAGACGGACTCCACATCACCGCCGTTTTCGCTCCAGGCGTTCCAGCGCTCCAGCAGCCAGGCGAGCAGTCCGGCGGGCGAGTCGCTCAGTCCGTGGGCCAGGGTGGCGCCGTCGAGCAGGTGCACGGCGAGGTGGGACGCCGAACGGTGGTCCAGATCGATGACGCGGGCGCGGACGTCGGCGGGCTGGTCGTCGGTGAGGGGCCGGTTCCGGGCGAAGTCCCAGGCGCGGTGGCCGGTGAAGAAGTCGAGTGGCAGCCCGGAGCCGATGTGGATGCCGTACAGCTCGTCGGCGTACTTGTGGCCGAGCCGGCTGGAGACGATCCCGCCGATGTCGCAGCCCCCGGCGGCGTACTGCTCCTATCCCGGGGTCGCGGTCATCAGGGTGTGCCAGAGGTCGGAGACCTTCCAAGTTGATGTCCGGGAAGCCGGTGAGCGGGCCGGGGAAACCGAAGCCGGGCAGGGACGGCACGATGACGTCGAACGCGTCGGCGGGGTCACCGCCGACCGCGGCCGGGTCGGCGAGCGGGTCGATCACCTTCGACCAGTGCCAGAACGTCCACGGCCAGCCATGGGTGAGGATCAACGGGATCGGGCGAGGGCCGCGGCCGGGCTTGCCCATGAAGTGCACCGGGACACCGGCGACGCTCGCCTGGTAGTGCTCGTAGACGTTGATGGCGGCCTCGGCCTCGCGCCAGTCGTAGCCGTCCCGCCAGTGGGCGACCAGCTCACTGAGATAGCTGTTCGGAACGCCGTAGGACCAGTTCTCATTCCCTTCGTCCAGCGGCGGACAGGTCAACGCGAGACGCGCGCAGGTCGTCGAGGACCTTGTCGGACACATGGATCGGGGTGGGCTTCAAGGGGAAGGCGCGAGGGGTGGTCATGGCGTGGTTCCTTTCCGGTTCAAACGTAGGGAATCGCACGACTGTGCGATGTCTGCCTGTGCCGCCCCGGCGGGCTCCCCGCGCCGATGGGGCGACACCCGTAGGGGGATGCGGCGCTGTTCCCGACCGCTTTCGAGGCTTTTGCCGCCAGGGGTGGCCAGCGGCCCTCCGGCAGCAGCACCATGGAAGGACGAGGGGGGGGTGGTTGGAGGAATCCCTCATGATGGAAGTCAAGACGATCGAAAAGCCCGATGAGCGGCGAGACTTTCCGAAGGGCCACCTCGAAGCTCTTCACCTGACGGGGCTGGACTTCGCCGTGGCCACGTTCGAGCCCGGATGGCACTGGACCGAGTCGGTGGGTCCCCTGGCCGGTACGGCGAGCTGCGAGGTCCATCACAACGGCTTCGTGGTCCAGGGCAGGATGGGCCTGCGGATGGACGACGGCGCCGAGTGCGAGATCGGCCCCGGGGACGTCTTCGTCTGCCCGCCCGGTCACGATGCCTGGGTTGTCGGCGACGAACAGGTCATCGTGTACGACTTCGCGGGCGCGATGGCGCAGGAGTACGGCCGGCCCCAGCAGAGCTGAGGGCGTCGGAGCGCTGACGGCAGGTCCGGCAGCCGTCGGGCACGGTGCGGCTTCCCGCGTACCGCGCCCGACGGCCAATGGACGAGTGCGTTCACACGCACGGTTCGCCCAGGTCGCGCGTTCCGCGCCGTGGGGGTCCCCTTGTGGGCATGAGCGACGATGGCGACGCCGGGCTTTCCGAGCGGGAGCGCGGCGAGCTGGACGCACTGCGCAAGCGGTTGAGCGTCCTGGAGAAGGCCGGGCCGCCGAGGCACCACCGGCTCCGTTCGCTCAGCTCTGCCTTGTTGATCCTTTTCGCCGCGCTGCTGTCGCTGCTGTCCGTCGTGGCGGTGTGGGCGAACAGCATCGTGCGGGACACCGATCGCTACGTCGCCACCGTCGGGCCGCTGGCCGGCGACCCCGCTGTGCAGAAGGCGGTCACCAACCGTGTCACCGCCGTAGTGCTGGCACAGATCAACGTGGACGCTCTGGTCAAGGAAGTGTCGACGGCGGCTTCGCAGAAGGGCGTCCCGCCACGGGTGGCGAAGTTGCTGAAGAGCCTGGACGGGCCGATCACCAAGGGTCTCGAACAACTGATCGGCGGCACGGTGGAGCGGGTGGTCACCAGCAGTGCCTTCGAGACGGTCTGGGTGAAGGGCAACCGCCGTGCGCACGCCGCTTTCGACAAGGCGCTGACGGGGCATGCCGAGGGCGCGGTCTCGCTGAAGGACAACCAGGTCGCCATTGACGTGGCTCCGATCGTCGCTGAGGTCAAGAACCGTCTGGTCGGCGCCGGCTTCGCTCCCGCCGCGAAGATCCCGGCCGTCCATACGAGCTTCGTCGTGTTCGAGTCGGAGGATGTCGGCAAGGTCAAGACGTGGCTGCGGGTGCTGCAGATCCTCGGCGGCTGGCTGCCCGTCATCGCCCTGCTGGTCGCCGCCGCCGGGGTGTACGCGGCGTTCAACCGCCGTCATGCGCTGATCGGGGCCGCGCTGGCGGTGTTCGTCGCCATGCTGGTCCTCGGCGTTTCCCTCACCGTCGTACGCGACGTCTACCTCGGCCATCTGCCTTCCGGGGCGTCCCAGGCGGCTGCCGGAGCCTTGTACGACGCGCTGGTCACGTTCCTGCGCGCCGGTGTGCGGTCGCTCGCCGCGGTCGCTCTCTTCACCGCCGTCGGCGCCTTCCTCGCCGGTCCGTCCCGGGTCGCCGTACTCACGCGTACGGGCTGCCGCAGAAGTGTTGCCGCTCTGCGCGAGGTGGCGGTGTCGGCGGGACTTCCTCTGGGTGCGGTCGGGCGGTTCGTGCACCGCTTCAAGCGCTGGATCGGGGTCGCCATCCTGCTGGTCGCGGCGATCGTCCTGTTCACCTGGACCTACCCGACCACGATGGTCGTGGTGTGGACGGCGGTACTCACACTGGTCGGCTTCGCGATCCGCGAATTCCTGGATGCCGGCACCACCCCGCCCGCCGGAACACGTGCCGGTGACGCCGCACGCTGAAGCGCCGCGGGAGTCTGCTCGACGCTGCCGCGTGGCACAGCGCGATATGTCGAAGCGACCAGCGGCCAATCGGATGATCTTCATGGCGGGTCGCCGGAGGAGTTGGCCATGACCGTGGTGACAATGCGGCCATGACCCCCAAGGCGGACACGGGCGGGCGTTCGACATCGACGCGGGGCGTGCTGCTGACGCTCGCGGCGGGCCAGTTCCTGATGGCGCTCGACAGCTCCGTCATGAACGTGTCGATCGCGACGGTGGCCGACGACGTGGGCAGCACCGTGACCGGGATCCAGGGCGCGATCACCGCGTACACGCTCGTGATGGCGATGCTCATGATCCCCGGCGGGAAGGTCGGCGCGCTGATCGGCCGCAAGCGGGCGTTCATGATCGGCTGCGGCCTCTACGGATGTGGGTCGCTGACGACCGCGCTCGCTCCGAACCTGCCGGTGCTGCTGGTCGGCTGGGCGTTCCTGGAGGGGGTCGGGGCGTCGCTGATCCTGCCCGCGATCGTGGCGCTCGTCGCCGGGAACTTCGCCGTGGAACGCCGTCCGGGCGCCTACGGACTCGTCGCCGCCGCCGGGGCCGTGGCGATCGCGGTGGGGCCGCTCATCGGGGGTGTGGCGACGACGTACTTCTCCTGGCGCTGGGTGTTCGCCGGTGAGGTGGTGCTCGTGCTCGGCATCCTGGTGCTCGCCCGGCGGGTCGCCGACGCGGTGCCCGACAGGCGTCCGCGCCTCGATCTCGTCGGGGTCGTGCTCTCCGCCCTGGGGCTCGGGATCTTCGTGTTCGGCGTCCTGCGCTCGGACCAGTGGGGCTGGTTCCGGCCGAAGCCTGACGCTCCCGCGTGGCTGGGGGTCTCGCCGGTCGTGTGGCTGATGCTGGCGGGCCTGTTCCTGATCTGGGTCTTCCTCCGCTGGGAGGCCCGGCTCGTCGCCCGGGGCAGGGAGCCGCTGGTGGACCCGGCGCTGCTGGGCAACAGGCAACTCACCGGCGGCCTGACGATGTTCTTCTTCCAGTACCTCGTACAGATGGGCGTGTTCTTCGTCGTACCGCTCTATCTGTCCGTGGCGCTCGGCCTCTCCGCGCTCGACACCGGCGCGCGTATTCTTCCGCTCTCGCTGACGCTGCTGGCCGCCGCGATCCTGATCCCGCGCCTTCTCCCGGACGTCTCGCCGCGGCGGGTGGTACGGCTCGGAGTCCTCGCCATGTTCGCGGGGGCCGTGTCCCTGATGGCCGCGCTCGACGCGGGCGCGGGGGCGGAGATCGTCACGGTCCCGCTGCTGCTGATCGGGCTGGGCATGGGCGCGCTGGCCTCCCAGCTCGGCTCGGTCACAGTGTCCTCGGTGCCGGACGAGCAGAGCGCGGAGGTCGGCGGCGTCCAGAACTCCGTCACCAACCTCGGGGCCTCGATCGGTACGGCACTCGCCGGGTCGATCCTGATCGCCACGCTGACCACGTCGTTCCTGACCAGCATCGAACAGAATCCGGCAGTCCCGACCGAGGTCAAGACCCAGGCGAACGTCCAGCTCCAGAGCGGCGTGCCCTTCCTGTCGGACGCCCAGCTCAAGACCGCGCTCAAGGACGCCGACGCGAGCGCTGACGTGACCGCCGCCGCGCTCGACGCGAACGCCGCGGCGAGACTCGACGGTCTGCGCGCCGCACTCGGCGTCCTCGCGCTCGCCGCCCTCGTCGCACTGTTCTTCACCCACCGGATCCCGACGGCCCAGCCCGGCTCGTCGGCCGGCGGCGGATCCCCCGGCCGCGGTCCCCGCACCTGAGCATGGGCCCGTACGTCACCCACCCTCCCCGAGGGCGCCTGTGACCAGCGGATTTCTCCATTCGCCGGTCACAGGCTTGACCTTGACACGGTGATAGGGTCTTCCATCGGGCGCTGGAGGTGGTCCTGATCAACACGACCAACGTAACCCCGCGGAACACCCGCGTGGCCCATGCCCTGGGCGCCGAGGACTCGTCGGTCCGGCTCCAGGCGGCTCTGGCGGTCGGCTCGAACCCCGACCCCGTGTTCCTGGAGACGCTTGTCGAGCGGTGCGCGGTCGAGCCGGACTTCTACGTACGCGACATGCTGTCCTGGGCGCTGACACGCCTCTCGCCGGAGATCACCCTGCCCCGGATCCGCCAGGAGCTCGACTCCGAACGCACCCAGGCCCGCAGCCAGGCGCTGCACACGCTCTCCAAGATCGGCGACCAGGACACCTGGGCCTGGATCACCCGCGCCATGCTGCGTGACGCCGACGACGAGGTCGCACGGACCGCGTGGCGCGTCGCGGTCGTCCTCGTGCCCGAGGGCGAGGAGAAGGGCCTGGCCGACGAACTGGTTGTGCAGCTCGGCCGCGGCGACCGCGGGGTACGGATGAGCCTGAGCCGGGCCTTCGTCGACCTCGGCGACGTGACCGGGCCCGCCCTGGAGAAGGCCGCGGGGCATCCCGACCCGGCGGTGGCCGCGCACGCCCGTGCCACCGAACTGCTCCGGCAGAACCCGGAGGCCGGATTCGACGCGGCCGTCGAGGAGGCGAAGCGCGTGGTCACCCTCGGCCCGGACCAAGCCGCTGCCGCCGCCGTGGCCGCGTCGGCGGGCACCGAGACCTCGGGGACCGCGGATTGCTGATCGGTGAGGTGGCCCGCCACTCCGGGGTGAGCACCCGGATGCTTCGGCACTACGACGCCCTGGGGCTGGTGCGGCCGACGGGCCGCACCACCGGCGGCTACCGCGAGTACTCCGCCGAGGACGTCCGCAGGATCTTCCATGTGGAGAGCCTGCGGTCCCTCGGGCTCTCGCTCAAGCAGGTCGCGCGGGCGCTGGAGGACCCGGCGTTCACGCCGTCCGCCCTGGTCAGCGACCTGATCCGCTGCACGGAGGACCGCCTGGCGCGGGAACAGGAGCTGCTTGAGCGGCTCCGTGCGATCGACGCGTCGGCGCCCACCGGCTGGCAGGGCGTCCTGCGCACCGTCGAACTCATGCGGGCACTCAGCTCGACCAGCGCCGCGCGCAGGCAGCAGGCCGTCCTGGCCCGGTCGGAAGGCGCGTCGGTTCCCGCCGAGCTGCTGGCCGCCGCGGTCCTCGCCGAATCGGACCCGCACGTCGCAGGTGCCCTGCGCTGGGCGCTCGCCCGATCGGGCGGCGATGTCGTGGCGGCCCTGGAGGCCGGCGCGCACGCGCGGGACGTCGACATCCGGCGGCGCGCGGTGCGGGCGATCGCCGAGACGCCCGAGGCTCCGGGTGCGACCGCGGTGCTCGCGGACGCCCTCGGGGACCCGGACACGACGGTGCGCGGCCATGCCGCTCTGGCTCTGGGCAGGCATGGTGTGGCCGCGGCCGTGCCCACACTCGTCGCCATGGTGGTCGAGGGCTCCCACGACGTGGACGCCTCGGAGGCGCTGGGGACGCTGTTCCAGGACCCCGGGTGCGCGGACCGGATCACGACCGCCCTGGTCGACGAACTCGCCGCGCCCACCGCGGACTCCGCGACGCGGATCCGCCTCGCCCAGGCGTTCTTCGAGCTCGGCGGAACCACCGCGCGGGAGATCCTTCACCAACTGGCCCAGGACGACGACCGCGCCGTCGCCTTCGTCGCCTCGGCCTTCGCCGGAGTTCTCGAAGAGCGGTCATTCGAGGACCGGGCCGACCAGGATTCCTGAGAGCGCGTCACCAAGGCGCGCCGGGCGGCCCCGGCGATGCCTGGGGCCGAGGAGCCCACGACACCGCGCACGATCCGGCCGGGGTGAGCGAGGCGGTGGCCCTCGTCAGGCTCCGTGGACGGTCAGGACATAGCCCTCGGGGCCGACGAAGGAGAACATCGGGCCGAACGGGCTGGCGGTGACGGGGGTGAGGACCTTGACGCCGTCCGTGGTGAGCTGCTGGTGCAGGGCCTGAGCGTCGGGCGTGCTGAACCAGAGCGCGACGCCGAGACCGGCACGGCCGGAGTCCAGATCGGTGCCGGGCAGCGGCTCGCGCACGGCGAACGGGGTCGGCTTGGTCTCGAAGACGACCGCCCCCGGGGGCGAGGCGGCACTGCGGCGCAGGCCGAGGTGTTCCTCGCAGAAGGCGGCTGCTGCCTCGACGTCGCGAACCTGTAGGGCCACGAAGTCAGGTCCGTCGATGCTGATGGACACGAGTCCTCCTCGATCAATGTCAGGGCTTTGACATCACCGACGATAGGATCATGGCCCCCGCATGTCAAACTATTGACATGCGGGGAGGTGGCCCGCAGGGCCTGCCGAGGTCCGGGGCGGGGAGTCCGCCGCGCGTCCGTACGGGGTCGGGTGGTCAGTCGGACCGCCCGTTCGCCGGTCGACTCGGAGCGCCGGCCACCGCGTGGCCGGCGCCGCGGCCGTCCGCCCGTGCCACGATCAGCCCGTCACGCACCCGGACCGCGACCTCCGTGAAGTCGTCGACCGAGTTCCGGTCGAGGGCCGAGGCGACCGTGCCACCGTCGTCGAACACGACGCGCAGCCGGGGCAGGTCCCCGGCCGGGAACACCCGTCGCAGACAGCCGACGAGATCGGCGACCCGGAGCCGGGCCAGCCGGCCGATCTCGGAGGGATCGCCCGTCACGATGACGAGCGTCACCGCGTCCCGCTGGAGCGTCGAGCGCAACGCCTCGTCGGCCGCGGACAGGCGTCTCACACCCAGCACCACGACCACGCCGTCCTCGCCGAGGTCGACCCGGCGGCCGCTGACCTCGTCGCGCAGTCCCCGGGGTGCCGCCCACCGGTCCTCCGCCGACCGGGCCGGCCCGACGAAGGGCAGGTGTGACGGCTCCGTGTCATGGAGGAGGGCGATGCCGGCCAGGTGCTCGGCGGCGCGGGCCACGTCGAACGGATCGCCCGCCCCGGGGGCGTTCTCCGCGAGACCGGCCGCGCCGTGCAGCAGGGTCAGTACCAGCCCTGCCTGTCGTACCGTCCGGGTGCGCACCGCGGAGCGCGGTTCGAGTGCGAGGGCGAGCAGCAGGGCTTCGAATCCGACGAGCTCGGCCAGCGCTGCCCGGGCCGCGTCGGTGTCGACCACGCCGGACAGCGAACGTAGCTGAAGATGCCCGCTCGCCGGTGTGTCGCCGGCGAGGGGCAGTCGTTCGAGCCAGACCCGGGCGAACGCGCCGAGTGCTCCCGCCACGGAGCCGGGCGACTCCACCGGCGATTCGGCGGAGTCCCTGGCCCGCTCGGCGGTGTCGGCGAGGACCGCGAGGTAGAGCGCGCGCTTGCCGGTGAAGTTGGAGTAGACCGCCCCCCTGGTCAGTTCGGCCCGCTCGGCGATCCGGTCGATCTTGGCCTCGCCGTAGCCGTACTCGGCGAACTCCCGCAAAGCCGCGACCAGCACCGCCGCACGGGTCCGTTCCTGCTGCTGCGCCCGGGTCAGTCTCACCATCGTGTCCCCTTCCGCTCCTGATGTGCCATGATACAGACGTCATCCAGATGATGACGTCATCGGAAAACTATGAGCATGGGAGATTCGCCGTGGGTGACACGGGGTTCGAGGTCGAAGGACTGACCAGGAGATTCGGCCGGACGGTCGCGGTCGACGGAGTGAGCCTCTCGGCTCCCCGAGGACACGTCCTGGGACTGCTGGGGCCCAACGGCGCCGGTAAGACGACCGTCGTCCGGGTGCTGGCGACCCTGCTGCGTCCCGACGCGGGCCAGGTGCGCGTGGCCGGGATCGACGTTCGGCGGGACCCGGCTCAGGTCCGTCGGCGCATCGCGCTGTCGGGGCAGCACACGAGCGTCGACGACGAGCTCTCCGGCCGGTCCAACCTGGTGATGATCGGCCGGCTCCTCGACCTCGGACGGCAGGACGCTCGTCGGCGGGCCGACGAGCTGCTGTCCCGCTTCGGCCTCGACGACGCGGCCGACCGGCCCGTCGCCACGTACTCCGGAGGGATGCGGCGCCGGATCGACCTCGCCGCCGGCCTGGTGGGGCGGCCCGAGGTCATATTCCTCGACGAGCCCTCGGTCGGGCTGGACCCCGGAAAACGCGACGAGTTGTGGCAGATGATCCGCGGGCTCACCCGGGACGGCGTCACGGTCCTGCTCACGACGCAGTACCTGGAGGAGGCCGACGCCCTCGCCGACGAGATCACCGTCATCGACCACGGACGGGTCATCGCGTCCGGCACACCCGCCGACCTCAAGCGCGAGGTCGGCGGGCACACGATCGTTCTCCGGCCGGCCGATGCCGACGACCTCGACTCCGCCGCCGCGATCGTCACCCGAGTCGCGGGGCGGGAGCCCGACCGGTCACGCCGCCACGAACTCGTCGTGCCGGTCTCCGGCGACACGGAGTTCTTCGAGATCACCGCCCAGCTCCGAGGGCACGGCATCGACGTCGGCGAGCTCGCTTTCCGCCTGCCCAGCCTCGACGAGGTCTTCCTCTCCCTGACCGGGGCTCCCACCACCGACACCAAGGACGCGGCATGACCACGACCCTTTCCGAGGCCGCTCGGCGCCCGCGCCTCTCCACCCTCCGGCACAGTGCGGTGCTCGCCCGGCGCAGTCTCGTCAAGACCACCCGGAACCCGGGCCCGATCCTGAACGGCGTCGTCACCCCCGCACTGTTCATGGTCCTTTTCCTCTACCTGTTCGGCCGCCCGGTCGCCGGTTCCACGGCCGAGTACCTCCAGTACCTGTTCCCCGGAATCCTCGTCATGGGCGCCGGGTTGGCAGGCATGATCTCCACCGGGGCGGCCATCAACCTCGACCTGAGGAACGGCGTCACCGACCGGTTCCGCAGTCTTCCGATCAGCCGTACGGCACCGCTGCTCGGCTCCGTGCTGGCCGACCTCGTCCGCTACCTGATCGCTGTGGCGATCCTGTTCGGCCTCGGCGCACTGCTCGGGTTCCGTATCCAGGGAGAGCTCCTCGCCGCGCTGGGGGCGGCCGGGCTCGCCATCCTCTTCGGGTTCTGCCTCAGTTGGCTCACCGTGTTCATCGGTGTCCTCGTCAAGAGCGCCGACGCCGTACTGTCGTTCAGTTTCATCGCCTTCCTGCCACTCCAACTGGGCAGCAGCCTGGCCGCCCCGACCGACACCCTGCCGGGATGGCTGCACGCCTGGGCGGACATCAACCCGGTCACCCACGTCATGGACGCCTGCCGCGCTCTGCTGAACGGGAGACCGGACACCGGCAGCATCGGCCTCACCCTGCTGTGGTCGGCCGTCCTGTTCGTCATTTTCTGCCCCCTCGCGGTCCGCGCCTACGGACGCCAGGAGTGACGACGCCGACCGACGTGTCAGCGTCCCTCGGCCGGCTGATCTCCGCCATCGTCTCGGGGAACCCGGAAGCGTCCGAGACCAGACACCTGGCCGCGGCGACCGCGCTCGCCGCCGAACTGACCCGCACCGCCGGACAACTCGTCGAGCACTTCGTCAGGAACGCGCGCCGGGAGGAACGGTCATGGAGCGCGATCGCGGCAGCCCTGGACGTGTCGAAACAGGCCGCACACAGAAGATTCGCGCGGCGAGTCGCCAACAACCCTCCTGCCGACCGACGTCACACCAAAGGGAGCACGACATGAACTGGCCCGAAACCCGCACGACGGACACCAATCTGCTGGTGCTGCACGCCCTGCGCTGCACCGGCGCCACCGGACCCGCCCGACTCCGCCTGGTCACGGGGCTCGACGAGTCCGATGTCGAGTCCGAGCTCATCGATCTCGGAGCCGAAGGTCTTCTCACGTACCAGCCCGGACCCATGTCCGCCTGGTGGCTCACGGACGCCGGGCGCGCCGCGGACACCGAGCGGATCGCCGCCGAACTCGACTCGGCCGATGCCCGCGGGGCCGTGGGGGCGGCATACGACCGGTTCCTCGTTCTCAACCCGGAGCTGCTCGATCTCTGCGCGGCCTGGCAACTCCGGAAGGTCGACGGCATCGTGGTCGCCAACGACCACAGCGAACCTTCCTACGACTCCCGGGTCCTCGACCGATTCGCCGATCTCGACCGGCGCGCCGCCCCTGTCTGCGCCGAACTGTCCGCGGCGCTGCCCCGGTTCGGCCGCTACCGCGAACGCCTCGCCGGTGCCCTCGACCGCGCCGCCTCCGGCGAGCTGGAGTACGTCACCGACAGCACCGCTTCGTACCACACCGTTTGGGCAGAGCTGCACGAAGACCTGCTCTCCACACTGGGGATGCGGCGATGAGGTGGATCCGCGCGATCTCCGCCCAGGTCGAGGAGACGGCGGAAACCCTGGGCGGCAAGGCGCTCGGCCTCGTCCTCCTGCACCGTCTGGGGTTGCGGGTGCCGGCCGGATTCGTCATCACCACCGAGGCGTGCCGCGCTCTCCTGCGAGCAGGACGTCTTCCCGACGGACTCGACGCCGAGCTGGCGACCGCCGTCGCCGACCTCGAACGCTCCACCGGGCGCACCTTCGGCGGACCTCGGAAACCGCTGGCCGTCTCCGTCCGCTCCGGAGCCGGTGTGTCGATGCCCGGCATGATGAGTACGATCCTCAACCTCGGCCTCACGACCGGAGCCACCGCGGGCCTGGCCGAGGAGACAGGGGACCGGTCCTTCGCACAGGACGCGCGGCTGCGCTTCCTGTCGAGCTTCGGCTCCGCGGTCACGGACACGGACACGGACGGTGCGGGATGCGATCAACCGATCCCGGACGACGCGCCCCGCCAGTTGGAGCGGGCGGTCCGGGCCGTGTTCTCGTCCTGGGACACACCACGCGCACAGACCTACCGCGCGGTGAACGACATCCCGCACGACCACGGCACCGCCGCCATCGTCCAGACGATGGTGTTCGGGAACCGCGACGATCACAGCGGCAGCGGAGTCGCGTTCAGCCGCGATCCCAACACCGGCGAGAACATCCCGTTCGGCGAAGTCCTGTTCGGGCACCAAGGAGAAGACGTCGTCTCCGGCCGATCCACGACCCTGCCGCTGCGCGAACTCGCCGAACGGGAACCGGCGGTGTGGACGGAACTGCTCGACGCCCTGAACCGGATCGAAGGGCACTACCGCGACGCCTGCTACGTCGAGTTCACGTTCCAGTCCGGCGAGCTCTGGATGCTGCAGGTCAGGCCCGGCCGGTTCGTCGGAGGCGCCGCGGTCCGCGTCGCCACCGAACTCGTCGACGAGCGGGTCATCGGGCGTCACGAAGCGCTGCTCAGGGTCTCGCCGCAGCATCTCCGGCACGCCCGCACCCCACGTATCGCGTCGTCCGAGGAGACCGACGTCTTCGCCCGGGGGATCGGTGCCTGTCCCGGTGTGGCGGTCGGCCGGGTGGCGACCACCGCGGACGGAGCGGTGCGCATGGCCCGGGACTCCCCGGTCGTCCTGATACGCCCGGAGACCTCCCCGAACGACATGCACGGCCTGGCCGCCGCCACCGGGATCGTCACCGCCCGTGGCGGGCCGGCCAGCCATGCCGCGGTCGTCGCGCGGGCCATGGGAAAGGCCGCGGTCGTGGGCGTCGCCGGCCTCACCGTCGACGTCGACAACGGCTCGGTGACGGCCGGCGGGCGCACCATCGGCGACGGCACCCCCGTCACCATCGACGGGACCAGCGGTGAGGTCGCCCTCGGCGCTCCCCACGTCGTCACGAACGCGGCCGGTGACCACCTCCACCGGCTGCTCGCATGGGCCGACGACATCGCGGGGGACCACTCCGAACGCGCCGACTCCCAACGCCTCGACGCGGCCCGTACCGCGCTGGGCCACTCCGGGCGGCTCGGCTGACGCCGAACCGCTTCATGACGACGAGCAGATCCTGGAAGGGAGAACGACGATGGCGACCCGGCACACGTACCTGATACGACACGGAGCGGCGGACCCGTTCGGTGAACTGACCGACGTCGGGCAGCGGCAGTCGGAACTGGTCGGGCAGCGCCTGGCCGGCCTTCCGATCGACGTGGTGTGGCACTCGCCCCTTCCCAGGGCGGTGCGATCCGCTCGGATCGTCGGCGGATACCTTCCCGACGCCCCGGTACGGGAAGCGGCCGAACTGGTCGATCACGTACCGCACATCCCGGATGAAGCGCCGTCGGCGTGGGCGGCGTTCTTCGACGGGTACGGCGCGGAGGAAGCCGCGGAGGCGGAACGCCTCGCCGATGCCCTGACCGACAGGTTCGCGCGCCCCGCCGAGATCGAGACCCATGAGGTCCTGGTCACCCACGCCTATCCGGTGGCCTGGCTGGTCCGGCACGCCCTCGACGCGCCACCGGTGCGATGGCTCGGTCTGAACTGCGGGAACACGGCACTGACGGTGATCGAGTATCGCGACGGCACGGAGCCGACGGTGCTGCTGTACAACGACATGGGGCACCTGCCGACCGCTCTGCGCTGGTCGGGGTTCGGGGCCGGTGTGCGGCCATGAGGCGGTGCGGCGGGGTGCCTCCGCCAGGTCACAGACGCGCACCGGTGCGCATCCTCACGTACCGGAGACCTGGCTGTGGCGATCCTGGGACATTTCCCGCGCGGGAGGGCGGGCAGGGATGGCGTCGACCATGGTTCTGACGGACAACATCTGACGGACAACAACGGACACCGTCCGCAGGGCCGACGAGCAAGGCAAGGAGCGTTCAGGATGCGTACCGACCGAAGGATCGCCGTCACCCTCGCCGCCACGGTGCTGGCGGGCGCCGCCGGTGCGGGAGCCGCGCAGGCATCACCGACCGCGGGCAGCGGTGCCGCCCCCTCGTCCTGCCGTCCGGCCAACCACACCGCGAAGATCACCGAGGCGGCCGCCAGCTCGGGGCACCGTCACTACCGTGTCACCCTGACCGCGCCGCGTGGGTACGAGCCGTGCACGCTGGCCGGTTCGCCCACCGACGTACGGTTCTCGAACGACGGCTCGGACAGCGGAGTCACCGCCGGCCGCTACGGCGGCCAGGAAACCGCGGTGACCTTCGGCCCGGGCCACCCGGTGCACTTCGACATCCAGGTTCCGAGCGCCGGCCTCGGCACTCCCGCCAACGAGGCGTCGTTCACCCTCCGGGCCCCGGGCGGGCAGATCCCCGGCACATCGTTCGCCGAGGGAGCGCTCACGGTGGCCGACGGCACCGTCATCGGCCCCGTCCAGCACGGCGCCTGACCTCCTTCCGCCCTGTTTTCCTCGCCTACGCCACCGGCCGCGGACGCACCCTGATCGACCGGCGGCTTACCTGCCCACCTCCTGGACGGATGACCGGGAGCGCTGCCTGTGGGCGGGCATCGACGACACGGTCGGCTTCGAGACGAAGGTGGCGATGGCCGAGGAGGCGGTCCGCCGGGCATCGCCGGCCGGGTCCCGTTCGGATGGGTCACGGCGGACGCCGCCTACGGCTACAGCAGGGGCCGGCGGTTCGAGTTGGAGCAGGCGGATGTCTTCCCGGGAACGATCAGCTGTGACTCTCGGCGGCCTCGGCGGGCTGGGCGTTGGCGCGGGCGTCGTATTGCGCGCGGGCGTCGTCGATGTGCGCCAGGTGCTCGATGGTCCACTTCCGGAGGGGCGCGGTGGCTTCGTAGAGCATTCTGCCCATCGGGGTGAGCTCGTAGGTGACGTGCGGCGGCATGACGTTGTGGACGGTGCGGATCAGGATGCCGTCCCGTTCCAGGCTCCGCAGGGTCACGGTGAGCATGCGCTGGCTGATTCCCTCGACAGTTCGCTTCAGTTCGGTGAAACGGCGCGGCCCCGGATCGAGGCGGCACACGACCAGGAGCGACCACTTGTCCCCGACCATGCCGAGGACGACGCGGGCCCGGCCCGCGTCCTGCTGCGACTGGCTATCGGTCGGGGCCATCGTTACCTCCGGAGAACCGGGACACCAAAAAGTGCCTTATTGATCGGGATGCGGCTGGCACACCATGCTGGTCGCGGTTCTTAAAGAGTACCGAGGCGCGAAAAGTAACCGTGCCGTTCTATCTCGTTGCCCCATCCCAGGAGCCCCCCCCCATGCGTGCTACGCACATCACCACCTTCAAGGGTCCCGACGCCATAGAGCTCGTCGAAGTCGATGACCCGACGGTCGATGCCGAGTCGGTCGTCATCGACGTGCACGTTGCCGGCGTGACCTTTCCGGAGGTTTCGCAGAGCCGCGGTGAGTACCACCTGCGGCGCACCCTTCCCTTCATCCCGGGCACCGAGGTCGCCGGAGTCGTCAGGTCCGCCCCCTCGGACAGCGGCCTGACGGCCGGGCAGCGGGTCGCGGCCTTCCCCGGGGTCGGCGGGTACGCCGAGACGGTGACTGCCCCGCCGGCAGCGGTCTTCCCGCTCCCCGACAATGTGTCCTTCAGCGCGGGCGCGGCCCTGCCCATGAACTATCTGACCATGCACTTCGCCCTGGTGCGCCGGGCGCAGATGAAGCCGGGTGAGACGGTTTTGGTGCACGGAGCGGCCGGCGGCGTCGGCACCGCCGCGGTGCAGTTGGCCGCGGCACTGGATGCCAGGGTGATCGCGGTCGTGTCCGCGCCGGGAAAAATCGATACGGCGAAGGCGGCCGGCGCCGATGAGGTCGTCTTGGCCGACTCCTTCGAGGACGCGGTGCTGGAACTGACCGGAAATCGCGGCGTTGACATCGTCGTGGACCCGGTCGGAGCCGACCGGGTCTCCGGCTCGCTGCGCATCCTCGCGCGCGAGGGCCGCCTTCTGGTCGTCGGCTCAACGGGCGGCGACGTTGCCCAGATCAAGGTCGACAGCCTTATGCGTAACAACCTCAACGTCTCAGGAGTCGGCTGGGGCGCGTTCTGGGCGGAGCAGCCTTCCTATCTGCAGGAGCAGTGGGCCGCGCTACTGCCTCTCCTGCGGGCCGGCAAGCTTCAGCCCGTGATTGGGCGGCGCTTCCCGCTTGAGCAGGCATCGCAAGCTCTGCTCGAACTCGACGAGCGCCGCGCGCAGGGGAAGGTGCTGCTGGACATCCAGTGAGAGACCGCCATCGTGTTCTTCGCTGGTCAGCGGGGCTGATGTGATGTTCGGCGAGCAGGGCCCGCAGGAGGGGGTGCGATCAAGCCTCCCAGCGCCAGGACGAAACCGACGGTTCAGCCTTTCGCCGAAGCGGCATCCTCAGACTCTGGTCGCGCCGACCTGGTCGCGGATGGCGGTGTCAAGGTCGGTGGCGGTCAGGCCGAAGGTGTCAGCCGTCTCCGTCGCGTCCATGTGGAACGGCGCGTACCACTGGTAGTCCATCTCGGCCACCTCCCGGGCGATCGGCACGATCACCCCTGCTGTACGCATCACGAAGCGCGGTATCTGGATCAACTTGACCGGTGGCAGGCCCGCGGCGTCGGCGCAGCGCCGCGCCAACTCGCGGATGGTGACGGCGGGCGGGGACGGAACGTGCCAGGCTCGGCCCCAGGCGCGTTCGTCCTGAGCGAGTGTGACCAGGGCCTGTGCCATGTCGCCGTTGACGGTGAAGGTGTGCGGCATGTCCAGGTGGCCGGCGATCCAGGCGGCGCGGCCCCTCTTCAGAGCCGACTCGATGAACATGGAGTAGATGCCTGCCGCGTCCTGGCCGATGTAGTCGGCGCCGCGGACCTCGACCGTACGGATACCGGCGGCGAGGGCCTGTTCCCACATCCGTTTGCGCAGGCGGCCCTTGCGCCCGGTGGCGGCCATGGGTGTGTGCTCGTTCATCCGGCCGTCGGGCTGCCGGCCGTAGGCGTAGAGGCTGCCGGTGAGCGCCAGGACGGCGTCGTGTGCCTTCGCGGCGGTGATCGCCGCCGTCTGCAGCGGCGGCAACTGGCGTTCCCACATGGTGTACGAGGGCGGGTTGGCACAGTGGTAGATCACCTTTGTGTCGCGGGACAGCTCGGTGAGGCGGGACGGGTCGGAGGCGTCCGCGGCGACCCGCTCGATCATCGGATGCACAGGGCCTGAGCCACTGCGCGTGACGATCCGAACGCGCTCGCCGCGCTCGGCGAGCAGGCGGGCGACGTTCGAGCCGATCGAGCCGGCGCCGATGACAACATGATCGGTCATGACAGGCACTTCTCCTGGATTGGATTCCTGGCGAACGTCCTGGGTGCACTGCCGCACCCGGGGCGGGGCGGCTCGGTCAGTCGTTCACGCCGGAGCCGGAGTAGGCGGGCACGTCGGCAAGCAATCCCGCGACCTCAGGGTTGAACTCGTTGCGGCGCCGGTGCAGTTCCTGGATCTTCGCGTTCAGTTCTGGATCTTCGTCGTCACTGACGTCGAAGATTTCGAGTCGCTCTACCAGGTTCAGACCGAGGTGGTCGGTCCGGTAGGTGGTCGGGTGAGTGAGAAACGCGAAGAGTCCGTCGAGGTCCTCGACGACGAACATCGCGCTGTATTCGTAGTCGCCGCCGTGGTCGCGGCCGACGACGAAGGACTTGACCGCAGGGTTCGAGCGGCCCTGCTCGCGCCAGCCCTCCAGCGCCGCCTCGATCTGCTCGGGTGTCGCGGTGGCCTTCATCGTGGCCCGGTTGATGTGGTGAATCACGCCGCGCGCTTCCTAACGTTGTTAGCTAACTTAACGTCGTTAAGATAGCTATGCTGTGACGGCGTCGTCAAGGGGCGTGGGAGTAGTGTTCGAGGGGACCGACGGAGCGAAGAGACGGGCCATGTCCACCAGCACAAGACGGGCCCGTGAACGGGCGAGCACCCGTGAACGGATCATCGAGGCCGCGCTGCATGTCCTTGAGACCGACGGCGCTGCTGCACTCACGATCCGGCGCATCGCGACCGACATCGAATACTCCGCGCCTGTCGTCTATCAGCACTTCGCCAACAAGGACGCGCTCGTACTGGAGCTCGTCGACTACGGCCATCGCCTGATACTGGCCGAGTTCGAGCAGGCCGCCGAGGAGCCCGGTATCGATCGGCGCATGATGCGGATCGCGTCCGAGTACGTTCGGTTCGCCGGCGAGCATCCACACCTCTACGGAGTCATGAACGGCACCACGGTCGACGCGGACGAACGCCGCCGCGTCGCGGAACCGGCCATCGGCGTCCTCAAGGAACTGCTCACCACCTGGTCCGACACCCACGACGTGGTCCTCGCCGATCCCGACGAGGCGTGCGAGATCATCTGGGGCACCCTGTACGGCATCGCGTCGCTCGGCCACCTCGGCACCATCGGCAGCCGGCGCGCCCGGCGGCTCGCCGAGCAGGCGCTCCACGCGATCCTTCTCGGCTGGCGGGCCGAGGCGCCGGGGAACGGGTAGTACGGCGCCGGCTCAGTATCGCGGCCTGCGGCTGGACGCGTCAGCACGCCCTGCGCTGAGCCATCCCGGTCACACTCCCGGTGAGATCAGCACGGGGCGGCGGGGGCGAGGGGGACGGTGTTCGTCAGGGTGTCTTCGGGTGCGGGGCGTCTGCCGGCCTGCTGTGTGCTGTGTCGGTGGGTTCGGTCTGTGAGAGTGCGGCGAGGAGTTGCAGCTTCTCGTCGCTGTCGCTGTCCTTGTCGGGGTAGTAGACAACGAGGATGACGTCGTCGATGGGGAGTTTGTCGCGGTGGAGCCGCAGTTCACCGACGATCGGATGGTGGACGGTGGTGGTACCTCCGTCGAGGTTGCGGACGTCGTGTCGGGCCCACAGGGTACGGAACCGCTGACTGGACAGTGCGAGCTCTCCGACGAGTTCGACAAACCGGGGGTTGTCGGTGTCGTCCCCGATGGTGGTGCGAAGAGCGGCGACGAAGCTGGCGGCGGCTTTGGCCCAGTCCTGGTGAAAGGCTTCTTCCTCGGAGTCGAGGAAGAGGGAACGAAGCCGGTTCCGGCCGGGCCGCAGGCGCGGGGAGAGCGCGACAGCCATGGGGTTGGAGGCCAGGACATCAAACGCACGCCCTTCGACGAACGCGGGAATCTGAAGGTGGGCGAGGAGTTGGTGCACCCGTGCCGGTACGTGCTCGGGTCGCTTGCGGCGCGGAGCCCTGGGGCGTGCTGCCGTGAGGCCGAGCAGATACGTCCGCTCGACGTCGTCGAGGCGCAGGACACGCGCGAGTGATTCGAGGACCTGAGGTGAGGGGTTCTTGTCGCGGCCGCGTTCCAGTCGCAGGTAGTAGTCGGGGCTGATTCCGGCGAGCAGGGCGACTTCCTCACGGCGCAGGCCGGGCACTCGGCGGTTGCCGCCGGGCGGGATTCCTGCCTGTGCCGGTGAGATCAGCTCTCGCCGGGCGCGCAGGTAGCTGCCGAGCCGGTTGCCGGATTCCTCATCCTTCATACCGACACCGTAATGCGCTGTGCGTGACTCGGAAGGGGCCCTGGGAGGACCAGGGAAGACGGGGGCACTGTCACAACCCGGCGGATGCCGCCAAGACTGCGGTAGCACTGTTCACGAAGGACAGAGAACATCACTGAATGCGCCGCGGGCCTGAACGCCGTCGGCGTCCCGGACTGAAGGGAAGATCTCGTGGATCTCTCCAATCGCACCGTTCTCATCGTCGGCGGGACCTCGGGTATCGGGCGAGAGCTGGCCCGCCGGTTCGCCGCAGCGGGCAGCGCCGTGGCCGTGGGCGGCCGCAGCCCGGAGGCACTCGTGGAACTCGCCGGAGAGGGCTTCGGCACGATCAGCGTCGATGTCACCGACAGTGCCTCCGTCGCGTCTGCCCGTGACGCGGTGCTCGCCCGCTACCCCGAGCTGGACACCGTGGTGACGATGTCGGGCGTCATGCTCCTGGAGGACCTGCGCGACCCCGCGCACTTCGAGGCGGCAGAGACGACGATCGACACCAACCTGGTGGGCACCATCCGGGTGATCGACGCCTTCACCCCGCACCTGGTCCGGCGGGGCGCCGGCACCTTCATCACCGTCACCTCCGGCATCGCCTTCCTGCCTTTCCCGCCCATGCCCACCTATGCCGCCTCGAAGGCCGCGGTGCACGCCTACTCCGAGGCACTGCGCGCGCAACTCGACGGCACCGGCGTCAGCGTCGTCGAACTCGTCCCGCCGGCCGTCGCCACAGCAGGCCAGGAAAAGGTGAACCCGCACGCGCTGCCGCTCGGCGACTTCGCCACCGAGGCCATGCAACTGCTCTCAGCGGACCCCACCCCCCGCGAAATCCTGGTGAAGGGGGTCCTCGGGCACCGCTGGGCCGAGCGCGACGGCACCTACGACGACCTCGTCGCACAGCGTTCTCAGGCCCTGGCCATGCTCCCCGGCCGCGAAGGCTGACCCGCTTTCCCCATCACAGGAGCCGCATGGATCATTGTCCCTGTCCCTGTCCCTGCTGGCGGGTGGAGAACGTCACCACAGGTGATGGATCAAGCTACCGCGGATATCGGGCTGTTATCTGCGGGAAGACCTCGCGGACCGCTCACGGTCGGCACCGCAGCGGGCGCCCACCAGCTTGTAGGGCCCGCGCCGTCGGCGTCCGCGCCGGGAGTGGATCGGAGATTCCGACGGACAAGGGCAGGCCGGTCCGCTCGGTGATCAGGTGGATCTTCGAGCCGTACTTGCCCCGATCGACAGGATTCGGACCGAGCCGTCGCCCCCGACGGACCGAACGACGCGGACGGCAATGGCTGCCACGTGCAGCCCGACGTGGCCACGAACACGATCGCGGCCGGCAATGGCTGCCACGTGCAGCCCGACGTGGCCACGAACACGATCGCGGCCGGCAATGGCTGCCACGTGCAGCCCGACGTGGCCACGAACACGATCG
>NZ_JBIUYF010000009.1:0-190540 GCF_044744405.1 Streptomyces sp. NPDC087310 | reverse complement strand
ACGATCGCGGCCGGCACTTCGCGGTCGCCGTGCCGGCGTCGGCCGCCGCCCTGAGGTCGTGACGGAGCCTCCGGCACCACCCGCCGGAACAACTCCCACAACTCATCCGGCACCAGACACTCGGGCCGCTCGACCGGCCTTTCAGGGTTCTCACCCTGTTCGCGGGCGACTTCGGATCGGTGGATCGTCCGTCGGTGCGATCGGTGCCTGAGCTCCTGGCCGTGAACCGGCGTCGGGGCACCGCTCGTTCAGTCGCGGCTCATGGCCTGTTTCCTGGACCATGTGGTGGCGTCAGCTCCGTAACGAGCCAAGAGGCGTGCGAACTGGATCTGTTCCTCCGGCGACCAGGCGGCGGTGATCTCCAGGAACACTCTTCGCTGTTCAGCGGCGAAGCGGTTGCGTTCGGCCTCGCCGTGCTCGGTGAGTTCGAGCACGGTGCGGCGCCCGTCGGACTGGGACGCCGCTCGGCGCAGCAGCCCGTCCTCCATGCAGGCGGCGACGGTCCGGCTGGCCACCGGCTGGGCTACGCCCATCTCGGCGGCGAGGCCCCCGACGGTCATCTCGTCCGGCGCATCGGCGATCACATTGAGTACGAGGTTGCGGGAGAGGTCCTTGCCGGATGCCGGTGCGCGTCGTCGCAGACGTGACAGCGCCGGGCCGATCTGGTCCAACGCCAGGTCGTCGGAAGGCTGCTCGGAGAAAGACGCGCTGCTCATGTGATCGAGTCTAGGCTCCGCCCGCACATTTGCATACCAGTAGGCAAGTGCATAGCATTGGGTATGTAAATATTTGACGAGTGAGGAACGAGGCGGACTGCTATGGCGCTCACCGCGATCACCAACGCGCAGATCTTCGACGGGGAGAAGACGGTAGGCGTGCGGACCGTGGTCATCGACGGCGGGAGGATCGCTCATGTCGGTGGCGAGGCTCCTCAGGGCAGCGAGATCGTCGACGGCGGCGGGGCCACACTGCTGCCGGGACTCATCGACGCCCATGTCCACTCCGCTCCGGGTTCCCTGGCGCTCGCCCTGCGGTTCGGGGTGACGACCGAACTGGAGATGCAGGGGATGAACACACGGGAGAACCGGGGGCTTGTCGCCGAGGATGACACCGTGGCTGACGTGCGCTCCTCCGGCTTTGCCATCACACCGCCCGGTGGTCACCCGAGCGAGCTGATGCCGGAGGGTTTCCGGCCGAAGTGGGATCTGCCCCCGGTGATGCCCCTGATGCCGTTCTCCACCACTCCCGAGGAAGCGGCCGCCTTCGTGCCCCAGCTCCTCGCCCGGGGGTCCGACTTCATCAAGTTCATGATCGACGACGGCAGCGTGGAGGGGCACCCCGGGCTGCCCTCGCTCGATCAGGCCACCGTGAACGCCGGTGTGGCCGAGGCCAAGAAGTACGGTGCCCTTACCGTGGCCCACGCGCTGACCGTGGAGGCCACCAGGATGGCCGCCGAAGCCGGCGTCGACGGTGTGACCCACGTGTTCATGGACCAGCCGCACACCGCCGAGATCATCGCCCTCATCAGGGATGCGGGCATGTTCGTCATTCCCTGCATCAGTCTCAATGCCTCGATGATGGGGATCACCGGCAGTGAACTTGCCGACGACCCCCGGGTCGCCGCACGCCTCGACAGCGAGTGGGACCGGACTCTGCGCTCCAGCTACGACCGTTACCCGCAGGGCAAGCTCGATGATGTGTACGACACCGTGCGCGCCCTGGACGCCGCCGGCGTCGACGTGCTGGCCGGCACCGACGTCTCCATGCCCGAGACGTTCTTCGGCGGCCTGGCACACGGAGCGAGTGTGCACCACGAACTGCAGTACCTCGTGGCTGCCGGCCTCACGCCCTCACGGGCCCTGCGCGCGGCCACAGCGACCACAGCCCGCCGCTTCCGCCTCAGCGACCGGGGCCGCATCGCCGAGGGACTCCGCGCCGACCTTCTGCTGGTCGACGGCGACCCGACCAGCAATATCAGCGACACCCTCAACACCCGTGCCGTCTGGCGCCGAGGCACCCGCCTGGCGGCATGACCGCAGACCCTCTCCGTGAGCCCGCCGAGGGCACCCGCTCGCTTGTCCACCAGTGCCGGTCGCCGCTTTCCTCGCGCACCGTCAGCCACCTCGCCGATCTGCTCAGGCGCCATCTGAAGGCGATTCGGTCCAGGTGGCGGATTCTGCCGCCGGTCAGGACCGCGGTGATCGTCCTGGCCGTGCTGCGTCACGATCAGCGTCTGGCCGACATGGCCGGCGGCAACGCGGTGCGTCGCCTCCACAGCCCGGGGGACGCGCTCGACGCCCTGCTCACCTGGGCCGGCGAGCGCCTGGGGACACCGTTGTCGGTGGACGGCCCGGCCGCGTACCTCGGCGTCTCGCCCCGTACCCCGGCCCGACGCCTCGCCGATCAGCTCGGCACGACCCCGGGCGCCTGCCGACGAGCGTTCCGGGTCCCCTGACCCACGGGACCGGCTCCGGTGCCGCGACGGGCAGTGTGTGCGGGACGGGGCACTAACCTCGTCCTCGACGGACGCACACCAGCACCCGAAGGGCAGCACCATGGCCTCGATGCCGCAGAAGATCACCACCTTCCTCATGTTCGAGGGCAGGGCCGAGGAGGCGCTGACCTTCTACATCTCGCTGTTCGAGGACGCCGAGGTCGTCGACATCTCCCGCTACGGCGCCGACGGCCCCGGCGAGGCGGGCACGGTCCAGCGCGCCACGTTCTCGCTCGCCGGACAGCGGTTCATGTGCATCGACAGCCACGTCAAGCACGCCTTCGGGTTCACTCCCGCGGTGTCGCTGTTCGTCGAGTGCGCCACCGAGGCCGAACTCGACCGCCTCTACGGCGCCCTCGCCGAAGGGGGCACCGAGCTCATGCCCCTGGGCTCGTACGGCTTCAGCACCAAGTTCGGCTGGGTGAACGACCGCTTCGGCGTCTCCTGGCAGCTCAATCTGCCCGAGTGACGGCCGTACCCGATTGGCGTGAATGGCGGTGTTGCCCCTGTGCTTCGAGGTGCGCGAGCCTGCTTCGTCATGGATCGCGAACGAAGCAACACCGCCGCCTTCTCGCTCTCCCGCCGTCAACTGCTGGCCGCCGCGGGCGCCACCACCGGGGTCGCCGTCATCGGTGCCACCCCGGCGGCCGCACGGTCGCACACCGGGCTCTCGCTCTCCTTCACGACGGCCACCAACGGCGCGGCGACGCTCTCACCCGCCGGGGACCGGCTGATCGCCGAGGTCCAGAACGTCCTGTGGTCGGTGCCGCGTACCGGCGGCACGGCCGTGCCGCTCACCCCGGCGGGCCTCGAACCCAACCGTCCCACACACTCCCCGGACGGCACCCTCATCCTGTTCTGCGCCTACCAGGGCGGCGGATACCACCTGTGGACCATGCGGCCGGACGGAACCGATGTACGGCAGCGGACCGAAGGGCCCTGGGACGACCGGGGCCCGGTCTGGTCCCCGGACGGCACCCGGATCGCCTTCGCCTCGGAGCGCGCGGGCGACCCGGTGACCGGCGGACCGTACCGCATCCATGTCCTGGACCTGCGGACCGGCGACATCACCCGCGTCACCGGGCTCGCCGGGCAGGAAGGTCCCCATCAGGACGGTGCCTGGGAGGACTTCGACCCCACCTGGTCGCCGGACGGTGAGCGGATCCTGTTCGTACGGGCGCGGGCCGTCACCACCGCCACCGGGCTCGCCCTGGACGCCCGTACCGTCGCCGCCGTCCCGGCCGGGGGAGCGGGGCCGGTCGTGGTCGCACACACCGAGGCCGAGCAGGCCGCGCAGGTCATGGCACCGGCCCTCGCGCCGGACGGCCGCCGGCTCGCCTATCTGCGGACCACGGCGCCGCCCCACGCCTCCTGCGCGCTCGTCGTCGACGGCAAACCGGTCACCGTCACCGGGGACCTCGCGGCCGTCCCCCCGCGCTGGACGGACCGGGGAGAGCTGCTGCTCACGGTCGACGGCCGCTTCACCCTCGTACGCCCCGGACAGCCGGAGGAAGCGGAGACCATCCCCTTCGAGGGGGCGCTCCCCGTGGACCGGCCGCGGTACCGCGTCAAGGAGTACGACCTGGGGGAGGGGCGGGCGCGACCGGTGCGGGGCATCCATCTGCCCGCCCTCTCGCCCGACGGACGGCAGGTGGCCTTCGCCGCCCTCAACACGCTCTGGCTGGCCGGTACTTCGGGCGCCCGGCCGCCCGAGCGGCTGCGCCGGTCGTCCGCCACCCGCTATCCGCTCGGACCGGTGTGGGCGCGCGACGGGCGCTCCCTGCTGTACGCCGACGACCGCGACGGACTCCTCGGCGTGTACCGGCGAGATCTGGCCACCGGCGACGAGACAGCGCTCGCGACGGGCGGCCGGGTGCATCCGGCGCTCTCGCCCGACGGCACGAGGCTCGCCTGCCTCGACATGACCGGCCAACTCGTCGTCCGTGACCTGGCGACCGGCGCGGAACGTGTCCTCGTGGCCCCGCTCGGCGGGGGCGGGCTGCCCGGCCGGCCGAGCTGGTCACCCGACGGGCGGTACCTCGCCTTCTGCGACCGCAACCGCCTCAACCTGCGCTTCAGGGAGGGCTACAACCTCATCCGCGTCGTGGACACCACGACCGGCGCCGACCGACTGCACGCCGTCGCGCCCCATGTGTCGATCGCCGACCGGTACGACTCCGGGCCCGTCTGGTCACCCGACGGACGCTGGATGGCGGTGATCGTGGAGTCCGCGCTGTGCCTGCTGCCCGTCGCGCCCGACGGCACCCCGCGAGGAGCGCTCCGCACCCTGACCGACGAACCGGCCGACCACCCCTCCTGGTCCGGCGACTCCGGCACACTGATGTACCTGTCGGGCTCGAAGCTGCGGCTCATCGGCACCGACGGCACCCACGCCCGCACCGTCCGCGTACCACTCGACCGGCGCACGCCCACCCCCGCCGACACCGTGGTGCACGCCGGGCGGCTGTGGGACGGCACCGGTGACGCCGTACGGGACGACGTCGACATCGTCGTACGCGCCGGCCGTATCGCCGCGGTCGAACCGCACCGCGCCGCACGCCCCGGCGCCCTCCGGCGGATCGACGCCTCGGAACGCACGGTCGTCCCCGGCCTCTGGGACACCCACACCCACCCGTGGCAGAGCACCTACGGCGGACGCCAGACCGCCGGCCAACTGACCTACGGGATCACCACGGCCGTGTCCCTCGGCGGCTTCGCCCACGAACAGGCCCGTATCCGCGAGGCGGTGGCCGCAGGGCAGCTCGCCGGTCCCCGGCTGCTGACCACCGGCGAACTCCTCGACGGGGCCCGCGTCGCTTACAGCATGGGACGCGCCCACCGCACCCGCGAAGGGCTGCGGCGCTCCCTGGAGCGAGGCGCCGCACTCGACTGGGACTTCGTCAAAACCTATGTGAGAGCGCCCGGTTGGGTGATGGAGGAAGCGGCGCGGTTCGCGCACGAGCGACTCGGAGTGCGGGCCGGCAGCCATCTCCTGTCGCCCGGCGTCCAGTTGGGACAGGACCTGACGACGCATCTGCAGGCCACCCAGCGCGGCGAGTCCGGGCACGCGACGACCGCGTCAGGACACGCCTTCGAGGACGTGGTGGAGATCTACGGCGCGCGAGGAGTCAACTTCAGCCTCATCGCCACCCCGTTCACCGCCACACCCCTGCTCGGCGCGGATCCCGGGCTCGCCGACGACCCCCGGGTCACCGCCGTGATGCCGCCGTGGGACGTCGCCGCGGTACGGCAGTCGGCGGGCGTGGCGCCGACCCCGGCCCAACTGGCGACCCTGCGCACGGAGACCGACGTCTACCGGCGGGTGCTGGCTGCGGGCGGTCTGGTCGCCCTCGGCACGGACGCGCCCCTCGTCCCGGTCGGCCTCTCCCTGCACCTGGGCCTCCGGGCGCTGCACCGGGGCGGGCTGTCGCCGGCGGCCGCGCTGCGCACCGCGACCGTACTGCCGGCCCGGCTCTTCGGAGTCGACCGGGACCTCGGCACGGTGGAGCGGGGCAGGATCGCCGACCTGACGGTGGTGGACGGCGACCCGTTCACGGACTTCGACACGCTGGTACGGACCGTGTCGGTGCTCAGGGGAGGTGTGCCGTACACGACCGAGGACCTGGTGGCCGCGTTCGACACCCCGGCACGCCGCACCGCCGCCGGCGGTGAGGACGACTGGCTCGCGGTGGGCCGGCTGATGAGGCGGGACGGCTGCTGCGACCCGGGGGTCTGAGCGAGGACGCGTGAGGTGGTCCCGGCGTCGCGCCACCGGCGCCGGGCACGGGCTCAGTCGAAGGCGAACGGGTCCCTGGGCGTCTCTCTCTGGTCCTTGAACAGCCCTTCCGGCGGGGTGTCGAGCGGCAGTGGTTCGCCGCTCCGATGACCGTCGACGCAGTGGGCGAACGGGCCGGTGACCGGGTCCATCAGGACCCGCATATGCGGGTCCGCATGGTGGAGCCACCAGTTCGACATGCCCAGGGCGCCGTCGAAGCGCAACATCTCCCAGGCCCGCCAGACCGCGTCCAGCCGGGAGAGCGCCGGAACATGGGCGAACCACTGCGGGCACCAGACCTGCCCGGAGCCGGGGGCCGGGCGGGGAAAGAAGTAGGCGAACCGCTCGGTGACGAATTCATGGACGTTCCCGTAGAACAGCTCTGCCGATCGGGCCACGCTCTCCTCGTCGCGCCGGATGGCGTCGAGCGACTCGTCCTGCCGCTCTTCACGGGGTGCTGTCATGGTGTCCTGCTCCTCTGCCTAGCTGTACGTCGAGGGCCTCGTCGTGGTGGCCGATCCGGTCCAGGACCCTGGCGAGCACGATGAGGGTCCATCGCAGGTTGGCCTGGGCCTGCGTGTTGCCCGGGTCCTGATCCGCCAGGCCCTGATAGATGCGGACGGCCTGTCGGGCCGGTTCCACCGCACGGACCGCCCGGCGCCAGTCGTGCCGCCCGCACAGGCTCACCGTGTGGGCCAGCCGCTTGAGGAGCAACGCCACCTGGTCCGGTGGCCGGCCCGGGCGGTCGGCCAGCACCTGGCAGACCTCCTCGGCCTGGCGGACGGTGCGCCAGGCCGTGGAGAGGGGCCCCGCCATCGCCTGTCCCTCGGCCAGCCGCAACAGGGCATGGGCGAGCGGCTGCTCCTGGCCGTCACGGTCCGCGACGAGCAGCTTGCGGCGCAGGCGCACCTCGTGCTCCGCGACCGGGACGCAGTCGCGGAAACGGCTCGTCTCCAGGAACGCGTAGGCCAGTTCCGCGCAGGTGTCCGCCAGGTTCGCCTCATGGCTCGCCTTCTCCGCCGCCAGCTCCACGCGCAGCTCGTACGCCTCCCGCAGGGCGCGAACCGCGCGTTCCTCCGTCGTCCAGGACCTCGCGTAGCTCGTACCGAGGTTGTGCAGGCACAGGGCCAGCCACTCGCGGCCCTCCTCGCTGTCCCGGGACAGCCGGCGGTGGTGCGGCAGGGCCTGGCGCAGCAGGATGCGTTCCGCGACGGGACGGCCGAGCCTCCGGTACAGGTAGGCGCCGTCGAGGAGGCTGAGGGCGTACCCCTCCGCGTAGAAACCGGGGGCGTACTCGCTGAGCTGCCGCAGGATGGCGAGGGACTGTCCCAGGGGAGCCACCGCGTCCGTCCGGCGGTCGAGGGCGTCGTAGGCGAGGGCGAGATCCAGCGCGGTTCCCGACTGGGCGTTCAGATTGCTCGCGCTGAGCGGCAACGGGGCGTGTGCGTAGATCTCCAGGGCCTCCTCGAAGGTCTCCACCGCCGCTCGGTGGTCGCCCCTGCGCGCATGGAAGGTGGCGAGCGCGCTGACCGAATGGGCCAGGCGGGGGTCCGCGACACCGTACGGGGCGCGTGCCAGGGCCCGGCGGTGCTCGATGGCCTCGCGGATGAACTCCTGCGCCGCCGTGTGGTCCCCCTCGTTGGAATGCCCCCAGGCCAGGTTGTGCAGGATCTGCGACAGGGTGGAGCCGTGGGCTTCGGGAGCTTCCCCGGCCAGCGGGCGCAGCAGTTCCTTCGCCTCCAGCTCCAGCGCCACCACCTCACCGTACGGTCGCGAGGCGACGCTGTAGTCGACCGCGAGGCCCATCAGGGCGCGCGCGAGGTCGGCGGCGTACGCGTCGGGGTTCTCCTTCGCCAGCCGGCGCGAGGTCTCCACCGCCTCCTCGCCCAGAGTCAGCGCCTCCGGATGCCGCCGCAGGCGCCAGAGGTTCGCGCCTCGCTCCGTCAGTGTCGTGGCGAGCAGCAGCGGATCCAGTTCGGGGTACCGGTCCACCAGCGGGCGGGCGCGCCGGACGGCCTCCTCCGTGTGCTCGTCGGAGCGGGCGATCTGGTCGAAGGGAATCGCGCTCGGATCGAGCTGCCAGACCGCCTGTGCCTGGTTGACGAGCGCCCGCACCAGTCCGCGCTCGCGGTTCTCCCACCCCTCGCCGTGCTGCGCCGCCAGTGCCCGGAAGAGGTTCAACGCCCTGTCGCCCGCGTCGTACGCCTCCATCAGATGCCCGGTCATCCGGCAGGCGTCCGACAGCACCAGCAGCGAATCGGCCAGCTCCGTGCGGTGTGTCATCGCCCCGTCGTCCGCCGTGTCCTGGCGTATCGCCACCGCCTCGACGGCCGCCTCCCGGGCGTCCCCCCAGTCGCCGAGCGCCAGATGCCGCTCGGCCAGGTTGTGCAGCGCCCACGCCCGGTCGCCCAGGGCCCGCGGGTCGTCGCTCGTGGTACGGCACAGGCCGCTCAACTCGCGGGCGACATCGAGGGCGTGGTCGCGCAGGACGTGGGACTGCATCGGCAGCGCGTCCGAGTGCGCGCGCAGCACGGTGGCGGTCAGCGGCGCGTCGGCGGGGACGGAGCGCAGCGCCTCGCGCAGCCGGTCGACGATGGTGTGCGCCTGGTCCGGGCGGCCCTCGTTGGCGTGGGCCACGGCGGACCGGGCCAGTACGGTGAGGGTCTGCACCCGCTGGTGGTCCGGGGCCCGGCCGAACACCCTCCCCAGCAGCCCGCGGTCGGCGACGATCTGCTCCGAGGCGTGGTACTCCGCCAGCCGGTCCGGTTCGAGCTGGCCCCAGTGGCGGCCCTCGGGCGGCGGATACAGGTCGCGCAGCCAGCCGACGATGTCCGTGACGAGCCAGGGCGGTTCGTCGGGCAGCAGCCGTGCGACGGTCTCCCGCGCCTCCCGCTCGTCCTGTGCGGGACACAGCACGGCCGCTGCCACCGCCGGTTCGAGATGCCGCGTTCCCCGGGACCCCAGGTCCCACCCGTCGGCGGTCTCCTGCCAGTACTTCCTCTCGTGGTCAAGGAGTTCGTCCTCCAGCGTCCTCCCGTCCCGCTGGGGCGGCCGGACGCGGCTCAGCAGCGCGGCCAGCGCCGCCATCTGCACGGTCAGCGCCGTCTCGGCCCCGGGGCCCGTCGCGGGGCGGGCGGCCGGAAGAGTGTCGGCGAGCCCGGGCCAGTCGACGTCCGCCGCCCCGCCGGTCACCTCCGCCAGATGGCGGGAGAGGTCCCTGACCGCCGTCCGGAACGCCTCCTCCCGGTCGACGGCGCCGAGGCTGAGCGCGTGCAGCCTGGTCTCGGGCAGAGCGCCGGTCGCCCGGGTGCCCCAGGAGCCGAGCGACCGGGCGAGCAGCAGCAGCCGCACCGGATGCCTGACCTCCCGGGTCTGCTCCCGCACCGTCCTGACCAACTCGGGCCGGGTCTCGGCGTAGTCGATGACCAGCAGCAGCGGATGCTGGACCGAACGCAGCGCCCGCAGGTCACGAGGGTCGTGGGCCACCTGTCCCACGACCCAGCCGTGGTCCCGCATCCGGGCCATCAACTGCCGTGCCAGCCGCGTCTTTCCCTGCCCGCCCGGAGCGGTGAGCACGCGGGCGGCGAGCGGGCCGTCCGGATCCGCCCGGCACCACTCCTCCAGGTCGGCGAGCGTGTCCTCCCTGCCGTGGAACGACACGACCTCGGCGTCGGCCCGCAGCAGCATGATGGGGGACGGTACGTCGCGCCGGGGCGGCGCCGGATCCAACAGGCCGACGAGCTCGGCCGGTTCGAGCCGCGGGTCGACGCCGGCCGCTTCGCGGACGACCTCGCGGAAGCCGTCGGAGGCCAGCAGGTCCTCGCTGCGGGTGTACGTCAGCCGGGTGCCCTGGTGCGGCCGGCGGTCCGCTCGCACCACGCCCAGGAGCAGCTTCTCGCCGAGCGGGAAGACGGCCGCGCCCGACATCCCCGACCACGGGGTGGTCCGGTCGGCGGTTCCGGGGTCGAGGCCCGAGGTGTCGATGTCCAACAGGCCGATGTCGTCGAGGATTTCGAAGGTCGCGCCACCGTGCGGCCTGACCCGGCCGACCAGCGCCGCCTGGTTCCGGCGGTCCGCGGTCCGCTCCTGCCGGGGGAATCCCGTCGCGGTGAGCCGCAGTTCGGTCCCGCCCGTCACACAGTGGCCCCAGCGCTGCGGGTGGCGGCCCCGGGCGCCGAGCAGGGTGTCCGGCGTCGGCCAGTCCCGGACATCCGCGGGGATCTCCAACAGGGCGGCGTCCACCGTCTCGTCGAGCCGGCGCCAGCGCGCCGCCACGGGGAACCGCGCCGCGGAGTCCGGGAGGGACACCGTGATGTCTCCGTACGCGTCCGGCGCCAGCAGGTGCGCGGCGGTCAGGACGAGCCGGGGTGCGATGAGGTAGCCGCTGCCGAAGCTCGCGCCACGGACCTGGACGACCTGCTTCCACTCCATGGGCCTGTCCCCGGACTACTCGACGTCGCCCACGGCCACGTCGCCGCCCCCGCGCCGCTCCGGGGTCAGGCGCAGGGTCACACGCTGGGCGGAGCGTGTCGAGCGCTCACCGCGGGCCTCCGCCTCGGCGACCCCGAACCGCAGCTTCCCGCCACCGTTCTTCGCCCGGACCAACTCGATCTCGAACTCCGCGGTGATCTCCCCCAGGACGAAGCGCAACGAGGAGTCCTGACCGCGCCGTTGAGCCTCCGAAAGCTGGGACCGCAGTACCTCGATGGCGTCGGCCAGGTCCAGCCAGCCGTCACCGTACTCGTCGCGTGCCATGACCTACCCCCGTCACCGCGTTCTTGGCCGGTGGCCATGCTAGTGCCCCTGACGCGGGGCGCCGCCGGTGAGGGTGCAGCCCTTGCCGGACGGGTTCAGCTTCGATCCCTCGGTCGGACAGACCTTCGCGACCTTCGCCTTCAACTGCGCGTAGCCGATGTGCGCACCCCGGGATCACCGTACGACCGTCGCGCGACAGTGCTCAGTCCCGGCCGCGGGCGTGTTTGAACCTGGCCAGCGCCTCGGACAGCTCCACCAGCGGCTCCGGGTAGTCGTACCGCGCGCGCTCCGCCCCCCGCCCGCGCGCCCTCCACGGTTCGTGGACCGCGCCGCCCTCGATACCCCGCAGTTCGGGCACCCAGCGGCGTACGTACCCGCCGTCCGGGTCGTACCGCTTCCCCTGGACCACCGGGTTCAGTACGCGATGGGGCCGGCTGTCCGTCCCGGTTCCCGCCACCCACTGCCAGTTGAGCTGATTGTTCGCGATGTCGCCGTCCACCAGCAGGTCCAGGAAGTGGCGGGCCCCGACGCGCCAGTCCACGTACAGCGTCTTCACGAGGAAGCTCGCGGTGAGCAGCCGGCCCCGGTTGTGCATCCACCCCTCGTGACGCAGTTGCCGCATGGCCGCGTCGACCACCGGATAGCCGGTGCGCCCCGCCTTCCACGCCTCGATCTCGGCGGCGGCCGTCGCCCCGGTGCGCCAGCGGTCGTGCCGCGTGCGGTAGTCGGTGCGGGCCGCCGACGGGCGGGCCGCCAGGACCTGATGGTGGAAGTCCCGCCAGCAGAGCTGCCGTACGAAGGCGTCCGCGCCCGGTCCGCCCGCAGCCCGGGCCCGGTGGACCAGTTCGGCGGGGGAGAGGGTGCCGAAATGCAGATGGGGCGAGAGCCGCGAGGTGGCGTCGCCCGCCAGATCGTCATGGTGGTCCTCGTACCGGGCGAGACCCGTACGGCGCCAGGCCGTCAGGCGCCGCCGCGCCGCCCGCTCGCCGCCTTCGGCGAGCCCTTCCGAGACACCGGAGACCTCCGCGCGGGACGGCAGCGCCTCCGATCCCACGTCGCGCGGTACGGGCACGGTGCGCGGCGCGCCGAGCGGGTCCCGGATCCGTTCCCGGGACCACCGCCGGAAGTAGGGCGTGAAGACCGCGTAGTGATCCGTACCGGACCCCGCCGGTGTCACCGCGCCCGGCGCCACGGCGGTCACCACGGCGTCGTGCACGTGCAACCGCCGCCCCTGGGACTCCAGGGCCCCGCGCAGTCTTCCCTCGCGACGCAGCGCGTGACCGCTCACACCACCGGCCACGTACACGTCCCGCGCCCCCGTGCCCGCGGCGACCCGGCAGACCTCCTCGGCCACCTCGCCCGACCTGACCACCAGCCGGCCACCGCGCTCCCGGAGCCCCGCGTCCAGGTCCCGGAGACAGTCCGCGAGGAACGCCCGGCGATTGGGCACGGCGAAGCCCAGCTCCTCGATGCGCCGGTCCCGGACGAAGAGCGGGACCACCTCGTCGGCCGCCGCGAGCGCCGCGCGCAGCGACGGGTTGTCGTGCAGACGCAGATCGGAGGTGAACAGGACGACGGCCACACTCATACGGCTGCTCCTGTGACGGGCCGGGCGGGGTCAGCGCCCTGGTTCGCCGCGCGGGCGATGTTGCGTGCCATCCCGCCGAAGACCACCGCGTGGAAGGGGGAGACGCTCCACCAGTAGGCGTGCCCCAGGAGTCCCCGTGGATGGAACAGGGCCCGCTGGCGGTAGCGGGAGCCGCCGCCCTCCCGCTCGTCCACGTACATCTCCAGCCACGCCAGCCCCGGCAGCCGCATCTCGGCGCGCAGCCTCAGCAGCCGCCCCGGTTCGATCTCCTCGACCCGCCAGAAGTCCAGCGAGTCCCCCACGCGCAGCCGCTCGGCGTCCCGGCGGCCGCGGCGCAGCCCCACCCCGCCGACCAGCCGGTCCAGCCGGCCCCGGACGGCCCAGGCGAGGGGGAACGAGTACCAGCCGTGCTCGCCGCCTATGCCCTCGACGACCCGCCACAGGGCGCCCGGTGAGGCGTCCACGTCCTGTTCCCGTACGTCGGTGTAGAGACTGCCGCCGGCCCAGTCGGGGTCGGTCGGCAGCGGATCGCTGGGCACCCCCGGGACCGAGGCCGAGGACCACCGCGTGGTGACCTTCGCCTCGCGGACCCGCTGGAGCGCCAGCGCGAGCGCCCGGTCGAAGGTGAAGGGCCGGCCGGGCAGCTCGGGGACGTAGCGCGTGATGTCGTGCTCCCGGCAGACGACCTCGTAGCGCAGCGACTCCGCGAGGGGGCGCGCGATCGACCGCGGGACGGGGGTGACCAGGCCGATCCAGTGACTCGACAGGCGGGGCGTCAGCACCGGGACCGGCACGATCAGCCGACGGGGCAGCCCGGCGGCCCGCGCGTACCGCTGCATCATGTCGCGGTAGGTGAGGATGTCGGGGCCGCCGATGTCGAAGGCGCGGTTCACGTCCCCGGGCATCCGCGCGGCGGCCACCAGACAGCGCAGCACGTCGCGTACGGCGATCGGCTGGATCCTCGTCGACACCCAGCTCGGGGTGACCATCACCGGAAGGCGTTCGGTGAGATAGCGCAGCATCTCGAAGGAGGCCGAGCCGGAACCGATGATGACGGCGGCGCGCAGCGCGGTCGTCGGCACGCCCGAGTCGAGGAGGATCCGGCCCACCTCCGCGCGGGAGCGCAGGTGCGGCGAGAGTTCCTCCACGGGGACGTCGTCCGGGGTCAGACCGCCCAGATAGACGATGCGCCGTACGCCCGCGGCCCGCGCCCGCTCGCCGAAGACCCGCGCCGCCGTCCGGTCGGTCGCCTCGAAGCCCGGTCCGGCGGCGAGGGCGTGGACCAGGTAGTAGGCGACGTCGATCCCCCGCATCGCGGCGCCGACCGAGGCCGCGTCGGTGACGTCCCCCTGGACGATCTCGACCCGCTCCGCCCACGGATGGTCCCGCAGCTTCCCCGGGGTACGGGCCAGACAGCGCACCGTATGGCCCGCCTCCAGCAGCTCGGGGACGAGACGGCCGCCGATGTACCCCGTCGCCCCTGTCACCAGGCAGCGCAGCCCGGCCTCGGATCCGGCCTCGCTTCCGGTCCCGGTCTCCTCGGCTTCCATGGCGCCTCCGTATCGGCTCGTACAGGTACTCCCACCGTGTACGCACCGGGCTCGTTCCGCCTCACGACGGCCACGGACAGGGCGGTCGGCGAGGAGCCAGCCCCAGTGCCGTCAGTTGGCGGGTCTCCGTCGACTCGATGCGCGCCGCCTGCGGTTCCGTGAGGACGTCGCACACCCAGTCCCAGTGCAGCGCCACCAGATCGCCGGGCGCCAGCCCCGGGAGCAGGGACCGGCCGCCCGTCGACCAGCGTACGGATTCCCGGCGGGGCGGTCCCGGGGCCAGATGGGTGCCCGTCCAGCGCAGCGGACGGGACTCGACGGTGGCGCTCTCGCCGCTGACCGTGCGGACCACGCCCGTACGGATACGGCACCGGTCGAGGACGGAGAGCGCCGTCGGGGTGGCCGGGGTCCGCAGCAGCCGGGCCCACGGGTACACGTCGAAGACCTGGAAGCTGTGGTGCGCGAGGGCGCGGTCGGACGCCTCGCGCCACGTACCGCCCTGCTGGCCGCCGAAGCGCTCCCGCAGCCGGGCCAGCAGGGCCTCCGGGGCCGTCAGGTCCAGGAGTTCGTTCCCGATCCAGTACGCCTCGACCACCCGCTCGTCGAGCGGATCGGCGAGGCCGGCCGTCTCGGCGAGCAGTTCGAGGTAGCACCAGGCGCCCTCGAACCGGCGCGCGTGGCGCTCGATGCCCGCCGTCTCCTCGGTACGGAGCAGGGCCGCGGCGTCGGCGGGCCCGCAGTAGCCGAGTTCGTTGGGCGGGTAGGCGTACCGCGCGAAGAGGACCGCGCCCCGTTCGCTCATTCAGCAGATCCGCGGGAGCTGTTCACCGACCGGGAGGCCGACCACCCGGGAGCCGCCGAGGCCGGTCCTGGCCACCACCATGCCGGGATGGCCGGGCACACAGGTGCCGATCCGGCGGGCCCCGCGGCCCAGCGGGTGCGCGGTCAGCGCCGCGAGGATCCGGTCGGCGGAATCGGCCGGCACGACGGCGACCAGTTTGCCCTCGTTCGCCACCTGGAGCGGGTCGAGCCCCAGCAGGCTGCACGCGTCGCGCACGGTCTCCGGTACGGGCAGGTCCCGCTCGACGAGTTCGATGCCGACCCCCGAGGCGGTGGCGATCTCGTTGAGCGAGGCGGCCACCCCACCGCGGGTGGGGTCGCGCAGTACGTGGATCCCGGCGCCGGTGGCGATCATCGCGGCGACCAGGCCGTGCAGGGCCGCGGTGTCGCTCTCGACCGTGGTGCCGAACTCCAGGCCCTCCCGGCAGCTCATCACCGCGATGCCGTGCACCCCGATGTCGCCGCTGATCAGCACGGCGTCACCGGGACCGGCGCGGTGCGGGCCGATGTCGACACCGTCGGGGATCACACCGATCCCCGAGGTGTTGACGTAGACACCGTCCCCGCTGCCGCTGTCGACGACCTTGGTGTCGCCGGTGACCAGTTGGACCCCCGCGGCCCGCGCCGCCGCGCCCATGTCCTGGGCGATCCGGCCGAGTTCGCCCAGCGCGGTCCCTTCCTGGAGGATGAACGCGCAGGACAGGAAGAGCGGTACGGCGCCGGACATCGCCAGGTCGTTGACGGTCCCGTTCACCGCGAGGTCGCCGATGGATCCGCCGGGGAAGAACATCGGCTTCACCACGAACGAGTCCGTGGAGAAGGCCAGTCGTGTGCCGTCCCCGACGGTGAGCACGGCGGAGTCGCCCAGTTCGGACGCCGCGGCCGAGCCGTACGCCGGAAGGAACAGGTGCTCGACCAGTTCGGCCGACATCGCACCGCCGCCGCCGTGCCCCATCACGACCGTCGGGGTCTCGCGCAGCGGCACCGGGCAGGCCCAGCCTTCGAAGTCCAGCCCGAGATCCGGCCCTACGTCCAACTCGACGTCCGGCCCGACGTCCGAGGCGGCGGACAGCGCGTTCGCGGGGGCGGGTACGTGATTCTTCGTCTCAGTCACTTCGCATCGACCAGTTCCAGTCGGCGGTACGTGTAGTACGCGGCGCACGCGCCCTCGGAGGACACCATCGTGGCGCCCAGCGGATTCCTCGGTGTGCACTCCCTGCCGAACGCGGGGCACTCGTGCGGCTTGATCAGCCCCTGGAGCACCTCCCCCGACCGGCACAGCGACGACTCGGCCGTACGGATCTCCGTCACGTCGAACCGCAGCTCGGCGTCGAACTCCCGGTACTTCTCCGCCAGTCGCCAGCCACTGGCGGGGATCATCCCGATGCCGCGCCAGGTCCGGTCGGTGACCTCGAAGACGTCCCGCAGCATCTCCATGGCGGGCAGGTTCCCCTCGGCGCGCACGGCGCGGGGGTAGGCGTTCTCCACCTCGTGCCGGCCTTCCTCGAACTGGACGACCGCCTTGCGGACGCCTTCGAGGATGTCGAGCGGCTCGAACCCGGTGACGACGATGGGCACCCGGTACTTCTCCGCCAGCGCCGGGTACTCCGACGTCCCCATCACACTGCACACGTGTCCGGCGGCCAGGAACGCCTGCACCCGGCAGGTGGGGGACTCCATGATGGCGGCGATCGCGGGCGGTACGAGGACGTGCGAGACGAGCAGGGAGAAGTTGCGTACGCCCAGCCGCCGCGCCTGGTGGACGGTCATGGCGTTGGCGGGGGCGGTCGTCTCGAAGCCGATACCGAAGAAGACGACCTCCCGGTCGGGGTTCTCGCGGGCCAGTTTCAGCGCGTCGAGCGGCGAGTACACGACGCGTACGTCACCGCCCGCGCTCTTCACGGAGAACAGGTCCTGGCCGCTGCCCGGCACCCGCAGCATGTCGCCGAAGGAGCAGAAGATGACGCCGGGGCGGGCGGCGATCGCCAGCGCCCGGTCGATGATCTCCAGCGGGGTCACACAGACCGGGCAGCCCGGTCCGTGGATCAACTCGATCCGGTCCGGGAGAAGTTGGTCGATGCCGTGCCGGATGATCGAGTGGGTCTGCCCGCCGCAGACCTCCATCATCGCCACCGGACGGGTGGAGACCGCGTGGATCTGCTCCAGCAGCCGTTCGGCCAGTTGGGGGTCGCTGAATTCGTCGAGGTACTTCACCGGTCGGTTCCTTCCGCCGTGTCACGCTGTCGGGCGGCCAGTTCGAAGCCGTCACCGAACTCCTCCTCCAGGAGTCCGAGCTTCTCGAAGGTGGCCAGGGTCTGCTGGGCCGACTTCTCGTCGAGCCGTTGAATGGCGAAGCCGACATGGACGACGACGTATTCGCCGACCGCCGCGTCGGGTACGTACTGGAGGCAGACCTCCTTACGCACACCACCGAAGTCGACCTCCGCCATCAGGGTGTCGTCGACCTCGGCGGTACGCAGGACGCGCCCCGGAACTGCCAGACACATGGTGCCTTCCTCACTCCGCGGGTCATCGCGGGTCGTCATCGGTGGTCATGGGTCGTCATGGGTCATCGCGTTCGCCGGGTGTGGGTGGGATTCGCGTGCGCCGTCAGCCGCCCGACGCCGCGATCAGTAGTTGGCCGAAGGCGAGGCCGCCGTCGTTGGGTGGCAGCAGGCGCGGGCGCAGCACGGTGAAGTCCCGCTCCTCCAGGGCCTGTTGTGTCGCTTCGAGGAGGACGGCGTTCTGGAAGACCCCGCCCCCCAGCGCCACCACCCCGAGTCCGGTCTGCTCCCGGCACAGCTCGGCGAGGTCGGCGGTGAGCCGGGCGACGGCCGTGTGGAAGCGCGCGGCGATCAACTCCGGTGCGATGCCCGCCCGTACGTCCGACACCACCGCGCGGACCACCGGACCGGGATCGGCGACGACCGGCTCGCCCGGGCCCGGCGCCGGGCGCGTGCCGAAGGCGTAGCCGCTCCCGGCGGGCTCCGGTGGTGCCGCCCGGGCCAGCCCCTCCAGCTCGATCGCCGCCTCCGCCTCGTACGCGACCTCGTGCCGCACCCCCGCCAGCGACGCCACCGCGTCGAAGAGACGGCCCATGCTCGATGTCGGTACACACCCGAAGTCCGTCGCGAACTGGTGTGCCAGTACGCCCCGTTCGAGGGCCGGGCAGGCCGCCACCGAGGGCAGCTCCTTCTCCCAGGCGACCCCCGCGGCCCGCAGATGCGCGAGCGCCATCCGGTACGGCCGCAGCACACTCGCGTCGCCGCCCGCCAGCGGCACGTACGCCAGGTGCGCCGCCCGCCGGAACGACTTGTAGCCGGCGATCAGGGCCTCGCCGCCCCACACCGCGCCGTCGGTGCCATGGCCGGTGCCGTCGAAGGCGAAGCCGATGACGCTCTCGCCGGGGCCGAGACCGTGCTCGCCCATCACGGACGCGATGTGCGCGTGGTGGTGCTGTACGGTGCGCACGGCCCGGCCCCTGGCGTGTGTACGGGCCCAGACGCCGGAGCGGTAGCCGGGGTGCCGGTCGGCCACGAGCTGTTCGGGCGCGACGCCGGTCAGCAGCGCCAGATGGTCCGCCGTACGGGTCAGCGCCTCGACCGTGGAGAGGTCGTCCAGGTCGCCGACGTGCTGACTGACCCAGGCGTAGCCGCCCTCGCCCAGCGCGCAGGTGTTCTTCAGATCGGCGCCCGCCGCGAGCAGCGGCGGCACCTCGAAGGGCAGGGCGAGGGGGAGCGGCGCGTACCCCCGCGATCTGCGCAGGGGCAGTTCGGCGTCGGCGACGAACCGGCTGACCGAGTCGTCGCACGGCACCTGGATCGCCCGGTCGTGCCGCAGCCAGGCGTCGACCAGCGGGGCGAGTTCGCTCAGCGCCCTCGCGTCGTCGGTGACGATCCGTTCGCCGGAGCGGTTGCCGGACGTCATCACGAGCGCGTCGGGCCCGGGGGCGTCGCCGTCGAGGCCGAGGAGAAGGACATGCAGGGGGGTGTAGGGGAGCATCAGCCCGAGATCGGGACTGCCGGGGGCCACGGCGTGCGCGACCCCCCTGTCCGGGGCGGGCGTCCGGCGGGGGAGCAGCACGATCGGCTTCCGCGCGCCGGTGAGCAGCGCGGTCCCGCCCTCCGTGAGCGTCACCAGCTCCCCGGCGACGCCGAGGTCCGCGACCATCACCGCGAAGGGCTTGCCGCCCCGGTGCTTGCGGCGGCGCAGCCGGGCGACCGCCGCTTCGTCGCGGGCGTCGCACGCGAGGTGGTAGCCGCCGAGTCCCTTGACCGAGACGATCCGCCCCTCGGCGAGCAACCGCCGTGCCGCACGCAGCGCTTCGTCGCCGTGCAGCGGTGTTCCGCCGTCCTTGGCGATCAGTTCGAGACGGGGGCCGCAGGCGTGACAGGCGATCGGCTGGGCGTGGAAGCGGCGGTCGCGCGGGTCGCCGTACTCCGTTCGGCAGTCCGCGCACATCGGGAACGGCGCCATGGTCGTCGCCGCGCGGTCGTAGGGCAGGCCGGTGACGATCGTGAACCGCGGTCCGCAGTGGGTGCAGGTGATGAAGGGGTGGCGGTGGCGACGGTTCTCCGGGTCGCGCAGTTCGGTCAGGCAGTCCTGGCAGGTCGCGACGTCAGGGGAGACCAGGGTGCGGGCCCGGTCGCTCGCGCTGGAGTCCTCGATGGTGAACCCGGCGCCGCCGACGAGCGGCAGGTCGGTCTGCGTCACGGACTCCACGACCGCGAGCGGGGGCGGCCGGTCCCGCAGACGCCGGCCGAACTCCGCCACCGCTTCGAGGTCACCCTCGACCTCGGCGAGCACCCCGGCGCCGGTGTTGGACACCGCGCCGACGAGGGCCAGTTCGGCGGCCGTGACATAGACGAAGGGGCGGAAGCCCACGCCCTGGACGACGCCGCGCACCTCGAACCTGCGGCGGACACGGGGCTGTCGGGGCGCCGGATCCGCCGCCGGATCCGCCTCCGGCTTCTCCGCCGAGCGGGCGCCGCTGCCCATCATCTCCAGCCCCGACAGCGCCTGCGCCGCCTTCGCCTCGTCGATGATCTCCAGAGCGAAGCCCATGTGCAGCAGGACCCAGTCACCGGCGGCCGGCGGCGCGTCGAGCATGCCGACGTTGACACGGCGCCGGGCGCCCTCCACGTCGACGAGGGCGAGCTGGCCCGCGTACCCCTCGACGGTCTCCACGACTCGTCCGGGAATGCCGAGACACATGCGATCAGGACCTCCGGGGCCGGTCGGGCGCGGATGTGAGGGCGGGGTCGGGCTCCGAGGACGGTGCGGCTCCGACGGCCGGCAGCCGGCGGATCAGCTCCCGCACCGCCGACACCGCCCGGGGGACGGCCGCGGCGACGGCCTCGCCGAGACCGATGCCCTCGTCGACACCGGCCGGGGTGCAGCCCACGAGGTGGGTCAGCGGGAGCGTACCGCCTAGTTGGTGCAGATTTGCCAGCACCGCGACCGGATTCATACCGTGTGCGTCGAATTCACCCGTACCGAGGTCGTCCGGGCCGATCCGAAGCACCGTCAGCTCACCGGGTGGCCCGCCCCCCGGATACGCGTCCACCAGCACCAGCGCGTCGTACCCGTCGAGCAGGTCGTACGCGAGGTGCATGCCCCGGATGCCGTAGTCGACGATCCGGACCCCGGGGGGCAGCGGCGGCCCGGGGTCGGCGGCGAGCCGCCGCACGACCTCGGGGCCGAAACCGTCGTCGCCGAGGAAGAGATTGCCGATGCCCGCGACGAGCACGCCTCCGGTCATGTCAGGACCGGCTCTCGGCGCACGGTCGCGCTGGTCGTTCCTGCCGCGCGCTCACATGGAGCGCATTCTCAGGTACCTGCGGATGTCGGGGATCGAGCGCACGCCGACGGCGACGGCGACCGCCGCCACGGCGGCGACCACACCCGTGGTGATCAGTCCGAGGAATCGCACGATGGGTTCTCCTTCCGGAACTCCGGTGACGGGGGATCGGGGATGGGCGGGCCGGGATCGCCGGCGGGCAGCGGTTCCAGCTCTTCGGGGGCGAAGTAGAAGTAGCGGCCGTACCAGTCGTGCAGGTCGGCCGCCGGGTCGTCGACGAGGACGAGGGCGACATGCACACCGCCGTCCACGTCCGCGAGCACAGCCGTCACCCGTGCCACCTGACCGGCGAAGAACAGGTCCTGGGCGTCGGCGCGGCGGGTCGGACGCACGCGTACGAGACTGCCCTTGGCGACCCGGACCCCGTCGACCATCACGCTGTCGGAACCCGGTGACACGGCGGCGTCCGCCGCCGGATCCCACCACGGGGCGCCCCCGGTGTCGAAGCCGGCGGGAGCGGCGTCCCGCGCGTCGCCGGTGAGCTCCGCCGCGCCCGGGCCGGTCGCCGCGCCCGGGCCGGTGACCGGACCGTGCGGGTCGCGCAGCAGGCCGTGGAGCCGCTGGAGGTCCCCGGGTGTCATCGCGTCACAGCGGTCGATGATCTCGCGGGCGCGGGGATCGGTGGCCCGGGCCTCCGCCTTCTCCCGCTCCGTCATCGTCATCACCCGGAGCGTCAGGATCTCGTCGATCTCGGTCGAGTCGAACAGGGCGCCCGCGCTCTGCTCGGCGATCTCCGGGTGGTCGTAGAGGATGATCGGCGCGCCGAGCACCGTGTCCGCGGAGCCCTTCGCCCCGGCCAGGACCGGCCAGCAGCGGTGCTGTGCGCACCGGGCCGCCGCGGGGGCCGCCGCGTCCGGGGGCTCGCGCAGGGAGACGAAGCGGGCGCCCCGGGCCTGGAGGAGCAGGTGCGTGCCGATCAGCGAGACGCGGATCGCGGCGTCCTTGCCGGCGACGGTCCCGGCGTGCTCGTTCTCCACCGAGACCGACAGCCGCAGGAATCCGTCGTCCTGCCGGGTACGGGTACGGACCCGGGCCACCAGCGGCTCGCGGCGCCGTACGACCGCGCCGACCGTCACCCCGTCCGCGTCCGTCAGGGGCTCGATCTCCTCGCCCCCGGCGACCGTACAGAGCTGATCGCTCGCCCCGTTCAACGGGACCGCCCCCAGGTCGATCTCCCGCTCGACCGCCTCGTCCCAGCTCAGCACCGCCACACCGGCCACGGTGAGTTCACCGACGGCCACATGGCCGCCGTCCTCGGTCCGCCGCCGTACCTCGCGCACCTGATGCTGGAGGAACCGCAGCCGTACCGTCACCTCGGCCGTCCTCGGCGCGTCGGCCGGGACCGCGAGCAGGCACTCCATCGCCATGTCCGGATCCTCGGCGAAGCTCGCGGGGGTCGCGGAGGGCGGCCCGAGGACACCGAACTGCCAGCGGGACCGGTTCTTGTGGGCGCTGGCGCGATACGGGTACAGCAGGTAGCCCTCGTACAGCACCGCGTCGGCGACCTCACGCACGTGGTCGAGGCCCACCGGAGTCGTCCCGGTCACCGGACCACCTCGTCGAGATCACCGGAGGCGGCAGCGGCGCACGCCCCCACGCCTCCGTCCGCACCCGCGCCGGCCAGCAACGTCCGCACCGTCTCGTCCCAACTGATCAGCCCGCGCCGCTCACGGAAGTCCGCGAAACCGGCGAGCACGTCGTGATCCAGCCTGATCCAGCCGGAGTGCGGGAAGTGGAACGCGATCAGTTGCCGCCACACGGCGACCGGCAGCTCGTACCGCGCCTCACGGTCCCAGGGCACCTGCCGCACACCGAGCCCCGAACGGCCCCCGCCCCGGGCGAAGACGGTGCCCGAGAACAGCAGGCTGATCGGCACCGTCCCGTCCTCCCCGAGCGCGTGCAGATAGCGGGAGCCGACGACGTCGAAGTCGTAGGTGCAGGGCAGCGCGAGATCGACCTCGGTGGAGCCGGTGAACCCCTGCACCGTCGTGTTGCACTGCATCCACAGGAACGGCCGGAGCGTGTCCGGCCACCGCTCCCGCTCCCCGAACAGGCCCCGCAGCCCGTCCTGTTCGGCCTGGTCGTACGGGCGGCGCTGCGGTTCGACACGGACCTGGCAGCGCAGCACGATCGCATGGACCGGCTCGTCGGAACCGTCCTCGATCCGCAGCCGCGCGGTGAGCTGCGGAGCCGCGCTGTACGGCTCGGCGACGATGTCGCGTACGGAGAACTCCAGGCCGGGCGCCACGGGACGGCTCATGAGGAACCCTCCGCGGCCGTCGCGCCCGTCGTCGTTCCCGCCGCCGTCCGCTCCGGGTGCGCGGGTCTGCTGCGCGCCCTGACCCGCTCGAAGAAGGCGTCCATCGCGGCGTGCGCCTCCTGGCCGCCGTCGAAGCCGCGCCACACCGCACGCAGCCGTCCGACCAGTTCGTAGCAGGCGTCGATCGGCACCAGATGGCACGACGCCACGCCCTCGCGTCCGTCCCGTCCGGTACGGCGCACGAGCAGCGCCTCGACATCGGCGCGCACCACCGCCAGTTCGGGGGCGGCGGCCACCAGCGTGGTCCAGGCGTCGAGCGGCAGTTCGGACTCGGTCGCCCCGGCAGGGCCTGGGTAGAACGCGACGGTGCGGTCCTGGGCCGAGTTGCGGAACAGGAAGGCCAGCCCCACCGGGATCTGCAGCTCGTCCCAGGCCCGCGCGTCCAGCGGGAGCCCGTCGAAGCTCAGATACCGGTCGGGCACCGCCCGGTAGCGCAGATGCGCCCCGTCCTCCGTGAACAGCAGGTAGCAGGCCCGGCAGGAGCACATCAGGCCCCGGCTCTCCAGGTTCACCACATGCTGGTGGTCCGCACCGACCGGCGCGGCGCACATCTCGCAGCGTTCGCCGGTGACCGGCTCGGGGCGGTTGCGGGTGACCCGCAGCAGCGTCGCGACCGGTGACCTCGAACGGCCCGTCGGCGCGCTCATGTCGCGACCGCGGGCGCGGCCGGTACGGCGACCGAGACCGAGGCCCCGTCCGCCAGTACGGGCAGCGGGTCCAGGTGCGCGCCGTCCGCGTCCGTGTCGACACAGGCACCGGCCCGCCGTACGTCGTAGTGCGCGCGGCAGGCCGAGCACCGCAACACCCCGTCCCCGGCGCCGCCGCCCAGCCGCCGGGCCAGCGTCGCGCCCTTCATCGGCTGCTCGCACCGGGCGCACCGGTCACGGAAGGCGAACACGTCGGGGCCGATCCGGCAGGCCACCACGGGGAACCCGGCGGCGCTCAGCCGCTCGACCCCGCCGGACTCCAGGGCGAGCAGCGCCGGCACCTGCTGCCAGCTCGCCCCCGAGCCGCCGGCCTCGGCATCGGTGCCCGTACCGGTGTCCGTACCGTCCGGAGCCGCTGCGCGCAGCCGCGAGAACAGCGAGTCCACCGGCACCAGCGGACCCGGCGCCTCCGGTGGATCGGCCGCGTCCTCCACCTCGATGGCGCTGATCTCCGGCGCCGCCGCCTCGACCGCGCCCCGCACGGCGAGCGCGAGCGTGGCGGAGGAGGACGGGCAGCCGTCGCAACTGCCCAGCAGCCGCAGCCGTACGGCCCCGTCCGCCGTGACGCCGAGCAGCTCCACGTCACCGCCGTGCGAGCCGAGATACGGCCGGACGCTCTCCAGCGCGTTCTCGACCCGCGTCTCCACGCTGTACGGGTGCAGTCCGTGCACCAGCAGCACACTGGCCACCAGATCGTCGTCGGCGAGGGCGGCCAGGACCTTGTCGTCCAGCCCGCCGTGCTCGTGGACGAGGTCGAGCAGCCGCTCCAGGCCGGCCCCGTAGAAGTCGGTGACCAGCCGGACCAGCTCCTCGCCGCGCTCGCGCGCCGCCGGGCCGCCCGCCGCGCCGGCCGAGATCAGTGCGTCGATGCGTTCCCCGGTCGCCCGCCAGACCTCGGACGGCGCGGGCTCGTGCGTCTGCCGCTCCGCCATGTCACTCACTGCCCGCGGACTGCGTGGGCGAGTGCAGCAACTCCAGCTTCTTGCCCTCACCGAGATACATGTGGACGCCGCAGGGGAGACAGGGGTCGAAACTGCGTACCGTACGCATGATGTCGATGCCCTTGAAGTTCTCCCGGTCGTTCTCCTCGAAGATGGGCTGGCCCTGCACCGCGTCCTCGTACGGTCCGGGCGTCCCGTAGGAGTCACGCGGGCTCGCGTTCCACGGGGTCGGCGGGTACGGGTGGTAGTTGGCGATCTTGCCGTCCCTGATCACCATGTGGTGCGAGAGCACCCCGCGCACGGCCTCCGTGAAGCCGCAGCCGACGCCCTCCTCCGGCACCTCGAACTTCTCCCAGGTCTTGGTGCGGCCGGCCCGGATCTCCCCGAGCGCCTTCTCCGCGAAGTGCAGCGCGCAGGCCGCCGCGTACGCCTGGAAGTAGGTGCGCGCCCGGTTGCGCTCGATGGTGTTGCTCCAGCGCGGGACGTGCCACTCGAACTCGACCGGGCCCTTGGTGGCGGTCTTGGGGAGGTTGATCCGCACACTCTTGCCGGTGGCCTTGATGTAGCCGATGTCGACCAGGCCCGCCAGCGCGGTGGTCCACAGCCGGGCGAGCGGTCCGCCGCCGGTGTCGAGCGCGAGGTAGTCCGTGCCGTCGAACCAGCGCGGCGACATCACCCAACTGTACTTGTCACCCAGGTCGCGCTTCTGGGGCTGCGGGTTGGTGTGCTGGTTCCACGGATGCCGCCGGTCGACCGGGTTGCCGAGCGGGTCGTGGGTCACGAACATCTCCTGCTCCTCCCAGTCGTTGTAGTACGACGAGCCGAGCAGGATGCGGATACCGAGGTTGATCTTCACCAGGTCGGTGGTGACGAGCTTGCCGTCCACGACGACACCGGGGGTCACATACATCTTCCGGCCCCAGGCGGTCATGTCCCGGTACTCGAAGTTGCAGTGCTCCGGGTCCTGGAAGGAGCCCCAGCAGCCCAGCAGGATACGGCGGTTGCCCACCTGTTCGTAGCCGGGCAGCGCCTCGTAGAAGAAGTCGAAGAGGTCGTCGTGGAGCGGCACGACCTTCTTCATGAACTCCACGTAGCGCTGGAGACGGGTGATGTAGTCCGTCATGAGCTGGATGGTCGCCACCGTGCCCACGCCACCGGGGTAGAGCGTGGAGGGGTGCACGTGGCGGCCCTCCATCAGACAGAACATCTCGCGGGTCATGCGGCTGACCTGGAGGGCCTCGCGGTAGAACTCGCCGGTGAACGGGTTCAGCGCGCGCATGATGTCGCCGATGGTCCGGTGCCCGTGGGCGTCGGCGTGCGGCGAGGGGGTGCGATTGGCCTGTTCGAGGACGCCGGGATTGGTCTCGGCGACCATCTTCTCGCAGTAGTCGACCCCGACCAGATTCTCCTGGAAGATGTTGTGGTCGAACATGTACTCGGCGGCCTCGCCGAGGTTCACGATCCACTCGCCGATGTGCGGGGGCTTCACGCCGTACGCCATGTTCTGCGCGTAACAGGAACAGGTGGCGTGGTTGTCACCGCAGATCCCGCAGATCCGGCTGGTGATGAAGTGGGCGTCGCGCGGATCCTTGCCCTTCATGAAGACCGAGTAGCCGCGGAAGATCGAGCTGGTGCTGTGGCACTCGGCGACGACCTTCTGCTTGAAGTCGATCTTCGTGTAGATGCCCAGACTCCCGACGATACGGGTGATGGGATCCCACGCCATCTCCACCAGCTCGTCTTTACCCTGGCTCGTCGTCGTCATGATGAGGCCGCCTCTTTTTCCTTTTCGGTGCGTTACCAGGTGCGGGTGGCGCCGGTGGTCAGTTTCTTGCCGCGGGTACGCCACTTGGGCTCGCGGTCGAGGGTGTGCGTGGTGATGTTCCGCAGCCGCCGCATCGTCGAGCCGTACAGCCCGACGGCATTCGTGGAGAGCTTTCCGCCGGGAGGCTCGTCCATGAACGGCATGAATTTGTCGGGGAATCCCGGCATGGTGCAGCCGATGCAGATTCCGCCGACGTTGGGGCAGCCGCCGATACCGTTCATCCAGCCGCGCTTGGGCACATTGCATTTCACGGTGGGGCCCCAGCAGCCCAGCTTGACGATGCACTCGGGCTGGCCGTACTCGGTCGCGAAGTCGCCCTGCTCGTAGTAGCCGGCCCGGTCGCACCCCTCGTGCACCGTACGGCCGAACAGCCAGGTCGGACGGAGCGACTCGTCGAGGGGGATCATCGGGGCCTGGTCGGTGGCCATGTAGAGCAGATAGGTGAGCGTCTCCGACAGGTTGTCCGGCTGGATGGGGCAGCCGGGGACGCACACGATCGGGATACCCGCCTTGGACTTCCACTCCCAGCCCAGGTAGTCCGGCACGCCCATGGCGCCGGTGGGGTTGCCCGCCATGGCGTGGATGCCGCCGTACGTGGCGCACGTACCGACCGCGACGACCGCCGTGGCCTTGGGCGCGAGCCGGTCGAGCCACTCACTGGTGGTCATCGGCTGCCCGGTCGCCGGGTCGTTGCCGAAGCCGCACCAGTACCCCTCCTCGTGCAGCTTCTCGTTGGGGATCGACCCCTCGACCACCAGGACGAACGGTTCCAGTTCGCCCCGGTCGGCCTTGAAGAACCATTCGAGGAAATCGTCGGCGCCGCCGGTGGGGCCGCACTCGAAGTCGATGAGCGGCCAGTGCACGGCGATCTGCGGCAGGCCGGGCAGCGCGCCGAGCGCGATTTCCTCGATGCTGGGCTGCGTGGCGGCGGTGAGTGCCACCGAATCCCCGTCGCAACTCAGTCCCGCATTGATCCACAGGACATGGATGAGAGTGTTCTCCGCTTTTACCGCTGCTTCTGTCGGCATAGCCCGCTGCCTTCCGGGATGGGACCGCCCGATACCAGTGAGGGTGGCGACACTCACCTTGCTACCATCTAGAATCCGCCCGGTTGTTCTGTCAACACGAGATTGTTCCGGGTGACCATCCATTAGCCCCGGTTCGGCCGGGGCCGAATGGGTGAGTGAGGGAAAGCTGGCCATTGATGCATGAATTGTCAATCACCCAGAGCGTGGTCGACGCGGTGTGCGAGCGTGCCGCGGGAAGACCCGTGCGTACCGTCCGGCTCCGGGTGGGGGCGCTGACCGCGGTGGTGCCCGACGCGATGCGGTTCTGCTTCGATCTGACCACCGCGGGCACGGTCGCCGAAGGCGCCCTCCTGGAGATCGACCAGCCCCCCGGAACGGCGCACTGCCGGGCGTGTGAGCGGGACTTCACCCTGACCGATCTTGTATTGCTGTGTCCGTGCGGCAGCGCCGACGTGAATATCACGTCGGGGCGGGAGCTGCAGATCGTCTCGATGAGAGTGGGCTGACCCCATGTGCGGTACTTGCGGTTGCGTCGGCGGAAGCGGTGAGGGCGGCGGGACGAGGATCGCCGTACCGCACGCCCACCCGCACGACCACGACCACGTTCACGCCGGCCACGGCCCCGACCACACCGGCGTACGGGACCACCCGTCGGCCGACCGGGGGAGTACCGGGGACGGCGAGACCATCACCCTCGAACAGAAGGTCCTCGTCAAGAACGACGACCTGGCCGTCCGTAACCGCGCCTGGCTCGCGGAACGGGGCATCGTGGCCGTGAACATGATGAGTTCGCCCGGGGCCGGCAAGACCACCCTCCTCGAACGCACCCTCAGGGACTTCGCCGGCCGCCGCCCGGTCGCCGTCATCGAGGGCGACCAGGAGACGGCGCTCGACGCGGAGCGGATCAGGCGGGCGGGCGGCACCGTCGTCCAGATCAACACCGGCGCCGGCTGCCACCTCGACGCGGAGATGGTGCGGGGCGCGCTCACGGCCCTGGAGCCGGAGCCGGGCTCGCTGATCCTGGTCGAGAACGTGGGCAATCTGGTCTGCCCCGCGCTCTTCGACCTCGGGGAGCGCAGCCGGGCCGTGATCATCTCGGTCACCGAGGGGACGGACAAGCCGCTCAAGTACCCGTACATGTTCGCCGCCGCCGACCTCGTGGTCATCAACAAGATCGACCTGCTCCCGTACGTCGACTTCGACGTCGAGCAGTGCGAGAAGTACGCCCGGTCGGTCAATCCGGATCTGCGGGTTCTGACCGTCTCGGCGACCACCGGCGAGGGGATGGCGGCCTGGTACGACTGGGTCGCGCACCCCTGATCACTCCGCGGCCCGCTCCACCCGGACCGGGCCGCCGGTGGTGACGGACTCGATCGCGGCGAGGGCGATGGCCAGCGCGGCGCGGGCGTCCTCGCCGGTGACCGCGGGGGCGCGCCCGGTGCGGACGCAGTCGGTGAAGTCGGCGAGTTCGGCGACGTAGGCGTCGCGGAACAGGTCCTGGTCGTAGCTGACGCTCTCGGCGCTGACACCGTCCGGGCCGTAGGACGTGAGATGGGTACGGCGCACCTCGCCCATGGTGAGCATGCCCGCCGAGCCGAAGACCTCGCCGCGTACGTCGTAGCCGTACACGGCCTGGAAGTTGGCCTCGGCGGTGGCGAGGGCGCCGTTGTCGAAGCGGATGGTGACGACGGCGGTGTCGAGCAGGCCGCGGTCCTTGAAGTCGGGGCGGACCAGGGCGTCGGCCAGGGCGAAGACCTCGACGGCCTCGGCACCGGGGTTGAGGTAGCGCAGGGTGTCGAAGTCGTGGATCAGCGTCTCCAGGAAGATCGTCCACGGCGGGATGGGCGCGGGGTCGGCCAGCTTCGGGTCGCGGGTCAGCGAGCGCAGGAGCTGCGGGGTGCCGATGGAGCCGGCGGCGACCTTGTCGTGGGCGGCGCGGAAACCCTCGTCGTAGCGGCGGTTGAAGCCCACCTGGAGGGCCACGCCCGCCTCGCGGGCCGCGGAGACGGCGCGGTCGGCTTCCGCGAGGGTGACGGCCATGGGCTTCTCGCAGTAGACCGCCTTGCCCGCCCGGGCCGCCGCCTCGACGAGATCGGCGTGGGTGCGGGCCGGGGTGGCGATGACCACGGCGTCGATCTCCGGGGCGGCGAGGAACGCGGCGATGTCCGTGTACGCCACGGGGGCGTCCAGATGGTCCGCGAGGCGCCGGGCCGTGTCCGGTACGGGGTCGGCGACCGCGGCGAGACGGACACCGGGGATGCGCCGGGCGAGGGTCGTGGCGTGGAAGGAACCCATCCGTCCGGCGCCGATCTGGCCGACGGCGAGGGGTGGCTGAGAGGGCATGCGGAATCTCCGTATCTCCGTACGTACGCCGTGACCGGGCGAGGCCGGGCCATGGCCGGGGGAGTGTGTTCAGGTGGTGGTGAAGGCGGTACGGAAGCGCTCCATGGCCAGGTCACTGTCGGTGGAGGCCCATGCCTCCATGGCCACGGTGCCCTGGTAGCCGAGGTCCGTGAGGGCGCGGGCGACGGCCGGGTAGTGGATCTCGCCGGTCCCGGGCTCACAACGGCCGGGGACGTCCGCGACCTGGATCTCGCCGATCAGCCCCAGGCCGTGGGCCCGCCGGACCAGTTCGACGAGGTTCCCCTCGCCGATCTGCGCGTGGTACAGGTCGAGGTTCATCCGCAGGCCCGGCCGGTCCACCGCGGCGACCAGGGCCAGGGTGTCGGCGGCCCGGGCGAACGGCACCCCGGGATGGTCGACCGCGGTGTTGAGGTTCTCCAGGGTGAAGACCACTCCGGCGCTCTCGCCCAGCTCCGCGATCCTGTCGAGGGTCCGCAGGGCGGCCGGCCACAGGGGACCGGTGTCCTCGTCGGCGACCGGCACCACCGGCAGGCCCGCGCCGTCCAGGCCGGTGCCGTGCAGGTTCAGCCGCGGGCAGCCCAGTCGTTCGGCGGCCTTGACCGACTCCTCGGCCGTGCGCAGCAGCTCCGCCGCCCCGTCCTCGTCGGTCAGGGTGCCGCGGAGATAGCCGGTCATCGAGGAGAGGACGGCCGGGGTCCTGGCCAGCGCGTCGAGGTCGTGCCGGCTCCAGTCCCAGATCTCGACCTGGAAGCCGGCGTCGTGGATACGCCGGGCCCGCTCCTGGATCGGAAGGTCCCGGAAGACCATCTCGGCGCAGATCGCCAACGTGTACATCCGCCACCCGCCTCACTTCTTCTATAACGTTCTAGTCGGGGTTGCAGTACGCCAGTCGGCCACCCTGGCTGTCAAGGGCCGGGAACGCCCGGACTGGAACGTTGCAGTAGCGCGGGGAGGCGGCCGTACCACCTGGTCTACGATCGGCGGCCCGGGGGAGTTGTCTACCGAGGAGGCCAGACGTGCCACCGATCTCCGCGGCGGGGGACCGGAAACGGCCCACCCTCGCCGATGTCGCGGCGCGCGCGGGCGTCTCCACGGCGCTCGTCTCCGTCGTGATGCGCGGGGCCAAGGGCGCCGGCGCCGCCACCCGTGAGCGGGTCCTCGAAGCCGCGCGGGAGATCGGCTACCGGCCCGACACCCGGGCACGCCTGCTGCGCAGCAGCCGTTCCCGTCTGCTCGGGGTGCAGTTCGGACTCCAGCACCCCTTCCACGCCGACCTGGTGGAAGGCGTCTACGGTGCGGCCGAGTCCGCCGGGTACCAGGTCGCGCTGAGCGCGGTCGCGCCCAGCCGCGGCGAACAGCACGCCCTGGAGACGCTGCTCGCCGACCGCTGCGAGGCGCTGATCCTGCTCAGTCCCGAGCTCCCCGCCGCACGGCTGACGGAACTCGCCGGCCAGATGCCGGTCGTCTCCGTCGCCAGGAGACTCCGGCAGCCGTCCGGAGCCGTCGAGGTGGTACGGACCGCCGACGACGAGGGGGCCCGCCAGGCCGTGGACCACCTGGTCGGGCTCGGCCACCGGGCCGTCGCCCACATCGACGGCGGCCGGGCCCCCGGCGCGGCCGACCGGCGCCGCGGCTACCGCACCGCCATGAACCGCCACGGGCTGGGCCGGCACACGTACGTCCTGCCCGGTGGGCCGACCGAGGAGGACGGCGCGGCGGCCGCCCGTACGCTGCTGGCCGGCCCGACCCGTCCCACCGCCGTACTGGCCTTCAACGACCGCTGTGCCACGGGCGTCCTCGACACCTTCCTGCGCGCCGGTGTCCCGGTCCCCGGCGAGGTCTCCGTCGTCGGCTTCGACGACAGCCGGCTCGCGCGCCTGGCCCACATCGACCTCACCACCGTCGGCCAGGACGTCGCCCGCCTCACCCGGGAGGCCGTGGCACGGGTCGTGGGACGGCTCGACGGGGATCCGGTCCCCGACCGGGAGACCGTGGTGGCCCCGCGCCTCGTCATCCGCACCACCACGGCGGCGCCACCCGGGTAGCCCCGGCCCGGGCCGGGGCCACCGGTGGGCCTGAACCGAGGGGCCGCCGGGCCGGCCCCTTACAGAACATCGGCTCTGTCACTACGTTTTTCCGGACAGATCTACGGCAATGGTGGCCGGTTTGTGCTGGATTACCGGTTCTCTCCACCTCCTGGACCGAAGCGGCGGATTCAATTCCGGCCAGGGCGCGGTGACATGGTCCTGTGCCGACCGCTTCCGTACGAGACGGGCGGTCTCGCCCGTGTTCGGCAGGTCGGCACGGTCGATGACCGATTGTCGCCGGTCTCCACCGCCGGTCTCCGCGGAGCCGCCCCCCGGGCGGCCGGGTGGTGGCAGGCGGCACCGGTCACTCCCGTACACCAAGCCCCGTGATCCTCGCGGGCCCTGGCGTACGGGACCTGGCCTGCGTGGTTCGCGCCGTCGCGGCCGGGCGGAGCCGGGCGGCCGGAGTCCGGAGGGGGGCGCGGGGGCGCGTCTCCTCCGTATCCTGTTGGCCCCGAATCCATGAAGCAATATGCCCACGTCAATTTCCCATGATCCGGCTGGAAAGATCTAATTCCTTGATCCTCGGCGTCCCGCTCGTTTCGACGGTCACGCCGACCCGGCCGGACGTTCATGACACGCGGGACGCTCGGGCTGTCCAGTTTTCGCCCCTTCAGATTTCTCGCCGCGGGCTCGTATGGTCTGCAGTGAGAAATCGAATGACTGATGGCGGGGAGGGCGTAAGTGCGTGGTGAACTCCTGGCGCGCAGACGCACGCGATGTTCTTCGGGACCAGCGGGAAAAGGCGTTCTTCCCCTGATCGGCGAGATCCGCTACGTTTCTTCAGCCGTCGGCCCGCCGGCTCCGGGGGAGCCTTCGCGGACCGGTCCGTTCTCCGTCATCGGCGACTGAGGACGGGACGGCGCCGGGCGTGAACCCGCGGGTCACCCCTACGCCTCCGGGACCGGACCGGCGCTCTTCGTCCCGAGGTCGGAGCGGTGCGGGAGCCTTCCGGCATTCCGGCGACGAAGCCCCGATGACGGATATCGATCCGCCGAAGCGTAATCGAGAGTTTTCCGGAACTTCATAAATCCGGGAGAGCTGCCGGATCACGCGCGGGCGAAGTGAGAGTCCGGTGCGCCGCACCGATGCTGTGTGCTGCTTGCAATCCCTGATGAAAACGGGCGAGAAACGGTGGTGGGCGCGTGAGGACGGCTGGGGACGTGACTGATTCAACAATTCAGGGCCATGGTCGTAAAGGCCCTGTTGCCATTGTCGGACTGTCCTGCCGTCTTCCGAAGGCCGCCGACAGGCACGCGTTCTGGACGATGCTGGCCGACGGAGCCCACGGCGTGACGGACGTCCCCGCGGACCGGTGGGACCACGCCGAGTACTTCGACGAGGACCCCGGCGCACCGGGGAAGGTCAACACCCGCAGGGGCGCCTTTCTGGACCAGGTCGACCGGTTCGACCCCGCCTTCTTCGGGATCTCACCGCGCGAGGCCACCGCCATGGACCCGCAGCAGCGCCTCGCGCTCGAACTGAGCTGGGAGGCGATCGAGGACGCGGGGATCGTCCCCGGCAGCCTCGCGTCCACCAGGACCGGCGTGTTCATGGGAGCGATGAACGACGAGTACGCCACCCTCACCCGCCGGGCCGGGCTGCGCCAGGTCGACCAGCACACCTTCACCGGAGTGCAGCGCAGCCTGATCGCCAACCGGGTCTCCTACTTCCTCGGCGTGCGCGGACCCAGCGTGACCATGGACACCGGACAGTCGTCCTCCCTGGTCGCGGTGCACCTGGCCGTACAGAGCCTGCGGACCGGAGAAGCCGACATCGCGCTGGCCGGCGGCGTGAACCTCACGCTCACCCCCGAGGGCGCCGTCGGCGCGGCCAAGCTCGGCGCACTCTCCCCCGACGGCCGCTGCTACACCTTCGACGCCCGGGCCAACGGCTTCGTCCGCGGCGAGGGCGGCGGTGTCGTGGTGCTGAAACCCCTGGCCGCCGCGCTCGCCGACGGGGACCGTGTCCACTGCGTCATCAACGGCAGCGCCGTCAACAACGACGGTGGCGGTGACGGGCTGACGGTGCCCAGCGGTCCCGCGCAGGAAGAGGTGCTGCGCCTCGCGTACGAGCGGGCGGGGGTGGACCCCGCCTCGGTCCAGTACGTGGAGCTGCACGGCACCGGTACCCGGCTCGGCGACCCGATCGAGGCAGCGGCCCTCGGCGCCGTGCTGGGCGCGGCGCGCGGCACGGCGGCCCCGCTCCAGGTGGGTTCGGTCAAGACCAACGTCGGCCACCTGGAATCCGCCGCCGGTGTCACCGGGCTCATCAAGACCGCGCTGGCGATACGGCACCGGCTGCTGCCGCCGAGCCTCGGCTTCACCACACCGAACCCGCGGATCCCGCTGGCCGACCTGAACCTCGACGTCCGCGTCACGCACGGCGAATGGCCCGCGCCGGACCGGCCGTTGGTTGCCGGGGTCAGCTCGTTCGGGGTCGGCGGGACCAACTGCCACGTCGTCCTCTCCGAGGTCTCGGCCGCGGCTGACGTGGCGGTCGAGGTCGCATGCGAGCCCTCGGCCGGGCCCGGGGGCGGCGGGGCGCCCTGGGTGGTCTCCGGCCGGTCGGTGGCGGCGGTACGGGAACAGGCCGCGCGCCTCCGCGCGCAGGTCGCGGACCACCCGGAGACGGACCTGTCCGACCTGGGCCGCTCCCTCGCCACGACCAGGACCGCCTTCCGCCACCGGGCCGCCGTGACCGCCACCGACCGGGCCGGATACCTGGCCGGACTCGACGCCCTCGCCTCCGGCGACGCGGCCCCGGGGCTGGTCCAGGGCACGGCCGACGCCCCGAGCGGCACCGTCTTCGTCTTTCCCGGTCAGGGTTCCCAGTGGACGGGGATGGCTGTGGAGTTGATGGGGTCCTCGGGGGTGTTCGCGGCGCGGATGGGGGAGTGTGCGCAGGCGCTGTCGCCGTTCGTCGACTGGTCGTTGTCCGAGGTGTTGGGCGACGGTGAGGTGTTGGGGCGGGTGGATGTGGTGCAGCCGGTGTTGTGGGCGGTGATGGTGTCGTTGGCAGAGGTGTGGCGTTCGTACGGTGTGGAGCCGGCGGCGGTGGTGGGGCACAGCCAAGGGGAGATCGCCGCGGCGTGTGTGGCCGGTGCGTTGTCGCTGGAGGACGGTGCGCGGGTCGTCGCCCTGCGCAGCCAGGCCCTCGTCTCCCTCTCCGGACGCGGCACGATGGCCTCCGTCGCCCTGCCCGCCGGTGAACTGACCCTGGGCGGCTCCCTGTCGGTGGCCGCCGTCAACGGACCGCGCTCCACGGTGGTCGCCGGTGACGAGAGCGCGATCGACGCGCTGGTGGCGGAGTTGACCGACCGGGGCGTCAGGGCCCGCCGTATCGCCGTCGACTACGCCTCGCACTCGGCCCACGTCGAGACGATCCGCGACCGGCTGCACACCGCGCTGGCCCCGATCACACCACGGACCGCCTCGGTCCCGTTCTTCTCGACGCTGACCGGGCAGTGGCTCGACGCCGGTGCGACGGACGCCGACTACTGGTACCGGAACCTCCGCAGCACCGTCCGCTTCGAGGAGGCCGTCCGCGGGCTGCTCGCAGCGGGCCACCGGGCGTTCATCGAGGTGAGCCCGCACCCCGTACTGGTGATGGGCGTCCAGGAGACCGCCGAGGCCATGGGCGTACCCGTGGTCGTCGTGCCCTCGTCCCGGCGGGACGACGGCACGCGGGCCCGTGTGATGGCCTCGCTCGCCGAACTGTCCGTGCGCGGGGCCGGTATCGACTGGTCGGCGGTCTTCCCGGGCGGACGCCGCGTCGAGCTGCCCACCTATCCGTTCCAGCGACAGCGCTACTGGATCGCCCCGGCGCCCGAATCGGCAGCGTACGAAGGCGAGTCGGCGGATGCCGGTGACCCGGTGGGCGCGAGGGAGCCGACGGGCGCGGGCGCGCCGGTGGACAACGGGCGACCGGCGTACGAGGACACCCCCCTCGGGGCGGACGTCCTCGACGCCGGCCGGGTGCGGCAGCTCGTCCGGGCCCACGCCGCCGCCGTCCTCGGCCACACCACCCCGGCCGCGGTCGAGACGGACCTGCCCTTCAAGGACCTCGGCTTCGACTCCCAGATGACCGTCGAACTGCGCGACCGCCTCAGCGGCGCGCTCGGCCGGCGGCTGCCGTCCGCCCTGCTCTTCGACCATCCGACGCCGGACGCGCTCATCGCCCATCTCTCCGGCGCCCCCGCCTCTCGCCCCGCCGCCCGCGCCGACGGCTTCGCCCCCGGCAGCGACCCGATCGCGATCGTCGGGATGAGCTGCCGCTTTCCCGGCGGCGTACGGAGCCCGGAGGACCTGTGGGACCTGGTGGTCTCCGGCGCGGACGCGATCTCGGCGTTCCCCGCCGACCGGGGCTGGGACCTCGACGCGCTCGCCGCGACCAGCCACACCCGGCACGGCGGATTCCTGCACGACGCGGCCGAGTTCGACGCGGCGTTCTTCGGCATCAGCCCGCGCGAGGCGCTCGCGACCGACCCCCAGCAGCGGCTGCTGCTGGAGATCTCCTGGGAGGCGCTGGAACGCGCCGGTCTCGACCCGGCCACGCTGCGCGACAGCGACACCGGTGTGTTCGTCGGGGCGATGGCCCAGGACTATGTGCCGCGTCTGCACGAGGCGCCGGACGGGTTCGCCGGGTACGGGCTCACCGGCTCCACCGGATCCGTCGCCTCCGGCCGCATCTCGTACGCCCTGGGGCTGCGCGGCCCGGCGCTGACCGTGGACACGGCGTGCTCCTCCTCGCTGGTCGCCCAGCACCTCGCGGCACAGGCCCTGCGGCGCGGCGAGTGCTCCCTGGCGCTGGCCGGCGGGGTGACGGTGATGGCCAACCCCGGCATGTTCGTCGAGTTCTCCCGGCAGGGCGGACTGGCGCCGGACGGCCGGTGCAAGGCTTTCGGCGCGGGCGCCGACGGTACGGGGTGGGCCGAGGGCGCCGGGATGCTCGTCCTGGAACGGCTCTCCGACGCCCGGCGCAACGGACACCCGGTACTGGCGCTCCTCCGTGGCTCCGCCGTCAACCAGGATGGCGCCTCCAACGGCCTGACCGCGCCCAACGGCCCCTCCCAGCAGGAGGTGATCCGGCGCGCGCTCGCCGACGCGGGACTCGCGCCGTCCGACGTGGACGCGGTGGAGGCACACGGTACGGGCACCACCCTGGGCGACCCGATCGAGGCCGAGGCGCTGCTCGCCACGTACGGACAGGACCGTGAACACCCGCTGTGGCTCGGTTCGTTGAAGTCCAACATCGGCCACACTCAGGCCGCCGCCGGGGTCGGCGGGGTGATCAAGACGGTCCTGGCCCTGCACCACGGGATCGTCCCCAGGACCCTGCACGCGGACGAGGTCTCGCCCCAGGTGGACTGGTCGGCGGGGCAGGTCGCGCCCGTCTCCGCGAACGTGACCTGGCCGGAGACCGGACGCCCGCGCCGGGCCGCCGTGTCGTCGTTCGGTGTCAGTGGCACCAACGCGCACACCATCATCGAACAGGCCCCGCCGGAAGATGAGTTGGCGCCGGAGCTCCTTCCCGGCTCATCGCCTGCCGAAGCCGCGGGCCCGGGACCCCTCCCGTGGCAGCTCTCCGGCCGTACGCCCCAGGCGCTCCAGGCCCAGGCGCGGCGCCTCGCCATCCATCTCGACGCCAGGCCCGGTCTCGGCGCCGCCGACGTCGGGCGCTCCCTCGCCGCCACCCGGTCCGCCTTCGAGCACCGCGCCGTACTGCTCGGCCGCGACCGCGACGAACTGCGCGGGCTGCTCACCGCACTGGCCGACGGGCGGACCGACCCCCGGCTGGTCCGGGGCAGCGCCGACACCACCGGACGCGTCGTCTTCGTCTTCCCCGGCCAGGGGTCCCAGTGGGCCGGGATGGCCGTCGAACTGCTCGCCACCGAGCCGGTGTTCGCCGCGCGCATGGCCGACTGCGCCGGCGCCCTCGCCCCGCATGTGACGTGGTCGCTCCTCGAAGTGCTCTCCGACGCCGAGGCGTTGGAGCGGGTCGACGTGGTGCAGCCCGCGCTGTTCGCGGTGCTGGTGTCGCTGGCCGCGCTGTGGCGCTCGTACGGTGTGGAGCCCGCCGCCGTGCTCGGGCACAGCCAGGGCGAGATCGCCGCCGCCTGCGTCGCGGGCACCCTCACCCTGGAGGACGCCGCCCGGGTGAGCGCCCTGCGCGCCAAGCTGATCCTCGCCGAACTCGCCGGCCGGGGCGGCATGGCCTCCGTCGCGCTGGCCCCCCAGGAACTGCTGCCACGCCTCGAAGCCTGGGACGGACGGCTCTCGTTGGCCGCGTCCAACGGGCCCACGGCGTCCGTCGTCTCCGGCACACCGGAGGCGCTGGACGAACTGCTGACCGCGCTCGACGCCGAGCAGGTCAGGGTCCGCAGGATCCCGGTGGACTACGCCTCGCACTCCCCGCAGGTCGAAGAGGTCCGCGACGCCCTCCTGGCCGCCCTCGCCACCGTACGGCCGCGCACCGCTCCCGGCACCGCTCCCGGAGCCACTCCCGGCACCGCTCCCGTCCGTTTCTTCTCCACCGTCACCGGCGGACCCCTCGACACCGCCGCCCTGGACGCCGCGTACTGGTACACCAACCTGCGCACCACCGTCCGCTTCGAGCAGGCCACCCGGGCCGCGCTCGACCAGGGGTACGACCTGTTCATCGAGGTCAGCCCGCATCCGGTGACCGTCCCCAGCCTCCAGGAGACCATCGAGGCCGCCGAGGCACACGCCGTGGCCCTCGGGTCGCTGCGCCGCGACGACGGGGGGCAGGAACGATTCCTCACCTCGCTCGCGACGGCCCACACCCAGGGCGGCACCCCGGACTGGACCGGCCTCCTCGGCACGGGACCCCGGGTCGAGCTGCCCACGTACGCCTTCCAGCGCGAACGGTACTGGCTGCTGCCCGAGCCGGTGAGCCGGGCCGTGAGCGGACCGGACGACTGGCGCTACCGCGTCACCTGGCGCCCCGTCACGCCCCCGCCGGCACCGCCACTGGCCGGGCAGTGGCTGCTGCTCGCCCCCGCCGAGGGCATCGGCGCACCCCTCGTCGCGCGGTGTGAACGGGCGCTGGCGGAAGCGGGAGCCGAGGTCGTCCGGCCGGCCGCCGGAGACCCGGCGGCGCTCACCGACCTGCTCACGGCGGGGAAAACACCCGCCGGAGTCCTCTCCCTGCTCGCCCTGGACGAGCGCCGCGCACCGGACGGCTCCGCGCCGCGCGGACTCCTCGACACCGTCGCGCTGGCCCAGGCGCTCTCCGGGCGGGAGATACCGCTGTGGCTCGCCACCCGGGGCGCCGTCGCCGTCGACCCCGACGACCGGCTCGACCACCCCGAACAGGCGGCCGTCTGGGGCCTGGGCCGCGCCCTCGCCCTCGAATCCCCCCGGGACCGGGGCGGACTGGTGGACCTCCCCGCCCACCTCGACGACACCGCGGCGGCCCTGCTCGCCGCCGCGCTCACCGGCGACAGCGACGAGGACCAGGTGGCCGTACGCCCCGCCGGTCTCTTCGTACGGCGACTGGTGCGGGCCGCGCTCCCGCCGGCCACGGCCGCCCCCTGGCGGCCCCGCGACACCGCGCTGATCACCGGCGGCACCGGCGCGCTCGGCGCGCGGGTGGCCCGCTGGCTCGCCGCCGCCGGGGCCGGACACCTCGTCCTGGCGAGCCGCAGCGGCCCCGAGGCACCGGGAGCCGCCGCGCTGCGCGCCGAACTCACCGCGCTCGGCGCCTCGGTGGAGATCGTCGCCTGCGACACCGCCCGCCGCGAAGAACTGGCCGCGCTGCTGGACTCCGTACCCGAGGACCGCCCGCTGCGCACGGTCGTGCACACCGCCGGAGTCCTGGTCGAGTCCACCGTGCGCACCCTCACCACGGAAGAACTCGAACAGACCCTGCGCGCCAAGACCGAGACCGCCCGCCATCTCCACGAACTCACCGGAGAACTCGACGCGTTCGTACTCTTCTCCTCCGGCGCCGGTGTCTGGGGCAGCGGCGGACAGGGCGCGTACGGCGCGGCCAACGCCTACCTCGACGCGCTCGCCCGGCACCGCCGCGACCACGGGCTGCCCGCCACGGCCGTCTCCTGGGGCGCGTGGGGCGGCGGCGGGATGGGCGCAGTCGACGGCGCCGAGGACGTCTGGCGGCGCCTCGGCGTCCTCCCGATGGACCCCCGATCCGCCGTCACCGCGCTCCAACGGGCCCTGGACGCCGGGGAGAACACCCTCACCGTCGCCGACATCGACTGGCGCCGCTTCGCCCCGGCCTTCGCGTCCGCCGGACCCCGGCCGCTCCTCGCCGACCTGCCCGAGGCGCGGCGCGCCCTGAACGGGCCCACCGATGACACCACCACGGACCCGGCCGCCGCGACCCCCCGGCGGCCCGAACGGATCCGGAAGCTGGAGGGCCTGCCCGAGGCCCGGCGCACCGACGCCCTGCTCGAACTCGTCCGCGCCGAGGCCGCCGCCGTACTCGGCCACACCGACCCCCGCGCCGTACGGCCGGGACGGCCCTTCAAGGAGAGCGGCTTCGACTCGCTGACCTCCGTCGAACTCCGCGACAGGCTGGTCGCCGCCGTCGGCCACCGGCTCCCCACGAGCCTCGTCTTCGACCGGCCGACACCGACGGCGCTCGCCCGCCACCTCGACACCCTGCTGTTCGGCGCCGCCACCACCGGGACCGGCACCACCGGGGCCTCCGACGAACCCGTCGCGATCATCGCCATGGCCTGCCGCTACCCGGGCGGCGTCAGCTCCCCCGAGGACCTGTGGGAGCTGGTCGCCGCCGGTACGGACGCGGTGTCCGAGTTCCCCGCCGACCGGGGCTGGAACGTGGAGTCCCTGTACGACGCCGACCCCGACCGGCCGGGCACCTCCCATGTACGGCACGGCGGATTCCTGTACGACGCCGCCGAGTTCGACGCCGAACTCTTCGGGATGAGCCCCCGCGAGGCACGGGCCACCGACCCCCAGCAGCGGCTGCTGCTGGAGACGGCCTGGGAGACGTTCGAGCGCGCGGGCATCGACCCCCGGTCACTGGCGGGCTCCCCGACCGGGGTGTTCGTCGGCGCGATGTCCCAGGACTACGGGCCCCGGATGCACGAGGCACCGCAGGACTTGGAGGGCTATCTGCTCACCGGCAACATCGGCAGTGTGGCCTCCGGCCGCGTCTCGTACACCTTCGGCCTCGAAGGCCCGGCGATGACCGTCGACACCGGCTGCTCCGCCTCCCTCGTCGCGCTCCACCTCGCCGCGCAGTCCCTGCGGCGCGGCGAGAGCTCGATGGCGCTCGCGGGCGGGGTGACCGTGATGTCCACCCCCGGTGTGTTCATCGAGTTCTCCCGGCAGCGCGGACTCGCCCTCGACGGCCGGTGCAAGGCGTTCGGGGCGGGCGCCGACGGCACCGGCTGGTCGGAAGGCGTCGGCCTGCTCCTCCTGGAGCGGCTCTCCGACGCCGAACGCAACGGCCACGAGATCCTCGCCGTCGTCCGGGGCAGCGCCGTCAACCAGGACGGCGCGTCCAACGGACTGACCGCCCCCAACGGCCCCTCGCAGGAGCGCGTCATCCGGCGCGCCCTGGCCGACGCCGGACTCACCCCGGCCGAGGTCGACGCGGTCGAGGGACACGGTACGGGCACCACACTCGGCGACCCGATCGAGGCCGAGGCGCTGCTCGCGACGTACGGGCAGAACCGTGAACGCCCCCTGTGGCTCGGTTCGTTGAAGTCCAACATCGGCCACACCCAGACCGCGGCCGGGGTCGGCGGTGTGATCAAGATGGTGCAGGCGATGCGCCACGGCGTCCTGCCGAGGACCCTGCACGCCGATGAGCCCTCGCCCCGGATCGACTGGTCGGCGGGCGCCGTGTCACTGCTCACCGAGGAGCGCGCCTGGCCCGACGAGGGCCGTCCGCGCCGCGCGGGCGTCTCCGGATTCGGTGTGGGCGGGACCAACGCCCATGTCATCGTCGAACAGGGCCCGCCGCCCGGCCCCGTCACCCCGCCCGCCCCCGTCACCCCGCCCGCCGACGCCCCCGGCGCGCTGCCCTGGCTGCTGTCGGGCCGTACCGAACAGGCCCTGCGCGACCAGGCGCGGAAGCTCTCCGCACACCTCGCCGCCCACCCGGACACGGCCCCGCTCGACGTGGCGTACACCCTGGCCACCGGCCGGACCGCGCTCGACCACCGGGCCGTCGTGTTCGCGGCCGACCGCGCCGGATTCGCCGCCGCACTCGACGCGCTGGCCACCGGCGACGACGTGTGCGCCCGGGGCATCGCCGACGAGGACCCCGGAACCGTCTTCGTCTTTCCCGGTCAGGGTTCCCAGTGGGTGGGGATGGCCGTGGAGTTGATGGGGTCCTCCGCGGTGTTCGCGGCGCGGATGGGGGAGTGTGCGCAGGCGCTGTCGCCGTTCGTCGACTGGTCGTTGTCCGAGGTGCTGGACGATGGCGAGGCGTTGGGGCGGGTCGATGTGGTGCAGCCGGTGTTGTGGGCGGTGATGGTGTCGTTGGCAGAGGTGTGGCGTTCGTACGGTGTGGAGCCGGCGGCGGTGGTGGGGCACAGCCAAGGGGAGATCGCCGCGGCGTGTGTGGCCGGTGCGTTGTCGCTGGAGGACGGTGCGCGGGTCGTCGCCCTGCGCAGCCAGGCCCTCCGGGAGCTCTCCGGCGGTGGCGCGATGGCGGCGCTGCTGCTCGCACCCGACGAGGTCACCCGGCTGATCGAACCCTGGGACGGCCGGCTCACCATCGCCGCGTACAACGGCCCGAATTCCACCACCGTCGCCGGGGACCCCGAGGCCGTCGAAGCGCTGCACGCCCACTGCGAGCGCGAACGGATCCAGTCCCGCCGCGTCGCCGTCGACTACGCCTCCCACTCGCCGCAGGTCGAGGAGATCCGCGACCGGCTGCTCGCCGACCTGGCCCCGATCACCCCGCGCCCGGCCGGCATACCGTTCCACTCCACCGTCACCGGCGCACCGCTCGACACCACCGGGCTGGACGCCGCGTACTGGTACACCAACCTGCGCAGGCCCGTCCTCTTCGAACCGACCGTACGGGCCCTGATCGACGCGGGACACGGCATCTTCATCGAGCCGAGCGCCCACCCCGTCCTCACCACCGCCGTCCAGGACACCGCCGAGCGGGCCGGGCGACCCGTCGCCGCGTTCGGCACCCTGCGCAGGGAGGACGGGGCGGCCGACCGCTGGCTGGCCTCCCTCGCCGATGCGCATGTCCACGGCGCCCCCGTCGACTGGTCCGGGCTCCTCACCGGGGGCCGCAGGACCGATCTGCCCACCTACGCCTTCCAGCGCGAGCGGTACTGGCTGGACCCGGTCACCTCGTCCGGGCGCGCCGTCGCGGAGGGCGCGGCGGGCCTCGGGCTCAGCTCCGCGGCCCACCCGCTGCTCGGCGCCGCCGTGGAGTTGGCCGGCACGGACGAGTACGTCCTCACCGGACGGGTGTCCCTCCGTACCCACCCCTGGCTCGCCGACCACGCCGTGTCCGGCACCGTACTGCTGCCGGGCACCGCGTTCGTCGAACTCGCGCTGCGCGCCGGGGACGAGGTGCGCTGCGACCGGATCGACGAACTGACCCTGAGCGCACCCCTGTTGATCGACGGCGAGGTGACCCTCCAGGTTCTCGTCGGGGCCGCCGACGCCGACGGGCGGCGAACAGTGGCGGTGCACTCCCGTACGTCCCAGGGCGCGTCCTGGACCCGGCACGCCGACGGCGCGCTGTGCGCCGGAGGAGCGCCGGGATCGTCCCCGACCGGGGAAGAGATGGCCTGGCCGCCGCCCGGGGCGCGTCCCGTGGAACAGGCGGGCCTCTACCCGGCGCTCGCCGCGACCGGCTACGACTACGGCCCCGCCTTCCAGGGCCTGCGCGCCGTATGGCAGGACGGCGACGACCTCCTCGCCGAAGTGGCGCTCCCGGACGGCGAGTCGGCCGACGGCTTCGCGCTCCACCCCGCGCTGCTGGACGCCTGCCTCCATCCGCTGGGGCTCGGAAAGGGGCTCGGAACGGGCCTTGGAACGGGCCTCGGTTCCGAGCCGGGCGACGGGGCCGGGACACGGCTGCCGTTCGCCTGGACCGGGGTCCGGCTGCACGCGGTGGGCGCCACATCCGTCCGCGTACGGATCTCCCCGTCCGGCGGTGACGCGGTCTCCGTGACGGTCAGCGACCCGGCGGGCGCACCGGTCGCCACGGTGGCGGGCCTGGTCCTGCGGCCCCTGGCCGCCGGGCAGCTCACCGCCGCACGCCACGACGACCACGACGCGCTGTTCCGACTGGTCTGGAACCCGCTCACCGCCCAGGCTCCGGTCCCGTCCCCGATTCCGGCCGGCCCCGTCAGGGGGATCCCCCTCATGGGTACGGCGGCGCTGGACACGGCCCTCGCGGAGGGCGCGCCGCTGCCCGCCGTCGTCGCCGTACGGCCCGACGCGCCGGCCGGGGACGACCTGGCCGCCCGCGTCCACGGGGCGACCGCGCGCCTGCTGGAACTGTTGCGCACCTGGCTGGCCGACGAGCGGCGCGCCGCCACCCGGCTGGTGATCCTCACCCGGGGCGCCGTCGCCGTCCGGGCGGACGAGGAGATCCTCGACCTCGCGTGGGCGCCGCTGTGGGGGCTCGTCCGCGCGGCGCAGACCGAGAACCCCGATCGGTTCCTGCTCCTCGACACGGATACGGGCAGTGATACGGATACGGCCCCGGGCGGTGATGGTGATGGCGATGTGGATACGGACCCGGTCGTCGACGCGGCCGTCGCCGCCGTACTCGCGGCCGGAGAGCCGCAGGCCGCGCTGCGCGGCGGCGCCGTACTGGTGCCACGGCTCGCCCGGCCGGCAGCCACCCGTCTCCCCGTCCCCGCGCTCGACCCGGACGGCGCCGTACTGATCACCGGAGGCACCGGAACGCTCGGCGGCCTCGTCGCCCGGCACCTCGTCACCACCCACGGGGTCGCCCACCTCGTACTGATCGGCCGCCGGGGCCCGGACGCGCCCGGCGCCGCCGAGCTGAGCGCCGAACTCACCGCCCTCGGCGCCGAGGTGACCGTCGCCGCGTGCGACGCCGCCGACCGGGACGCGCTCGCCGCGCTGCTGGCGGACCTCCCGGTCCGGCTGACGGCGGTCGTGCACACGGCGGGCACCGTGGACGACGGCGTCCTGGAATCACTCACCCCCGACCGGCTCGCCCCCGTCCTGCGGCCCAAGGTCGACGCCGCCCTCAACCTGCACGAACTCACCGACGGTCTGGACGCGTTCATACTGTTCTCCTCGGCGTCGGCCACCTTCGGCACCGCGGGACAGGCCACCTACTGCGCCGCCAACGCGTTCCTCGACGCGCTCGCCCACCACCGCCGTACGGCCGGACTCCCCGCCGTCTCCCTGGCCTGGGGCTACTGGGAGCAGACCAGCGAGCTGACCCGTGGCCTCGGCGCCGGTGACATCGCCCGCCTGGAACGCTCGGGGGTGCTCCCGCTCACCACCGGGCGCGGACTCGCGCTCTTCGACGCGGCGCGGGGCCTGGCGGAACCCTTCGCGGTCACGGCACGGCTCGACACCGCACCCCGGGCCCAGGTCCCCGCCCTGCTGCGCGACCTCGTCAGGGCACCCGCCCGGCGCGCCGCCGAGGGCCCCGCCGTCACCCCCGGCGGGACCGCGCTGTCGGACCGGCTCACCGGGCTCTCCGTACCGGAGCGCGCACAGCTCCTCCTCGCCGAGGTGCTGCGCCACGCCGCCGCAGTCCTCGGCCGTACCGGATCCACCGGACTGCTGCCGGGACGGCCCTTCCGGGACAACGGGTTCGACTCGCTGACCGCCGTCGAACTGCGGAACCGGCTCACCACCCTGACCGGGCTGCGACTGCCCGCCACCCTGGTCTTCGACCACCCCACCCCCCTCGCGCTCGCCGACGACCTGGCGCGTCGGCTGACCGCTACCACCACCGGTGCCGCCGCCCCGCCCGCCGCCCCGGCCCCCGTTCCCGGCGACGAGCCCATCGCGATCGTCGCGATGGCCTGCCGCTACCCGGGTGGTGTCACCTCGCCCGAGGAGCTGTGGGAGCTGGTCGCTGCCGGTACGGACGCCGTGTCCGACTTCCCCGCCGACCGGGGCTGGGACGTCGAGGCGCTGTACGACCCGGACCCCGCCAGGACCGGCACCTCGTACACCCGGAGCGGCGCGTTCCTCCACGACGCGGCGGACTTCGACCACGAACTGTTCGGGATGAGCCCCCGCGAGTCCCTGGCCACCGATCCACAGCAGCGGCTGCTCCTGGAGACCACCTGGGAGGTCTTCGAACGGGCGGGCATCGACCCGCTGTCGGTGAAGGGCAGCAGCACCGGGGTGTTCGTCGGCGCGATGTACAACGACTACGCCTCCCGCATCCACCAGGCCCCCGCCACCGTCGAAGGACAACTGCTCACCGGCAGCGCGGGCAGTGTCGCCTCCGGGCGGCTGGCCTACGTCTTCGGTCTCGAAGGCCCGGCGATCACCGTCGACACCGCGTGCTCCTCCTCGCTCGTCGCCCTGCACCTGGCCGCCAGGTCGCTGCGCCAGGGCGAGAGTTCGCTGGCGGTGGCGGGCGGGGTGACACTGATGGCGGGACCGACCCTGTTCGTGGAGTTCTCCCGGCAGCGCGGACTCTCCGCCGACGGCCGCTGCAAGGCGTTCGGCGCGGGGGCCGACGGCACCGGCTGGGGCGAGGGGGTCGGCGTCCTGCTGCTGGAACGGCTCTCGGACGCGGAACGCAACGGCCACGAGGTCCTCGCCCTGCTGCGCGGCACCGCCGTGAACCAGGACGGCGCGTCCAACGGCCTGACCGCGCCCAACGGTCCCGCTCAACAGCGTGTGATCCGGGGGGCCCTGGCCGACGCGGGGCTGACCGCCCAGGACATCGACGTGGTCGAGGGGCACGGTACGGGGACGACGCTGGGCGACCCGATCGAGGCGCAGGCCGTACTGGCGACGTACGGGCAGGACCGTGAACGCCCGGTGTGGCTGGGATCGTTGAAGTCGAACATCGGGCACACCCAGGCCGCCGCCGGGGTCGGCGGCGTCATCAAGATGGTCGAGGCGATGCGCCACGGCACCCTCCCGAGGACCCTGCACGCCGACGAGCCCTCGCCCGAAGTGGACTGGGAGCGCGGCGCGGTGGAGCTGCTGACCGAGGCCCGGCCGTGGCCCGACGGGGCACCCCGGCGCGCCGGGGTCTCCTCCTTCGGCGCGGGCGGCACCAACGCCCACGTCATCATCGAACAGGGCCCGATCGCAGAGCAGGGTCCCATCATCGAACAGGGTCCGGCCACGGAGCAGGACCCGATCACCGAGCCGGGCCCGATCGCCGAGCGGGGCCCGATCACCGAAGCGCCCGCCGTTTCCGCCGCCACGACCTCCGCCGGGAAAACCGCCCCGCTGCCCTGGGTGCTCTCCGCCAGGAGCGAGCCGGCGCTACGGGCCCAGGCCGCCCGGCTGCTCTCCTTCCTCGCGTCCCACGACGACCTCGGTCCCGCCGAGGTCGGCCACTCCCTGGTCACCACCCGCGCCTCCCTGGACCACCGCGCGGTCCTCGTGGCCGCCGACCGCCCCGAATTCCTGGCGCACCTCACCGCACTCGCCGAGGGCGGCGGACCCGCCGTCGTCGGCAACGCCGGCGGCCACGGCCGTACGGTCCTCGTCTTCCCCGGCCAGGGCTCCCAGTGGGCCGGAATGGCCCTCGGACTGATGGGGTCCTCGCCGGTGTTCGCGGCCCGGATGGCGGAGTGTGAGGACGCGCTGTCGCCGTACACGGACTGGTCGTTGTCCGAAGTGCTGGGCGACGCGGGCGCGTTGGAGCGGGTGGACGTGGTGCAGCCCGCGCTGTTCGCGGTGATGGTGTCGCTGGCCGCGCTGTGGCGCTCGTACGGTGTGGAACCCGCGGCGGTCGTCGGGCACAGTCAGGGGGAGATCGCCGCCGCCTGTGTCGCCGGGGCGCTCTCCCTGGCCGACGCCGCCCGGGTGGTCGTGCTCCGGAGTCAGGCGCTGACCGAGCTGTCCGGGCGCGGCGCCATGGCCTCGGTGGCGCTCGGCAGGGACGCGCTGGGGCCCCGGCTCTCCGCGCGGCTGTCGGTCGCCGCCGTCAACGGGCCCGCGTCCACCGTGGTCTCCGGAGACCCCCTCGCCCTCGACGCGCTCCTCGACACTCTCACCGCCGAGGGGGTACGGACCCGTCGTATCGCGGTGGACTACGCCTCCCACTCCGGCCATGTGGAGGCCGTACAGGCCCGGTTGCTCGACGACCTCGCCCCGATCACCCCCCGCACCCCGCGCATCCCCTTCTTCTCGACCGTCTCCGCGAGCTGGCTCACCGAGCCCGTCGACGCCGGCTACTGGTACCGGAACCTGCGGGGGACCGTCGAGTTCGAGGCCGCCACCCGCGCGCTCGTCGCGGAGGGGTACGGCGTCTTCGTCGAGGCGAGCCCGCACCCCGTCCTCACCGTCGCGATCCAGGAGAGCGCCGAGGACGCCGTCGTCGTCGGCTCGCTGCGCCGCGACGAGGACGGGCCGCGCCGCTTCCTCACCTCCCTCGCCGAGGCCCATGTCCGGGGCGTCGACGTCACCTGGACGCCCGCGTTCCCCGGTACCCACCGCCGGGTCGGCCTGCCCACCTACGCCTTCCAGCGCGAACGGTTCTGGCTGGAGCAGAGCCCCGGAGGCCCCGCCGATGTCACCTCGGCCGGGCTCCACCCCGCCGAACACCCCCTGCTGGGCGCGACCGTGGCCCTGCCCGGATCGGGCGGCCACCTCGCCACGGGACGGCTCTCCCGGGACGACCACCCCTGGCTCGCGGACCACGGCGTGCTCGGCACGGTCCTGCTCCCGGGCGCCGCGCTCGCCGAACTCGCCGTCCGGGCCGGGGACCAGATCGGCTGCCCCCACCTGGAAGAACTCGTCCTCCACGCGCCGCTCGCGCTGCCCGCGAGCGGCGGCGTACCGGTACAGCTCGAACTCGGCGGGCCCGACGCGTCGGGCCGGCGCACCCTGAGCGTGCACGCGTACGGCCCCGACGGCCAGAACACCTGGACGCGGCACGCCACCGGTGTCCTGGCCCCCGCCCCGGAACAGGCGGGCGAAGCGCTCACCGCGTGGCCGCCCACCGGCGCGACCCCGCTCGACCTCGGCGCCTTCTACCCCGGGCTCGCCGACCGCGGCTACGGCTACGGGCCCGCCTTCCAAGGGCTCCGCGCCGCCTGGCGCGACGGCGAGGACATCGTCGCCGAGGTCGCCCTGCCGGAGGAACACCACGCGCAGGCCGCGCTGTTCGGGCTGCACCCCGCCCTCTTCGACGCGGCCCTGCACACCGTCGGGCTCGGCAAGGCCCTGGACGGGCACGACCGGCCGCTGCTGCCGTTCTCCTGGCAGGGGGTGAGCCTGCACGCGGTCGGCGCCGCGGCGCTGCGGGTCCGTACCCGCTTCACCGGACCCGACACCGTCTCGCTCACCCTGGCGGGACCCGACGGGGCACCGGTGGCCACGGTCACCTCCCTCACGGTGCGGCCCCTCGCCCCAAAGCGGCCCGCCGCCGCACCCGCCGTACGCGACGCGCTGTTCCACGTCGCATGGCGCGAGCAGCCCCGAACGGCCCCGAACGGCGCCGTCGAGGGCCCGCTCCTCGTGCTCGGCGCGGACGGCCTCGGGATGCGCGCCGCGCTGGAGACGGCCGGCGTATCGGTGGCGGTGTGCCAGGACCTGGCCGACTGGAACCCCGCCGGGGACGCACCCGTTCCCCGGTCGGTGGTCACCGGCGACCTGCCGGGACGCACCCCGCGCGAGGCCGTACGCCGAGCCCTCGCCCTGGTACGGAGCTGGCTCGCCGACGACCGGTTCGCCGCCTCGCGCCTGGTCCTCGTGACCCGTGGCGCGGTCTCCACCCGCCACGACGAGGACATCACCTCCCTCGCGCAGGCCGCCGTGTGGGGCTTCGTCCGTACGGCACAGGCGGAGCACCCCGGCCGGTTCGCCCTGCTCGACCTCGGCGCGGGGGAGCCGCCCCTCGCCGGGCTGCCCGCCGCGCTGGCGTCGGGCGAACCCCAACTCGCCCTGCGCTCCGGCGGCTTCCTCGTCCCGCGCCTGGACAGGCTCGACCGGAGCGGCACCCTGCTGCCACCCCCGGACGGGGCGTGGCGGCTCGACGTCACCAGCCCCGGCACCCTGGAGAACCTGGCGTTCCTGCCCGCGCCGGAAGCCGAAGCGCCCCTGGGCGAGGGCGAGATACGGGTCGCCGTACGGGCCGCCGGGCTGAACTTCCGCGATGTCCTCATCGCGCTGGGCATGTATCCGGGCGCGGGCATCATGGGCAGCGAGGGCGCCGGAACCGTACTCGAAACCGGTCCTGGAGTCACCGGACTCGCCGTCGGCGACGCCGTGTTCGGCCTGTTCCTCGCCGGCTCCTTCGGCCCCCGCGTGGTGGCCGACCGGCGGCTGGTCGCGAAGGTCCCGGCCGGCTGGTCCCTCACCGACGCCGCCTCCGTCCCCGTCACCTTCCTCACCGCCTACCACGCCCTGGTCGACCTGGCGGGGCTGCGCCCCGGCGAGTCGGTGCTCGTGCACGCGGCGACCGGCGGTGTCGGTACGGCCGCCGTCCAACTCGCCCGGCACCTCGGCGCGGAGGTCTTCGCGACGGCGGGCCCCGGCAAATGGCACGCGCTGCGCGCCCTCGGCCTGGACGAGGACCACATCGCCTCCTCCCGCGACCTCGACTTCGAGGAGCGCTTCCGCGAGGCCACCGGCGGACGTGGCGTCGACGTCGTCCTCAACTCCCTGGCCCGCGCGTTCACGGACGCCTCCCTGCGGCTGCTGGCCGAGGGCGGCCGGTTCACCGAGATGGGCAAGACGGACCTCCGCGACCCCGACGAGGTCGCCGCGCGGTATCCGGGCGTGACCTACCGGGCGTTCGAGCTGATGGACGCGGGACCCGACCGGGTCCGCGCGATCCTCGCCGAACTGCTGACGCTCTTCGAACGCGGCGTCCTCGCCCCGGCGCCCGTGACCACCTGGGACATCCGCAGGGCGCCGGACGCCGTACGCTTCCTCAGCCAGGCCAAACACCTCGGCAAGCTCGTCCTCACCCTGCCCGCCCCGCTCGACCCGGACGGAACGGTCCTGGTCACCGGCGCGTCCGGGACCCTGGGCGGCGCCGTCGCCCGCCATCTCGTGACCCGGCACGGCGTACGCCACCTGGTGCTCGCCTCCCGGAGCGGCCCCTCCGCCGAACTGTGCGCCGAACTCACCGCGCACGGCGCCACGGTGACCGCCGCCGCCTGCGACATCGCCGACCGCACGGCGCTGGCCCGCCTCCTGGACGCGGTCCCCGGCCCCCATCCGCTCACCGGGGTGGTCCACGCGGCCGGGGTCCTCGACGACGGAGTGGTCGACTCGCTGACCCCGGAACGTATCGACACGGTCCTGCGGCCCAAGGCCGACGGCGCGGCCCATCTCCACGAACTGACCCGCCACCTGGACCTGTCGGCGTTCGTCCTCTTCTCCTCCGCCGCCGCGACGCTCGGCAGCGCGGGCCAGGCGGCGTACGCGGCGGCCAACGCCTATCTGGACGCCCTCGCCCAGCACCGCCGCGCGACGGGCCTGCCCGCCACCTCGCTGGCCTGGGGTCTGTGGGCCGAGCGCAGTGCGATGACCGGGCATCTGGACGACAACGACCTGGCCCGCATGGGTCGTTCGGGCATCGCGCCGCTCACCACCGAGGACGGCCTCGCGCTCTTCGACGCGGGCCGCTCCGCCGCCGAGGCCGCCGTCGTACCGCTGCGGCTGGACCTCGCTGCGCTCCGGTCACACGCCGGGGACCCGGCGTTCCCGCCGCTGTTCCACGGTCTCGTCCGGGCCCCGGCGCCCCGGGCGGCCGAGGCACCACCGGCCTCCGAGGGGGTACGCGACCGGTTCGCCGCCCTGCGCGGGGCCGACCGGGAGCGCGCGCTGCGCGAACTGGTCTGCGACCACGCGGCGACCGTCCTCGGACACGGCGACAGCGCCTCCGTCACACCGGGACGGCCGTTCAAGGAGCTCGGGTTCGACTCGCTGACGGCCGTGGAACTCCGTAACCGGCTGGGCGGCGCCACCGGGCTGCGGCTCTCCGCGACACTCGTCTTCGACCACCCCACGCCCCTCGCCCTCGCCGAACACCTGCGCGCCGAACTCTTCGCCGATGAGGAACCGGCGGGCGCCTCCCCGGCGGCCGAGCTGGAACGGCTCGAAGCGGCGCTCGCCCTGGCCGCCCCCGACACGTTCGACCGGACCCAGGTCACCACCCGGCTCCGCGCGCTCCTCAAGCGCGTCGAGCGGGCCGAGCGGGCCGAACCGAACGGGCAGGCCGGGCCCGACGGCGCACTCGACCTCTCCTCGGCCACGCACGACGAGATCTTCGCCCTCATCGACGGGCAGCACGACGACGTCTGAGGCTCCCCCCACCCGCTAGGAGACACCGTGGCGACCGAACAGGAACTCTTCGCCTACCTCAAGAAAGCCACCAGCGATCTTCAGCAGGCCCGGCGCCGGGTCCGTGAACTGGAGTCGCCGGAGCCCGTCGCCATCGTCGCGATGGCCTGCCGCTACCCCGGCGCGGTGCGCTCGCCCGAGGACCTGTGGGAGCTGGTCGCCTCCGGCACCGACGCCGTGACGCCCTTCCCCGACGACCGCGGCTGGGACCTCGACGGGCTCTACGACCCGGATCCGGATGTGCCCGGCACGTCCTACGGCAGGGAGGGCGGCTTCGTCGTCGGCGCCGCCGACTTCGACGCCCCGTTCTTCGGCATCTCGCCGCGCGAGGCGCTGGCCATGGACCCCCAGCAGCGGCTGCTGCTGGAGACGTCGTGGGAGGTCCTGGAGCGGGCGGGCATCGACCCGGCCACGCTGCGCGCCGGCAGGACCGGTGTCTTCACCGGGATCAGCCACCAGGACTACGCGCTGGGCCTGAACACCTCCGCCGAGGTCTCCGAGGGACACCTCATGACGGGCAACGCCGTCAGTGTGATGTCCGGCCGCGTCGCGTACACCTTCGGCTTCGAGGGGCCCGCGGTCACCGTCGACACCGCCTGCTCGTCCTCGCTGGTCGCCCTGCACCTCGCCGTGCAGTCGCTGCGTACGGGGGAGTGCACCCTCGCGCTCGCGGGCGGGGCCACCGTGATGGCCACCCCGAACGCCTTCACCCGGTTCAGCCGGGAGCGCGGACTGGCCCCCGACGGCCGGTGCAAGGCGTTCGGCGCGGGCGCCGACGGCACCGGGTTCAGCGACGGCGTCGGCGTCCTGCTGCTGGAACGGCTCTCGGACGCCGAGCGCAACGGCCACCGGATACTGGCGGTCGTCCGGGGCAGCGCGGTCAACCAGGACGGCGCGTCCAACGGGCTGACCGCCCCCAACGGCCCCGCCCAGCAGCGCGTCATCCGGGAGGCGCTGGCCGCCGCCGGGCTCGACCCGTCCGAGGTCGACGCCGTCGAGGCGCACGGTACGGGGACCACACTCGGCGACCCGATCGAGGCGCAGGCGCTCCTCGCGACGTACGGGCAGAACCGGGACCGCCCGCTGTGGCTCGGCTCGCTGAAGTCCAACATCGGGCACACCCAGGCCGCCGCGGGCGTCGGCGGCGTCATCAAGATGGTCCAGGCGATGCGCCACGGCACCCTGCCGAGGACCCTGCACGCCGACGAGCCCTCGCCCCGGGTGGACTGGTCGGCCGGGGCGGTGGAACCGCTCACCGAGGCGCGGCCGTGGGAGCCCGGCGCCGGAGGCGTCCGCAGGGCCGGCGTCTCCTCCTTCGGGATCAGCGGCACCAACGCCCACGTCGTCCTGGAGGAGCCGCCCGCGCGCCAGGAGACCCCCCGGGCGCCGGGGCGGGCCCCGGCCGCGACGCCCTGGGTGCTCTCCGCCAGGAGCGCGCCCGCCCTGCGGGCCCAGGCCGAGACCCTGCTCGCCTTCCTGGACCCGCGCCGAGACCACCACGCCGACATCGGTGCTGCCGTCACCGACACCGACCTCGCCTTCTCCCTGGCGACCACGCGGGCCGCGCTGGAACACCGCGCCACGGTCGTCGCCGGGGACCGGGACGGCCTGCTCGCCGCGGTGCGGACCATCGCCGACGGATCGGCGGCCACCACCGTGGCCGGCGCCGACCCCAAGGTGGCGTTCCTCTTCGCGGGCCAGGGCTCCCAGCGCGTCGGTATGGGCCGTGAACTCGCCGCGCGCTTCCCGGTGTTCGCCGCCGCGCTCGACACGGTGTGCGGGGCCCTCGACCCGTATCTCGACCGGGCGCTGCGCGATGTCATCGACGGTGACGCGCCGACCCTGGACTCCACCGACCACGCCCAGCCCGCGCTGTTCGCGCTGGAAGTGGCGCTCCACCGGCTGCTGGAGTCGTGGGGTGTCCGGCCCGACGCGGTCGCCGGGCACTCGGTCGGGGAGATCGCCGCCGCGCACATCGCCGGGGTGCTGACGCTCGACGACGCCGCACTGCTGGTGAGTGCCCGGGGCCGGCTGATGCGGCGCCTGCCCGAGGGCGGCGCGATGGTGGCGATCGAGGCCCCGGAGGCCGAAGTCCTCCCGCTCGTCGCCCCGTTCACCGGACCGTTCACCGGCGCCGGGGCATCCGTCGCCGCCGTCAACACCGCGACGTCCACCGTCGTCTCGGGTGACGAGAGCGCCGTACGGGAGATCGCCGCGCACTTCGAGGAGCGAGGCGTCCGCACCAAACGGCTGCGGGTGAGCCACGCCTTCCACTCCCCGCTGATGGAGCCCATGCTCGCCGAGTTCGCCGCGGTCGTCGAGGGCCTGTCGTTCGCCCCGCCCGAGCTCACCTTCGTCTCCACCGTCACCGGCCGGGCCATGACCGATGAAGTGGCCACCCCCGCCTACTGGGTCCGTCACGCGCGGGACGCCGTACGGTTCGCGGACGCCGTCACCGAACTGGCCTCCCTCGGCGTCACCGCGCTCGTGGAACTGGGCCCGGACGCGACCCTCTCCGCCCTGGCGGCGGGCGCCGCCCCGGTGGTCCTGCCGGTGCTGCGCAAGGACCGGGACGAGGAGCGTTCCGCCGCCGCCGCGCTGACCGGCCTGTGGGCGCACGGCGTACCGGTGGCGTGGCCCGCGTACTTCACCGGCACCGACCCGCGCCCCGCCGACCTGCCCACCTACGCCTTCCAGCGGGAGCGGTACTGGCTCGACCCCGTCACCTCCGCGCCCGGCCGGGCGAGCGCCCTCGGGCTCGGCGCGGCGGACCATCCGCTGCTCGGCGCCGTCACCACCCTCGCGGCGGGCGACGGGCTGCTGTTCACCGGCCGGCTCGCCACCGCGACCCACCGGTGGCTCACCGACCACGCCGTCGACGGCACCGTCCTGCTGCCCGGCACCGCCTTCGTGGAACTCGCCGTACGCGCCGGGGACGAGGCGGGGTGCGACCGCGTCGACGAACTCACCCTGCTCGCCCCGCTCGTGCTGCCCGCGCACGACGGCGTACGCCTCCAGATCGCGGTGGGCGCGCCCGACCCGGCGGGCCGGCGCGCCGTCACCCTGCACTCCCGGCCCGAGGGGTACGGCGCGGACGAACCGTGGACGCTGCACGCGAGCGGTCTCCTCGCCCCGTCCACCACCCCGCCACCGGACGACCTCGCGGTCTGGCCGCCCGAGGGCGCCACGGCGCTGCCGGTCGACGGGGTCTACGCCCGCCTGGCCGAACGGGGTTACGGATACGGGCCCGCGTTCCAGGGGCTGCGCGCTGCCTGGACCCGCGGCGACGAGGTCTTCTCCGAGGCCGCCCTCGATCCGGTGGGGCAGCGGGACGCCGCGGCGTTCGGCCTCCATCCGGCGCTGCTGGACGCCGCCCTGCACGCCACCGCCGTACGGACCCTCGGCGACGGGGGAGCGCGGCTGCTGCCGTTCTCCTGGAACGGTGTGTCGCTGTACGCCTCGGGCGCGACCGCGCTGCGCGTGCGGGTCGCCCCGGCGGACGACGGCGCGCTCTCCGTGCTCGTGACGGACGACGAGGGGCGCCCCGTCGCCTCGGTCGACGCGCTGACCGTACGGGCGGCCGGCGCCGACGACGTCACTGCGGCCGGAGGGGGCGACGACGCGCTGTTCCGGCTCGACTGGACCGAACTCCCGCCCGCCGACGCGCCGGAACGGGGGCCCGGGAGCCTGGTGGTGCTCGGCGGCGACGGCCTCGGACTCGACCTCGATCCCGGTGCCGGCCCCGCCGTGCGCGTCCACGCCGCACTCGCGGAGCTGGACACCGTGCCGGACACCGTCCTCGCGCCGTTCCTCACCCCCGGTGCGGGCGGCACCGACCTCGCGGGCGCCGCGCACACCGCCACCCGGCGGGCGCTCGCGCTCGTACGGGAGTGGCTCGCCGACGAGCGGTTCGCGGCGTCCAGGCTGGTCTTCCTCACCCGTGGCGCACTCACCGCCGACCTGGCGAACGCGCCGGTCTGGGGCCTCGTACGCGCCGCGCAGTCGGAGCACCCCGGCCGGTTCACCCTGCTCGACCTGGACGAGATCACCCCCGAGGGCGTCCGCGCGGGGCTCGCCGCCGACCATCCCCAACTCAGGTTGACGGAGGGGCGGTTGAGGGTGCCCCGGCTCGCCCGGGTGGGCGCCGCCGCCGGTGGCGCCGAGCGCCCCGCCCCCTGGTCCCCGTCCGGAACCGTACTGATCACCGGCGGTACGGGCGGACTCGGGAGCCTGGTCGCCCGCCATCTCGTCACCGAGCACGGGGTGCGCCGGCTCGTCCTCGCCGGGAGGCGCGGCCCCGAGGCCCCCGGCGCGGCCGAACTCTCCGCCGAATTGGGAGCGTTGGGTACCGAGGTGACCGTCGTGGCCTGCGACGCCGCCGACCGGGACGCCTTGGCCGCCCTGCTGGCCGCGCACCCGCCGAACGCCGTCGTGCACACGGCGGGCGTGCTGGACGACGGCGTCATCGCCTCGCTGACACCCGAGCGTCTCGACGCCGTCCTGCGGCCCAAGGTGGACGCCGCCGTCAACCTGCACGAACTCGCCCCGGACCTCGACGCGTTCGTCCTCTTCTCCTCGGCGTCCGGGCTGCTCGGCGGCGCGGGACAGGCCAACTACGCCGCCGCCAACGTCTTTCTCGACGCCCTCGCCACCGTCCGTACCGCACAGGGCCTGCCCGCGCTCTCCCTCGCCTGGGGAGCCTGGGCCGGTGACCACGGCATGACCGGCACCCTGGACGAGGCCGACACCCGGCGGATGGCGCGCGGCGGAGTGCTGCCGCTCGGCGCGGAGCGCGGACTCGGCCTCTTCGACCGGGCGTTGGCGGCTGACCGGCCGCTGCTCGTCCCGATGCTGCTGGACACCGCCGCCGTACGGAACTCCGGCGAGCCCGTGCCCGAACTCCTGCGCGGCCTCGTCCGGCCGCCCCGCCGGCGCGGCGCGGCGGGCGGCGCCGGGGACGGCGGTGGCACCGCCCTGGCGCGGAGGCTGGCCGCGCTCGACCCGGCCGACCGCGTGGCCGAACTGCTCACCCTCGTCCGTACCGAGGTCGCCCTCGCCCTCGGGTACGCCGATCCGGGGGCCATCGAGGCCGACAAGGCGTTCAAGGACCTGGGCTTCGACTCGCTGACCGCCGTGGAGCTGCGCAACGCGCTGCACACCCGGACCGGGCTCCGGCTGCCCGCCACCCTCCTGTTCGACGCGCCCACCCCGCTGGTCCTCGCCGACCGGCTCGCCGCCGAACTCGCCGGGACCGGCGGACCGGGCGCCGCAGCCCCGGCCGCCCAGGCACGCGCCCGTACCGACCAGGAGCCGATCGCCATCGTCGCGATGGGCTGCCACTTCCCCGGCGGGGTGCGCTCGCCCGAGGAGCTGTGGTCCCTCGTCACCGGCGGCGTCGACGCCGTCTCCGCCTTCCCGGACGACCGAGGCTGGGACGTGGACGCGCTGTACGACACGGACCCCGACCGGCCGGGCACCTCGTACACCCGGCACGGCGGATTCCTGCGGGACGCGAGCCGGTTCGACCCGGCCTTCTTCGGGATGAGCCCCCGCGAGGCGCTGGCCACCGACCCGCAGCAGCGGCTGCTGCTGGAGACCACCTGGGAGGTGTTCGAACGCGCCGGTATCGACCCGGCGACGGTGAAGGGGACCCCGACCGGTGTTTTCGTCGGGGTCATGTACAACGACTACGCGCAGTGCCTGGCGGAGAGCCTGGAAGGGCACATCGCCGGCGGCAGCGCCGCCAGCGTGGCATCCGGGCGCCTCTCGTACACCTTCGGCCTCGAAGGCCCCGCCGTCACCGTGGACACGGCGTGCTCCTCCTCGCTGGTCGCCGTGCACCTCGCCGCCCAGTCGCTACGGCAGGGCGAGTGCACCCTGGCGCTCGCGGGCGGTGTCACCGTCATGTCCACCCCCACCACCTTCGTCGAGTTCTCCCGGCAGCGGGGCCTCTCGCCCGACGGCCGGTGCAAGGCGTACGGCGCGGACGCGGACGGCACCGGCTGGTCCGAGGGCGTCGGCCTGCTCCTGCTGGAACGGCTCTCCGACGCCGAACGCAACGGCCACGAGATCCTCGCCGTCGTCCGGGGCAGCGCGGTCAACCAGGACGGCGCGTCCAACGGACTGACCGCCCCCAACGGCCCCGCCCAGCAGCGCGTCATCCGCCAGGCCCTCGCCAACGCCGGGCTCGGCGCCGCCGACATCGAGGCCGTGGAAGGACATGGTACGGGGACGACCCTGGGCGACCCGATCGAGGCGCAGGCCCTGCTCGCCACGTACGGACAGGACCGGGACCGCCCGCTGTGGCTGGGCTCGCTGAAGTCCAACATCGGGCACACGCAGGCCGCCGCGGGCGTCGGCGGCATCATCAAGATGGTGCAGGCCATCCGGCACGGCGTCCTGCCCCGCACCCTGCACGCGGACGAGCCGTCGCCGCACGTGGACTGGTCCGCGGGCGCCGTCTCGCTGCTCCACGAGAACCTGCCGTGGCCCGGGACGGGACGGCCGCGCCGCGCCGGTGTCTCCTCGTTCGGGGTGAGCGGCACCAACGCGCACACCCTCCTCGAAGAGGCCCCGCGCCCGGCCGCCCCGCCCCGGCCCCGCGAGGTGCCGGCCCCGCCGACGGAGCCGGTGCCCTGGGTCCTCTCCGCGAAGACCCCGCAGGCCCTGCGCGCACAGGCCGCCCGGCTCGCCCGGCACCTGGACGACGACCCGGAGACCTCCGGCGCCACCGCCGCCGATGTCGGGCTGTCCCTGGCGACCACCCGGTCCGCCTTCGACCACCGGGCCGTCCTCGTCGGCCACGACCCGGGCGAATTCCGCGCCCTGCTGGCCGCGTTGGCGGCCGACACCGTATCCGCCCGGATCGTACGAGGCACCGCGCGCCCCCCGGGCAAGACCGTCTTCGTCTTCCCCGGCCAGGGCTCCCAGTGGCCCGGCATGGCCGTCGACCTGCTCGCACACCCGGTGTTCCGGGCCTGGATGGAGGAGTGCGCCGCCGCGCTCGCCCCCCATGTGGAATGGTCCCTGTGGGACGTCCTGGGCGACGCCGAGGCGCTGCGTCGCGTGGACGTCGTCCAGCCCGCGCTCTTCGCCGTGATGGTCTCGCTCGCCGCACTGTGGCGCTCGTACGGTGTGGAGCCCGCCGCCGTCGTCGGACACTCCCAGGGCGAGATCGCCGCCGCCTGCGTCGCGGGCGGCCTCTCCCTGCCCGACGCGGCCAAGGTCGTCGCCCTGCGCAGCCGGGCGATCCTGGAACTCTCCGGACGCGGCGGCATGGTGTCGCTGCCCCTCTCCGCCGCCGAGGCGGCCGGGCGGCTCGGCGGCCGGGACGGCCTGTCGGTCGCCGCGGTCAACGGACCCCGCTCCGTCGTGGTGGCAGGCGACGACCAGGCCCTCGACGCGCTGCTGGCCTCCTGCGAGGCCGACGGCATCCGCGCCCGCCGGGTCCCCGTCGACTACGCCTCCCACTCCGCGCACGTCGAGGCCGTCCAGGAGGAGCTGCGTACCGTCCTGGACGGCATCACACCACGCTCAGGGCCCGTCGCCTTCTACTCGGCCGTCACCGGCGCCCTCCTCGACACCACCGCACTCGACCCCGCCTACTGGTACCGCAACCTCCGCGAGACCGTACGGTTCGACGAGGCCACCCGGGCGCTGGCCGGCAGCGGCCACCACCGCTTCATCGAGATGGGACCGCACCCCGTCCTCGCCGTGGGGATCCGCGAGACCCTGGAAGAGCTCGGCGCCGACGGCCAGGTCCTCGGCTCGCTGCGCCGCGACGACGGCGGCCCCGAGCGCCTGCTGCTCTCCCTCGCCGAAGCACACGCCGGAGGCCAACGGCTCGACTGGCAGGCGGTGTTCGCCGGGCTCGGCGCGCGCCGCGTCCCGCTGCCGACGTACCCGTTCCAGGCCGAGCGGTACTGGCCCGCCCCGCGCGCCGGACGGCGCGGCGACCTCACCGCCCTCGGACTGAGCGCGAGCGGCCATCCGCTGTTCGGCGCCGGGGTCCCGATGGCCGAGGGCGACGGCGTACTCCTCGTCGGCGCGCTCTCCCTGGCCACCCACCCGTGGCTGGCCGACCACGCCGTGGGGGACACGGTCCTCCTGCCCGGCACGGCCTTCGTGGAACTCGCGCTGCGCGCCGGGGACCACATCGGCTGCGCCGGACTCGCCGAACTCACCCTCCAGGCACCGCTGATCCTGCCCGCCCGGGGCACCGTACGCCTCCAGCTCACCGTGGGGGAGCCGGACGAACACGGCAGGCGGCCGATCACGGCCGGCTCCCGGCAGGACGACGACGGGCCATGGACCCGGCACGCCACCGGCGTACTCGAACCGACGGCCGCCGCGCCGGAAACGGGCCCCGACGCCACGGACTTCACCGCGTGGCCGCCGCCCGGCGCCACCCCTGTCGCGGTCGACGACCTCTACGACCGGCTGCCCGGCATCGGGCTGCGGTACGGGCCCGCCTTCCAGGGCGTCCGCGCGCTCTGGCGGCGCGGCGACGACCTGTTCGCCGAGGTACGGCTCGCCCCCGAACAGCGCGACGAGGCAGGGCTGTTCGGGGTGCACCCCGCCCTGCTGGACGCGGCGCTCCACCCGTTCCTGACCGGCGTCCTGGACGCCGACACACACGACGGACAGGTGTCGCTGCCCTTCGCGTGGACCGGGGTGGCCCTCCACGCGACGGGCGCGAGCGCGCTACGGGTCCGGCTCGCCCCGGGAGGCCGCGTCGAGGCCGCCGACGAAAGGGGCGCGCCCGTGGCGACCGTGGGCGGCCTCTCCTCCCGCCCTGTCCCCGTCGCCGGACTCGCCGCACACGGCCCGCTGTACCGGATCGTCTGGCAGCCGCTCGCCCCGGACCCGGCCGGTGACGCGGGCGGTACGGGCGGGGTGATCCTGGGCGAGGACATCCTCGGCCTCGGACTGCCCGCGTACCCCGACCTCGACACGCTCGCCGCCGCCCGCCCGGCGGCCGGGCCGGTGTTCGCCACCCTGTCGGGCGGACCGGGGACGGACGCCGTCCACACCGCCACGCACGAGGCGCTGGCCCTGGCACAGGCGTGGACCGGCGACGAACGCTTCGACGGATCCCCTCTGGTCGTGGTGGGCCGGGGCGCGGTCGCGACGGCCGGGGACGAGGACGTGCCCGACCTGGCCGCGGCGGCCGCACACGGGCTGCTGCGCTCGGCGCAGTCGGAGCACCCCGACCGGATCGTCCTGGTCGACATCGACCACACCGGGGATTCCACGGCCCTGCTGTACGCCGCGGCCGCCTCCGGTGAGCCCAACGTCGCCGTACGCGAAGGCGAGTTGCGCGTACCGCGACTGGACCGCGTACCGGCGGACGCCGAGGCGCCGACCGGGTCGTGGGATCCGGACGGTACGGTGCTGATCACCGGCGGCACCGGTGTGCTGGGCGGCCTGGTCGCCCGGCATCTCGCCGCCACCCACGGGGTACGGCGTCTCCTGCTGACCAGCAGGCGCGGCGCCGCTTCCCCGGGCGCCACCGAACTCGCCGCGGAGCTGGCGGCGTTGGGCGCCGAGGTGACCGTCGCGGCCTGCGACGCCGCCGACCGGGACGCCCTGGCGGCCCTGCTGGCCGGCCACCGGATCACCTCCGTCGTGCACACCGCCGGTGTACTGGACGACGGGGTCATCGGCGCACTCACCCCCGAACGCGTCGACACCGTCCTGCGGCCCAAGGCCGACGCGGCACTCCACCTCCATGAACTCACCCACGATCTGGACGCGTTCGTGCTGTTCTCCTCGGCCGCCGCCGCGTTCGGCGCCCCCGGACAGGGCAACTACGCGGCGGGCAACGCCTTCCTCGACGCGCTCGCCCAGCACCGCAGGGCCCGCGGGCTGCCCGCCGTATCGCTCGCCTGGGGACTGTGGGAGCAGTCCAGCGCGATGACCGGCCACCTCGGCACGGACGACCTCGCCCGGCAGCGCGCGACCGGAGCCCTCGCGCTCCCGTCGGCGGAGGGGCTACGGCTCTTCGACGCGGCGACGGCCCCGCCCGGCGCGGACCCGGTGACCGGCGTGGACTCAACGGCGGTTCAGGGTGCGGCACTTCTCCTGCCGCTGCGGCTCGACCTCGCCCGGCTGCGCGCCTCCGCCGCCCCCGTCCCCGCGCTGCTGCGCGGACTCGTCAGGACCGCCGCGCGCCCCACCGCCGGTACGGCCACCACCGACGGCTCGGGGCTCGCCCACCGGCTGACCGCCCTCCCCGTCGAGCAGCAGCACCGCGAACTCCTCGACCTGGTACGGGGCCACGCCGCTGCCGTACTCGGTCACCCGGGACCGGAGGCGATCGACCCGGACACGGCCACCCGCGACCTCGGCTTCGACTCGCTCACCGCCGTGGCGCTCCGCAATCAGCTCGCCGAGGCGACCGGGCTGCGGCTGCCCGCCACCCTCGTCTTCGACCACCCGACCCCGGCCGCGCTCGCCACCACCCTGCGCACCCGGCTGACCGGCATCTCCGAGGCACCGGCCGCACCGGTCGCCGGGACCGTCGTACCGTCCGACGACCCGATCGCCGTCGTCGGGATGGCCTGCCGCTACCCGGGCGGGGTGCGCTCGCCCGAGGACCTGTGGGAACTGGTGGCGGCGGGCGGCGACGCGATCGCCGCGATGCCCGGCGACCGGGGCTGGGACATCGACGGGCTCTACGACCCCGACCAGGACCGCACCGGCACCTTCGCCACCCGCGAGGGCGGATTCCTCTACGACGCCGCCGAGTTCGACCCGGCGTTCTTCGGGATCTCCCCGCGCGAGGCCCTGGCCATGGACCCGCAGCAACGGCTGCTGCTGGAGACCTCGTGGCAGGCGTTCGAACGGGCCGGTATCGACCCCGCGACGGCGCGCGGCAGCAGGACCGGTGTGTTCGTCGGCGTCATGTACCACGACTACGGCGCCGGGGCGGACGCCGTACCCGAGGACGTCGAGGGGTATCTCGGCGGCGGTACGGCGGGCAGTGTCGCCTCCGGCCGCGTCTCCTACACCCTCGGACTCGAAGGCCCGGCGGTCACCGTCGACACCGCCTGCTCCTCCTCACTGGTCACCCTGCACCTCGCCGCGCAGGCACTGCGGGCCGGCGACTGCACCATGGCGCTCGCGGGCGGCGCCACGGTGATGTCGACGCCCGGCACCTTCGTCGAGTTCTCCCGGCAGCGCGGCCTCGCCGCCGACGGCCGCTGCAAGTCCTTCGCCGCGGGCGCGGACGGCACCGGCTGGGGCGAGGGCGCCGGAATGCTCCTCCTGGAACGGCTCTCCGACGCCGAACGCAACGGCCACGACGTGCTCGCGGTCGTCCGCTCCACCGCGATCAACCAGGACGGCGCCTCCAACGGCCTCTCCGCGCCCAACGGCCCCGCCCAGCAACGGGTGATCCGCCAGGCCCTGGCCAACGCCCGGCTCTCCTCCGCCGATGTCGACGTGGTCGAGGGACACGGTACGGGGACCACGCTCGGTGACCCGATCGAGGCGGATGCCGTACTGGCGACGTACGGACAGGACCGTGAACACCCGCTCTGGCTCGGCTCGTTGAAGTCGAACATCGGCCACACCCAGGCCGCCGCCGGGGTCGCGGGCGTCATCAAGATGGTGCAGGCGCTGCGACACGGCCTGCTGCCCCGCACCCTGCACGTGGACGAACCGAGCCCGCACATCGACTGGACGGCGGGAGCGGTACGGCTGCTCACCGACGCCCGGCCGTGGCCCGACACGGGACGGCCGCGCCGCGCCGGTGTCTCCTCGTTCGGAGTGAGCGGCACCAACGCGCACGCCATCCTCGAACAGGCCCCCGAGGCGCCCGTACCCGACCATCGGGACGGCCCGGCCCCCGGTGCGGTGCCGTGGGTGCTGTCGGCGAAGACCGCCGAGGCGCTGCGTGCCCAGGCCGGGCGGCTGGCCGCGCGGGCGACGGACCGGCCGCCGGGCGATGTCGGCCTGTCCCTCGCGACCACCCGTACCCGCTTCGAGCACCGGGCGGTGGTGATCGGCGCGGACGGCGCCGCGCTCCTCGCGGGCACGGACGCCCTGGCGCACGGCGAGCCCAGGGCCGATGTCGTCGAGGGCGTCGCGGACCTGCGCGGCCGTACCGTCTTCGTCTTCCCCGGCCAGGGCTCCCAATGGGTCGGTATGGCAGGCGAGTTGATGGAGTCCTCGCCGGTGTTCGCGGCCCGGATGGCGGAGTGTGAGGACGCGCTGTCGCCGTACACGGACTGGTCGCTGTCCGACGTCCTGGGCGACGGCGAGGCGTTGGAGCGGGTGGAGGTGGTGCAGCCCGCGCTGTTCGCGGTGATGGTGTCCTTGGCCGCGCTCTGGCGCTCGTACGGTGTGGAACCCGCGGCGGTCGTCGGGCACAGCCAGGGGGAGATCGCCGCCGCCTGTGTCGCCGGCGCGCTCTCCCTGCCCGACGCCGCCAGGATCGTCGCCCTGCGCAGCCGGGCCATCGCCGCGACCCTGGCCGGTCACGGCGGCATGATGTCGCTGGCGCTCTCCGTCGCCGAAGCCGAGAGTGAACTCGCGCACCGGGACGGCCGGATCACCCTCGCCGCGGTCAACGGCCCCCGCTCCGTGGTCGTGGCGGGGGAGCCGGCCGCCCTGGAGGAGCTGCGGGCCGCCGTCGAGGAGAGCGGCCGGCGGGCCCGGCGGATCCCCGTCGACTACGCCTCGCACACCGCCCACGTCGAGGCGGTCGAGGCCGAACTCCTCGCCACCCTGGCCGATGTGGCGCCGAGGGCCGCGACCGTGCCGTTCTTCTCCACGGTCACCGCCGGATGGCTCGACGGCACCCGACTCGACGCCGCGTACTGGTACCGCAATCTGCGCGAACCGGTCCGCTTCGAGGAGGCCGTCCGGGAACTCGCCACGCACGGCTTCGACTTCTTCGTCGAGACGAGCGGCCATCCGGTGCTGACGGTGGGCGTACGCGAGACGCTCGACGCCCTCGACTCGCCCGCCGTCACCCTGGGTTCGCTGCGCCGCGACGACGGCGGACCCGATCGCTTCCTGCGGTCACTGGCGGAGGGGCATGTCCGCGGGCTGGCCGTCGAGTGGACGCCCGCTTTCCCGGGGGCACGCCGTACCGCCCTGCCCACCTACGCCTTCCAGCGCGAGCGCTACTGGCTGGAGTCCGGCAGGCAGCGCGCGACCGCCCCGCGGGACGCGACGGACCGCGCGTTCTGGGCCGCCGTCGAGCGCGCGGACCTGGCCGAGCTGACCGGCACCCTCGCCCTGACCGGGGACGAACCCCTCAGCGCCGTACTGCCCGCGCTCTCCTCCTGGCGGCGACGCCACCGGGAACGCTCCCGTACGGACGGCTGGCGCTACCGGACCACCTGGCAGCCCGTCGCCGCCACGCGCCGGCCGGCGGCCGGCACCCGCCTGGTCCTGCTGCCCGCCACCGGCGACGGGGCCGCGTGGGCCGACGCGCTCGGCGACCCCACGGTACGGATCGTGGTGGACGCCGACGACCGGGCCACCCTCGCGGCCCGGCTGCGCGCGGTACGGGACGCGCTGCCCGACGGCGGCCGGATCACGGGCGTGGTCTCGCTGCTGGCCCTGGACGGACGCGCCGGGCCGGCCGGGACCGCCGTGCCCGTGGGTACGGCCGCGACCCTCACCCTGGTCCAGGCCCTCGGCGACGCCGACGTGGACGCCCCGCTGTGGCTGCTCACCCAGGGCGCCGTCGCGGTCGGCCCCGAGCGGCTCGCGCGGGTGCCCCAGGCGCAGATCTGGGGGCTCGGCCGGGTCGTCGCCCTGGAGCACCCGGAACGCTGGGGCGGCCTGATCGACCTGCCCGAGTCGCCCGACGGGGCCGCGGCGGAGCGGCTGGCCGGGGCGCTGACCCGTACCGACGACGAGGACCAACTCGCGATCCGCGCCTCCGGTGTGTACGCCAGGCGCCTCACCCGAGCGCCCGAGACGTCACGCACGTCGTCGTCCACGTCGTCCCCCACGTCTTCGTCCGCGGCGGTATCGGACGCGGCGGTCCCGGACGCGACCTGGCGTCCGTCCGGGACCTGGCGTCCGTCCGGGACCGTCCTGGTCACCGGCGGTACCGGCGCCCTCGGCGCGCGGGCCGCCCGCTGGCTGGCGGCGTCCGGGGCGGGCCACCTCGTCCTCACCAGCAGGCGCGGCCCCGAGGCGCCCGGTGCGGCCGAACTCACCGCCGAACTGCGCGCATTGGGCGCCGAGGTGACCGTCGCCGCCTGCGACGCCGCCGACCGTGACGCGACGGGACGGCTGCTGGCCGAGCACCCGCCGACCGCGGTCGTCCACACCGCGGGCGTGCTGGACGACGGTGTCCTCGACCACCTCGACACCGGCAGGCTGGAGACGGTGTTCGGCCCCAAGACGGCCGCCGCGACCGTCCTCGACGCGCTGACCCGCGACCTCGGCCTCGATCTCTCGGCGTTCGTCCTGTTCTCCTCGGCCGCCGGAGTGCTGGGCAGCGCCGGACAGGCCAACTACGCCGCCGCCAACGCCCATCTCGACGCGCTCGCCGAACAGCGCCGTGCCGACGGCCTGCCCGCCACCTCCGTGGCCTGGGGCGCCTGGGCGGACAGCGGGCTCGCCATGGACGCGGGCGTCGTGGAGCGGCGGCTCCAGCAGGGCGGCGTCCTGCCCATGGCCCCTGACCTCGCCCTCGGCGCGCTCCAACAGGCCCTGGACCAGGGCGATACGGCGGTGATGGTCGCCGACATCGACTGGCAGCGCTTCACCGGCGCGGGCGCGGGCCGGACCCGCCCCTGGCTCGGCCGGCTGGCCGGCGCCCCGACCGCCCCCGACAGGACCGCACCGGACGCGGCACCGGACCTCGTCCGGCAACTCCGGGGCCAGGGCGCCGCCCAGCGCGCCCGCACCCTGCGGACGCTCGTCCGGACCCAGGCCGCCGTTGTCCTCGGCCACCGCGGCCCCGCATCCGTCGACGCGGGACGGGCGTTCCGCGACCTCGGCCTCGACTCCCTCACCGCCGTCGAACTGCGCAACCGGCTCGGCGCGGCCACCGGACTGAAACTGCCCACCACCCTGGTCTTCGACCATCCGACGGCCGCCCTCCTCGCGGACCGCCTGGAGCACGAACTCTTCGGCGCCGGCGAAGCGCCCGCCCCGGACGAGACGTCCGCCCCGGGCGACGCGCCCGCCGCGGACGACGCGCCCGCGCCGCTCGCCGCGACCGACAGCGACCCCGTCGTGATCGTCGCCATGAGCTGCCGGTTCCCCGGTGGCGTACGGAACCCGGACGACCTGTGGGAGCTGCTGGCCGCCGGGCGCGACGCCGTCGGCGCGTTCCCGGACGACCGCGGCTGGGACCTCGACGCGCTCCACCACCCCGACCCGGACCACCGGGGCACGACGTACACCCGGCACGGCGCCTTCCTCCACGACGCGCCCGACTTCGACGCCGACCTGTTCGGGATATCGCCGCGCGAGGCCCTGGCCATGGACCCGCAGCAGCGGGTGCTCCTGGAGACGGCCTGGGAGGCGTTCGAGGGCGCGGGCATCGACCCGGCCACCCTGCGGGGCAGCCGGGCCGGGGTCTTCGTCGGCACCAACGGGCAGGACTACGCGGGCGGTCCCGGCGACGCGCCCGAAGGCACCGAGGGCTATCTGCTGGCGGGCAACGCGGCCAGCGTCGTGTCCGGACGCATCGCCTACACCTTCGGCCTGGAGGGCCCGGCCGTCACCGTGGACACCGCCTGCTCCTCCGCGCTGGTCGCCCTGCACTGGGCGGCCCAGGCCCTGCGCCAGGGCGAGTGCACACTCGCCCTGGCCGGCGGGGTGTCGGTGATGTCGACCCCGGCCGCGTTCGTGGAGTTCTCCCGGCAGCGCGGCCTCGCCCCCGACGGCCGGTGCAAGGCGTTCGCCGACTCCGCCGACGGTACGGGCTGGGGCGAGGGCGCCGGGCTGGTCGTGCTGGAACGGCTCTCCGACGCCGAACGCCACGGCCATCCGGTACTGGCGCTCGTGCGCGGCAGCGCCGTCAACCAGGACGGCGCCTCCAACGGACTGACCGCGCCCAACGGCCCCGCCCAGCAGCGGGTGATCCGCCAGGCCCTCGCCCACGCCCGGCTCTCCCCGGCCGACATCGACGCCGTCGAGGCGCACGGCACCGGCACCACCCTGGGTGACCCGATCGAGGCGCAGGCCCTGCTCGCCACGTACGGGCAGCACCGTGAACGCCCGCTGTGGCTCGGCTCGGTCAAGTCCAACCTCGGCCACACCCAGGCCGCGGCGGGCATGGCCGGAGTGCTGAAAATGGTGCAGGCCATGCGGCACGCGACCCTGCCCAGGACCCTCCATGTGGACGCGCCGACCTCCCAGGTCGACTGGTCGGCGGGCGCCGTGTCGCTGCTGACCGAGGAGCGGCCCTGGGAAGCGGGCGAACGGCCGCGCCGCGCCGGGGTGTCGTCCTTCGGCGTGAGCGGTACGAACGCCCACCTCATCCTCGAACAGGGACCGGCGGCCCCGTCCCGTCCCGTACCCCCCGTCGCACCCGACCCCCTGCCCCTGCCGGTCGTCCTGTCCGGGCGGACCGAACCGGCCCTGCGCGCCCAGGCGTCGAGGCTGCGCGCGCATCTGTCCGCGCGCCCGGACGACACGCTCCTGGACCTCGCGTTCTCGCTGGCCACCACCCGCTCCGCGCTCGACCGGCGCGCCGTGGTGCTCGCCGGCTCCCGCGACACGCTGCGGAGCGGACTCGACGCGCTCGCCGAGGGCCGGAGCGCCGCCGGAGTCGTCACCGGCGCCGCCAGGACCGGGCGGAGCGTCGCGTTCCTGTTCTCCGGGCAGGGCTCGCAGCGCGCGGGCATGGGGCGCGAACTGTACGACGCGTACCCCGTGTTCGCCCGCGCGCTCGACGAGATCTGCGCGGAACTCGACCCGCTCCTCGACCCCCGGCTCGGCGGGTCCCTGCGTACGGCCATGTTCCGCGGCCCCGCCCAGGACAGCGCCCCCCTCGACCGCACCGAGCTGACCCAGCCCGCCCTCTTCGCCCTGGAGATCGCCCTCCACCGGCTGCTGGACCACTGGGGCATCACCCCGGAGTACGTGGCGGGCCACTCCGTCGGCGAGATCGCCGCCGCGCAGGTCGCGGGCGTCCTGTCGCTGCCCGACGCCGCCGCCCTGGTGGTGGCGCGCGGACGGCTGATGCAGGCACTGCCCGGCGGCGGCGCGATGCTCGCCGTGAACGCCCCCGAGGCGGCCGTCCTCCCCCTGCTGGCGGAGCACGAGGGCCGCGTGGCCCTCGCCGCCGTCAACGGGCCGGCCTCCGTGGTCGTCGCCGGTGACGAGGACCCGGTCACCCGGATCGGTGAACTCCTCACCGCCGCCGGGGTACGGACCAGGCGGCTGCGGGTCAGCCACGCCTTCCATTCGCCGCACATGGACGGGATGCTGACGGAGTTCCGCCGGATCGCCGACGGATTGACGTACGGCACGCCCCGTATCCCCGTCGTGTCGGCGCTGACCGGCCGGAGCGTCACCGACGAGATGGGCACGGCGGAGTACTGGACCCGGCACGCCCGCGACGCCGTCCGGTTCCACGACGCCGTCGGGACCCTGCGGGACCTCGGCGTCACCGTCTTCGTCGAACTCGGCCCGGGCAGCGCCCTCACCCCGATGGTGGTGGAATCCCTCGGCGACGGGGCGAGCGCCCTCCCCGTACTGCGCGGGGACCGGACGGAGACCGACGGCGCGCTCGACGCGCTGGCCCGGCTGCACGTCGCCGGGGTGAGCCCCGACTGGGCCGCCTTCCACGCCGGTTCCGGCGCGGCGCGCGTCCCCCTCCCCTCGTACGCCTTCCAGCGCAGCCGGTACTGGATGGAGCGCCCCGCACCCGCCGCCGACCTCGGCTCCGCCGGGCTCACCGTCTCCGGGCATCCGCTGCTCGGCGCCGGGGTGCCGCTCGCGCACGGCCCGGGCGCGCTCTTCACCGGCTCGCTCTCGGTACGGACCCACCCCTGGCTGGCCGACCACACGGTCTCCGGCGTGACCGTCCTGCCCGGCACGGCCTTCGTGGAACTCGCGGTGCACGCCGGGGACCAGGTCGGCTGCGCCACCGTGGAAGAACTCACCATCGAGGCACCCCTGGTGCTCCCGGAACGCGGCGCCGTCCAGGTCCAGCTCTGGGTCGACGGACCCGACGCCTCGGGACGCCGCGCACTGACCCTGTACGGACGGGCCGGCAACGACGACCCGGACGCACCGGCCGCGTGGACCCGGCACGCCGGCGGAGTCCTCGCGCGGGCCGCCACCGCGCCGGGGGACGCCCTCACGGCGTGGCCGCCCTCCGGCGCCGAGCCGGTACCGGTCGACGACCTGTACCGTACGGTCGCCGACGCCGGGTTCGGCTACGGACCGGTCTTCCGCGGGCTGCGCGCCGCGTGGCGCCGGGGCGACGAGGTGTACGCCGAGGTCGCCCTCCCCGAGGAGAACGGGGCGGCCGACGAGGCCCGCCGGTTCGGCCTGCACCCCGCCCTGCTCGACGCGGCGCTGCACACCGTCGCGCTCTCCCGGGCCGGCCAGGACGGCATCGGACGGATGCCGTTCGCCTGGTCCGGGGTGGCCCTGCACGCCTCGGGGGCCGCCGCGCTGCGCGTACGGCTCACCGCCACCGGGACGGACACGGTCGCCCTGACCGTCGCCGACCCGGCCGGGGCGAGCGTCGCCACCGTGGAGTCGCTGAAACTCCGCCCGGTCGCCGCCGGGCTCGGCGCGGCCCCCGCCAGGACCGACGCCCTCCACACGGTGGAGTGGACCCCGCTGGGGACGGCGCCCGTCGACATCCCCGTCAACACCCCCGACAACTCCGTCACACCCGTCGCGTCCGTCGCGCCCGTCGTACGGATCGCCACGGCCGCCGATCTCGCCGCGCTGGACGAGGTACCCGGCCTCGTCGCCGTGGCACCGCCCCGCACGGCGGGCACGGCGGCCGACCAGGCCCGCGGTGCCGTGCACCGGACGGTGGAGCTGCTTCAGGCATGGCTGGCGGACCCCCGGTGCGCCGGATCCCGTCTCGCCTTCCTGACCAGCGGCGCTGCGGGGCCCGACGGTCCCGGCGGTCCCGGCACCTTCGGCCCCGACAGTCCGTACGGCGCCGACACGCTCGACGGCCTCGGTCAGGCGCCCGTCTGGGGCGCGGTGCGCTCGGCGCGCGCCGAACACCCGGGCCGGTTCCTCCTCGTGGACGCCGACGACCCGGCCGCCTGCCTCGCCCTGCTGCCCTCCCTCGCCACGCTGGACGAACCCGAACTGGCCGTACGCGCCGGGGCGGTCACCGTGCCCCGGCTGACCCGGCTCTCCTCCGACGACGCGCTCGTACCCCCCGCCGGGACCGCCGCCTGGCGGCTCGACATCCCCGTCCAGGGCACCCCGGACAACCTGCGCCTGGTCGGGGAACCGGCCGCCACCGCACCGCTGGACGACCACGAGATCCGGGTCGCGATCCGCGCGGCGGGCGTCAACTTCCGCGATGTCCTCACCACCCTGGGCGCCTACCCCGGCCCCGCCGTCATCGGCATCGAGGGCGCCGGCGTCGTCACCGGGACCGGCGCCGGGGTGGCCGACCTGGCGCCCGGCGACCGGGTCGCGGGCATCTTCTCCGGCGCGTTCGGACCGATCGCCGTCACCGACCACCGGATGGTCGCGCGACTCCCCGAGGACTGGTCCTTCGAACAGGCGGCGTCGGTCCCCGTCGCGTTCCTGACCGCGTACTACGCCCTCACCGACCTCGCCGGCCTCAAGGAGGGCGAGTCCGTCCTCGTCCACGCCGCGGCCGGCGGGGTCGGCATGGCCGCCGTACAACTCGCCCGGCATCTGGGCGCCGAAGTGTACGGCACGGCGAGCCCCGGCAAATGGGACACCCTCACCAGGGCGGGGCTGCCCGCCGACCGCGTCGCCTCCTCCCGTACGACCGACTTCGCCGGCCAGTTCCTGACCGCCACGCACGGCCGCGGCGTCGACGTCGTCCTCAACGCGCTCACCGGCGAGTTCATCGACGCCTCGCTGCGGCTGCTGCCCCGGGGAGGCCGCTTCCTGGAGATGGGCAAGGCGGAGATCAGGACCGCCGACGCGGTGGGCACCGGCCATCCGGGCGTCGCCTACCGGGCGTTCGACCTCATGGAGGCGGGGCCCGCGCGCATCCGGGAGATGCTCACCGACATCCTCGGTCTGTTCGCGTCCGGCGCGCTGACCCCGCTGCCCGTCAGGACCTGGGACGTGCGCCGCGCCCGGGAGGCGTTCCGCCACCTCGGCCAGGCCCGGCACATCGGCAAGGTCGTCCTCACCGTGCCCCGCCCGCTCGACCCGTCCGGCACCGTCCTGATCACCGGCGCGAACGGCGCCCTGGGCTCACACATCGCCCGCCACCTCGTCACCGCACACGGCGCCCGCACCCTGCTCCTCGTCGGCCGCGGCGGCGCCGACGACCTGCGCGACGAACTGCTCGCGCTCGGCGCCGACGCGACCTCCGCGGCCTGCGACGTCACCGACCGCGACGCCCTGGCCCGGCTGCTCTCCGGGGTCTCCCTGACCGCCGTCGTCCATTGTGCGGGCGTCCTCGACGACGGCGTGGTCACCGCGCTGACCCCCGACCGGATCGACACCGTCCTGCGCCCCAAGGTGGACGCCGCGCTCCATCTGCACGAACTGACCGCCCACCACGACCTCGCCGCGTTCGTGCTGTTCTCCTCGGCCGCCGCCGTCTTCGGCAGCCCGGGGCAGGCCGCCTACGCCGCGGGGAACACCTTCCTCGACGCCCTGGCCCGGCGGCGGCGTGCCGCCGGACTGCCCGCCCAGTCGCTCGCCTGGGGCCCCTGGGCCCCGGACGACGGCATGACCAGCCAGCTCACCTCCACCGACCTCACCCGCGTCGCCCGCGGCGGCATGGCCTCCCTGACACCGGCCCAGGGCCTGGCGCTGTACGACGCGGCAGGCGCCGCCGACCAGGCCCTCGTCGTCCCCGTACTCCTGGACCTCGCCGCGCTGCGCCCCCGGGCGGCGAGCACCGAAGGGCCCGCGGCCCTGCTCCGCGGCCTCGTCACCGCGCCGGCCCGGCGGACGGCGTCCCCGGCCGGAACCGCGGCGTCCGCGACCGCCCCCGAGTGGCCGCGCCGGCTCGCCGCCCTGACCGCCGCCGAACGCGACCAGGTCCTCGGTGAACTCGTCAGGACCGAGGCCGCCGCCGTCCTCGGCCATGCCACGGCCGACGCCATCGACCCCGACCGGGGCTTCCTCGACCTGGGCTTCGACTCGCTGACGGCGCTGGAACTGCGCAACCGGATGAACGCCGCCACCGCGCTCCGCCTCCCCGCCACCCTCGTCTTCGACCACCCGACCCCCCTCGCCCTCGCCCGGCACCTGCGCGACGCACTGGCCCCGGACCCCGGGACGGATCCGGCGGGTCCCACCGCCACCGCCACCGCCTCCGACGACAGCACCGACACCGCGGGACCCCCGCCGGAGAACCCCATCGACTCCATGGAGCTCGACGGACTGCTTGAGCTGGCGTACGAGAACGCCGACTCGGACTTGGAGATGTCATGACCGGCACCGGCGCCCCCACCGGAACCGAGCAGAGGATCGTCGACGCGCTCCGGGCGTCCCTCAAGGCCAACGAGAGACTGCGGCGGCAGAACGACGAACTCACCGCCGCCTCCGCCGAGCCGCTGGCGATCGTGGGCATGAGCTGCCGCTTCCCCGGCGGGGTCGCCACCCCCGACGCGCTGTGGGAGCTGATCTCCGCCGGGCGGGACGCGCTCACCCCGTTCCCCACGGACCGCGACTGGGACCTGGCGGCGCTCTACGACCCCGACCCGGACCGGGCCGGCACCTCGTACGTCCGCGTCGGCGGCTTCCTCCACGACGCGGCCGACTTCGACGGGGCCTTCTTCGGCATCTCGCCCCGCGAGGCCGCCGCGATGGACCCGCAGCAGCGCCTCTCCCTGGAGACCGCCTGGGAGGTGTTCGAGCACGCCGGGATCGACCCGGCGACCCTCCGCTCCAGCCGGACCGGTGTCTTCGTCGGCGCCGCCGACCAGGGGTACGGCACCCGGCTGCGGCCCCCGCCCGAGGACCTGGAGGGGTATCTGCTGACCGGCAGCGCCGCCTCCGTCATCTCGGGGCGGATCGCCTACACGCTCGGCCTGGAGGGCCCGGCGCTCACCGTCGACACGGCGTGCTCCTCGTCGCTGGTCGCCCTCCACCTCGCCCGACAGGCGCTGCGCCGCGGCGAGTGCTCGCTCGCCCTGGCGGGCGGGGTGTCCGTCATGGTGACCCCGGGCACCTTCGTCGAGTTCAGCAGGCAGCGCGGGCTCGCCGCCGACGGCCGCTGCAAGTCCTTCGCCGCCGCCGCCGACGGCACCGGCTGGGGCGAGGGCGCCGTCATGGTGCTGCTGGAAAGGCTCTCGGACGCCGAACGCCACGGCCATCCGGTACTGGCGCTCGTGCGCGGCAGCGCCGTCAACCAGGACGGCGCCAGCAGCGGTCTGACCGCCCCCAACGGCCCCGCGCAGCAGCGCGTCATCCGCGAGGCGCTGGGCGCAGCCCGGCTCACCCCGGCCGACGTGGACGCCGTCGAGGCGCACGGCACCGGCACCGCCCTGGGCGACCCGATCGAGGCACAGGCGCTGCTCGCCACGTACGGGCAGGACCGCGAACACCCGCTCTGGCTCGGCTCGGTCAAGTCCAACATCGGCCACACCCAGGCCGCCTCCGGGCTGGCGGGCGTGGTCAAGACGGTGCTGGCGCTGCGCCACGGCGTACTGCCGAGGACGCTGCACGTCGACGCGCCGACCCCGCGCGTGGACTGGGAAGCGGGCGCCGTGTCGCTGCTGACCGAGGCGCGGCCCTGGGTACGGCACGGGCGCCCCCGGCGGGCCGGGGTGTCCTCGTTCGGCGTCAGCGGCACCAACGCCCACGTCGTCCTGGAGGAAGCACCGGTCGCACCGGCCGTTCCCGAAGCCGCCGTACCGCGCCCCGGCGTCCTGCCCTGGGTCCTGTCGGCCAGGAGCGAGGAGGCGCTGCGCGCCCAGGCGGCGCGGCTGGCCGCCCACCTCACCACCAGGTCCGGCGACAGCCTCGCCGACATCGGCTACTCCCTCGCCACCACCCGCTCCGCCTTCCCGCACAGGGCGGCCGTGGTCGCCGCCGACCGGGAGACGTTCCTGCGCGGCCTGGACGCGCTCGCCACCGGCGCGCCCGGCCCGGTCAGGGGCACCGCGCGCCCCCACCCCAGGACGGCCTGGCTCTTCTCGGGACAGGGCGCCCAACGGCCCGGCATGGGACGGGACCTGGCCGACGCCTTCCCCGCCTTCGCGGACGCCCTGGACGAGGCGTGCGCGCAGCTCGACCCGCGACTGCCCCGCCCGCTGCGCGAGGTCATGTTCGCCGCCGAGGGAACACCGGAGGCGGCGCTCCTGGACCGTACGGAGTTCACCCAGCCCGCGCTGTTCGCCTTCGAGGTGGCCCTGTTCCGGCTGTTCACGTCGTGGGGGCTCACCCCGGACCTGCTGCTCGGCCACTCCATCGGCGAGATCGCCGCCGCGTACGCCGCCGGTGTGCTGTCCCTCCCGGACGCGTGCGCGCTGGTCGCGGCCCGGGGCCGGCTGATGCAGGCACTGCCCGAGGGCGGCGCCGTCGTATCGGTCAGGGCCGAGGAGGACGAGGTCGCCGCCTCGCTGGCCGGCCGGACCGGCCGGCTGGGCGTCGCCGCCGTCAACGGGCCCGCCTCCACGGTCATCGCCGGGGACGAGGAGGCCGTCATGGAGGCCGCCCGGTACTGGGAGGCGCGGGGGCGCAGGACACGGCGGCTGCGCGTGAGCCACGCCTTCCACTCGCCGCTGATGGAACCCATGCTCGCCGAGCTGCGGACCGTCGTCGCGGGCCTCACCTTCTCCGCGCCGCGTATCCCGGTCGTCTCCACCCTCACCGGAGAGCCCGCGACCCCCCTGGACGAACCGGAGTACTGGGTACGGCAGGTCAGGGAGCCCGTCCGGTTCCGCGACGGCGTCCGCGCCCTGGAACGGCTCGGCGCCCGCACGTATCTGGAGATCGGCCCCGACGCGGTCCTCACCCCGATGGCCGAGACCTGCCTGACCGGACCGGCGGCCCTGGTCGCGGCCGTCCGCAGGACCGGCGGCGGGCCGCTCGGCGCGCACACCGCGCTGGCCGAACTCTTCGCGGACGGCGCGCCCGTGGACTGGCCCGCCGTGTTCCCCGGAGCCGGGCGCGTGGACCTGCCCACGTACGCGTTCCGCCGCCGCCGCTTCTGGGCGAGCGCGGGACCGTCGGCCGATGTCGGCGCCGCCGGGCTCACCCCGGCGGGACACCCGCTGCTCGGCGCCACCCTGGAGCCCGCCGCCGGGGGAGGCCCCGTCTTCACCGGACGGCTCTCGCTGCGCTCCCACCCCTGGCTCGCCTACCACGCCGTCGGCGGTACGGTCCTCTTCCCCGGCACCGGCTTCCTCGAACTGGCCTTCCACGCGGGGGCGTACGTCGGCTGCGGACGCGTCGACGAACTCCTCGTCGAGGCGCCCCTCGTCCTCGGCGAGGACGGCGCGGCCCGGGTCCAGGTCACCGTCGGCGAACCCGGCGAGCACGGCACCCGTACCGTCTCCGTCCACGCCAGGCCCGACGGCGCCGACCTGCCGTGGACGCTCCACGCGAGCGGCGTGCTCGCACCGGACACCGAACCGGCCGGCTTCGACCTCACCGCGTGGCCGCCCGACGGGGCCACCCCGCTGGAGGTCGACGGGCTCTACGCCTCCGTCGCGGACCTCGGCTACGACTACGGCTCCGCGTTCCAGGGCGTACGGCGTGCCTGGCGGCGCGGCGCGGAGACCTTCGCCGAGGTCCGCCTCCCCGGCGAACAGCGCGAGACGGCGGGCGCCTTCGGCGTGCACCCGGCGCTGCTGGACGCCTCCCTGCACGTGCTGGGCCTGTCCGCCGGCGACGAGGACCGGGGCGCCGCCACGCACCGGCTCGTCTTCTCCTGGAACGGCGTACGGCTCCACGGGAGCGGCCCCGCCGAGCTGCGCGTACGCATGACGTCCACCGGGCCCGACTCCGTCACCCTGGACGCGGCCGACGCCACCGGCCACCCCGTGGTGTCCATCGGCTCCCTCGCCCTGCGGAGCGTCGCCGCCGACCGGCTCAGGGCCGCGACAGGGGCCGTCCGCGACGCCCTGTTCCGTATCACCCTGGCCGAACTGCCCCCGGCGGGGGCGGAGTTCCGGGCCCTGCGGCTGGTGGCGCTGGAGGACGGGGACGGCACCGCGTACGGGGCGCCCGGCACCGCCTCGTACGCCGGTCTCGAAGCCCTCACCAAGGCGATCGACGACGGCCTGCGCGTCCCCGACGCGGTCGTCGTGCCCTGCCTGTCGGGCCGGGACGCCCACGGGGCCACCCACCGGGCGCTCGACCTCGTGAGGGAATGGCTCGCCGACGACCGGTTCGCCCCGTCCCGGCTGGTCTTCCTCACCAGCGGCGCGGTGGGGGAGGGCGTCACCGACCTGGTGCACGCGCCCCTGTGGGGCCTGGTCAGGTCGGCCGCGAGCGAACACCCGGACCGCTTCGCCCTGGTGGACCTCGACGACCCGGCGGACCGGCACCGTACGCTGCCCGCCGCCCTCGCCCACGGCGAGACCGAGGTGATCGTCCGGGCCGGGACCCCGTACGCGCCCCGCCTCGCGCGGCTCGCCGCCTCCGGCCGTACCGTCACCACGGACCCGGCGGGCACCGTCCTCGTCACGGGCGCCACCGGGGCGCTCGGCGGCCTGGTCGCCCGGCACCTCGTGCGCGCGCACGGCGTACGGAGGCTGCTGCTGCTCAGCCGCAGCGGAGCCGCCGCCGAGGGCGCGGACCATCTCCTCGCCGACCTGCGGGAGTTGGGCGCGGAGGCCGAGTTCGCCGCCTGCGACACGGCCGACCGCGCGGCCCTCGCCGACGTGCTGGGACGGGTGCCGGCCGACCGTCCGCTGACCGCCGTGGTGCACACGGCGGGCGTCCTCGACGACTCCGTCGTCACCGAACTCACCCCCGGCCGGCTCGACCGGGTGCTGCGCCCCAAGGTCGACGGCGCGCTCAACCTCCACGAACTGACCGCCGACGCCGACCTCACGGCCTTCGTGCTCTTCTCCTCGGTCGCGGGCATCGTCGGCACCCCCGGCCAGGCCAACTACGCCGCCGCCAACGCCTTCCTGGACGCCCTCGCCGGACACCGGCGCGCGGCCGGGCTGCCCGCCACCTCGCTGGCCTGGGGGCTCTGGGCACCGGGCGGCGGCATGACCGGCACCCTGGACGACTCCGACCGGGCCAGGATCACGCGCTCCGGGATGCGGGCCCTGTCCGCCGAGGACGGACTCGCCCTGTTCGATCTCGGCTGGGCCCAGGACGAGGCGGTCGTCGTCCCCGCCGCGTTCGACCTCGCGGGGCTGCGGGGACGCGCCCGCACCGGCGGCGTCCCCGCGCCGCTGCGTACCCTGGTGCCCCCGCCGCCCCGCCGGGCCGGGACACCCGCCGACGCCCCCTCGCTCGCCCGGCGCCTGGCCGGCCTCCCCGAGGACGGGCGGGACGGCGCGGTACTCGAACTGGTCCGGGGTCTCGCGGCCGAGGTGCTCGGCCACCGGTCCCCGGAGGCGGTCGGCCCCGAACAGGACTTCATCGAGATGGGGTTCGACTCGCTGACCACCGTGGAACTGCGCAACTGCCTCGCGGAGGCCGTCGGTTCACCGCTCCCGGCCACCCTGCTCTTCGAGTGCACGACGCCCCGCGCCCTCGCCGCCCGGCTGCGCTCCGTGGTGGCGGTACCCGAACAGGCCGCCGGACCGAGGCCGTCGGCCGAGTCCGGGGCGGGCCTGAGCGCCCTGTTCCGCGCGGCGTGCGACGACGGCCGGTTCGAGGCGTTCGTCCATCTGCTGGGCGACGCCGCCTCGTTCCGGCCCACCTTCACCGACGGTACGGGCCCGGCGCCGAGGCCGCTGCGGCTCGCGACGGGGGAGGAGACCCCCGGGCTCTTCTGCTTCCCCTCGTTCCTGGCCATCGCCGGACCCCAGCAGTACGCGCGGTTCGCCGCCGCCTTCCGCGGCGTACGCGAGGTGACGGTGCTCCCCGAACCGGGGTTCACGGACGGCGGTCCCCTCCCGGCCGACGTCGGCGCGCTCGTCGCCCTCCACGCCGAGACGGTACGGCGCCACGCGGGCCCCACCCCGTACGCCCTGCTGGGCCACTCCTCGGGCGCGATGATCGCGTACGCCGTCGCCGCCCGTCTGGAAGAACTCGGCGCCCCGCCGCGGGCCGTGGTGCTCCTGGACGTCGTCCCGACGGACGTGCACGCGCTCCCCGGCTTCCAGTCCGATCTGGCGGCCGGTCTGCGGGAGCGGGACGGGGACGCCGCCTCGCTCGACGACCAGCGCCTCACCGCCATGGGCGGCTACGTCCGGACCTTCGCGGCCTGGGAGCCCGCGGAGATCTCCGTACCCACCCTGCTGGTGCGGGCGGGGGAGAACCACTGGTCCTCGGCCTGGCCGCACCCGCACACGGCCGTGGACGCGCCCGGGGACCACTTCACGATGCTGGAGGCCCACGCGGGGGAGACGGCCCGCCTGGTCCAGGAGTGGCTGTCCGGCCTCTCCTGACCCACGTACCGACGTACCCACCGACTCACCTACGCGCCACCTCACGTACGCACCACCTCACGTCCCCCGGTTCACACGAGGAAGGAACGTCACGGCGATGGCAGCACGAGCGACCCACGCGGTGGTCCTGGGCGGTGGTCTGGCCGGCACCCTGGCCGCCGCCGCACTGGCGGGCCACGCGGACCACATCACCCTGGTCGAACGCGACCGGATGCCCGCCGGCCCCCAGGAGCGCACAGGCGTGCCGCAGGCGCGCCACGCGCACATGCTGATGTCCAGCGGCGCGGAGGCGATCGACGCGCTCGTCCCCGGCGTCACCAAGAGCCTCTACGCCGCCGGGGCGCACCGCGTCAGCGTACGGAAGGGCCTCGTCTCCTCCACCGCCCAGGGCTGGGTGCCGAGGTCAGCGGACCTCCAGTACGTCATCACCTGCGGGCGGGCCCTGCTGGACTGGACCGTACGGGAACGGGTCCTCATGGACCCGCGCGTGACCCTGCTCCAGGGCACGGACGTCACCGGGCTCGACGGCGACAGCCGCCGCGTCACCGCCGTCCGGGTCCGCGACCGGGCCACCGGCGAGGCGTCGCTGATCGGGGCGGACCTCGTCGTCGACGCGACCGGCCGCGGCTCGGCCGCGCGCACCTGGCTGGAGGAGCTGGGGATACCCCGGGTACGGGAGGAGACCGTCGACACCGGACTCGCCTACTCCACCCGGCTGTTCCGGGTGCCGCCCGGTGCGGAGCGGGACTTCCCGGCCGTGACCGTGATGCCGAGCCCCGCCGACCCGGTCCCCGGCCGCTCGGGCACCCTGCTGCCGATCGAGGACGGCCGGTGGCTGGTCACCCTGACGGGCCTGAGGCCCGCGCAGCCGCCGACGGACGACGCGGGCTTCCTGCCGTTCGCCCGCACCCTGCGCACCCCCGTCATCGGCGACCTCATCGAGGCGGCGCAGCCGCTCGGCCCGGTGTGCGGCTCCCGCAGCACGGCCAACCGCCGCCGGTACTACGAGGAACTCTCCCTCTGGCCCGACGGGTTCGTGGCCCTCGGGGACGCGCTGGCCGCGTTCAACCCCGTGTACGGGCACGGCATGTCGGTGGCGGCGAAGGCCGCGACCGCGCTCCGTACGGACCTGGAACGGTACGGATACCTCCCTGAGCGCTCGCGGCACGTCCAGCGTGCCGTCGCGGCCACCGTGAACGACGCCTGGGCCCTCGCCGTCGGCCAGGACGTCCAGTACCCGGACGTCATCGGCCCCCGGCCCGGCGCAGCGGCGAAGCTGATGCGGCGCTACTCCGCCCGCGCGGCGCGGGCCTCCGCCACCCGGCCCGCCGTCGCCGCCGCGATCGCCGACATCTTCACGCTGTCGGCGCCGGTGTCCCGCCTGCTGGCACCGAGGGCGGTGCTCGGCGCCCTGCGGGGGCCCGGCGCCCCGCCCCTGACGGCCCCGCCCTTCACGGAGCGGGAGCGCGCGCTCTTCTCCCGCGACCCACGGGAGCCCGCACGGAAAACGGAACAGGACACCACGCAGTGATCACCGGCGACCGGAAGGACAGCGAGATGAGCCGAAGCACCGAGGAGACGCTGTGGACGACGGAGGAGGTCGGCCACCGCTACGACCGGCTGTCGCGGGTGCCCGAACTGCTGGCGTTCGGTGAGAGCCTGCACTTCGGGTACTGGGAGGACCCCGAGGACGAGGGCGGTCTCTCCGACGCGATGGGACGCCTCACCGATCTGGTCATCGGCGGGCTGGACGCCGGACCCGGCAGCCGGGTGCTCGACCTCGGGTGCGGGGTCGGCGGCCCCGCCGTCAAGCTCGCCTCCGCCACCGGCGCCGAGGTCGTCGGCGTCACCGTCAGCCGGGAACAGATCACGAAGGCCACCGGCCTCGCCCGGGCCGAGGGCCTGACGGGGCAGGTGGTGTTCCAGTACGCCGACGCCATGAACCTGCCGTTCGAGGAGGGGGAGTTCGACGCGGTCTTCGGCCTGGAATCGATCATGCACATGGACCGGCCCGCCGTGCTCGCGCAGATCGCGAAGGTGCTGCGGCCCGGCGGCCGGCTCGTCCTGACCGACGAGGTCCTCCGCGCGCCGATCCCCGCCGACCGCGCCGAGGACGACGAGACCGTCGCCGGCTATCTGCGCGCCAACATGATCAGGTCCCTGGCCACTCCGGAGGCGTACCCGGAGCTGCTGACGGGCGCCGGTCTCGAGCCCGAGGCGATCACGGACATCACCGACCGGACCGTCCGCCCCACGTTCCGCACTCTCTGGCGTCAGGCGAACGACCGTCTCGACACGATCCTCAACGACCTGGGATCGCCCCCGGCGGCCGTGGCGGAGGAGCTGCGCGGCTGGCAACGCCTCGCGGAGATCCCCGAGTTCGGCTACCTCCTGATCAGCGCCCATCGCCCGGGCCGCTGACCGGCCGACGAACGTCTCCCGGAGGACGACACCATGACCGAGACCTGCCCCGTCCGCGACCTCTACACCCCCGCGTACTTCAAGGACCCCTACCCCGCGCTGACCCGGCTCAGGGACGCCGGCCCCGTGCACCGCGTCGAGCGCCCCGACGGCCTCGTCGTCTGGCTGATCACCCGTTACGCCGAGGCACAGGCGGCGCTCGGCGACCCCCGGCTCTCCATGGACGGCGAGGTCGTCCAGAAGGCGTTGGGGGCCTTCGCGTACGGCTACCTCGACCCGGAGAACGAGGCGCCGCACACCCTGCTGTCGAGCGACCCGCCCGATCACACCCGGCTGCGCAGACTGGTCAACCGGACCTTTACCGCCCGCCGGATCCAGGCCCTGCGCCCCCGGGTCCAGGAGCTGATGGACGGACTGCTCGACGCGCTCGGACCGGACGCCGCACACGCCGACCTGATCGAGGCGGTGGCCGCGCCGCTGCCCATCGCGGTGATCTGCGAACTGCTCGGGGTGCCCCCGGAGGACTACGACAGCTTCAAGCTGTGGACGACGACGATGTTCGTGCTCCCCGGCGACGTCGGGGACGGCATGTCACCGACCGACGCCATGCGCAACCTGCGCCGCTACCTCAGCGACCTCATCGCCGCCAAACGCGCCGAGCGGCCGGAGAGCGGTCAGAGGGCGGCGGGCACCGAGGAGTCCGGGGACCTGCTCTCCGCGCTGATCGCGGTACGGGACACCGACGAAGGCAGGCTCTCCGAACACGAGTTGGTGAGCATGGCCGTACAACTGCTCATCGCCGGACACGAGACCACGGTCAACGGGATCGGCAACGCCGTGCTCAACCTCCTGCGCCACCCGGACCAGCTCGCGGCGCTCCGGGCGGAACCGGCCCTGCTGCCCCGGGCCGTCGACGAACTGCTGCGCTTCGAAGGCCCGTTGGAGACCGCGATCCTGCGCGTCGCGACCGAGCCGATCCCGCTGGGCGACCAGGTCGTCCCGGCCGGTGCCCTGGTCAAGGTGGTCCTCGCCGCCGCCAACCGGGACCCGGACCGGTTCGCCGCGCCCGACACGCTCGACATCACACGGAAGAACGAGGGCCATCTCCAGTTCGGCCACGGCATCCACAACTGTCTGGGCGCCTTCCTCGCCCGGATGGAGACCGAGATCGCGATCAGCTCACTGCTGCGCCGTTACCCGGGGCTCTCCCTCGGGGTGCCGGAGGACGAGATCCGCTGGCGGGAGATCGCGATCATGCGCGCCCTGGAGGAACTTCCCGTCACGCTCACCGGGCCGGTCTGAGGCGACGCCCGGAGTCAGAGGTGGTCGAACGGCTCCGCGAGCCGGAAGGTGCCCCGTGGCGCCTCCCGGTACGTGGAGAGCGTGCGGACCTGGAAGTACGCGCCCCACGACGGCTCCGGCGGCACGATCCCGTACTCCGTGCTGGTCCGGAAGCCGTATCTGCCGTAGTACGCGGGGTCGCCCAGCAGCGCGACGAGCGGTTCGCCGAGGGCGTCCGCCGCGCCGAGCACGGAGTGGACGAGCGCCAGCCCGACGCCGCGCCGCTGATGGCCGGGGTGCACGCCGAGCGGAGCGAGCAGCAGCGCCGGGGCGCCGTCGACCCGCCCGCGTGTGCACGCCACATGCCCGACGACCTGCCCCTCCTCCCCGCCCCGGTCGCCGACGGCGACGAGCGACAGCGCGGGCAGCCAGTCCTCACAGGCGCGCAGCGCGTCGAGGAGCGGGGCCTCCACGGGCTCCGGCCTCTCCGGTGTCGCGAAGGCGGCCGTGGTGACGGCCCGTACGGCGGCATGGTCTGCGGGGGTCTCGCGTCGGATCAGCACCGGCACAGTCTGGAACGGCGCCGCGCCGCGGGGCAAAGGGATTACTCCGCCGGCGCCCCGCCCCGTGCCTCTCCGAAGATCGTGGCGAGCACCGAGGAGAGCTGCGGACCGCCGAGGACGTCCCGCAGCTCCGCCACGCCGTGGCGCAGCTCCGCCGGGGTGAGCGCGACGTACCGCTCGATCCGCTCGTTGAGCGTGCGCCGGAACCGTGCGTAGAGCGTGTCGTCGGTACGGACCCGGGCGGCGATCTCCACGAGGGCCGCGGTCCCGGCGACGTCGTCCTCGGGTATCCGGTGCCGCGGCAGCACATCCGCGAACCGCCCGGCCGACCGTCCGAAGAGCGTGGAGCCGAGTCGCCGTACGGTGAAGACGTGCGCGTAGTGCTGCTCGTGCAGCCCGAGCGGCAGCCGGCCGAGCGCCAGCGCCTCGTGGAGCGCCGTGAGCCCCGGCGCCAGCAGTTGGTGCGGGACGGTCGCGACCTGCCGCAGCAGTGCCCGCTGCGGCAGGAAACGGCAGTCGGCCCGCCCTCCGGCGATCTCGTGGCTCCGTTCGCGGTGTGCGCCGTAGGGGCCGCCGCAGACCAGGACACGCGGGAACCGGGGCCAGTCGCGCAGCAGATCGGGAATCCACCGGTCGAGCAGGCGCAGGTAGTCGTTGTTGACGTCGAAGTCCAGCAGGAAGTTCTTGAACCCGCCGACGTTGATCAGCAGGTCGTACTCCGGTGCGCCGCCGCGCGGTACGTCGCGTACCCCGGCGAGGTCGATCACCGGCCCGGACAGATGGGTCACCGGGCCGCTGCCGAGGGCGGCGAACGCGGCCGTACGGCCGGCGACGCCCGGGAAGTTCTGCACCACGCTGTGGTGGGCGAGCAGATGCGCGGCGAGCACGCGTTCGTGCGGGGAGAGCAGGGCGAGATGCCGGTCCGCGGCGGCGAAGGAGGTGCGCGGCAGGCTCGCGCACAAGGCGCCGATCGCGGCCGGTGGGCGCTCCGTCCGCCAGAAGCTGTAGAGGCTGTCCACCATGACGACGGGCCGGCCCGCCACCACGGCCCGCAGGGCCAGTTCGGCGTCCATGACCGAGACGACCTGGTCGCAGGAGGCCAGCAGCCCGTCGAGCGCGGCGGCCTGGACCGGTTCCGACCGGGACATCTCGTGGATGACGTCGAAGGCGTCCGCGTTACGGCGCGCGAACGAGGCCGCCACGCCGTCCCCCACGAACACCCGGTGATGGCCGGGGAGCAGCCGGGAGACCGCGACGAGTTCGGCCGCCGGCCCGAAGCCGCAGTTCTGCGCCCCCATCACGATCCGCACGGCGCCCGCCCCCGGCCGGTGGGCAGCGCCGCGAACACGTCGAGGAGCAGCCGGGCGAACTCCGCCGGCCACTTCGCGTAGCCGGAGTGACCGCCGGGGAACTCCACCAGTTCCCGGCCCAGCCGTTCGGCGAGGACGACCGAGGGACGGTGCGCCACCTGCGTCCGCGACTCCCGGCCGCCCGCGACCGCGATGCGCTCCGCCATCGGCGCGAGCGCCGCCACGTCGGGCAGGAAGCGGGTGAACGGCCGCATCGTGTGCGCCAGGAAGAACGCGCTGTTGTCCTGCGCCTCGGGCAGCGCGGGCGCGGCCCGGCCGCCGAAGAGGGCGCTGAACCTCGCCATCGCCGCCCCGACCCCCTCCCGGCGGAACGCCGCGTGGACCTCCTCGATGAACGCCAGTTGGTCCTCGGCGTCCGGCAGCAGGCTCAGCGACGGCGGTTCGTGGACGACCACGGACCTGACCCTCTCCGGGTGGCGGAGCGTCAGTTCGAGCGCGATGAGCCCGCCCGAGCAGCTTCCGAACACCGACGCCGTCCCGCCGGGCGCTGCCACCGCGTCCAGCAGCCGGTACGCGTCGTCCGCGTGCACCTCGATCCGCTGGTCGGCGGGCGGCCCGTCGAGCACACTGCGCGAGTTGCCGCGCGGATCGTAGGAGACGACACGGTGACCGGCGGCGAGCACGGCGGCCAGCCCGCCGAACACGTCCGCGTCCGAGTTGCCGCCGGCTATGAGGAGCAACGGCGGCCCCTCGCCGCGCACTTCGTAGTGGAGCCTGGCTCCCGGTACGGCCAGGGTGCCGCTGCCGCTCTCCCGTGGGTCCATCACACTCCAGCCCCTCACGATGTGTGTACGTCAGGTAGCTACCCGTGGCGCGGGCCGGTCACCGGCTTCGGCCGACCTCGTACGGGTGATGGTCGGGGTGGACGGCGCAGCGGGCGGCCCGCGAAGTGCGGCATGCTCTGCGGGACGAGTGGAACGGACCCGGCACGGGCACTGCCCGGAGCGGATCCGTCATGGCCAGAAGGACCGGAACCAGATGACAGACCACAACGCTGGACTGATGGCGTTCGTGCGGGCACGCCTCGACGAGGAAGAGCGGATCGCGCGCGAAGCCGGCGGTGATTCCTGGCGGTGCCCGCCCGAGCAGCCCGGTGAGATCCACGACCGCACCGGCAGTATCGCGTTCAGCCTGCGCACCCACGGGTACGACGGCCACATCGCCCGTCAGGATCCGGCGTACACGCTCCGGCGTATCGAGACGAGCCGGGTGCTGCTCGACGAGTACGCGGAGGTCGCGGCCCTGGACGTGGACCGCCCCGACGACGGCTTCGCCTCCGGCCGCGCGGTGGGACTGGGCTTCGTCGTCCGCCAGATGGCCGCGGAGCACGCCCACCACGCGGACTACCAGGTGAAGTGGCTGCCCCGGTTCTCCCACTAGGGACGTTCCCCACGAGGGGAGTTCCCCGGCGGACCGGACCGGTGCCGGTGCCGGTCCGCCGGGGAGGTCGCAAAGCGCTACGGGACGCGTGCGACGCCCGCGTAGAACCCGCTCAGCTCGGGCTCCGGGGCCGGCCCGTCCTTGTACCAGTGGGCGGCCGTCACCAGCCCGGGTTCCACCAGGTCGAGACCGTCGAAGAAGCGCGCCACCTCCGCACGGTCCCGCATCCGCAGCGGGATCTCGCCCTCCTTGTACGCGGTCGTCACGACGTCCTTGTACTGGGGGTGTTCGTCGAAGGTGGTGTGCGAGAAGATCAGATAGCTGCCGGAGGGCAGGGCGTCCACCAGGGTGCGGGTGATCCCGTACGGGTCGTCCTCGTCGGGGACGAAGTGCAGCAGCGCGATGAGGCAGAGCGCGACGGGCCGGTCGAAGTCCAGCAGGGTGCGGGCGTGGTCGAGGATGGTCTCCGGCTGCCGGACGTCCGCCTGGATGTAGTCGGTGGCGCCCTCCGGTGTGCTGGTGAGCCGGGCCTCGGCGTGGCGGAGCACGATGGGGTCGTTGTCGGCGTAGACGATCCGGGCCGTCGGGATGATCTCCTGCACGACCTGATGGAGATTCGGCTCGGTGGGGATCCCCGTACCGATGTCGAGGTACTGGTCGACGCCCTGCCGCGCCGTCCAGGCGACGGCGCGCCGCATGTATGCCCGGTTCCGTAAGGCGTTGCCCTTGGCCTCCGGGGGTATTCGCTCCCCGACCACCTGGTCGACCGCGTAGTTGTCCTTGCCGCCGAGAAGCCAGTCGTACACCCGTGCCGGGTGGGCCTTGCTGGTGTCGATCCGGGACTGGGGCGGCGGGTGTGCCGTCATGAGGTGCTCCTGTGTGGGTGACCGGGGCCGCCGCGATCGCCGACGCGCCGGGTGGACGCGGTGCGATACAGGCGGGCGGACAGCCTAGGCGACACCGGCCGCCCGTGACCAGGCTGTGATCACGACGCGGCCCGGACACCCGCCCGGAGCCCGCCGGTTCACCGGCACAGGTGGTGCGGGCCCGGGAGAGCCGGCGGCCGTACGGAGCGGGCCGCCCGGATCTCCCGGGCCGTCACGCGGCGGTCCTGGGGGCGCTCGCGTGGCAGGCGGACACCGGGGCGGTGTCCGGCCGGGTCCAGCGGCCGAGGGAGATCTCCGCGGTGATGCCGGGACCGAAGCCCGCGATCAGCCCGCGGGCCCCCTCGGCGGCGCCGCCCTCCTCGAAGAGCCGGTCCAGCGCGTCGAAGATGACCGCGCTGGCGATGTTCCCGCGCTCGGTGAGGGTGGCCCTGCTGTAGCGGAAGGTCTCCGACGGCAGCATCAGATACTTGCTCAGGTCGTCCAGGATCCTGGGCCCGCCCGCGTGGACGATGTAGAAGTCCAGGTCGGAGATGTCCCAGCCGAACGGCTCCGCCATGTCCCGCATGGCGGGGGCGAGCATGGACATCGTGCCGGGGACCCGCTTGTCGAGCATGAAGTGGAATCCGGTGTCCCGGACGGCGTACGAGATCCACTCCTCGGTGCCGGGCACGAGGTGCGAGCCGTTCTGTACGAGCCGTACCCCCGTCCCGCCCTCACCGCGGACGACGGCGGAGGCGACGGCGTCCCCGAAGAGCCCGTTGGAGAGCAGGTTGCCGACGCCCAGGTCCTCCGGCTGGTAGCAGAGCGAGCAGAACTCGCAGGACACGATGAGCACGTTCGCGTGCGGATACGCGATGCAGAAGTCGTGCGCGCGGTTGATGGCGGTGCCGCCGGCGGCGCAGCCGAGCTGGGCGATGGGCAGTTGGCGGGTGGCGGATCTGAACCCCATGGTGTTGATCAGCCACGCGGTCATCGAGGGCATCATGAAGCCGGTGCACGACACGTACACGATCATGTCGATGTCGCGGGGCGTCAGCTCGGCGTGGGCGAGCGCCCGGTGGATGACCTCGGGCAGCCGTGACTTGGCCTCGGTCTCGTAGAGGGCGTTGCGGGCCGTGAAGCCGGGATGCCGGAGAGTGTCCTCGATGGGCTGGACGAGATGCCGGGTCTGCACCCCGGTGTTGCCGATCAGCCGCAGGGCCAGCGGCAGTTGCGGGTGTCCGGCGTGCAGGGTGCGCGCGAACTCCAGGGTCTGTTCCCGGGTGATGACGTGCTCGGGCACGGCGATCGCCGGTCTGCACAGGGTTGCCATGTCAGCTCCTCACCAGGCGACCGGAAGCGCCAGCGGATAGCGCCAGATGGAGTCGGTGTTCCATCGCACCTCGTCCTCGGGAACGGCCAGCCGCAGCGCGGGAAACCGGGTGAACAGGGTGCCGACGGCGACCTGGAGGGTCATCCGCGCGAGATGGGAACCGAGGCAGTGGTGGCTCCCGTACCCGAACGTCATGTGGACGTTGAGGCCCTCCCGTTGGAAGTCCAGTTCGTCCGGGCGCTCGTAGACGAGTGCGTCGCGGTTGGCCGTCAGGTAGGAGACATGGACGGTGTCGCCCGCCTTGACGGTCACCCCGTCGAAGTCGACGTCCTCCAGGGCCACGCGCGGGATGCCGACACCCTGGCGGAACGGGATGTACCGCAGCAGCTCCTCGATGGCCTGGGGCAGCATGTCGGGGCGGGCCCGTAGCTGCGCCAGGTGCGCGGGGTGGGTCAGCAGCGTGAAGACGATGTTGCTGATCTCGTACGTGGTGGTGTCGTGGCCGGTGACGACCAGGAGCATCGCCAGTACGGCCAGTTCCGCCTCGTCGAGCATCTCGTCGCCCACCCGGGCGGTGGCGAGCGCGCTGATGAGATCGTCCCCCGGGTCGCGCCGGCGCGCCGCGGTCAGTTCGGTGAAGTACGCCCGCAGCCCCGCCTTGGCACCGACCGCGGAGTCGCGGTCCGCGGCGTTCATCGACATCATTGCCATGGCCCAGTCACGCAACTGGCGGCGGTCCTCCTCGGGTATGTCGAGCAGCTCGCAGATCGACATCAGGGGCAGCCGGTCGGCGAGAGCGGCGACCACGTCGCCCGGTTCGCCCTCCGCGGCCATCGTGTCGAGCAGGCGGTCCACGCTCCGCTGTGTCCAGGGCCGCAGCTCCTCGACCTGGCGGGTGGTGAACGCCTTGATGATCAGCCGGCGCACCCGGTTGAGCGTGGGCGGGTCCATGAGGTTGATCGCCTCGGACTGGGCGATGGGGGCGGGGGTGATCCGCGGGAAGTCCTTGCCGATCAGCGCGGCCCGGCTGAACCGCCGGTCCGAGGTGACGGTCTGGACGTCCGCGTACCGGGTGACCAGCCAGCAGTCGCCCTCTCCGTAGGGCATACGGACCCGGGTGACCGGCGCCTCGGTCCGCATCCGGGTCATGAAGGGGTCGGGTTCCAGAGCGTTGTCATGACGGACCGGGCAGGTTCGCACGGAGTCCGAAGGAGTCATCGCGGCACTTCCTCGTGGAAGGGGGCAGAGGGCGAGTAGTCCTGATTGATCGGAGCATGCCATGGTGATCCACGCCGAGCGCAAGTAATTCCGCTCAGTTCACCCGTAAGAGCTATTTCCGGGTAATCTCACGCAACATCCTTATCATTCAGGCGAATTGGGTCCCCGCGGTGCGTCCCCGCGGCACGTCCCGATGACTCGCCCCGGTGACCCGCCGGGCGATCGCACGGGAACGCTCCGGGCACCCCGCCGCCCCGCCCCGCGGCCACCCGTACGGTCCAGCACGGCGCGCGCCCGGCACCGGGCGGCGCTCCAATGGACAGGTGACCGCTGGACAGGTGACCGCGCCCCCGGACGACTGCCTCGCGCGCAACGAGTGGATCTGCGGCGCCTATCTCTCCAGCCGGCGCACGATCCTGTGGGACGCGGTGCTGGAGCACCTCCGGCTCACCTTCGCCGCCGTCCTGATCGGCCTGGTCATCGCCGTACCCCTCGCGCTCGCCGCCCGGCGCTGGAAGGCGGCGTCGGCCCCCGTGCTCGGCGTGACGACCGTCCTCTACACCATCCCGTCGCTCGCCATGTTCTCGCTGCTGCTGCCGCTCTACGGACTGTCCGCCTCACTCGTCGTCGCCGGGCTCGTGCTCTACTCGCTGACCCTGCTCGTACGGAACATCCTCGCCGGACTGCGCGGCGTCCCCGAGGAGACCCGGCAGGCCGCCCGCGGCATGGGATACGGCCCGCTCCGGCTGCTGCTCACCGTCGAACTGCCGCTCGCCCTGCCCGCCGCCCTGGCCGGGCTGCGCATCGCGACCGTCTCCGCCGTCTCCCTCGTCACCATCGGCGCCATCGTCGGACACGGCGGACTCGGCAACCTCATCTACGCCGGGATGAACACCTTCTTCAAGGCGCAGGTACTCACCGCCTCCGTGCTGTGCGTCCTCATCGCCGTCGTCGCCGACATGGCCCTCCTCCTGCTCCAGCGCCGGCTCACCCCCTGGACCAGGCGGGCCCCCACGTGAACACCCTCGCCGCCGCCTGGTCCTGGCTCACCAGCCCCGCCCACTGGCCCGGCACCGACGGCATCGCCAACCGGCTCACCGAACACCTCTACCTCACCGTCGTCTGCCTCGCCCTGAGCTGCGCGCTCGCCCTGCCCGTCGCCCTGGTCCTCGGCCATCTCGGCAGGGGCGGCGCCCTCGCCGTCAACATCTCCAACGCGGGCCGCGCCGTCCCCACCTTCGCCGTCCTGGTCCTGCTGCTCCTCACCCCCATCGGCGCGTACGGACAGGGGCCGACGATCATCGCGCTGGTCCTCTTCGCGATCCCGCCCCTGCTCACCAACGCCTACGTCGGGATGCGGGGCGTCGACCGCGATGTCGTCCGGGCCGCCCGGGGCATGGGGATGACCGCGCGCCAGTGCCTGTGCCGGGTCGAGGTGCCGCTCGCACTGCCGCTGATCCTCACGGGCGTACGGATCGCCGCCGTCCAGCTCGTGGCGACCGCGACGCTGGCCGCCCTGATCGGCGGCGGTGGACTCGGCCGGATCATCACCGCCGGGTTCAACCTCGCCGACACGGCCCAGGTGGTGGCGGGCGCCGTCCTGGTCGCCGTGCTCGCGCTGCTGGTGGAGGGGGCGTTCGAGGCGGCGCTGCGGCTGGGACCGCGCTGGGTGCGGGGCGGCGCCGGATGAGAGCGCTCCGTACCGCCGCCGTCTGCGGCGCCCTGCTCCTGGCGACCGCCACCTGCACCACCGGGCCGTCCCTGGAGAACCGCCAAGCCGTCACCGCCCCGCCGGGCGACAGCAAGCACCTCACCATCGGGACCGCGGGCTTCACCGAGAGCGACCTGCTGGCCCAGATGTACGCGCTCCTGCTGGAACGGGCCGGCTACCGCACCCGGATCCTCTCGGTCACCAACCGGGAGCTGTACGAACCGGCCCTGGAGAGCGGCCGGATCGACGTCGTGCCGGAGTACGCGGCGACCTTCGCCGACTGGCTGAACGCCAAGACCCACGGCCCCGGCGCCCGGCCGGTCGGCTCGCCCGACCTCGCCACCACCATGAAGGCGCTGCGCACCCTCGCCTCGGCGCGCGGGCTCACCGTCCTCGACCCCGGCCGGGCGGTCGACCAGAACGCCTTCGCCGTCTCCGCCGGCTACGCAGGGAAGCACCGCCTCAGAACCCTGAGCGACCTGGGCCGCTCCGGGCTGCCCGTACGGCTCGCCGCCGGGGACGAGTGCGTACGGCGCCCGTACTGCGCGCCGGGGCTGAGGAAGACGTACGGGATCGACATCACCGGCATCGACCCCAAGGGCGTCGGCACCACACCGGCCAAACAGGCCGTCCAGCGCGGCCAGGACCAGATGGTGCTGACCACGACCACCGACGCGACCCTGGGTCAGTTCGGTCTGGTGCTGCTCGCGGACGACCGGCACCTCCAGAACGCCGACAACATCGTGCCCGTCGTCAACCGTGCCAGGGCCGGCGCGAAAGGCGTCACCGAGGCCCTGGACCGGCTGAACACCGTACTGACGACCGCGGACCTGGCCGGCATGAACGAGCGGGTGGACGGCTGGCGGCGGCTGCCCGAGGATGTCGCCAGAGGCTATCTGGAGTCGCGGAAGCTGCTGGCGCCGGGTGGAAACCGACCGGTCAGCCCGTCAGCAGGCCCGGCAGCCAGGCCAGTTGGGCGGCCTGCTGGTACGCGCCGCCGCCCTCGTGGTCGTTGAAGTCGTACACCTCGATCGCCTTGTCCTCGTGCGCGTACGCGTTGAAGGCGCCGAACACCGTCGACGGCGGGCAGGTCTCGTCCTCCAGGGCCACCGAGAACAGCGCGGGGGCGCTGCCGCGTGCCGCGAAGTGCACCGCGTCGAAGTAGCTGAGCGTCCGCCACACCTGCTCCGTCCTGCCTCGGTAGGTCTTCAGGTAGAGACCCACCTCGCGGTACGGATGACGGGCGCTGATGGTCGTCGCCCGGGGGAAGTCGCAGAGGAACGGCACGTCCGACGTCACCGCCGTCAGATCCGGTACGAGGCCGGCCACCGCGAGGGCGATGCCGCCGCCCTGGCTGGCGCCGACGACCGCCGTGCGCGCGGCGTCGACCAGCGGGTGGGACCGGGCCGCCTCCACCGCGCGTACCGCGTCGGCGAACAGCCGCCGGTAGTAGTAGTCGTGCGGGTCCTCGACGCCCCGGGTCAGGAAGCCGGGGTAGGAGGAGGCGCTGCCCACCGGGTCGGGGGTGTCGCCGCCGTTCCAGCCGGCGCCCTGCCCCCGGGTGTCCATCACGAAGTGCGCGAACCCGGCGGAACCCCAGAGCAGATGGGTGTGCGGCAGACCGCGCCCGCCGCCGTACCCGATGTACTCCACCACCACGGGCAGCGGCTCACGGGCGGACGCGGGCAGCACGAGCCAGCCCTTGACCGGATGGCCGCCGAATCCCGCGAAGGTCACGTCGAAGACGTCCAGCGTCGTCAGCGCCGTCGGGACCGGTTCGAAACGGACGTCGAGATCATGACCGCGTGTCTCGGTGAGGGTCTTCGCCCAGAACTGGTCGAAGTCCTCCGGCTCCTCGGACGTGCTCCGGTAGGTGCGGAGCTGGTCGAGGGGCAGATCGGACTGGGGCATGCGGGACCACCTCGGTCGGCTGAATCACTCAGGGACATCGGAAGATCACACCGTACGACCGGAAGGCCGGCGGCAGAAGACCGCGAGACCCCGAGCACGACGGCGGCACCCGAGCCCCCGGCCGCTCGTCCCCAGCCGGATCCGGACGAGAGGCCCTACGCGTCCGAGACCGAGTCGAAGTCGACCTCGCCCCGCCCGATGCCCTGCGCGTCCGCGTCGACCGAGCGGCGCAGCGTCTCATGGAGCTTCGCCGGGGTCAGCACCCCCACGAAGCGCGCCCCGTCCAGCACCGCCACCCACCCCGCGTCGTGCTGCAGCATCTCGCTGAACGCCTGCTTCAACGGCGAGCCGAGCGGCACCCACGCCTCCATCCGCCGGGCGTGGTCCCCCACCGAACCGGGCTCCGACCCGTCCGCCCCCGCGCGGGCCGGCGCGTCGGCCGCGATCCAGCCGTGCAGCTCCCCGCCGTCGTTGAGCACCACCGCCCAGCGGGCCCCCTCCGCGCGCATCCGCGCCGCCGCGTCCCGCGCGGGCTCACCGGTCCTGGCGACCGGCGGCTGCTCCAGATCGGCCGGCTCGACCGTGGTCACCGAGAGCCGCTTGAGCCCCCGGTCGGCGCCGACGAACCGGGCCACGTACGGCGTCGCCGGGGTACCGAGGACCGCGCCAGGGCTGTCGAACTGCTCGATGCGCCCCTCCCCGTACACGGCGATCCGGTCGCCCATCCGTACCGCCTCCTCGATGTCATGGGTCACCAGCAGCACGGTCTTGCGCACCGTCGCCTGGAGCTTCAGGAACTCGTTCTGCAGCCGTTCGCGCACCACCGGGTCCACCGCGCCGAACGGCTCGTCCATCAGCAGCACCGGCGGATCGGCGGCCAGCGCGCGTGCCACCCCGACCCGCTGGCGCTGCCCGCCCGAGAGCTGCGCGGGGTAGCGCGGACCGTACGTCGCCGGGTCGAGCCCCACCAGATCGAGCAGCTCGGCCGCCCGCTCACGCGCCCGCGCCTTCTTCCAGCCGATCAGGGCGGGGACGGTCGCGGTGTTGTCGAGCACCGTACGGTGCGGGAACAGCCCGACCTGCTGGATCACGTAGCCGATCCGGCGGCGCAGCGCGACCGGGTCGACCCCGGAGATGTCCCGGCCCTCGACGAAGATCCGCCCCGAGGTCGGCTCGATCAGCCGGTTCACCATCATCATCGTGGTCGTCTTGCCGCACCCCGAGGGGCCCACCAGCGTCACCAGTTCGCCCTCGCGCACCTCGAAGGACAGGTCGTCCACGGCGGCCGTACCGTCCGGGTAGACCTTGCCGACCTGCTCGAACCGGATCATGCCCCTCACGCTAGGACCGGCCGGGCCCGCGCGCACACCGGGCCGCGGCCGTCCCGGGCCGTCCGGGGCCGGTCCCGGACGGTTCCCGGCCGTCCCGGGCTGAACACGCCCCGTGTCCGGTCCGTATCCACCGGGGCGGGCGGGGGACGCCCGCCGCTCGTGTGCTGAAATGTCCGGCGTGCCCGCCCCGGTGGCGCGTGACCGCCCCCAGGGGCGACCGAGAACAGGAGCCCCCTTGACCAGCTACCGCCAGCCCGGCGTCGTCCTCACCGACCACCGCTTCACGGTCCCGCTGGACCACGACGAACCCGGGGGCGAGCGGATCGAGCTGTTCGCGCGCGAGGCCGTGGCGAGCGCCCGGGCCGGCGCCGACCTGCCCTGGCTGGTGTACCTGGAGGGCGGACCCGGCTTCGGCGCCCGCCGGTTCATCGGCAGACAGGCATGGCTCGGCCGCGCCCTCCAGGAGTTCCGGGTGCTCCTGCTCGACCAGCGCGGCACCGGCCTCTCCACACCTGTCAACCGGCAGACCCTGCCGCTGCACGGCGGCCCGCGCCAACAGGCCGACCACCTCGCCCACTTCCGCGCCGACTCCATCGTCCGCGACTGCGAGACCATCCGCCCCCTGCTGACCGGCGGCGCCCCCTGGACCGTACTCGGCCAGAGCTTCGGCGGTTTCTGCGCCACCCACTACCTCAGCGCCGCACCCGAGGGCCTGGACACCGTACTGATCACCGGCGGACTGCCGTCCCTGGACGCCACCGCGGACGAGGTCTACCGCGCCGCGTACCCGCGGATCGCGCGCAAGGTGGAGGCGCACTACGCCCGTTACCCCCAGGACATCGAGCGGGCCCGCGCCGTCGCGCGGTACGTGGCCGAGCACCGCCCCGTCCTGCCTAACGGCTACACCCTCACACCCGAGGCGTTCCAGTCCCTCGGCATCCTGCTCGGCGCCGGCGACGGCAGCCACCAGCTCCACTACCTGCTGGAGAACGCCTTCGTCCGTACGCCCAAGGGCCCCGCCCTCTCCGACGCCTTCCAGGAGAACATCGCCTCCTCCCTCTCCTTCGCGGGACATCCGCTGTACGCCCTGGTCCACGAGGCGATCTACGCACAGGGCGGCCGGCCCACCGACTGGGCCGCCGAGCGGGTACGGGGCGAGTTCGCCCGGTTCGACGCCGCCAAGACCCTCGCGGGGGAAGGCCCGCTCTACTTCACGGGCGAGTCCATCCACCCCTGGCACTTCGACAACGACCCATCGCTGCGCCCGCTGCGCGAGACCGCGGAACTGTTCGCCGCCCGCACCGACTGGCCCGCCCTGTACGACACGGCCCGGCTCGCCGCCAACGAGGTGCCCGTCGCCGCGGCCGTCTACCACGACGACATGTACGTGGACACGGAACACTCGCTGCGCACGGCGCGCGCGATCCGCGGCCTGCGCACCTGGGTCACCGACGAGTTCGAGCACGACGGGGTACGGGCGGGCGGGCCGCGCGTCCTGGACCGGCTGCTGGCACTGGCGCGCGGGGAGGACTGAGCGCGGGCCCGGCCGGGCGCGCGGGCCCGGCGCGGGCTCGTCGCGCGGATGCGGCGCGCCGGGTGGAGAATGGCGGACAGGGGACTGTGCGACGCTGCGCGCGCAGACCGGTCCCGCGGAAGCGGAGGTGGTGGACATGCTGCTGCCGGACAGACATCTCGTCGCCGATCTCCTGGCCCGCTACCGGGCCTGGGAGCGGCTGGTGCTCGCCGATCCGCTGGACGAGAACACCCGCGGACGGTTCGAGGACGTCGCGTACACCCTCTGCGTCCTGATGGGACAGCGCACCGCGCGCGAGGCGATCTGGCAGGCGGAGGCGTATCTGCGCCGCATCAGGCCCGTGCCCCTCTTCCCGGACCGTACGAGGCCGGACGGGGCGGAGAGCATCGCGCCGGGCTTCCGCGAATAGCGCGTCCGCACGGGGAATAGCGCGTCCGCACGGGCCGAGCGGTACCGGATGCGCCGAGCGGTACCGAATGACCTGAGCGGTACCGGATGAGCCGTGCCGGATTGACAAATGGCCGTGCTGTTTCTGCAATGTACGGATGGACGAAGAATCCCGGCTCGACGACGTACTGAACCAGGTGGGACCCCGGCTGCGCCGGATCAGGCGCGAGCGCGGGGCCACCCTGGGCGCCCTCTCCGCCGCCACCGGCATCTCCGTGAGCACGCTGTCCCGGCTGGAGTCGGGCCGGCGCAGGCCCAGCCTCGAAGTGCTGCTGCCCATCGCCCGCGCCCATCGGGTGCCGCTCGACGAACTGGTCGGCGCGCCGGAGGTGGGCGATCCCCGGGTCCGCTCCAAGCCGATCGTGCACGCCGGCCGGACGATGCTGCCGCTCACCCGCCAGCCGGGCGGCCTCCAGGCGTACAAGGTGGTGGCCACGCACTCGCCGGAACAGGACGGCGAGCAGCGCACCCACGAGGGGTACGAGTGGCTCTACGTCCTCTCCGGGCGGCTGCGGCTGCGGCTCGGCGAACACGATGTGGTGATGGGACCGGGGGAGGCGGCCGAGTTCGACACGCGCGTCCCGCACTGGTTCGGCCCGGCCGGGGACGCTCCGGTGGAATTTCTGAGCCTCTTCGGACCGCAGGGTGAGCGGATGCATGTGCGGGCTCGGCCGAAGACGTCCTGAGCGGGCTGTTCCCAGCGCTACAAGCGACCGCTTAGTATGCCCAAGGACGTGGTACCGACCCCGTGTGTGGAGGCCCGAATGCTGGCATGGCGCGTACACAGGAACGGCGAGCCCGCGGAGGTGATGCGGCTCGAAGAGGTCGAACCTCCCGTCCCCGGCGCCGGACAGGTCCGGCTGCGGGTCAGGGCGGCGAACATCAACTTCCCGGACGCCCTGCTCTGCCGGGGCCAGTACCAGGTACGGCCGCCGCTGCCCTTCACCCCGGGCGTGGAGATCTGCGGCGAGACCGAGGACGGGCGCCGCGTCATCGCCACGCCGGAACTGCCGAACGGCGGTCTGGCCCAGTATGTGGTGGCCGACGAGGCGGCGCTGCTGCCCGCGCCCGACACGCTCGACGACGCCGAGGCCGCCGCCCTGCACATCGGCTACCAGACCGGCTGGTTCGCCCTGCACCGGCGGGCCGCGATCCGGCCGGGGGAGACCCTGCTCGTGCACGCCGCGGCCGGCGGCGTCGGCAGCGCCGCCGTACAACTCGGGAAGGCGGCGGGGGCCACCGTCATCGGAGTCGCCGGAGGACGCAACAAGACCGCGGTGGCCCGGGAGATGGGGTGCGACGTGGTGATCGACCGCCGTACGGACGACATCGTCGCGGCCGTCAAGGAGGCCACCGGAGGCCGGGGCGCTGACGTCGTCTACGACCCGGTGGGCGGCGACGCGTACACCGCGTCCGCCAGGAGCGTCGCCTTCGAGGGGCGGATCGTCGTGGTGGGCTTCGCGAGCGGCACCATCCCGAGCCCCGCGCTCAACCACGCCCTGGTGAAGAACTACTCGATCATGGGGCTCCATTGGGGTCTCTACCACTCCAAGGACCCCTCGGCGGTGACGCGTTGCCACCAGGAGCTGACCGCGCTCGCCGCCCGGGGCGCGATCAGGCCGCTCATCAGCGAGCGCGTCACGATGAAGGACGGCGCCGACGCCGTGCAGCGCGTGGCCGACGGCACCACCACCGGCCGGATCGTCGTCCTCCCGGAGGAACAGCACTGATGCCCACCGGCCCTGACGCCCCCGACGCTGCCGAACTCCGGTCCCGTACAAGGCAACTGCTGGCCGAGCACCCGCCGGCCACCACCGGACGCACCGACTTCCTCAGGGCGCGCTTCGACGCCGGGCTCGCCTGGGTGCACTACCCGGCCGGACTCGGCGGACTCGGCGCGCCCCGCTCCCTCCAGGCCGTCGTGGACGCCGAACTCGCCGCCGCTGACGCGCCCGACAACGATCCGCGGCGGATCGGCATCGGCCTCGGCATGGCCGCGCCGACCATCCTGCGCTACGGCACACGCGCACAGCAGGAGCGCTTCCTGCGGCCCCTGTGGGTCGGCGAGGAGGTGTGGTGCCAGCTCTTCAGCGAGCCCGGCGCGGGCTCCGACCTGGCGGCCCTCGGCACCCGCGCGGTGCGCGAGAACGGCGGCGGCTCCGGAGGGGACGCCGCGCCCGGTTCCGGCGACTGGATCGTCAACGGCCAGAAGGTGTGGACCTCCAGCGCCCATCTCGCCCGCTGGGCCATCCTCATCGCCCGAACCGACCCCGACCTGCCCAAACACCAGGGCATCAGCTACTTCCTCTGCGACATGACCGCCCCGGGCGTCGAGGTACGGCCCCTGCGCCAGATCACCGGCGAGGCGGAGTTCAACGAGGTCTTCCTCACCGACGTCCGCATCCCCGACGCCCACCGGCTCGGCGCGATCGGCGAGGGCTGGAAGGTCGCGCAGACCACCCTGATGAACGAACGGGTCTCCATCGGCGGCGCCCGCATCCCCCGCGAGGGCGGCATGATCGGCCCGGTCTCCGCCACCTGGCGCGAGCGGCCGGAGCTGCGCACCCACGACCTGCACCAGCGGCTGCTCACCCTGTGGGTCGAGGCCGAGGTCGCCCGGCTCACCGGCGAGCGGCTGCGCCAGCAACTCGTCGCGGGCCAACCCGGCCCCGAGGGCAGCGGGATGAAGCTCGCCTTCGCCCGGCTCAACCAGGAGATCAGCGGCCTGGAGGTGGAACTCCTCGGCGAAGAGGGCTTGTCGTACTCCGACTGGACCCTGCGCAGGCCCGAACTGGTCGACTTCACCGGGCGCGACGCCGGATACCGCTATCTGCGCTCGAAGGGCAACTCCATCGAAGGCGGTACGAGCGAGGTCCTGCTGAACATCGTCGCCGAACGGGTCCTCGGCCTGCCCTCGGAGCCGCGCAACGACAAGGACGTCCCCTGGAAGGACCTGACCCGGTGACCACGCAGCCCACCCCCGCCCCCGCTCCCCGGACCGGGCGGCCCGCCCCGGCCGAGACCTCCCCCGACCTGCTCTACTCGGACACCGAGGACGATCTGCGGGCCGCCGTACGGTCGTTGCTCACCGACCGGGCCGACCTGCCGGCCACCCTCGCCCGCGCCGAGTCCGGCGACCCGTACGACCCCGCACTGTGGACCTCGCTCACCGCCGGGATCGGCGCGGCGGGCCTGCTCGTCCCGGAGAAGCTCGGCGGCCAGGGGGCGAGCCACCGCGAGGCCGCCGTCGTCCTGGAGGAACTGGGCCGCGCCGTCACCCCCGCGCCCTACCTCACCAGTGCGGTGGTGGCGACCGAGACCCTGCTCGGCTGCGACGGGGAGTCCACCGAGTCCACGGATGTCGCGGGACTCCTCACCGCCCTGGCGAGCGGCCACCGTACCGCCGTCCTCGCACTGCCGCTCACCACCGCCCCCGACGCGCCGCTCCCCTTCACGGGTACCGACCCGGAGGGGGCCGCGACCACGGTGCGCGCCGTCGCGGACGCGGTACGCGCCGATGTGCTGCTCGTGCCACGCGCCGACGGCCTGTACGCGGTCGAGACGGCGGCGCCCGGTGTCACCGTCGAACCGCTGACACCGCTCGACCTGACCCGCCCGCTCGCCACCGTCACGGTCGCGGTCGGCAGCGGTGTCCGGATCGCCGACGCGGCCACGGGGGAGAGCGCCGTACGGCGCGGACTGCTGGCCGGAGCCGGGCTGCTCGCCTCCGAACAGCTCGGCCTCGCCGAGTGGTGCCTGGAGGAGACCGTCCGGCACACCCGCGAACGCCACCAGTTCAACCGTCCCGTCGGATCCTTCCAGGCGCTCAAGCACCGTATGGCGCAGCTCTGGCTGGAGGTCGTCTCGGCCCGCGCCGCCGCCCGTAACGCCGCCGACGCCCTGGCCACCGGCGACCCCGGGGCGCCGCTCGCGGTGGCCGTCGCCCAGGCGTACTGCGGACGTGTCGCCGTCCACGCCGCCGAGGAGTGCGTCCAGCTCCACGGCGGGATCGGCATGACCTGGGAGCACCCCGCGCACCTGTACCTCAAGCGCGCCAAGTCCGACGAGAGCGCGCTCGGTTCACCCGGCAGGCACCGGGAACGCCTGGCCGATCTGGCGGACCTGCCAGGACCGGGGTGACCACGCGGGCACCGGGAGAGGCCCCCGAGAGCGGCCCCGGGGGTGGCCCCGGGGGTGGCTGAATCGCGGATGGCCGGTGGACGAACACTGCGCGGAACGGCCCTGATCCACCCCTGACAGGGCGATACTCGCCAGGACCGTGCCCGTCGCGCCGCAGCGCGTCCAGCCCCGGAGGCATCATGGCCCTCACCACCCGCCGCAGAGCCGTAGCCACGCTCACCGCCGCGCTCGCGGGGGTCGTCGCGGCCCCCGCGTACGCCGGGGCCGCCTCCCGGACCGGGGGCGGCCATACCCCCCGGCCGCTGTGCCAGGCCCACGCGCACAACGACTACCTGCACCCGCGCCCGCTGTTCGACGCGCTGGCGCACGGCTTCACCAGCGTGGAGGCCGACATCTTCCTGGTCGACGGCGAACTGCTGGTCGCCCACGAGGCCACGGAGCTCGACCCGGCCCGTACCCTCGCCTCGCTCTACCTCGACCCGCTGTTCGCCCGGGTGCGCGCCAACCACGGCTCCGTGTACCGCGGACACCACCGCCCGGTGCAGTTGCTCATCGACATCAAGACGGACGGCGCCGCCGCGTACGCCGAACTCCACCGCCAACTCGCCCGCTACCGGCCGATGCTGACCACCTACGCCCACGGCTCGGTACGCCCCGGCGCGATCACCCCGGTCATCTCGGGAGACCGCGCGGCCCGTGCGCCGATGGAGGCGCAGCGCGTGCGGTACGCCTTCTACGACGGGCGGCTCGACGACCTCGGGACCGCCGCGCCCGCCTCCTTCATACCGCTCATCAGCACCAACTGGACCCAGAGCTTCACCTGGCAGGGCGTGGGCCCGTTCCCCGCGGCCGAACGCGCCGAGCTGCGCCGTATCGCGGACACCACGCACGCGCACGGACAGCGGCTGCGCTTCTGGGCCACACCCGACACCCCCGGGCCCGCGCGGGACGCCGTCTGGACCGAACTCCTCGCCGCCGGTGTGGACCACCTCAACACGGACGACCTCGCCGGGCTCGAACGCTTTCTGCGCGCCGCCCGTTCGTAACCCCGCGTCAACCACCCGTACGGCGGACATGCCAGTCGGCCGAACCGGGTCCCTCCTCCGCCACACTGGCGGCCGAAAGCCGCGATTCCCGTGCGGCGGAGGAGGTTTGGCGATGGCCATTTCGATTTCAGTGATGCTGCTACTGGCGATTCTCGCGGTGGTCTTCCTGCGCAGCGGCGGGCTGAAGTTCTCGCACGCGCTGGTCTGCGCCCTGCTCGGATTCTTTCTCGCGGGTACGAGCATGGCGCCGACCATCGCCAACGGGATCTCCACCACGGCCGGTGTGGTCAGCAGCCTCAACCCGTAACCGGGCGGCGCCGCGCGGTCACGCGTCGGCCAGCCGCGAGCGGATCAGGAAGCGCACCCCCTCGGGGGTCTCCAGGGAGAAGCCGCTGCCGCGCCCCTCCACCACATCGACGATGAGCCGGGTGTGGCGCCACACCTCGTACTGGCTCACCGACATCCAGAACGGGACCGGCTCCGCGACGCCCTCGACCTCCAGCGACTGGAGCAGCACGTCGGAGCCGCCCGTACGGAACTCGCCGTCCTGATAGCACATGGGCGCGCTGCCGTCGCAGCAGCCGCCGGACTGATGGAACATCAACGGCCCGTGGTCCGCCCGCAGCCGCCGGATCAACCCGGCCGCCGCGGGGGTCACCTCGACCAGGGGCCGTGCGGGGGAAGTCTCTTCGTCCATCTCCTCATTGTCCCCCGCACGGCCCTTCCCCGTCCGGTTGTTCTCCGCCTGGTTGTTCTCCGCCTGGTTGTTCTCCGTCCGGTCGCTCTCCGTCCGGTTGTTTCCGCTCACCCCGTTCCGGGCGGACGGGCCCCGCCGAGCCTGAGCATCACCTTGCTGCTGCCGCTCGCCGGATCCGCGGCGACCGCCAGCGCCTCCCCGGCCCGGTCGAGGCCGAAGCGGTGGCTGATCACGGGGGACACGTCCAGACCGTCCCGCATCGCCAGCAGCGCGTCGTCGATCTCCTCCACGAAGCGGTACGAGCCGATCCAGTTGATCTCCCTGGTCACCAGGTCACCGAGGGCCGCGGACACGGCGGCGCCCGGCAGGTTCCCGACCTGGACCAGCGTGCCGCCGCGCGCCGTCGCCCGCAGGACGGGGCCGAGCGCCGCCGGGGCGCCGGACGCCTCGAAGGCCAGCTCGACATCGTCGGGGAGCTCCGCGCCGGAGCCGAGGTCGCGCGTCTCGTCCGCGCCCATGGCGCGGGCGACGGCGAGCGAGGTCGCGGAGAGGTCCGAGGCGATCACCGCGGCGGCGCCCCGGTGCTTCGCCGCCGCCACGACCAGTGCCCCGATCGGGCCGCAGCCGTTGACCAGCACGGCCTTGCCCCGCAGGTCCCCGGCGCGGTGCACGGCGTGCAGCGCCACGGCGAGCGGTTCGGCGAGGGCCCCGTGCTCGGTGGTCACACCCTCGGGCAGCGGCCGTATCTGCGCGGCGCGGACCACCCGGTACTCGCTGAACCCGCCGTCGGTGTGCGGGTCGAAGGCCGCGGAGCCGAAGTACCGGATCCGCGGATGGAGGTTGGTGCGCCCGGCGATCCGGCCGGGCAGCGGAGCGTCGCCGACCGGCTCGGCCGGGTGCACGGTGACGGCCTGCCCTTCCCGGAGCCCCGCCACCCCCCTGCCGGTCGCGGCGATCCGGCCGGCCACCTCGTGCCCGAGCACCAGGGGATGCGCGAGCGCGGCGGTCCCGGACGCCCCGTGCTTCCAGTAGGCGACGTCGGAGCCGCAGATCCCGCCCCACTCCATGGCGAGGAGGACTTCCCCCTCGCCCGGTACGGGATCGGGGCGCTCGTCGATACGCAGGTCACCCGCGCCGTGGACGACAACGGCCCTCATACGGCGTCCTCCAGCCGGACCAGGTCGCGCCCACGGGTCTCGGGGGCGAGCAGAGCGGACACCAGGGTGATCAGCGAGTAGACGACGAGCATCGCCGCGATCGGCCACCAGCTTCCGGTGACGGCGGTCAGGGTCGCCGCGACGACCGGTCCGATGGCCGTGGCGAGGATGCCGCCGATCTCCTTGGACAGGGCGAGCTGGGTGAAGCGGGTCCGGGAGCCGAACAGTTCGGCCATCGTGACGCTCTCCAGCGAGAACAGACCGAGGACGCCGACGTTGAGCCCGACGACCATGCCGAGCATCAGCGCCGAGGTGGTGCCCGAGGTGATGAGCAGCATCATCGGGAACGCGAAGGCCATGGTCAGCAGGGTGAGCGCGATGTACATCGGACGGCGGCCGAAGCGGTCCCCGAGCAGCCCGACCAGCGGCACGGTGAGGAAGCCCAGCAGCGAGCCGTACACGATGGCGTCGGTCGGCACCGACCGCTCGGCGTGGAGCGTCGTGGCGATGTAGCCGACGAGGAAGGTCTGGATCAGCCCCGAGTTGCCGGCCTGGCCGAACCGCAGACCGAGGGCGAGGAAGAACGCCCGGCCCTTGCGCTGGCGGATGCCGGCCTCCAGGACGCTCTCCTGCTTCTGGTCCAGGGAGGAGTCGACCAGGGCGGACTCGACCTCCGTACGGGACATGGCGACACCGTCCACCACGTCGGGCCGCTCCTCGAACACCGGGCTTTCCTTGAGGTTGCTGCGCAGCCACACCGCGAAGATCATCAGCAGGAAGCTCAGCAGGAAGGGGAGCCGCCAGCCCCACGAGAGAAGCTGCTCCTCGCTGAGGACACCGAGCAGGATCGCCCACAGGCCGGACGCGGCCAGGGTGCCGGAGTTGGTGCCGAGCGACACCAGCGAGGACACCAGGCCCCGGCGCTTGGTGGGCGCGTACTCGGCGAGCATGACGGTGGCCCCGGCGATCTCGGCGCCGGCCCCGAAGCCCTGGACGAGCCGCAGCGCGACCAGCAGGATCGGGGCGAGGATGCCGATCGACGCGTAGGTCGGCAGCGCGCCGATCAGCGTGGTCGACGCGCCCATCAGCAGGATGGTCAGGAACAGGACCTTCTTGCGGCCGATCCGGTCGCCCATCCGCCCGAAGTAGACGGCCCCGGCGAGCCGGGCGACGTATCCGACGCCGTAGGTCGCCATGGCGGCGATCAGGCCGATCGCCGGGCTGACGTCGGGGAAGAAGATCTTGTTGAAGACGATGGCCGCCGCCAGCGAGTAGAGCTGGAAGTCCATGAACTCCATCGCCGTACCGAGCCAGCCTGATACGGCGGCCTTGGTGAGATCACGCGTCGTTCTCGTCGCGGGGCCCGTGGGCTCCGTCCGAGCGGTGTCCGTCATGGGAACTCCGTTGTTCGGGGAAGTGCTGATGAGCGGGGGTGGGGACAGGGGTGAGCGGAGACGGGGGAAACGGGGACGCCGACAAGCGTCAGCGGTGCGCGGCCCGGCCCGTCGCCGTGACGCGCGGGGCGGCTCGGCCCGGCCGTGGGGAGGCGCCGTACACCTCGGTGTGTTCGGTCGTGCTCACAGTCCTGCTCCTTCGAAGGTCCGTACGCGGCCGACCGTCCGGTTCACACCCCGGACAACTGGCCGACACGGCTGGTATACAAGCACTGGTCGGCCAGTGATGCAATACTCGTGCCACATCGGAAGACACCGCAGGTGCGGCACAGTGCCATCGGCCGGGCACAGGCCGTGTCGGCGCCCGATACGATGAGCGCATGGCCCGATCGAACCGGCAGCGGACCAGTCGCCGCGCTGTCTACGAGACGCTGCGACGCAAGGTTCTGACCCTTGAGCTTCCCCCGGGCGCAGCCCTGTCCGAGAACGAGCTCGCGGCATCCCTCGGGGTCAGCCGCACCCCGGTCAGGGAGAGTCTGATCCTGCTCTCCCACGAGGGGCTGGTCCAGGTCTTTCCGCAGGTGGGGTCCTTCGTCTCACGTGTCGACCCGGCGAAGGTGGCCGACGCCCAGTTCCTGCGGGAGGCCGTCGAACTGGCCTCCCTGGACGACCTCCCCGCGGAGCTCGACCCGGAACTCGTCGAGAGCCTGCGCGGCAACCTGGCCGAGCAGCAGCGTCCGGGCCTCGCCCTGGAGGAGTTCTTCGAACTGGACGAGGCGTTCCACCAGACCGTCCTGCGGCTGAGCGGACACGGCAGCGCCTGGGCGACCGTGGTCTCGGCCAAGGGCCACCTCGACCGCGCGCGCCGCCTGGGCCTCTACGACACCGCCTCACCGGCCGGCTTCGCCACCCAGCACGTCGAGATCTTCGACGCGGTGCTCGCCGGGGACGTCTCCCTGGCCCGCACGGCCATGCGCACCCATCTGCGGGCGGTCTTCGACGACGTCGAACGCATCCGGGCCCGCTCGCCCGAACTGTTCGCCACGGACTCGGGCACGGTCCCGGTACGGCGCAACATCGCCGTCTGGGAATGACCCCCGGCGCGCCGGGGGTCACGCGGCGTCCCGCCGGCCGGTGAGGAGCCGGGTCAGGGCCGGGTGTTCGCGGCTCGCTCCAGGCGGGTGCGCAAGGTGGCGGCGAAGTCCTCGGCACGGCCCAGTTGCTTGCGCAGATCGGCGACGCGTTCGGCGGCGGCCTGCTCGAAGGCGCGGACCCGTTCGACCAGCTCCTGGTGTTCGGCCCCGGGCAGTTCGCCGTCGGCGTCCAGGCGGTCGGTGGCGTCCAGCAGATCGCGCATCTGCTCCAGGGTGAAGCCGAGCGGCTTCATCCGGCGGATCACCATGAGACGGGCGACATCGGTCTCGGTGTAGAGCCGGAAGCCGCCCTGGGAGCGGGCGGAGGGGACGACCAGGCCGGTCTCCTCGTAGTGCCGGATGGTGCGCAGGGAGAGCTCGGTCCGCGCGGCGACCTCGCCGATCTGCATGTGCTTGCCGTCCACGCCTGTGATCCTCTGGCCCTTCGTCTCCCCGGTGCCGCCGCGCTCCGTGCGACGCCCGCCGATCTCTACCCTAACGTTAGGGTAGAGTTGCTGACGGCGAAGACCCTTCCGGGCGCTTCCGCCGCTGCCGTGTCGGGGCCACCCACGCCCCTGGCGAAGATCCGATTCTTGCAGGAGAACCGCGTGCGCGAGCCCATGTCGCCTGGCGCCGCCCCCTGCCCGCCGTGATGCTCCGCCCCCGTATGTGACGTTCGGGCGCACCGTCGCGCCTCTCCCTGAAGACCTCCGGCCCCCACCCCGGGCCGCCCGCGGGGCGCCGACCCGGCTTCTCCGCGTCCTCCCGCATGTCCCAGCCCGCCGCGGGGCGTGCCCGAGACGACAGGTTCTCCCTCCCTTGTCCTCCGCCTTGCCTTCCGCTTCCGCCCTGTCCCCGGCCGCGCGCCTGCGCGGTCTGAAGCCCGACTGGCTGCACGACCCGAAGGTGTGGCGTACGGAGGTGCTGGCCGGCCTGGTGGTCGCGCTGGCGCTGATTCCCGAGGCGATCTCGTTCTCGATCATCGCCGGGGTCGATCCGGTGCTCGGCCTGTTCGCGTCGTTCACCATGGCCGTGGTCATCTCGGTCGTCGGTGGCCGCCGGGCGATGATCTCCGCAGCGACCGGGGCCGTGGCCCTGGTGATCGCGCCGCTGAACCGGGAGCACGGCCTCGGTCACCTGATCGCCGCCGTCATCCTCGCCGGTGTCTTCCAGGTGGCGCTCGGCGCGCTGGGCGTGGCGAAGCTGATGCGGTTCGTCCCGCGCTCGGTGATGGTCGGCTTCGTCAACTCGCTCGCCATCCTGATCTTCATGGCCCAGGTGCCCGAGATGCGGAACGTGCCGTGGGCCGTGTACCCGCTGATCATCGGCGGCCTCGCCCTCATGGTGTTCTTCCCGAAGGTCACCACCGTGATCCCGGCGCCGCTCGTCTCCATCGTCATCCTCACCGTGATCACGCTCGCCGCGGGGATCGCGGTGCCCACCGTCGGCGACAAGGGCGCCCTGCCCTCCGCGCTGCCGGTGCCGGGCCTCCCCGACGTGCCCTTCACCCTGGACACCCTGACCACCATCGCCCCCTACGCCCTCGCCATGGCGCTCGTCGGGCTGATGGAATCGCTGATGACCGCGAAGCTGGTCGACGACATCACCGACACCCGCTCCAACAAGACCCGCGAGTCCATCGGCCAGGGCGTCGCCAACATCGTCACCGGCTTCTTCGGTGGCATGGGCGGCTGCGCCATGATCGGCCAGACGATGATCAACGTGAAGGTCTCCGGAGCCCGCACCCGGCTCTCGACCTTCCTGGCCGGCGCGTTCCTCATGGTGCTGTGCATCGTCTTCGGCCCGGTCGTCTCCGACATCCCCATGGCCGCCCTGGTCGCCGTCATGGTCATGGTGACGTTCGCGACCTTCGACTGGCACTCCCTCGCCCCCGGGACACTGCGGCGGATGCCGGCCGGTGAGATCGCCGTCATGGTCGTCACCGTCGCGTGTGTGGTCACCACCCACAACCTCGCCGTCGGTGTCGTGGTCGGCTCCGTCACCGCCATGGTCATCTTCGCCAGGCGTGTCGCCCACCGCGCCACGGTCACCGCCGTCGTCGATCCCGACGGCGGCACCGCCGTCTACCGGGTGACCGGAGAGCTGTTCTTCGCCTCCTCCAACGACCTCGTCGGCCGCTTCGACTACGCCACCGACCCGGACCGGATCGTCATCGACCTCTCCGCCGCCCGCATCTGGGACGCCTCGTCCGTCGCCGCCCTCGACGCCATCGAGGCCAAGTACGCCCAGCGCGGCAAGACCGTCGAGCTCACCGGGCTCGACCACGCCAGCGCCCACCTCCACGGCAGGCTCAGCGGCGAACTCGCCGGCGGCCACTGACCGGTCCGCGCCCCACGACGGCCGCCCCGGGGCATCCGCGTCCGGGGCGGCCGTCGAGTTGTTCCGTGTTCCGTACCGACAAGGGGTCCTAAGCCCGGAGGCCGCTCACCGCGCCTCGCCGGTCGCCACCGCGGGCTCGGACGCCGCCGGTTCGCCGGCCGGGGCCGCCGGCCCGCTCGGCCGGCGCATGAAGCCGACGCCCAGCGCCGCCAGCACGGACGCCACCGCCAGGGCGTACAGCCCTCCGTGCGTACTGCCGGTGGTGTCCTTGAGGTAGCCGAAGAGCGTGGGGGAGACGAAGCCGCCCAGGTTGCCCAGCGAGTTGACCACCGCGAGACCGGCCGCGGCGATCTTCAGGTCGAGCCCGGCCTGCGCCATCGGCCAGAACAGGGTGGCCGCGCACTTTCCGCCGACCGCGGCCAGGGTGATGGCGACCAGCCCGAACCAGGGGGAGCCCAGGGTGGCGAGGAAGGCGCCCACCGCCGACAGGACCAGACAGACCGCGAGGTAGGGCCGGCGGTCCGGGGCGCGGTCCGTGAAGTGGCTCATCGAGTACATGGCGATCACCGCGCAGATCCACGGGATGGCGGACAGCAGCCCGATCTGGAAGGGCGAGAGCCCGCCGATCTCGGCCACCAGGCTCGGCAGCCAGAAGGTGATCGCGTAGCCGGTGAGGGCCATCGCGAAGAAGACCGCGGTGAGCAGGGCGACCTGGGGGTGGATCAGAAGCCGGAACCGCGACACCTTGGGGGCTCGGCTGCGGGCTTCCTGGTCACGCGCGACCGCGGCGCTCAGCGCGGTCTTCTCCTCGTCCGTGAGCCAGCGGGCCTCGGAGATACGGGAGACGAGGAAGAACCCGGCGACGATTCCCACCAGGATGGAGAAGGTTCCTTCGAGTGCGAACATCCAGCGCCAGCCGGCGATCCCGGCCACACCGTGCATCTCCAGCAGCGCGCCGGTGATCGGACCGGTCACGATGTAGGCCGTGGCGGAGCCGCCCAGGAAGATCGCGCTGGCCCGGCCCCGGCTGGAGTCCGGCAGCCACTGGGTGAAGTACAGGAGCACCCCGGGGAAGAAGCCCGCCTCCGCGACACCGAGAACGAACCGCAGGATGTAGAACGTGGTCACGTTGTGGATGAGGCACATCGCCAGGATCACCAGACCCCAGGTGATCATGATGCGGGTCAGCCAGACCCGCGCGCCGAAGCGTTCCATCAACATGTTGCTCGGGACTTCGAAGAGGGCGTACCCGATGAAGAACAGGCCCGCGCCGAGGCCGTAGGCGGTGGCGCTCACCCCGACGTCGGCCCTCAGTTCGTCCTGGACGAAGCCGACGTTCGTCCGGTCCATCTGGTTGACCAGGAGCATCAGAACCAGAATGGGCAGCATGCGGCGCAGGAATTTGCCGACCGCACGGCTTTCGGCGTCGGGCTCGCTCTCGGAACTCTTCGCAAGAGGCTGCGGGACCATCATTGTCTCCCACTTCGATAGGCGTGACGGCATGACAGAGGCGTCCGAGGGCCCCGCCGTTGACCGCGTGGGCCGGGCTCCGCTCACGAATGTGGGGGTCGCACCGCGCCCCGACCGGGGTGGGCATCGAGCTCAGTCGTGCATGTATGTGAACCTCTGTCATGCGTGTGGACACGTTACGTACGCGTCCTCATCCGGTCAATGACTTCATCCCGGAATCTCGCACGGCCGCACCGGCGTCCAGTTGGCGTGAGCTTCCCAGGTCGGGAGCGGAGGTGGCGGCGTGATCGCTTGACGGTTCCTGCGGCGCGTCCTAAGTTCGCTCACATAGACATGTACCGGGATCACGGTCATATATCTGAACGGAGTCTTATGCTTGACGGAGTGCTGTTCTTTCCGGTCACGCCCTTCGCACCCGACGGCGCTCTCGATCCACAGGCTCTGGAGACCCACGTACGGGCAGGGGTGACCGCCGGTGCGGGCGGGGTCTTCCCCGCCTGCGGCACCGGGGAGTTCCACGCCCTGTCGCAGCAGGAACACACCGACGTCGTACGCACCGCGGTCAAGGCGGCGGACGGGGCGGTCCCCGTGTACGCGGGGACCGGCGGCGCGCTCCCGACGGCGATCGCACTCGCCGAGTCGGCGCGCGAGAACGGCGCCGACGGGCTGCTCCTGCTGCCGCCGTACCTGGTCAGCGGGGATCAGGACGGGCTGGTGCGGTACGTGAGGACGGTCGCTGAGGCTTCCGGGCTGCCCCTCATCGTCTACAACCGGGCCAACGCCCGGTTCGGCCCGCGCGCCGCCGTGGAGGTCGCAGCGATCGACCAGGTCGTCGGTTTCAAGGACGGCGCCGGCGACATCGAGACCCTGGCGCGCACCGTGGTCGCCATCCGTGAGTCGCTGCGCGAGAGCGGCAAGTCCTTCCAGTTCTTCAACGGCCTCCCCACCGCGGAGGCGACCGTGCCCGCCTACCGGGCCATCGGCGTCCCGCTGTACTCGTCCGCCGCCTTCTGCTTCGCCCCTGAGGTCTCCCTCGCCTTCCACCGCGCGGTGACCACCGGCGACCAGGAGCGGGTCGACGCCCTCCTGGCCGGTTTCTTCCACCCTCTGGTCGCCCTGCGTGACAAGGTTCCCGGATACGCGGTCTCCTTGGTCAAGGCCGGTGTACGCCTGCGCGGCCTGGAGGTGGGGTCGGTCCGCGCGCCGCTGAGCGACCCCACGCCGGAAGACCTCGACGAACTCTCCTCACTCCTGGAGCGAGGACTCGAACTGGTAAGGGACGCCGCCTGATGAGCACCGAGAAGCTGCGGATATCCGCCGTCACCATCACCCCCGTCGCCTTCCGCGACCCGCCGCTCCTCAACTCGGTCGGCGTCCACGAGCCGTACGCCCTGCGCGCGATCGTCGAGGTGCGGACCGACGGCGGGCTCACCGGACTCGGCGAGACCTACGCCGACGCCAGGCACCTGGAACGGCTTCAGGCCGTGGCGGAACAGATCGTCGGGCTCGACGTCTACGCCACCGAGGAACTGCACCGGCGCGTCGGCGAGATCATCGCCCGGATCGGGAGTGTCGGCGGCTCCGGGCTGACCGGGATGGTCACCACCAGCAGCACCGTCGACCGGGTGCACTCCCCGTTCGAGGTCGCGCTGCTCGACATCCAGGGGCAGGCGTGCGGCCGGCCCGTCTCCGACCTGCTCGGCGGCGCCGTACGCGCGGCGGTGCCCTTCAGCGCGTACCTGTTCTACAAGTGGGCCGGCCACCCCGGCGCCGAGCCGGACGAGTGGGGCGCGGCGCTGGACCCCGAGGGCGTGGTGGCGCAGGCCCGGCGCATGGTCGACACGTACGGGTTCACCGCGATCAAGCTCAAGGGCGGCGTCCTGCCGCCGGAGGAGGAGGTCGAGGCGGTACGGGCGCTCCGTGCCGAGTTCCCCGATCATCCGCTGCGGCTCGACCCGAACGCCGCCTGGACGGTGCCCACCTCCGTCAAGGTGGGCCAGGCGCTCGACGGGGTGCTGGAGTACCTGGAGGACCCCACACCGGGTATCGAGGGCATGGCCGCCGTCGCCCGCGAGGTGTCGATGCCGCTGGCGACCAACATGTGCGTCGTGGCCTTCGACGAACTCCACCCCTCGGTGGCCGTGGACGCCGTACAGGTCATCCTCTCCGACCACCACTACTGGGGCGGACTGCGCCGTTCCAAGCTCCTCTCCGGGATCTGCGACACCTTCGGCATGGGCCTGTCCATGCACTCGAACTCGCATCTGGGCATCAGCCTCGCGGCGATGACCCATCTCGCGGCGGCCACCCCGAACCTCACCTACGCCTGTGACACCCACTGGCCGTGGAAGACCGAGGACGTCATCGAACCCGGTGTCCTGGCGTTCAAGGACGGCTCGGTGGAGGTGCCCACCACCCCCGGCCTCGGTGTCACGCTCGACCGCGACGCCCTGGGGACCCTGCACGAGCAGTATCTGACCAGCGGTCAGCGCAACCGGGACGACACCGGCTACATGCGCACCATCCACCCGACCTACCGGTCCACCATCCCGCGCTGGTAGGGGAGAAGGCGGCAGGAGAGGGCGGGACGGAAGGAGCGGCCCGGCGGCGCGGGACGGCCGCCGGGCCGCTCGCTGCCCGGCCGGAGCGGATCGACGCGCACCCGGCGCGTCCCGGTTCGCCGGCCGTGGCGGGAGCGTTGACGCGTCGGCTTCCCGAACCTATCTTCTGATCGGAACTCGGAACGATGTTCGACATGCCGAACGGCGGGTGTCTCTTCATCGGTCCGTGACAGGGCTCTCGGGAGCCGCTTCGCACCGGTGCCGCACGCTCATGGCCGTATCCCACCGTCGCAGAGACGAGGAAACCATGGCAGCTCCCCTCTCCAGACGAGGTCTTCTCCGGACCGCGATGGCCACCGCGGCGGCGTCAGGACTTTCCTACGCCTCCGCCGGTCCGTCCGCCGCCGCGGCCCTCCCGGCCCCGTCCTCCTGGGCGCTCCGCCCGTTCGACCTGAAGGACGTCACGCTCGGACCGGGCATCTTCGCCACGAAACGCCGGTTCATGCTCGACCACGGCCGTGGCTACGACGTGGACCGGCTGCTCCAGGTCTTCCGCGCCAACGCCGGGCTGTCGACCCGCGGCGCGGTCGCCCCCGGCGGCTGGGAGGGCCTCGACGGCGAGGCCAACGGCAACCTCCGCGGCCACTACACCGGCCACTTCCTGACGATGCTCGCCCAGTCCTACGGCAGCACCGGCGACCAGGTGTACGCCGACAGGATCCGGTCCATGGTCGACGCCCTGACCGAGGTCCGCTCGGCGCTGCGGACCTCCCCGTCCGTCCTCGGTGTGCCCGGCAGGTTCGGCACCGCGGCGGAGAACGTCCGCGGCTCCTACCAGTACGTCGACCTGCCGGCCGGCGTCCTCGGCGACGCCCGCGCCGTCACCCTGTCGGCCTGGGTGAAGCCCACCCACCACGCGGACTGGGCCCGGGTCCTCGACTTCGGCGACGGCACCACCCGCTACCTCTACCTCGCCGCCCGCAACGCGAACGGAACTCCTCGCTTCGCCCTCACGACCTCGGGTGCCCCGGGCGAGCAGGGCCTCGACGGCGACGAACAGCTCCCGCTGGACCGGTGGAGCCATCTGGCCGTCACGATCGGCGGCGGCACCGGTGTGCTCTACGTCAACGGGAGCGCCGTCGCCCACGGGGCGATCACCCTCGACCCGGCGGCGCTGGGCACGGTGCGCAACAACTGGCTCGGCCGCTCGAACTACCCGGGCGACCCGGTGTTCGCCGGGGCGTTCGACGAGTTCAACATGTGGGCGCGCGCCCTCACGGCGGGCGAGATCGCGGAGCTCCAGGACCACCGGGCCGCCGACTCCCCGGCGGGCCGGGGCGATCTGGTGTCGTACGCCTTCGACGAGACCACCGGCTCCACCTTCGCCGACGGTTCGCCCCGCGGCCTGCACGCCACCCTGCGCCGCACCTGGGGCGCACCCAGCCACCCCGGGTTCCTCGCGGCCTACCCGGAGACCCAGTTCATCACGCTGGAGTCCATGACCAGCAGCGACTACGGCGTCGTGTGGGCGCCGTACTACACCGCGCACAAGATCCTCAGGGGCCTCCTCGACGCCCACCTGTACACCGACGACCCGCGGGCACTCGACCTCGCGTCGGGCCTGTGCGACTGGATGTACTCCCGGCTGTCCCGGCTGCCCGCGAGCACCCTGCAGCGCATGTGGGGCATCTTCTCCAGCGGCGAGTTCGGCGGCCTGGTGGAGGCCGTCTGCGATCTCCACGCCCTGACCGGCAAGCCCGAACACCTTGCCCTGGCGCGGCTGTTCGACCTCGACTCGCTCATCGACGCGTGCGCCGCGAACCGGGACGTCCTGGACGGCCTGCATGCCAACCAGCACATCCCCATCTTCACCGGGCTGCTCCGGCTCCACGACGCGACGGGCGAGGCACGCTACCTCGCCGCCGCGAAGAACTTCTGGGACATGGTCGTCCCCACCCGGATGTACGGCATCGGCGGCACCAGCACCGGCGAGTTCTGGCGGGGCCGCGGATCCGTGGCCGGAACGATCAGCGCCACCACCGCCGAGAGCTGCTGCGCGTACAACATGCTCAAGCTGAGCCGCCTGCTGTTCTTCCACGAGCAGGACCCGAAGTACATGGACTACTACGAACGGGCCCTCTACAACCAGGTCCTCGGCTCCAAACAGGACACCGCGGACGCCGAGAAGCCGCTGGTCACGTACTTCATCGGGCTGACGCCCGGCCATGTACGCGACTACACACCGAAGGCGGGCACCACCTGCTGCGAGGGCACCGGCATGGAGAGCGCCACCAAATACCAGGACTCGGTCTACTTCAGGAAGGCCGACGACAGCGCCCTGTACGTCAATCTGTACAGCCCCTCCACCCTGACCTGGGCCGAGCGGGGCATCACCGTCACCCAGACGACCGACTACCCCAGGGAGCAGGGCTCCACCCTGACCATCGGCGGCGGCAGCGCCGCGTTCGAGCTGCGTCTGCGCGTGCCCTCCTGGGCCGACGCCGGCTTCCAGGTGACGGTCAACGGCACCGCCGTGCAGGGAAAACCGCTGCCCGGCAGCTACTTCGCCGTCTCCCGGACCTGGCGCGGCGGGGACACCGTCCGGGTCCGGGTGCCCTTCCGGCTCCGGGTCGAGCCGACGCCCGACGACCCGGCCCTCCAGTCCCTCTTCCACGGACCGGTCAACCTGGTCGCCCGCTCCGCCTCGACCAGCCCGCTGCGGTTCGGGCTCTACCGCAACGCCGCCCTCTCCGGTGACCTCCTGCCCACCCTCACCCCGGTGCGGGGCGAGCCGCTCCACCACACCCTCGACGGCGTCGAGTTCGCCCCCTTCTTCGAGGGGACCGAGGACCCGACGCACGCGTACTTCCGGCGGGACGAGCCCCGTATCGCCTTCGGGAACACCGGCTCGGGCGTCGCCAACCCGTCGAGGCCCGACGGTACGACGTTCCTCGACGAGGTGTGGGCCGGGGCCCCGTTCCGCGACAAGGGCGCGCTCGTCTCACGGGTACGGAGCACCGTGGACGCCTGGGTGTCCGCGGGCCTGCTCGGCCGGAACGACGGCCGGACGGTGGTGCGGACGGCTCAGAGCGCCTCGTACACGCCCTGACCCCGCGCGGCGTGGTGGCGGCCGGTCGGGAGCATCAGCGGCCTGCCCGAGACGGGGTCCTCGATGATGCGGCTGTCCAGGCCGAACACGGCGCGCACGGTCTCCCGCGTCAGCACCTCGGCCGGGGCGCCGACCGCGTGGAACCGTCCCTCCGCGAGGGCGATGAGGTGGTCCGCGTACCGGCGGCGAGGTTGAGGTCGTGCAGGACCATGACGACGGTGGTGCCGCGCGCCTGGTTCAGATCGGTCAGCAGGTCGAGGACCTCGATCTGGTGGCTCGCGTCGAGGAAGGTGGTGGGCTCGTCGAGCAGCAGCAGATCGGTCTGCTGGGCGAGCGCCATCGCGATCCACACACGCTGGCGCTGGCCCCCGGACAGCTCGTCCACGGCCCGGTCGGCGAGCGGCGCCGTGTGGGTCGCGTCAAGGGCGGACGCCACGGCGGCGTCGTCCTTCTCGTTCCAGCGGGAGAAGATGCCCTGGTGCGGATGGCGCCCCCGGCCCACGAGGTCCGCGACGGGTGATGCCCTCGGGGGCGACCGGTGACTGGGGCAGCAGTCCGAGCGTGCGGGCCAGTTCCTTGGCGGGCAGCCGGTGCACCTCCTTGCCGTCCAGGACGACACGGCCCGCGCGGGGCGCGAGCAGCCGGGACATCGAGCGCAGCAGCGTCGACTTCCCGCACGCGTTCGCGCCGACGATCACCGTGATCCGGCCGGGGGGCACGGTCAGGTCGAGGGACTCGATGACGACACGGTCGCCGTAGCCCAGGGTGAGGCCCTCGGCCGCGAGGGAGTGGGTCGAGGTCACAGCGACCCTCCTGTCCGGTTGGTACGGATGATCAGATGGACGAGGTAGGGCGCCCCGAGAACGCCGGTGACGACACCGACCGGGTACCGGGAGTCGAAGGCGAACTGGCCGCAGAAGTCGGCCACGAGCACCAGGAGCGAGCCGACCGGTCCGGCGGGGACCAGCAGCGAGCCCCCCGCCCCCACGATCCGGGCCGCGATGGGACCGGAGAGGAACGCGACGAAGGCGATGGGACCGGCCGCCGCCGTCGGGAAGGCGATCAGCCCGACGGCGGCCACGATGACCGTGATACGGGTGCGTTCGACGCGTACCCCGAGCGCGGAGGCGGTGTCGTCGCCGAGCTGCATCGCGGAGAGATCGCGCGACCGCGCCGGCAGGACGGGGGTGAGCACGGCCGGCGCGGCGACGGCGGGGACGACCTGGTCCCAGCTCGCCCCGTTCGGACTGCCGGTCAGCCAGCGCATCGCCTCCTGGAGGTCCCACTCGGCGGCCTGGGACAGGACGTAGTTGGTCAGGCTGTCGAGCATCGCGGAAATGCCGATGCCGATCAGGATGAGCCGGGTGCCGGCGACACCGCCCCGGAACGCCAGGGTCTACACCAGTACGGCCACGGCGAGACCGGCGACGATGGCGAGGACCGACACCCGCAGCTCGCCGAGGGACAGCGTCACGATCGCGAACGCCGCCGCGGCGCTCGCACCGGAGCTGATGCCGATGATGTCCGGGCTGGCGAGCGGGTTGCGGAGCATCGTCTGGAAGGTGACACCGGCCAGTCCGAAGCTGAACCCCGCCACCATGGCGAGGACGGCCCGCGGCAGCCGCAGCCGGCCGACCGTGAAGGTGGCCCCCGGCACCTGCTCGCCGAGGACCACCCGGATCACCTCGCGCGGTGGGTAGAACGTCTGCCCGGCCATCAGGGTGACGGAGAACGCGGCGACGACGAGGACGGCCAGCGCGAGGACGAGACGCCGCCGGGACGCGCGGCGGACCCGGCCGCGGGCTGCGGCCCCGACGGACGGTGGCCGGGTCAGGACCTTGGCACTCACAGGGCACGTACCTTCTGACGGCGGACGATGTAGATGAAGAACGGGGCGCCGATCAGAGCCGTCACGATGCCCACGTCGATCTCCGCGGGGCGTACCACGACCCGTCCGACCACATCGGCGGCCGTGAGCAGCGACGCGCCCACCAGCGCCGAGAACGGCAGCAGCCAGCGGTGGTCGACGCCGACCAGCAGACGGCAGGTGTGGGGAACGACGAGACCGACGAAGGCGATCGGCCCGGTGACCGCGGTCGCCGCGCCGCACAGCACGACGGCGCCGAGCGCGGCCATGGCCCGTGCGACGGCGACGCGTTCACCGAGGCCGGCCGCCAACTCGTCGCCCAGGGCGAGGGAGTTCAGCGCGCGTGCCGACAGCAGGCAGACGGCGAAACCCACCAGGAGGAAGGGCAGGACCTGCCCGATGCGTTCGAAGGACGCGCCGCCGACCCCGCCGATCTGCCAGAGCCGGAAGCTTCCCGCGATGTCGTTGCGCGGCAGGACGACGGCGCTGACGAGCGAGGCGAACGCCGCCGACGTGGCGGCGCCGGCGAGCGCGAGCTTGAGGGGGGGCACCGCCCCGCCCGATCGTCCCGACCGTGTACACGAACAGCGCCGACAGGGCCGCACCGGCGATCGCGACCCATACGTACCCGGTCGGCGACGTGAGCCCGAAGAACGCGACCCCCGTGACGACGGCGAGCGAGGCGCCCATGTTGACCCCCAGGATGCCCGGGTCGGCCAGCGGGTTGCGGGTCACGCCCTGCATCACACTGCCGGCCAGACCGAGCGCCGCGCCGATCACGGCCGCGAGCACCGTACGGGGCAGCCGCTTCGTGGCCGCCGCCTGCTCCAGGGACTCGTCCGCGCCCCCGAGCGCGACCCACACGTCGGACCAGGCGACGTCGCGCGAACCGAACGCGAGGGACGCCACCATGATCGCCGCCAGTACCAGGACCGCGACGAGGAACCACAGCGTCCGGACGCCCGCCGTACGCCGCGCCACGGCGGTGTACGGCGGACGCCTGGTGCCGACCGTCGTCACTTGGCCTTGTCCGCGGCCTCGGCGAGGGCGGCGACGTAGTCGTCGAGGACCCACGAGATCGACAGCGGCGTCGGGTTCGCCGCGGTCGCCAGGGGCTTGGTCCCGGGCAGCAGGTAGGCCGAGCCGCGCTCGATGGCGGGGATCTTCGAGATCAGCGGGTCCTTGCGGAGGTTGCCCAGCATCTCGCCCTTCTCGTCGCCGTACCCGGTGATGATGTCGACGTCGTCGAACACGTCGATCTGCTCGGCGCTCCGCGTCAGGGCGAACTTGTCCGTGCCCTTGGACGCGTCCGTGATGCTGCCGGGGATCTTCAGGCCGAGGTCCTCGAAGAACTGCGTCCGGGTGTCGTGGGTCGTGCAGAAGCCGATCTCGCTCACGTCGTTGGGGTCGACATGCGTCATGAACATCGCCGACTTGCCCTTGAGCTGCGGGTACTTCGCGACCGCCCGGGCGATGTCCCCCTCAAGGTCCGTGATCAGCTTGTCGCCCTCCTCGGCGAGCCCGATCGCCTTGCTGTTCGTCCGTATGATGTCGCGCCACGGCGTCGCCCACGGGGCGTCCGGGTACGCCACCACGGGGGCGATGTCGCTCAGCGTCTCGTAGTCCTGCTCGGTCAGTCCCGAGTACGCGGCGAGGATCACGTCCGGCTCCGTGTCGGCCACGGCCTCGAAGTCGATCCCGTCGGTCTCGTCGAACAGCACCGGGGTCTCGGCCTTCAGCTCCATCCCAGCGCGGGCGTGATCGTCCAGACCCGTGAGCCGACCACGGCCGACGAGGCGCCGCGCTCGTTCCGGAGCCGCTCGTGGAAGGGGTGGGAGTGCTCGTCCCACACGGTGTCGTGCGTGACGACCTCGTCGTAACCCATGATGACGAAGGGCGTCTCCCACGCGCCGGGCGCGACGGCGGGCAGGGATCGGGTCTCCGTGGTCATCCGGTCTCCGTGGTCACTACGGGGCCCCGCTCGCACAGGAGCCGGTGGCGCGCGAGACACATCGCATCCCGACACCCTAAGGGGCCCGCCCGGAGGCCATGGTGGCGGCCGTGTCAGGGGGCTGACGCGGCCGCCGAGCCCGCGGTCCCGTGCTTGCCCTCGTGCTCGTCCCCGTGCTGGTCGAAGAAGTCGGCGATACGGGGCAGCGCCTGCTTCACCGAGCTGTTGTGGTCGTGGTCGCCCAGGTCGGTGAGCCGGTGGTCGGCGTGGTTCCTCGTCAACTGGTCGCCGCAGTGCTCGGCGTTGCCGAAGCCGACGTCCTTGTCCCCCTTGCTGTGGAAGATCTGCACGGGTACGCCCGGCCGCCAGTCGCAGGTGGTGTCGAGCGCGCGCAGCCGGTCCTTCAGGACACCATCGGGACGGCGGATCCGGTCCAGGAACTCCGCGGTGAACAGGTCCTTCGAGGCCGCGGGCAGCTCGCGCTGGATGTCGGCGCCGGTGTGGTCGCCGTCGAAGAGCCGCTCCACCTTCTGGTCGAACGGGGCGCGGAACGCCTCGCTCGGGGAGGTGTAGAGGCCGTACAACCTGTTCCAGGCGGTGACGAAGTACGCCAGGTAGAGACCGGAGTTGGCGATCTCGTCGTCCGCGGCGGCGGCCTCGAAGGCGCTCAGGTGGAAGGGGCCGCCGACCGTGGCGAGCGCGCTCGGCCGGAAGTACCGGTCCGCGCCCTCCCGCTGGAGCGCCCGGCCCACCATCATCGCCGCGGGCCCGCCCTGGGAGAACCCGCTGATCCGCACCTTCCGGTCCAGCTCGCGCCCCTTCCGGTGGGCGAGGCTCCGCGCGGCGCGCAGGGCGTCGACGGAGGCGGAGACGGTGGCACCCGGATCGCCGTAGGGGTGGATTCCCTCGCCCCGGCCGAGGCCGACGTAGTCGGGGGCCGAGACCGCCCGCCCGGTGGACGCGAAGAACAGGGCGGCGCGCCGGTCGCTGGAGTTCGGGTTCACCGAGGCCACGTCCCCCTTGTACACGGTGGTGCCGTGCAGCCAGGAGACGACGGGCAGGGTGCGGACCTGGTTCCCGGGCAGGACGACGAGCTGGCTGGCGACGACGGGGGCGCCGTCGCTGTCGGTGGTGCGGTAGAGGACGCGGTACCAGGTCACGTCGTACCGGACCCGGGAGCTGTCGATTCCGGCCTTCTCCAAGGTCTCGGCCACCGTTGCCGCGGAAAGGGTGGCCTCCTCCTCCACCGCCAGGACGGCCCCGGCCCCGGCGGGCCGGCCGTGCGGTGGGGCGGCCGTCGCCGGGGCGGCCAGGGGCGCGGTGACCCCGAGGGCGATCAGTCCGGAGACAAGGACTCGTGCGTGTGTGCGTCGTCGCGTACTCATGAGCTGATCATGCGGACCACCGGCCCACCTGTGCCATGGAGCGACCCCCCACGTCAGGGGTGGGGCAGGCGGGTCAGGGTTCCCCTAGGGAGTGTCCGCGGCCCCTCGTCGGGATCTCGCCGGGCTCGATCTCGCCGGGCTCGGCCGGCAGGGATCCGCCGAGGTCGGGGAGGGGGGTGCTCAGCGTCGTCATGGACTACGTTCCGTGACGTGCCGGCCTCGCGGCGGTTCAGGCCCGGGAACCGCATCGTCGCAGTTCACCCCGGGTGCTCTCCGGCCACCCGGCGCGAGTGATGCGAGGAGGGCCCGGAGCTGCGAGGCTTGCCGTGACGGAGAATCACGATCACGACCGGCGTCTCGGACGAGTGCGTGCAGCGGCCATCCCGGCCGCTGGAGGCCCCGCCGCCCACTGGCCGTCCCAGCGCAGGAGGCCCTCCGATGACCGGAATACCGGCGACCACCATCCAGGGGCGGCCGTGGCTCTCTCCCCGGGAGCGCGCCGCTCTGGGCAAGGCGGCGCGGACCCGCGCGCCCCGGTCCGCCCATGCGGAGTTCGAGCCGTCCCCGGACCGGACGGACCCCGTGAGCACCATCGAAGCGCAGTCGGCCGCCCGCGTGCCCGAACTCGTACCGATCCGCTACGGCAGGATGACGGAGTCCCCGTTCCGCTTCTACCGTGGCGCGGCCTCGGTCATGGCGGGCGACCTGTCCACGACACCCGTGTCCGGTCTGAGGGCACAGTTGTGCGGGGACGCGCACATGCTGAACTTCCGGCTGCTGGCGTCGCCGGAGCGCAATCTCCTCTTCGACATCAATGATTTCGACGAGACACTGCCCGGCCCGTGGGAGTGGGATCTGAAGCGGCTGGCGACCAGTTTCGTGATCGCGGGACGGGAGAACGGCTACACGGACGCGGAGCGCGGCGCGATCGTCCGGAGCACCGCCCGGTCGTACCGCGAGCAGATGCGCCGCTACGCCGGGATGTCCCATCTCGCCGTCTGGTACGCGAAGGCCGACGCGGCGCAGTTGGAGGCCCTGGCCTCCGGCCGCCTGCGGCAGCGTGGCCGCGACCAGGTGTTCAGGACCCTGGCGAAGGCACGCACCCGGGACAGCCTTCAGGCATTCGAGAAGCTCACACGGGTGGTGGACGGCCGTCGGCGGATCGTCCCCGCACCGCCCGTCGTCATGCCGATAGCCGACCTGCTGCCCGACCTGGAGCGGGCCGAGCTCGAAGAGACGATCCGCGATCTCGTCGAACGGTACGGAAAGAGCCTCCAGCCGGACCGGCGGCATCTGCTCCAGCAGTTCACCCTGGTCGACATGGCGCGGAAAGTGGTCGGGGTCGGGAGCGTCGGCACCCGCTGCTGGATCATCCTGCTGGTGGGCAGGGACAGCGGGGACCCCTTGTTCCTCCAGGCGAAGGAGGCCGACGAGTCGGTGCTCGCGGCGTACGCCGGCGCCGGCGAGTTCGCCACGCAGGGCGAGCGGGTCGTCGCCGGCCAGCACCTCATGCAGGCGGCCAGCGACATCTTCCTCGGCTGGGAGCATGTGCACGCGCCCGACGGTCTGGAACGGGACTTCTACATACGCCAGTTGCGTGACTGGAAGGGCATCGTGGAACCCTCGACGATGGTGCCGCGCGGCATGGGGGTCTTCGGCGAACTCTGCGGCGCCACGCTCGCCCGCGCCCACGCGCGCTCCGGCGACCGTATCGCCATCGCCGCCTATCTGGGACGCGGCGACGTCTTCGACCAGGCCCTCGTACGGTTCGCCGAGACCTACGCCGACCAGAACGAGCGCGATCACCAGGCACTGGTCGACGCCGTCAAGGCCGGACGGGTCGCGGCCCAGGCCGCGTGAGTCCGGCACCTGATCCGCACGTCCCGCTCCCGCCCCGGAGCCCGCGCCTCACACCCCGGCGCCGCGCCTCACGCCCCCGTCCGGGGGCTTCTCCCCGGCAGCCCCCTGACCGGCAGTTCGCCGGCCGAAGGACGCTTCCCGGCCGCGCCGTCCGGCGCCGCCCGCGATCCGTACCGCCGGGCCAGAGGTCCGGAGGAGAGACCGTGCGCCACCACGCTGAGCAGAACGGTGCAGACCACCACCGGAACCACCACACGGGCGGCGGCGGGCGCGAGTTCCTCGACCGCCAGCAGCCCGAAGATGATGGACGCGAGCCCGCGCGGACCGAACCAGCCGACGAACAGCACCGTTCCGCGGTCCAGGCCACTGCCCAGCAGCGCCAGTGCGACCGGCACCATCCGGATCACCGTCAGACTCAGGACCGCGTAGCAGACCGCCTGCCAGGTCAGATGCTGGAACGCCTCCGGGAGCATGACGGCCCCGAACATCAGCCAGACCAGCAGGGAGAGCACCGACGCCGACTGCTCGGTGAACCTGAGCTGCCACTCCGGAGCGCCTTCCCCGTAAGCCGTCCCGAAGGCAAGGCCGCCGATGAAGGCGGCCACGAATCCGTTGCCACCGAGCGCGATCGCCGATGTGTAACACAACAGGGCGAGAGCCAGCACGGCCGGACCGGCGAAATCCTCCACCGCCCAGGACCCGCGCAGCGCCGAACGCAACAGCCAACCGGCGACCAGACCTACCGCGGCGCCGTACGCCACGCCGATGAGCAGTTCCAGAAGGGCGCCGCCGGGTCCCTCATGGCCCGCACCGGCCTCGGCGGCCACCAGGCCGGCCAGCGCCAGAACCACGAAGGGGGTGGCGATGCCGTCGTTGAGACCGCTCTCCACGTTGATCGTCCGGCGGACCCGCGCGGGAACCACCGGATTGTCCATCATCGAAGCGCCGAGCGCCGCGTCGGTGGGGGCCAGCGCGGCCCCCAGATAGAGCGCGGCCCAGCCGGACGCACCCGGAACGAGACCGAGCGCGACCAGCGTGCCGAGTCCGACGCACAACGGCAGCCCGATCACCAGGAGGCGCGCGTACAGGCCGAAGTCCGGACGCAGGGACCGGACGGACAGCCGCGCGGCATCGGTGAAGAGCACCCAGGTGAGAGTGACCTCCACCAGCGCCTTGATCGTCCCCTGCGAGGGCACGAGGTCCACGCCGCCGAACCCCTGGTGCATCAGGAAGCCGACGAGCACGAACACGGCGGGGGCGGTGAGTTCGACACGCGCCACCTTCCGTGAGCACAGGCCCCACAGGAACAGCAGGAGCAGGATCAAGGAGAAGGCGGTGTCCATCCAGCGGCTCCCGTTCCGACGTCTCACCCACCGGCCGGTCGGCTCCGGAGGGCGAGAGCGCCCTCAGGGACCCCTGCCCGGAAACAACCCCGGTGTCCGAGATTACGGATCCGCGCGCGCGTCAGGCGCGTGGCCGCGCCGAGCGCGGCGCGCATCCGGTGGATACGGCGTCACGCCGGCCGGTCGGGCGTCGCCTCCCGCGCCGGGCCGGCCGCGGCCGTGAGTACCCGCGTGAACGACTCGGCGATCGCGGCGATGTCCACGGACGGGTCGTGCATCCACTGGATCTGCAGCCCGTCCAGGACCGCCAGCAGCATCCTGGCCACGTGGGCGGCCGGTTCGTCGTCCCGGACGGCCCCGGCCCGCTGCTGTGCCTCGACGTCCCGCGTGGTCTCGGCGGCGAGGCCCCGGTAGCGCTCGGCGAAGTAGCGGTGCGCGGGGCTCGCCGGATCGGTGGCCGCGGCCGAGAGGGTGACGTACAGCTTGGCCAGTCCCGGATGCTCGGTGGTGTGGCGCGTGGTCGCCACCACCGCGTCGATCGTGTGCGTGCCCGCCCTGGAGTCCTTGGCGAGCTCCTTGCCCAGCACGTCCCGTCGTTCCAGAACCGCGAGGAGCAGCGCGTCGCGCGTGGGGAAGTAGTACGTCAGCGCCGGCTGCGTCACCCCCACCCGGTCCGCGATGTCCTGGAGCGAGGCGCGTTCCCCGTGCTCGTCGACGGCCTCGTAGGCGGCCTGGAGGATCTGTTCCCGGCGCTCCGCGCTCTTGCGGTACGGGCCTCGGGGCTTTCGCTGGTTGGTCACGCGCAGAACCGTACGGCACCGTGATTTCGCGCTGATCCACCGCTACTCGGCGGTGACGACGACCTCCGTCGCCTCGCATCCCGGCGCGGTCGCGGTGAGGCGGATCTCGCCGCGCGCGGTGGGGCGCAGCACGGCCAGCGCGCGGCCCTCGTACGTGCGCCGCTCGGTGGCGTCGAACCGCTCCTCCGTCGACGGGTCGGCGCTGCCGAAGCCCAGCAGGACCCCGGCCCCGGAGACCTCCACGCTCACCGGGCGGTCGGCGCCGGTGTGCGGGGTGCCGTGCTCGTCGGTCAGGGTCAGGGTGACGTAGGCGAGGTCGCCGCCCGTCGCCCGGATCGCCCGGCGGTCCGCTGCGGCGGTCAGGCGTACGGGGGTGGTGGCGGAGCGCAGGCTGCCGCGGCCGGTCTCGTGTCCGTCCCGGTAGGCGACGGCGAGCAGTTCGCCGGGTTCGTGAACGGTCTCGAACTCGGTACGGAAGCGGTGCTCCTCGCCGACCGGGCGTCGCCCGAGCGAGCGTCCGTTGACGAGGAGTTCGACCTCGTGGGCGTCGCTGTAGACCTCGACGGCCACCGGTTCCCCCTCGAAGCCGGGCCAGCTCCAACTGGAGACGCTGTCGCTCCAGGCCCACGGCGATCCCGCGAAGGTCCTGCCGTGGTGCTCTGGCCTGCGGACCGCGATGTACGGCTCGGACCGCAGGCCGAAGACGATCTCGCGGTAGTAGGAGGCGGGCCGGCGGTGGCCGGTGATGTCGATGTCGCCGCAGCCCGCCAGCAGATACGGGTACGGAGCGGTGGGGGAGGGCTTCGGCCCGCCGGGGGTGAGGTACTGGGGGCGGCCGATGCCGACCTCGCCCAGGTAGTCCCAGCCGGTCCAGGTGAAGTCCCCGATGACATGGCCGTGTTGCCTGACCAGCCGCCAGTTGCCGTCGATGCGGGTGGGGAACGTCTCGGTGCCGAGGATGATCCGGTTCGGGAACAGGCCGCGGTCCAGGGCGTAGCGGGCCTCCGCGTAGTTCATTCCGGCGACGTCGAGGACGGCGAAGGACTCGGCCGTACGCTCGGTGACCAGCTCGGAGGCGCTGATGGCGTTCATCGCGTCCCCCACGTCGGACATGAGGGTGTTGATGCCGGCGCCGTCGTCCGGTGCCTGCTCCGGTGCCCGCTGCCCCAGGGCGCCCAGCTCGGACAGGACGGCGAGCAGGCCGTTGACCGCGTTGGTGACGTAGCGGGTGGGGTCCAGGGAGCGCACCGTGTCGGCGAGTCTGCGGCCCCACGCGGCCCCCGCGGGCGATCCGGTCTCGGGGATCTCGTTGCCGATCGAGTAGAGGATCACACTGGGGTGGTTGAAGTCCTTGGCGACCATCGCCTCGATGTCGCGCTCCCACCACTCGGGGAAGCTCAGGCTGTAGTCGAACTCGCTCTTGCCGGAGGTCCACACGTCGAACGCCTCGTCCACGACGAGCATGCCGAGACGGTCGCACGCGTCGAGCATCGCCTTGCTCATCGGGTGGTGCGACATGCGGATCGCGTTGAACCCCGCGGCCTTGAGGATCTCCACGCGCCGTTCCTCCGCGCGGGCGAAGGTCGCGGCGCCGAGCACCCCGTTGTCGTGGTGGACGCAGGCGCCGCGCAGTTCCACCGTCCTTCCGTTGAGGCGCAGGCCGTGCTCCGGGTCGAGTTGGAGCGTACGAACCCCGAAGACGGCGGCCGCACGGTCCACTTCGCCGCTCCCGTCCTTCAACGTGACGTCGCAGTCGTACAGAGCCGGCGTGTCCGGGCCCCACAGCGAGGGTTCGCGTACGTAGAGACGCTGCCGGGCGGACGCGGGCTCCCCGGGCAGCACCGTCAGCTCGGCCGTGTCCGTGGCGACGACGGCTCCGGAGGCGCTCCGTATCTCGGTGACGACCTCGACCGTCCGGATCTCGATCGAGTCGTTCTCCACCGTGGTGACCACCTCGACCACGGCCCGCTCCCGGTCGACGTCCGGAGTGCTGATCCTCGGGCCGTCGGGCTGGATCCGGACGACGTCTCCCACGAACAGCCAGGTGTCCCGGTAGATGCCCGCCCCCGTGTACCAGCGGGAGTCCCGGTGGCTCCGGGCCTCGACGCGGATCTCGTTGTCCTGGCCGAAACGCAGGAATCGGTCCGCGTCGATGTGGAAGTGCGAGTAGCCGAAGGGGCGTTGCCCCGCGTACGTCCCGTTGATGAACACGGTCGCGTCGCGGTACACGCCCTCGAACTCGATGAAGATCCGCTTGCCCCGGTACCCCTCGGGAACGGGGAAGACCTTGCGGTACTCGAAGACCCCGCCGGGGAAGTAGGCCCCGGCGCCGCCCTCCATGGTGACCTGGCCGTCGGGAGCGGTCCGTCGCTGACCGATCAGCGCGTCGTGCGGCAAGGTCACCGGACGGAAGGGAACCGACGGGCCCGACAGTTCGGCGAAGGGGTTGACCTTGGGGCGGGCCTGCCAGCCTTCGTTGAAGGACGTGCCGATCATGTGGGCTCCATGAGGTGTCGGGCCTGGCGCGGGTCTTCGGGGTGGCCGGAGCGTAAAATCTATCACCCTAAAAATTTGACGACCAGGTGGCCGTTCACTCCTTCGTCGCGCCCGCGAGCATGCCGGAGACCAGCGCGCGCTGGGAGAAGAGGAAGACGACGAGGACGGGCACGACGGTGATCAGCGCGGCGAGAGCCAGTTCCGGCCGCATGATCTGGTTGCCGACGCCCGCGGAGGTGTTGAAGACCGACGACGAGGAGAGCAGATTGTTCAGCCCCACCTGCGCCGGGTACCGGGAGCTGTCGGGCAGCATCACGAACGGCAGGAAGAAGTTGTTCCAGTTGGCGACGGAGTTGAAGAAGCCGACCAGCGCCACGACCGGCTTGGCCAGCGGCAGGGCGATGAGCCGGAAGACCTGCCACTCCGAGCAGCCGTCCACACGCGCGGCGGCCAGCAGGTCGGCCGGGAGGTTGGAGGAGAAGTAGATGTACGTGAGGTAGACCCCGAACGGGAAGAACGAGAAGGGCAGGATGACCGACCAGACCGTGCCGTCCAGGTGGACGGCGTTGACCCCCAGGTACAGCGGCAGGACCAGCGCGGCCGAGGGCATCAGCATCACCAGCAGGGTGGTGGTCAGCAGCAGCCGGCGGCCGATGAACCGGGTGAGCGCCAGACCGTATCCGGCGGGTATGCCGGTGACCAGGGTGATGACCAGCGCGCCGAAGGTGTACAGGGCGGAGTTCTTCAGCCAGTCGAGGATGGCCCCGTCCTGGAAGCCGTACAGGTGGTGCCAGGTGTCGGCGAGCCGGTCCAGGGAGCCGAGGGAGAACGGGGCGCCGCGCAGGATCTGTCCGTCGCTCTTGGTCGGAGCCAGCAGCAGCCAGATCACCGGCAGCACGAAGAACAGCAGGAAGAGGCCGAGGACGATGATCCACGCGGTGCGGGCGGCCACGCTCTTCGGGCGCGTCCCTCGTGGCCCGGTGGGACGGCCGGAGTCGGTGCGGGGCGCGGCGGCCGTGCGCCGGGCCCGGTCGGTGGAGGAGATGAGCGTCATGGCGGCCTCTCAGTCCCGGTCGAACAGCCCGGCGCGGAAGACGACGAGTGCCGCGCAGCCGAGCCCGAGGAGGAGCAGGTCGACCGAGAGCGCGGCGGCGCCGTTGAAGTCGCCCGCCTGGAAGGCGTACTGGTAGGAGAGCTGGTTGGGGGACCAACTGTCGGGGATCATGCCCCAACTGGCCGTGGAGACCAGTTGCGGTTCGACGAACAGTTGGGTGCCCGCGGCGAAGGCGAGGATCAGCATGTACGCGATCCACTTGGTGAGCATCGGGATCTGGATGCGCAGCGCGATCTGCAGGGTGCTCGCGCCGTCGATCCGGGCCGCCTCCAGGATCTCGTCGGGGATGTTGTTGAGCGCCCCGTACATGATCACGATCCAGCCTCCGGCCCCGGTCCAGAAGGCGATGACGGTGAAGAGCGCCGGCAGATGGCCGGGGGAGATGACCTGGGCGAGGGTGTGCCAGCCGAGGGCGTCCAGCAGCCCGCCGACCGGGCTGGAGGCCGGGTCGAGCAGGATGAGCCACAGCAGCACACTCGCCACTCCGGCGAGCGCCCCGGGCAGGTAGAAGAGGAACCGCAGGGCCGAGGCGGTGCGGCGCATCCGGCCGTGCAGCATCAAGGCGAGCAGCACGACCAGGACCATCAGCACGACCAGCCAGATCAGCAGGTACAGCCCGATGTGGACGAAGGCCGGGCCGAAGCGGTAGTCGGCGAACGTACGGGTGAAGTTGCCCAGTCCGACGTACTGGCCGCGGGAGTTGGTCAGGGCCAGCCGGACGGCGTACACGGTGGGCAGGACACCGAAGGCGAGCAGCAGCAGGACGTAGCCGGAGACGAAGAGGTATCCGGCGCGGCCCACCGGGTTGCGGGCGCCGCGGTCACCCCGCTTCGTCCGGACGGCGGAGGGGGCAGAGGGGGCAGAGGGGGCGGAGGCGGCGTGGGCGGCTGGGGTGGCTGGGGTGGCGGTCATGGGGGCGCCTCACCGCTCGACGGTGTAGCCGAGGGACGTGGCCTTGTCGGTGATGGCGGTCTGCCAGTCACCGAGCGTATCGGCGAGCGATTTCCCCGAGTTGAGAGCGGGGACCACGGTGGAGGCGTAGATCGCCTCCTGGCTGTACCGGGTGGCGGACCAGCCCGGCCACACCTGTTCGGCGGCCTGCTGGAGGGTGCCGCCGATGTCTTCCGCGAAGTAGCCGGTCCTGGCCTGGTTGGCGAGCCAGGCGGTGGCCGCCTTCTTGGAGGCGGGATAGGTGCCGGCGGTGGCCTGGTAGTCGTCGGAGGTGGTCATCCAGGTCACGAGGTCGGAAGCCGCCTTGAGGTTCCTGCTGTGGGAGGAGATGAACCACAGGCCGCCGCCGACACTGCCGGTGTAGTTCGTGGTGTCGCCCGCGAACTTCAGGGGAGCGGCCGCCGCCATCCGGCCCGCGGGAGTTTTGAAGGTCGAGTGGAACAGCACCTGGCCGTACCAGGAGGGGCCCGGGAGCATGAGGACCTTGTCGGCCTTGTTCTTGACGAAGCCGGCGCTGAAGACGGTGTCCTTGGAGACCGATCCCTTGGCGATCAGACGGTCGAGCAGCCTGGCCATCCGGGTGCACTTGGGGTCCTCAAGGTTCACGGTGACCTTCCGGCCGCCGGTGACGGTGCTCGCGGGACAGCGGCTCGCCCAGAAGTACACCTCCGGTGTGTACGAGTCACCGGCGGTGCCGACGACATGGCCCGGGTGCTCCTTCGCGACCTTCTCCCCGAGGGCCTGGTACTCCTCCCAGGTGGTCGGGACCGTGTACCCGAAGGCGTCCATCAGCTTCTTGTCGTACCAGAGGACGTTCTGGGCCAGGTCGTTGCGGACACAGTAGGTGTCGCCGTTGAACACGCACGGGTCCAGGGCGCCGTCGGCGAAGCCGCTGAGCGTGGACTTCGGGACGATGTCGCGGTTGACGGGGGCGGCGTACGGCGTCCTCCCCTGGGAGGCCCAGGTGGCGTCGTTGACGTTCGCGCTGAAGGCGACATCGGGCCAGCCGCTGCCGGTCCGGTCGAAGAGCTGAACCTTTGTCTGGAGGTCGTTGGCCCCGTTGGCGTCCCCGCTGTACGTGACGATCTTCATCTTCACGTCCGGATGCGCCTTCTGATAAGCCTTCACGCCCGGCACCCGGGTGGCGTCCGCCCAGACCGTGATCGGGCTGTCCGCTTTCTGGGGCACGGGAGAGAACGCCGCGGCGGGCCCGTCCGCCGTGGGGGTGGGATCCGCACTGGCGCACCCGGCCAGCGGGAGCAGACACAGGGCGCCGAGCGTCGCGACGGCGCGAGTGACACGGGGACGAGAGGAGTTCCGAACACCGTTGTTCATGGATGACCTCGTTTTCCGCTGGGACGCGGGACGATCGTGCGGGAGGAAGAAGGGCAGGGGAGGAAAAGGGCAGGGTAGAGGGAGAGGCAAGGGACGGGGCGGGACGGGGAAGGGGCGGGGCGCCCGGTGGTCAGGCCCTGGGCGGGGTGGCCGTCTCCGCGTCGACGTACGGCTGGAGGACGGCCGGGTAATCGAGTCCGGCGGGCAGCGCGACACCGGGGCCGGTGGGCGCGTGGACGGTGCCGGTGGCGTCGATGCCGCTCTCCCGGCTGATGGGGTTCCCCATCACCAGTGACTCGTAGTACGTCGTGTTGGAGATGGCCATGCACAGGTGCCGGTTGGGGATCTCGGGCCCGTGCACCTCGGCGCGCAGCCGGAAGGCGTCGGCGAGGTGGGCGGTGCGCAGGGCGCCGGTGAAGCCGCCCCGTAGCTGGGTCGAGGCGCGGACGCCGAAGGTCGCGGCGCCCGCCTGGATGAAGTCGGCGGAGTTCATGTGCGCCCCGTCGGAGGTCTCGGCGACGAGCAGGGGCACGCTCACCGCGTCCGCCAGCCGCCGGTACGCGGTGACGCTGAACTCGCGCATCGGTTCCTCGTACCAGAGGTACCCGGCGTCGGACAGGGCGTTGCCGACATGGACGGCGTCGGGCAGATCGAAGCCCGCGGAGCCGTCGAACATCAGCGGGACGTCGTCGCCGACATGCTCGCGCAGCGCCACGGACAGCTTGGCGTCGCGTCGCGCGTCGCCCCAGGCGTGCAGCTTGACGGCCGGGTAGCCGAGCTCCAGCGCCTGGTCGGCGATGTCCAGGTACTCCGCGACGCAGGAGTAGGTGACGGTGGAGGCGTACGCGGGGATGGAGGTGCGGTAGCCGCCCAGAACCTCCCAGGTGGGCCGGTCCGCCAGGCGCCCCGCCAGGTCCCACAGCGCCGTGTCGACGAGGCCGAGCAGGTACAGCGGCAGCTCCTCGGTGCGGTCCAGTTCCCACAGCCGGTGCCAGAGCCATTCACGCCGCAGCGGATCCTGCCCCACCAACTCCTCGCGCAGCACCCGGTCCAGCAGGTCCGTCAGCATGAGGGCGGAGCCGCGCCGCGGGCTCATCGCCACACCGTCGACCCCCTGATCGGTACGGATGTGCAGTACGGCGGCCTCGCCTTCCGGCGGGCTGCCCCGGAGACCGTGCCGCCAGACGAACGGCGGGTCGGCGGCGGGAACACGGATCGGATAGCTCACGACATCGGTGATACGCACGGTGTCCCACCTCACTGAGAAGTGAAAATGCCTCGGTAACATAAGTCGTCATACGAATCCGGTCAAGGTGTCGAGGGCTAGAATGCGGGCACGCATCGGCAGCGGAGGGGGCGGTCGCCATGACGGAGACGGACACGGACAGCGGTGGTGACCCGACCCCGCTGCGGCCCTGGCTCAGACGGCCCGCCCGGCTGGCGTACGCCGTGGTGGAGGAACTCGCCGACCGGATCGTGGCGGGCCACTTCCCTCCCGGCTCGGCGCTGCCCATCGAACCCGAGCTGTGCGCGACCTTCGCGGTCAGCCGCACCACCGTCCGTGAGGCGGTCAAGGCGCTGGAGGCCAAAGGGCTGGTCCGTGCCAGGCAGGGGTCCGGAACCACCGTCACGGCGCAGGAGGACTGGAACCTTCTGGACCCCGTCGTCCTGGCCGCCACCTTCCGGCACGACGACCAACTCGTGGTTCTCGACCAGCTCGTCGGCGTGAGATCGGCGCTGGAGTCCCAGATGGCCGCCCAGGCGGCGGTCCTGGCGACGGGGGACGATCTGCGGGCCATGGAGGAGCTGCTCGTACGGCTGGACGCGGAGGCCGTGGCCCCGTACCGCTTCATCGAGACCGATCTCCTCTTCCACGGCCGGATCATGGAGGCGTCACGGAACCGGCTCGCGAGCTCCATCGTCCGCAGCGTCCACACCCAGGCCAGGACCACGTCGCTGTACAGCGGCGCACCCGATGTCCGGGCCTGTGAACTGGCCAACGTGGAGCACCGGCACCTGATGGAGCGTCTGCTCGCCCGGGATTCCAAGGGGGCCGCGCAGGCCATGACGTCGCACATCGAGGACGCCTGGCAGCGGCGCCGTTCCCCGGCCGGCCGCCGGTCGACGGGGTAGCCGTCGCCCCGGACGAAGTTACCGCGCGGTATCTCTTGCCGCTATTCATATGACGACTAATGTAACCGCCCGCCGGTTCCATCTCCGTCACCGGAAGGTGCCACGTGCGGTTCATACGTTCATTCCCCTCGTTCCAGGACCGGTTGAGCCGAGCCTGCCTGACGGCGGCCGTGGCCCTCGCGACGGTGACCGCGACCGCGCTGGGCCAGGCGACACCCGCCTTCGCGGCGCGGGCGGCGACCGTCCATGTCGCCCCCGACGGCCGCGGCACCGCCTGCTCGGCGGCCCGCCCCTGCGCGATCGGGCAGGCCAAGGCGAAGGTGCGGACCCTCAACTCGCGTATGAGGGCTGACATCGTCGTCCAGCTCGCCGGCGGTACCTACCGGCTCTCCGCGCCGCTGACCTTCACCGCGGCCGACTCCGGCACCAACGGACACACCATCACCTGGCAGGCCGCGCCGGGCGCCCGGCCGGTCCTGTCGGGGGCGCGGAAGGCCACCGGCTGGAGCAGGCAGGACCCCGCGAAGAACATCTGGCAGGCCGAGGTCGGCACCGGCTTCGACTTCAGGCAGCTCTACGTCGACGGAGTCCAGGCCACCCGCGCCCGTACCGAACTGAGCCGCTCCGACCTGACCGCCGACGCCGACGGGTACACCTTCACCAGTGGCGGACTGGCGTACCTCAACAGCCTCGCCGATCCCGGCCGTACCGAGATCGACGCCCTCGGCTCCTTCACCAACCGCTACTCCCCGGTGGCGGGCATCCACGACGGCGTCATCACCATGGAGCAGCCGGCCTGGAACAACAACACCTTCGGGTACGACACCATCACCGAACCCTTCAGAAAGGGGCCGCTGTACATCGAGAACGCGTACGAGTTCCTCGACACGCCGGGCGAGTGGTACCTGAACACCCGCACCGGGACCCTGTACTACAAGCCCCTCCCCGGCCAGGACATGTCCACCGCCGACGTGGAGATGCCCCGGCTGGAGTCACTCCTCTCCGTCGGCGGCACCTACCGTGCCCCGGCGACCCGTATCGCCTTCTCCGGACTGCGGTTCTCGCACACCAGTTGGCTCCGGCCGTCCACCGGCCAGGGGTACGCCGACCAGCAGACCGGCGCGTTCCTCGACGGCACCTGGGACCGCCCCTCCGACGCGCTGAGCTCCTGCCAGTTCGGCTGCCGGCTCTTCGAGGCGACCCGCCCCCACTGGCGCCAGATGCCCGCCGCCGTCCAGGTGTCGGCCGCCTCCCACATCACCTTCACCGGGAACCGGTTCTCCCAGCTCGGCCAGGTCGCCCTCGGGATCGGCAACGACGCCAACGCCCACACCACGGGGGTCGGGCTCGGTGCCGACACCATCAGTGTGACCCGCAACGTCTTCACCCAGGGGGCGGGCGGCGGTGTCGTCGTCGGCGGTGTCCGGTCCGACGCCCACCACCCCGCGGACCGCCGTATGACCAACCGGTCCATCACCATCGGCGACAACGTGATGCGCGACCTCGCGCTGGACTACCGTGACATGACGGCCGTGCTGGTCACCTACGCCACCGACACCACCGTCGAGCACAACGAGATCCACGACCTCCCCTACACCGGCATCGCGATCGGCTACGGCTGGGGCGCCAACGACCCCGGGGGCAGCGAGGACTACCTCAACCGCGGGCTGTACGACTTCCAGCCCCGCTACACCACCCCCACCACACTGAGGAACGTCCGGGTCACCGGCAACCACCTGCACGACGTGATGCGACGGATGGACGACGGCGCCTGCATCTACACCCTCTCCGACGCGCCGTCCACCCGCATCGACCGGAACTACTGCGCCGACAACAACGGCCACTACGGCCTCTACCACGACGAGGGATCACGCGGCTACGCCGACAGCGGCAACGTCTTCCGCGACACCGGAGACTGGGCCCACGAGAACCACAACCCCACCAACAACACGGGCGCGCTCACCCTGACGGACAACTGGACGAGCGACGGCTCCCTCAGCCTCCGCGACGGGGAGCGCGGCAACACGGTGACCGGAACCGTCGTCGTCGGCGACGGCGACTGGCCCGCCGCCGCCCAGCGGGTCATGGAGAATGCCGGAGTGCGCCCCGAGCGACCCGCCCGGCCCGCCCGACCCGCCGACGAGGGAGCGCGGAGCCCTGACCAGTGACCCTGTAGCGCCGGGGCGCCCCTCGCGGGGCGCCACCCTGGCCGACCTCGCCGAGGTGATCACCGCCCGGCGACTCGCCCTGGCGCAGGCCGCGTTGGCGGCCATGCGGGCGGAGATCCCCGGCTACGCGGCGATCTCCGACGAGACACTGCTGGACGACGTGGTCACCCATGTGCGCAAGGGGAACGACGCGCTCGGCCTCAGCCTGGCGGATGCCCGGCCGGCCGGCGACGAGGACGTGGCGTTCGTCCGCCCGCACGCCGCCCGCCGGGCCCGACTGGGCGTGTCACTGGCCGACTTCATGCACGCGGTGCGCATCACCCACCGCACGATGTGGGAGGCGACCGCCAACTGGGCCGCGGGCAGCCCCGGGAGAGGCGATGTCGCCCTCGAAGCGGCCGGGCTGGTCATGGAGTTCTTCAACCGGGCCAGCACGGTCGCGGCACAGGCATATCTGGACGCGGAACAACTCCTGGCCGTGGAGGGCGACCGTGTACGCCGGGACCTGCTCGAAGACCTGCTGGCGGGCCGCGAACCCGCGCCCGGCCCCCGTCTCAGCGCGGCGACGCGGGCCGGTCTCAGCCCCGACACACCGTGCGCCGTGGTCACCGCGGTCCCGGTGGCCCCGCTGTCCGACGAGTACGGCCTCCGCTCCGCCGCCGCACTCCTGGGACGAGCCGTCGGCGAACCGGCCCGGGTGCTGACCGTTCTGCGGCAGGACGAGATCGTGATCGTACGGGCCCTCCGTGACGTCGCCGGAGAGCTGCCGACGGAGCCGGTGAGATCCGCCCGGCAGACCCTGGCCGACCGGGGGGTACCGCTGGCGATCGGGATCAGCACCCGCCACGCCACCGTCGCCGACCTCGGGACGGCCTACCACGAGGCGGTCACCCTGATGGGCACCCTGCCCGGGAGCGGTGGTGTCGTCTCCCTGTCCGAGCTGCGCGTCCTCGACTATCTGACACTGCGCGCTGACGAGACCGTCGCCCGTATCATCCCCGCCCGGATACGGGACTTCGTGACCGGCGACCTGCGCGCCGGAGGCTCGCTGATCAGGACCGTGGAGTGCTTCGCGGACAACGACCTGAACGTGCGGGCCGCGGCGCAGGAGCTCGGGATCCACATCAACACCGCGCACCACCGGCTGGCCCGCGTCGAGGCGCGCACGGGATGCGCCCTGCGCCGGCTCGCCGACCTCCAGGAGCTGCTGATCGCGATCAGGCTCCTCTCCGGTGGTGGCCCCGCGATGTGATCCGATCACAACGGAACGCGCCCACCGTTGGGTTCCCCACCCGATGACCCGTGGCGCACGGGCTACCTAGTCTTTCCGTCATCGAACCCGCGCACCGAAACGGCGGCGCTGTCGAGGACGAGACGGACGGGGACCGAACGAGATGGCCGATTCCACCGCACCGCCCGCGTCCGTGTGCCAGGCGTTCCAGCGCACGGCGGCCGTCGGTCCGGACGCGATCGCCCTCCGTACCGTAGGCGGCGCCAGCACTGTCACCTGGCGTGAACTCGCCCACGAGGTACGGGTGTTGGCCGCGAGCCTCGCCGGTCTGGGCATCCGGCGGGGGGACACCGTCGCGCTGATGATGTCCAACCGGACGGAGTTCTACCCCGTCGACCTCGCCGTCCAGCACCTGGGGGCCACCCCCTTCTCCGTGTACAACACCCTCGCGCCGGACCAACTCGCCCATGTCCTGCGGAACTCGGGAAGCGGAACGGTGGTGTGCGAGGCGCGGTACCTGGACACCGTACGGAGCTGCGGCGCGCTCGTCGAGCACATCGTCGTGGTGGACGACAACACATCCGGTACGGACGGCACCGGTGCGGACGGCACCGTGCTCACCCTGGAGGCACTGCGCCGACGCGGCCCGGCCGACGACCGGTTCGACTTCGAGGCGACCTGGCGGTCCGTACGGCCCGACGACGTACTGACCCTGATCTACACCTCGGGGACGACCGGCGTCCCGAAGGGCGTCGAGATCACCCACGCCAATCTGCTCGCCCAGGCCGCGGGCGTGACCCAGGTGCTGGACTTCCGGTTCGGCGACCGGATCACCTCCTACCTGCCGTCGGCGCACATCGCCGACCGCTTCACCGGCCTGTACGCGCTGGCGCTCTTCGGTGTGCAGATCACCGTGGTCCCCGACATCGGCCGGATCGCCCAGGCGCTCCTGGACTGCCGGCCGACCATCTGGGTGTCCGTGCCGAGGATCTGGAACAAGCTCAGGCGAGCCGTCGAGGACGGCGTCGAGCGGGACGGCGACGAGACGCGTCGGAGGACCGTCGTGCGGGCGATCGCCACGGGGACCCGCCGTACCCGTCTGATCCAGGCGGGCGAACCGGTCGGGGCGGAGCTCGCCGCCGCGTACGCCGCAGCCGACACCGCGGTACTGTCCGGCCTGCGGGACGGCCTGGGGCTCGAACAGGTGCGGTGGGCCGTCTCCGGGGCGGCGCCCACCCCGCCCGCGACCCTGGAGTTCTTCGCCTCCCTCGGCATCGCCATCTGTGAGGGCTGGGGGATGTCCGAACTGAGCTGTTTCGTCGCCGTCAGCGCGCCCGCGCGGGCCCGGTTCGGCACGGTCGGCGAGTTGTTGCCGGGCCTGGAGGGGCGCCGTGCGGACGACGGCGAGTACCTCGTGCGCGGGCCGTCACTGATGCGGGGATACCGCGACGACCCGGACCGGACCCGCGAGGCGGTGGACCGGGACGGCTGGTTCCACACCGGCGATGTCGTCGTGGCCGACGAGGACGGGTACCTGACGATCGTCGACCGCAAGAAGGACCTCATCATCAACGAGGCTGGGAAGAACATCTCACCCGTGGGCGTGGAGACCGCCATCGCCTCCGCCTCCTCCCTCATCGGTACGGCGGTGGCGATCGGCGACGACCGCCCGTACATCACCGCACTGCTCGTCCTCGACGCCGGGGCCGCCGCCGCCTTCGCCACCACGCACGCCCTCGATCCGGACCCGCGGACGCTCGTCCGCTCGGCCCCGCTGATCGACGCCCTGGCGACGGCGGTGGCCGCGGGCAACCGCCGGTTGTCCCGCGTGGAGCAGGTCAAGCGGTTCACGGTCGTACCCGCGTACTGGGAGGGCGACAGCGACGAGCTCACCGCCACCATGAAACTCAGACGGCGGAGGGTCGCCGAGAAGTACGCCACCGGCATCGCCGCCCTGTACGCCGACCCGCCCGCCGCCGACGTCCACCGGCCGGCCGGCCACTGACCGCACGACGTACCCGTACTCCGCCCCGGAGTCGGGCACAGCACATGCCGTAACGGGGGAGGAGAAACAGGAGGTAAGAGTGACCCGGTGGAAACCCCTGACCGACCCGGACCGGACAGGCCGCGCGCGGTACCGGCGCGGAGCCCGCGGACGGTGGCTCGGTGTTCTGGTGGTGCTGACCCTGGCGTTGGGGCTCGGCACGGCGCCACGCCATGACTCCGTGGCGGCCACGGCCACGGCATCCGACCGGCCGGTCCGTACCTGCGAAAGCCTCACGCGGCTGGCCTTCCCGGACGGCACCAAGGTCACCAGCGCCTCGCGGACCACCACCGCTCCCGTGCTCTGCAACGTCACCCTGGTGATCCCCGAGAGCAACGGCGTGCTGATGGCGTTGCCCGTGGACCACTGGAACGGCCGCTTCCAGGGCAGCGGAGCCGGCGGCTACGGAGGCTGGCTGGCACCGGAGCAGGTGCTGGGCGCCGCGCGGGCCGGCTACGCGAGCGCGGGCACCGACGGCGGCCACTCCGGCTCCCCCCTGGACGGCTCCTGGGCGTGGTCCCCGACCGGGATGAACACGTCGCTGATCGAGGACTTCGCCTACCGGGCGGCCCGCGAGATGACGGTCAAGGGCAAGGCGATCACCGCCGCCTACTACGGACGCGCCCCCGAGTACTCCTACTGGAACAGTTGCTCCGGCGGAGGACGGATGGGGCTCGCGCAGGTCCAGCGCTACCCCGAGGAGTACGACGGGATCCTGGCCGCCGCCCCCGCACTCCACCCCGACCGCTTCGTACCCGCGGCGATGTGGCCGCAGGTCGTGATGCGGGAATCCGGCGACTTCGTGCCGCAGTGCACGTTCGAGGCGTTCACCCGCGCGGCCGTCGAGGCGTGCGACGGCCGGGACGGTGTGAGGGACGGCGTCATGAATCCGCAGACCTGTCGCTTCGACCCGGCCGAACTCGTGGGCCGGCAGACTCCCTGCGGCCCGATCACGGCCGAGGACGTCACCGTGATGAAGCGGATCTGGGACGGGCCACGCCGCCCGGACGGCTCGCGGCTGTGGTACGGAATCCCGCAGGGGGCGCCCCTCAGGTACGCCAACACCTCGGAAACCGACGGGCTGCCGGACCCGCTGCCGGGCGACTGGTTCACGTACTGGCTCGCCAAGGACCCCAACTGGGACTGGCACACCCTGACCACCGCCAACTTCGCCACCTCCTTCGAGCAGTCCCGTCGTGAGTACGGAGACCTCCTCGCCACCGACGACCCCGACCTCGGCGAATTCCGCGACAGCGGCGGGAAGATGATCCTCTGGCACGGCTGGGCGGACGAGGTGGTCATGCCGCAGGGAACCGTCGACTACTACACACGGCTGCTCGGCACCATGGGCGGCAAGGCGAGGACCGAGCGCTTCGCCCAGCTCTTCATGGCACCCGGCGTACAGCACTGCATCGGCGGTCCGGGCGCCTCCCCGGCCGACCCGATGGCGGCCCTCGTGAAATGGGTCGAGCGGGGTCAGGCCCCCGACACCCTCCTCGCGCGGAACGGCGACACGACCCGTCCGCTGTGCCGCTGGCCGGCCGTGGCGCGCCACACCGGACACGGCAGCACCGACGACGCCGCCAACTTCCGCTGCTCCACCGCGTGACACCGTGTCGGGCGGCCCGCCAGGGGTGGGCCGCCCGACAGCCCCTCATTCGGCGCCGACCACGACCTCGCTCATGCCGCCGTCCTCGCGCCAGCGCTTGAGCAGCGCGTGGAAGGCGATGGGCCCTTCGCCGTACGACTCGCGTCGCGGGCTGGGCCTGCCCTCGTTGTTGTAGTAGCCGGGGGTGCACTCGGCCTGGAACGCGTACAGGTCGGGTGCGTTCTCGCGGATCGTGGCCACCCAGTCGGCCTCGGCCCGCTCGGTCGGCTCGACGTAGCGGGCGTCACGCCTGCGGGCCTCCGCGACGACCTCGGCCACGTGGACCGCCTGCTCGTCGAGGATGTGCACATAGTTGACGGCGCTGGCGTTCTGGAGCGGGCCGAGCTGGTAGAAGTTCGGGAAGCCGTGGCTGTAGAAGCCGTGGAGCGTCTTGGGACCGGTCCGCCAGGACTCGGTCAGGGCGACGCCGTTCCGCCCGTACACCGGGAGCTTCCCGGACAGGGCCCCCGAGACGCCGACCTCGAAACCGGTCGCGAAGATGACGCAGTCGACCTCGTACTCGACTCCGCCGACGACGACGGAGTTCTCCGTGATCCGCTCGACGCCGTGGCTGTCGGCCGTGTCGACGAGGGTCACGTTGGGCCGGTTGAACGTCTGGAGGTACGTGTCGCTGAACGTGGGCCGCTTGCACATGTAGCGGTACCAGGGCTTGAGCTTCTCGGCCGTCGCCGGGTCCTCCACCACGGAGTCCACCCGGTCCCGGATCTCGTTCATCTTCTGGAAGTCGGCGATCTCGTAGAGGCGTTCACGCTCCTGCGCCGGCACATCGTCGTAGGCACTGCTGGGGATGAGCTTCTGCTGGAGCCGGGCGCTGCTGGTCCAGCCGTCGGACACCAGGTCCTCGTCCGCCCGGCCCCCGGTGACGAGCGTGAGGAAGTTGTCCCTGCGGCGCCGCTGCCATCCGGGGGTCAGCGACTCGGCCAGCCCCGGCTCCGTCGGGTGGTTGTTCCGTACGTCGACGGAGGACGGCGTGCGCTGGAACACGTAGAGGTGCTGGGCGTCGGCCCCGAGGTGCGACACACACTGGATCGCGGTGGCGCCGGTGCCGATGACCGCCACCCGCTTGTCGGCGAGCTTGTGCAGGTTCCCGTCCGCGTCGCCGCCGGTGTAGGCGTAGTCCCAGCGGCTCGTGTGGAAGGTGTGCCCCTTGAAGTTCTCGATCCCGGGGATGCCGGGGAGCTTCGCCTGACTGAGTGTTCCGCTGGATATCACCACATGGCGGGCGCGTATGCGGTCCCCGCGGTCCGTGCTGACGATCCACTCCGACGCGGCCTCGTCCCAGCGCAGTTCGGTCACCTGGGTCTGGAAACACGCGTCGCGGTAGAGATCGAAGTGGCGCCCGATCGCCCGCGCGTGCTGCCGGATCTCCTCTCCCGGGGCGTACTTCCACTTCGGGAGGTAACCGACCTCCTCCAGCAGCGGCAGATAGATGTACGACTCGATGTCGCAGTGGATGCCCGGATACCGGTTCCAGTACCACGTACCGCCGAAGTCCCCGGCCTTCTCGACGACCCGGATCGACTCCACTCCGGCCTCGCGCAGGCGCGCCGCGGCGAGCAGACCGCCGAAGCCTCCCCCGATGACCAGCGCCTCGACCCGGTCTTCGAGCGGTTCGCGGTCGACCGCCTGATCCGTGTAGGGGTCGTCCGCGTAGTAGCCGAACTCACCGTCGACGGACTGGTACTGGCCGCTGCCCTCGGGACGGATCCTGCGGTCGCGCTCGGCGCGGTAGCGGGCGCGCAGGGCATCCGGGTCGAAGCCCGCGTCCCGCTGGTCCGGGGAGACGGGGCCGGACGAGGAGCCGGACGTGGGGTGGGGGGTGGTCATACGCTGTGCTTCCTCTCGGATCGGAAGAACTTCGGGGATGATCCGCCGCACCGGACCGGTACGGCGGAGCCGTTCACGCTTCGACGGCGGCCTTCCTCGGCCCGGGGGCCGAAGGGGTCTTGTCCGCGCCGCCGGCGATGTCGCGTACGGCCGGGATGACGGCCGCGATCGCGGCGGAGACCAGGGCGACGCCGCAGCCGATCAGCAGGGCCGTGCGGAAGCCGCCCTCGGAGGTGAGGGTGTGGCCGCCCATGCCGGTCGTCATCTGCGAGAGGACCAGGCCGATCACGGCGGCGCCGATCGAGGTGCCGAGCGAGCGCATCAGGGTGTTGAAGCTGTTGGCGGCAGCGGTCTCCGAGAGCGGTACGGAGCTCATGATGAGCGCCGGCATCGAGCCGTACGCGAGGCCCACACCGCTGTTGATCACCATGATGGCCGCCATGATCCCCCACGCCGACCCCATGAGCAGGAGGGAGAGTCCGTAGCCCGCCGCGATGACCAGGACCCCGCTGAGCAGGGTGACCTTCGGGCCGCAGGCGTTGGTCAGCTTGCCGCCGAGCGGGGAGACAACCATCATCACCAGGCCGCCGGGCGCCATCCAGAGGCCGGACGCGAGGATCGACTGCCCCAGACCGTAACCGGTGGCCTCGGGGAACTGCAGCAGTTGCGGCATCACCAGCATGCTGGCGTACATCGCGCAGCCGACGAAGACCGAGGCGATGTTGGTGAGCAGCACCCGCGGACGGGCCGTGGTGCGCAGGTCGACCAGCGGGTCGGTCGTCCGTACCTCCCACCAGCCCCAGGTGAGAAGGAGGACCACGGCGGCGGTGAACAGGCCGAGCGTGGTCCCCGAACCCCAGCCCCAGTCGGCGCCCTTGGAGATCGCGAGCAGCAGACAGACGAGACCGGCGCCGAGGCCGAGCGCGCCGGGCGCGTCGAAACGCTGCCCCTTGGCGGCGGCCGGCACGCTCGGGATCAGGAACCAGATCAGTACGCCGATCACCGTGGCCAGAACGGCGGCGCCCCAGAAGAGCACCCGCCAGTTCGCGTACTGGGCGACCGCCGCTGCGATCGGCAGGCCGAGGCCGCCGCCGATCCCCATGGAGGCGCTCACCAGGGCGATCGACGAGCTGAGCTTCTCCGTCGGAACGACGTCGCGCAGCAGGGCGATCCCCAGCGGCACCATGCCCATGCCCATGCCCTGCAGACCACGCCCGATGATCATCGGGACGACGGAGGAGGCGAGGGCGCACACCACCGAGCCCGCGATCAGCGGCACCGTGCACGCGAGGAGCATGCGGCGCTTGCCGAGCAGGTCGCCCAGGCGGCCGACGACCGGAACGCAGACGGCGGCCACGAGGAGGGTGGTGGTGATCACCCAGGTGGCGTTCGACGGTGTGGTGTGCAGGATCCGCGGCAGCTCCGCGATGAGCGGGGTGACCAGCGTCTGCATGATCGCCGCCGTGGTGCCGGCGAGCGCCAGCGTGGCGACCACGCCGCCCGAGCGGGAGGCGGGCTGTGGGGCGTCCATCAGGGGACTCCTATGACTGTGCAACTGACTGCGCAACTGACTGTGCGACCGGAACAAGCATCTGCATCATACATATGATGTGCATCGAGCACATCATATGTATGATGCATTTTCTGTGGGGCGGTGGAGCACGGTCGTCCGCGGGCGGTGCGACAATGACCCGGCGAGAAAGGCAGGAGGCGACATACGCATGGTCGGGGCCACGCAGGAGATCGAGTACGAGCAGATGCTGCTCAGCCGCCACACGTTCCTGAACCAGAGAGGCGGTCGACGCCAAGGCGCCGTACTGGACCGCAGTGCCTACATCCTGCTCAGCCGTATCCGCATGCAGGGACCGATGTCGATCGGTGAACTCAGCGACGCCTTCGGGCTCGACGCCTCCACCCTGAACCGGCAGACGGCCGCGACCGTCCGGGCCGGGTTCGTGGAGCGCATCCCGGACCCCGACGGCGGCATGGCCCGCAAGTTCCGCATCACACCGGACGGCGCGCGCGTGCTCGACGAGGAGAGGGAAGGCATCGTCAGCTCCCTGACCCAGGTCATGGCCGACTGGCCGGAAGAGGACATCGCCGCGTTCGCCGCCTACCTGAAGCGCTTCAACACCGACATCGAACGCCTCGCCGGCAGGCCCTGGCCCCGCCCGTAGAGCCGGCCGCGCGACCGGCGGTGCGACCGGCCGTGCGACCTGCCGCGGGACAGGGGGACCACGGCCGGGGCACTAGAATCGCCGGATGCCGAAGGACCTCTCTCCCGACCTCGTCGTGGCCGACGCGGACCCCGTCTGGACCAGCCGGGGCGCGGCGCTCACCGACGGACTGCACGAACTGCTCGCACCGCTCGCGCTGCACGTCGAACACATCGGCAGTACCGCGGTGCCCGGCATGGCGGCCAAGCCCGTGTTCGACATCCAGATCAGCGTCCGTGACCTCCAGGAGGCGCAGGACGCGTTCGCCGGACCGCTGGCCGACCACGGCTTCGACCTCGCGCCGTACCGTCAGGACCATGTCCCGGCCGGCAGCGACGACGACCCGGCGCACTGGACGAAGCGGCTGTGGATCCGGCGCGGCCACCCGGAACCCGACGTCAACCTCCATGTCCGGGCGGCCGGTTCGCCCAACGAACGGCTGGCCCTCCTCTTCCGCGACTGGCTGCGGGCCCACCCCGAGGCCGTTCCGGCCTACGCGCGCTTCAAGCGGGTGCTCGCCGGCGCCGTCCCGGACCTCGCCACCTACGCCGATGTCAAGGATCCCGTCGTCGATCTCGTCGTCGCCGTCGCCGAACCCTGGGCACGCGCCACGGGCTGGCGGCCGTCCGCCACGATGACGGTCAGGCCCGCCTCCCGCCGGGCCTGAGCTCCGGGACTCAGCGCTCCGACCCGGCCCAGGCCACCCACTGCGCCACCGCGTTGGTGGCGTAGCAGCCGGAGGGCAGGAAGAGGGTGAGCTCGCAGGCGTGCCGGCCCGGTGTGTCGGTGTCCTCGCCCGTACGGTCCACCCGTACCCGGGTCTGCACGACCGTCGGACGCAGGCCCTGGGTGCGGCGCATCTCCCCGCCGTCCCAGCGATGGCGCTCGTAGGGCAGCGCCGTGGCCTCCTGGAGCAGGGCCAGCACATCGTCCCGATGGGTGGCGAAGGTGTAGGGGATGCCCTCGCGGACGGTCTCGTCGAGCGGATGGCGGCCGACCTTCCGCAGGAGCGCCGCCAGTTGGGCGTTCCAGACGTACGAGGCGTGCGCGCACAGGTAGAAGGCCCGCACCCGGGGGTCGATCCGGTCGAAGAACGCGGCGGCGGAACCGGTGAAGAGCCGGGCGCGCTCCGCCTCCGGGGACTTCGACTCCCGGACGAGACCGAGCGCGGTCCCGTGGTCCTCCTCCAGAAGGGCACGGCCGATCTGATGGGTCGTCCGGGGACCGCCCGCCACCCCGAAGCGCTGGGTGTCGTAGTAGTTGACGAAGAACAGGTCGCCGGCGCGCTCGCCGAGCGCCTCGACGGTCCGCACGAACCCGGCGCTCAGCCCGCGCACGACGATCCGGAAGCCGTTGCCCTCCAGACGCCCGGCGCGCAGCCCCTGGTGACCGTAACCGTGGAGACTGAGACGCATGGTGCGCTCGCCCGAGCCATGGCGGGTGTTGAACTCGGCTATGCCGTCCGGGGAGAGCCCGCCCCGGCACGCGAGATGCTGCTCGGTGACGGCGTCCTCGTCCTTCAGCCCCGCCGTCGACAGGTCGGAGGCGGGGACGCCGCAGACCGCGGCGATCCGCTCGACCGCCTCGAATGTGGTGTACCCGCGCTTGCGCAGCCGCAGGTACTGGAACGGGGCGTCCTGATCGTCCTGGACGGGCAGAACCATGCTTTCCTGGACCACGAAGTCGGTGTCGTGAGCCTTGAGGATGGGGTACTCCACGGTCACTCCGTTCCTTTCGTCCTGCCGGAACTTCCCAGGGCGGTGCGGGGAGGTGCGGGGAGGTGCGGGGCGGATGGTGCGGTGGTGCGGTCCGGTGGCGGTACGGGCCGCTGCGCGCCGCCGCGCAGCAGCGAGGACGCGGTGGCCGCCAGACACAGGCAGAGCAGAACCAGCAGCGCCGTACGGTGCTGCCCGACGAGCGCGTCCGGGCCGCCCGGCGCCGCGAGAACCGACGACCGGACGTCGCCGCCCGCCGGCCCGCCGGACGGGACGTGACCGGCCACCAGGGCCAGGGCCAGGACCGAACTGATCAGATAACCGGCGTTCTGGAGCATGGACCGTACGCCGTTCGCGATGCCACGCCGGTGCGCCGGTACCAGCGACATCAGTTCGCCGGTGTTCGGCACTCCGAACAGGCCGGCGCCGACCCCGGTCAGGAAGAGCCCCAGCCCGACGAGGCCGGTCGGCGCCGGCGGGCCGAGCGACAGCGCCAGCACCAGCAGCGCGATCCCCAGCGCGGACGTCGCCGTGCCCGCGCTGGACAGCAGCCGCGCCGGACGGCGGGTGGCCAGACGTCCCGCCACCGGGGAGGCGAGCATGGCTCCGACGGCCATGAGCATGACCTGGAAACCGGCGGTCAGGGCGTCCAGACGCTCGACCGTCTGGAGATACAGGGACATCACCAGGACGACGGAGAAGTACGACATCGCCGTCAGGAAGGCGGCCAGCAGCGCCATCGCGCGGCGCCGGTCACGGAAGAGCCACGGGTCCACCAGAGGATGCCGCTGCCGCCGCTGGACCAGCGGGAAGACGAGGAGCGCGGAGACCGACACGGCCGCGCTCAGCAGGACGGGTCCGCTCGTCCACCCCCGTGAGCCGCTCTCGGTCAGCGCCAGCGCCCCGCCTCCCAGGAACAGGACCGACAGCAGGGCGCCCGCCACGTCGAACTTCTCGGAGGAGCCCGAACCGCGGTCCGGGCGCAGGACATGGACCGCCCAGCCGCAGGCGACCAGCCCGGCCGCTCCGCTGGTCCAGAAGATCCCGGACCAGCCCTGGAGTTTCGTCAGCACCCCGCCCAGCAGGGGGCCGGCGGCCTGGGTGGCGGAGATGAGCGTGGCGTTGACGCCGAGGGCACGCGGCAGCCGCTCGGGAGGGAAGGCGTCGGCGAGCAGCGCGGTGGTGTTGGCGATGACGGCCGACGCCCCCACACCCTGGAGGATCCGGCCGAGGACCAGCCACCAGGCGTCCGGGGCGAGGGCGCAGCCGACGCTGGCCAGGGTGAACACGGCGACACCCGCCACATAGAGCCGGCAGCGCCCGAACAGGTCCGCGAGACGGCCCCAGACCAGCAGCAGGACGGTACCCGCCAGCAGATAGCCGAGAATCATCCAACTGGCCTGCGCGGCCGAGGCGTCGAAGTGCCGGACGATCCCGGGCAGGGCCACGTCGAGGCCGCTGGTGTTGAGTCCGGTGAGCAGTGCGGTCAGCGAGGTCACGGAGAGCACCCGGCGGCCGTGGCGGACCGACGCCGCGCCATCGGCCTGGGCCTTGGGGGCGGTGTTGTGGAGGGTCAACGAAGGGGGCCCCGATCGGTCGCGGGGCCGCCCGTTCGCCCGTGAGCCGGAACATGTCGGTGTGTCGGATGCGTGATGACCCGGAACCTCCCTGGTCGGGCGGCCCGGATTGCTGTCCGTCCGTGTCGGGTCGTCCCACGTCCGCGCCGGGCCACTGTACGTCCGCGCCGTACGGTCATACGTCCCCGACCCGCGCCCCGGGCGGGGGATCGCCGGCGGCGGTGCCGGCCGTGGGATCGACGAAGTGCACCAGGAGGGTGCGCCGGTCCTGGGCGGCGGCCGGGGAGACGGGGGTGACGGAGTGCCAGGAATCGGCCGACCTGACCAGCAGCACCGAGGAGCCCTGCCGGGGCGCGATCTCGGCCCGTACGTCGTCCGCCGCGGGCGAGCCGAGGATGCGCAGGGTGCCCTGCCACCGCGCCGGCCACTCGGAGTTGAAGTACCAGAGCTGGGTGACCACCTTGTCGGCCCGGTCGGTGTGCGGCGCGATCCAGTAGCCGGGCCCGTAGCGGACCGCGCGCGCCTCGATCAGGCAGCGGTCGAGCGGACGGCCGGTCGCCTCGGCCACCGCGGCGCGGTAGTCGGGCGAGGCCAGTTCGCCGACGAGCCGCCGCCACAGGGGGGACAGCGAGGGGAGGCTGTCGGCGACGGGACGCCCCTGCTCGATCAGTGGCAGGTTGCGGGTCCGGTAGGTCTTCTCCGAGTCCGCGCCGGTCCGTTCGGTCAGCCGGAAGCCCTGGGTCGGGAACTCCTCCTCCAGCTTGCGCGCGGTCTCGCCCGGTGCGCCGCGCAGCGTGCCGGGCAGTTCCGCCCAGCGGTAGGGGCGCTCGGTCAGTTCCGCCCGCCGCAGCGCGGGCAGGTCGAGCACCGCGCGGGAGCTGTCGGGGCCGTCAGACATCGTGGAACGCCTCCTTGTCCTGGGTGCCCGCCACGTCCGTGGCGCCGGGGACGTCCGGGGCCCTGGTCGTACCGGGGGTGATCCGCCCGCCGAGGGCGCGGAGCTTGGCGGGGAGCCGCGCGTACCCCCGGGCCAGGTGCTCCACGCCGTACAGCCGGTGCGGGGTGCCGACGGCCAGCGCCGCGAGCAGCAGCGCGGCGGCGGCGCGCAGATCGGTCCCGCGCAGCGGTCCGGGCGCCGGGCGCAACGGGCCGGGGTGGATCCGCAGTTCCTGCCCGTCCACGGCCAGCCGGGCGCCCATCGAGCGCAGGCCGTCGACATAGCCGAACCTCCCCGACCAGACGGTCTCCACCAGCGTCGAGGGCGCCGAGGCGGCCAGCAGGAGCAGGGCGAACAGGGGCTGGGCGTCGCTGTAGACGAGATGGGACGCGGCGACGACCCGATCCGCCGTCAGGGGACCCACGGCCGGCCGGATGTGCAGCATGTCGCCGTCCCAGCGGAGCGGGACCCCGATCCGCCGCAGATGGCGCAACTCCGGGGCGAGTCCCTCCCGTACCACGTCCGGGCGGGTCAGCCGCAGGGTCAGCTCCTGGTCGAGCAGCACGCTCGCCGTGACGAAGGTGACGACCTCCAGGAGATCGGACGGCAGGGTGACGGAGGCGGCGCCGATGGGCCCGTCCGCGCCCTGGATCTCGATGGCGTCCGGTGTCACGTCCACCGCCACCCCGGCCAGCGCCAGGACCCGGGCGAGTTCCTGGGCGTCGGGTTTGGGATAGGGGTGCCGCAGCACCGTGGTGCCCCGGGCGGACGCCGCGGCCAGCAGCGCGGTCTTCGTGGCGCCCGAGTAGTGCGGGCCGGTGGGCAGCCCGCTGTGCGGGTCGGGGGTGGAGAACTCGGCCAGGTCGATCACCGCGCCGCGCAGGCCCCGCGGGGCCGTCGCGGTCAGCCCGCCGTCGTCCGTGGCACAGGTGGCCCCGAAGCGCTCCAGGACGCGGGCGATGTGTTCCACCGGCCGCCCGCCCCGGTGCCCGCCGCCGATCCGGCAGCCGCCGTGCGCCCCGGACTCCACCTGGCCGTGCCGGGCCAGCAGGACGGGCAGCAGATACGCGCCGCCGTGCACCTGGGCCGACCAGTCGGCGGGTACGCGGTGGCCGGTCAGCGGGGCCGCGTCGATCCGTACCCGCTCCGCGGCGGCGTCGACGCCGACGTGCGCGCCGAGCGCCCCCAGCATGCCCGCCAGCGCCTGACGATCCGTCAGTTCCGGTGCGTTGTGCAGGTCCCAGGGTTCCTCCGACAGGCAGGCCGCGGCCATGCAGCCCACCATGAGGTGCTTGAAGCCGGACATCCGCACCTCGTCGGTGAGGGGTGACCCGGACTCGATGTCCCAGTACGGCTCGTGGCCTGCCGGGTACGACGGGGGAGGGGCGGCGCCCGGGGTGGGGTCGCCGGTGAGCAGCGCGGGGGTCAGCCGAGGTTCCACATCTCCACCTGGCAGGTCAGCCGGAACTGCGGGGCATGGGCGGCCACCGGGGCGACCGCGTGCCAGGAGTGGTCCGAGCGGGCGAAGAGCACCGAGCGTCCGCCGCCCGGCACCACGGTGGCGTACGGGCTGACGGACAGATCGGGGCCGGTCCTGACCTCGAACTGCCCGCCGTGGTCGTCCGCCCAGTCGTCGTTGAGATAGATGACATGGGTGGCGCGCTTGCCCGGCTTGTCGGTGTGCGCGGAGATGCGGTCCCCGCCCTGGAAGACGAAGAGGCCGATGTCCAGTGCGGTGTCGCTGACGTCGATCCCGATGGTCCTGGCCACCCAGGCGCGGTAGGCGTCCGCCTGGAGGTGTTCGACGAGCCCGTGCCAGGTCTCGCCCATCTGCGCCATGCCGGGCTCGGGTTCGCCGTGGCGGATCAGCGGGAGGACCGCCATCCGGTACGTCTTGTCGCCGTTGCCGGTGCGCTCGGCCGGATGCAGCGCCTGCGGCGCGGGCATCTGCTCCCGCAGGCTCCGGGCGGCCGGCGCCGGGATCACGGACTGGGCCACGGCCCATCGGTACGGTTCGTCGTGCCGTTCCACCGGCGCGTTCAGGTCCAGCAAGAGCTCGTCCTTTCCGTCAGTGGTGCTGGATGGGCAGGGGAGCCGCCGTACCCCCGGCCGCGGCGGGCTCCTCGGGGGTCTGCGGCACGCGCGCCCCGTAGGACACCTCGGGGGTGCCCTCGGAACCGGGCTCGCGGCTGCGCAGGATCTGCACCTCGGTGAACGCCCGCCGCTGGGTCGCCGCGATGTTCCAGACGATCTCGGCCACCTCGCCGGGGTCCATCATGGCGCCGAAGTCCAGGGCGAGACCGGTGTGGAAGTCGGGTACGGCCAGCCCGCCGGGGTTGACCAGGGTGATCCGGTTCTCCGGGTGCGCGGCGAGCAGTTCGGGCACCAGGTTGCGTACGAAGGTGGCCTGCGCCGCCTTCAGCCCGCAGTACAGCGACTCCCGCTCACGGCGCTTCCAGGAGGACGAGGACGCGATCGTGATCAGGTGGACGGGGCCCTCGGTCTCGGCCAGCAGTCTCCGCAGGAAGAGCACCGGGCCGGAGAACAGCAGCCGGGTCAACTGCTCCACCTCGTCCTCGGTGGTCTCCACCAGGGCCTTCTTCAGGAACGCCCCGGCGACCCAGAGCACGTAACAGGGCCCTGGCACATCGACGGAGGCGGTCCGTACGCTCTGCGGATCGCACAGGTCCAGGGAGCGGGGCAGCAGACCGTCGGCGTCGGGGCGGGGGCCGTCGGCGCCGGAGAGCAGGTCGTCGGCGTCGGGCAGGGGCGTGGCGGAGCGTCCGTACACCACGGTCCGCAGTCCGCGGTCCCGCGCGCCGAGGGCGAGGGCACGGCCCAGACCGTGGGTGCCGCCGATCACCGCCGCACCTCGGAAGGGGCCGGGCAGTGGCTGTGCCGGGGGAGACGATGGGCTCATGTGGGCTCCTGTCGCCGGGAGTTCGGGCAGGTACGGGCGGGGGCCGGGGGCCGGAGGTTTTCTCCGCCCCGGGGGAGGAGGCAAGGAGCTGGCCGCTGCGGCAGGGGCCGGCCGGGAGTTCCGGTGAGCGGCTTTCTGGGTGTCCCACGGCTGACCTTCTCCTCGCCTCCACCGCCGGGCAGAGGAACCGCCGGGGCGGCGCGCTGCGTGAGCGGTGGGGAAAGACGTACGGTGCGCCCGCGTGGTGGGGCGGTCAGTGCCGGTCGCCGGGGTGTGTCCGGGAGGTGAGCGCCGCCGTGAGGGCGGTGAGGTCGGCGGGGCGGGCCCCTGCCGTGATCAGCGCGGCCCGCACACTGCGGTGCTGCCGCCGCACCTCGGCGAGCCAGGTGCGCATCACCACGGCCGGTGTGGCGAGGTGGACCAGATAGTCCTGGCGCGTCCAGCCGTGCGCCCGCCACTTGTGCGCGTAACGGTCGACCAGTGGGAAGAGCGCCGCGCCACTGGCCGCGTAGTCCGCGGCGATCAGCTCGTCGGGCACACCGGCCAGGGCGAGGAGGGCGGCGACCACCACCGCCGTACGGTCCTTGCCGAGATGGCAGCAGACCAGGAACGGCTCGTCGGCGGCGTCGGCCAGGGCGGCGAACAGCGCGGGGACGCTGCCGGTCGTGCTCTCCATGAGGATGGCGTGGTAGTAGCGGACGTAGTGGTCGGGTGTCGGCCGGGGGACGTGCACGAGGTCACGCGGGTATCCGGTGAGCGGGCTACGGGACCAGCGCACCCCGCGCCCGAGGAGTTCGTCCGGGGCGCCGGAGCGGTCCGTCTCGTTCTGCGACCGGAGGTCGACCACGGTCCGCAGCCCATGGCGGCCCGTCAGTTCGGCGGCGGCGCCCGCGTCCATGACCGCCCCCGCGCCCGCGCGCCAGATACGGCCGGGCACCACACCCGGAGGCGCCACCACACGGAGGTTGACCGCGTCGGACACGGGCCGGGGCGGGTACGGGGCTGACGGCGGGGGCGTACTCACCCGGAGAACGGCGCGTAGAGCGGGGGCGGGGGAAACGGAGTGCGGGGGCTGTCCATCAGGGGTGCCTTTCCGAGGCGTCAGGGATATCCGAGGCGTCAGGGGTAGAGGAAATCGCGGTTCGCGGACCGGAAGACACGCCGGCGGGCGAAGGCGGGACCGGTGGGCGGTGCGACGGGCGCGGTGGTGGGGCGTCTGAGCAGCCGCTCGGCCACCACATGCGCCGCCAGCTTGTGCGCCCAGGTCTCGTGACCGTCCTCGGCGGGATGCCGGCCCTTCCAGCCGGTGCCGGACGCCCGCAGCACATCGGCCATGGACCCGTCGGCGTCGCCGAACCGGTAGAAGTGTGTGCGGTCCACCATCTCCACGCCGCCGCTCTCGGCCAGACCGGCCCGGCCGAGGGTGTCGAAGGAACTCTCGATGGAGTCGAAGAACAGATACGGGATCCGGTGCAGCCGCAGGAACGACTGGAGGGACAGGATCTGCGTGATCAGCCGGGCCCCGGACTCCTGGTCGTGCCACGCCACCTCGCGGTAGACGTCGGTGAGTCTCTGGAGGTCGGGGTGCTGATGCTGCTGATACGGAATGACCTGCCGGAACTCACCGTCCACGTAGAACTCGCGGCGCATCGCGCCCGACCAGCCGATGACGACCAGCAGATGGCCTTTCTCCACGGTCTCGCGATGTCCGGCCAGCCAGTCGACGGTGGTCCGCAGGATCCGGTCGTTGGAACCCGAGATCACGGCGTCGTTCACCACGTCTTCGGCGTCCAGGAAGTCACCCAGCCGGGCCGGCCAGGAATGTTCCTCTCTATAGCGCCGCAGCACGGCATCGGGGCTGAGATCGTCCACCAACTCGGCGCCGTATGTCATGGAACAGCCATTGGCATACACAAGCACGACTTACCCCCAGACAGCACATGGAAGTAACGCGACGAAATGCGAGGTGCTGGTGTGAATGAAACATGCCATGGCGCGGGCGGGCAACCGTGCCGGAGGCTCGTCCTCAGTGTGTCCCGTCGATTCCGGCCATATGGAAGAAGATACGGGCCGGTTCCGTCGGCTCCGCCTTCCGCCTGACCTCGAAATATCCGCCGACGTCACAACGGTCGAAGGAACAGAACCGGTCAAGAACGGCCGGGGTTCCCCCGTATCGGTGAATAGGAAGGGCGTCGAAAGGGGTAGAACGCACCACATGCTGCCGGCGGAACAAGGGCGCACCATGCCCGTTCTCCGGCAGGCCGCGTGGTCATGGCCGACGCGCCCCGCACACACGCGGACGTGTCGGGGCCGTCGTCCGAACCCCCCCTTTTCTTCCCGCCGGGCGGCACCGGCCCACCGCCATGCCGCCGAACGGCGGCCCTCGCCGTTCCGACCCATCGACGCAAGGGAGCGCACATGACGGACGTGCTGCTGATCTGGCCGCCCCACGTGCCGAGTTACTTCAACGCAGGCCACCACAGCCCGCTGTACATGGTGGCCGGACATCTGCGCCGCCGGCCGGGCGCGGGGCGGGTGGACACCTGCGAGGCCGGCACCCTGAGCATGAACTGGAAGGGCGTCGGTGATCTGCTCTACCAAGGCCGCTACGACGTCATCGCGGTGATGAACGACTTCGACGCGGTGGACGGTCTGGCGCGATTCACCGAGTACGCGCGGGTGCTTTCCCCGCACAGCCGGCTGATCACCTTCGGCCGGCTCTCCAGCCTCAACCCCGGTTATTTCCGCCAGTTCGATCTGGACGCCGTCGTGCAGTCCGGGGACTACGAGTGCGGAGTTGCGCACTACGTCAACGGGCTCGCGGAATCCGGTCCCGAAACCGCCCCTGTGGCCGGATTACCCGGTGTCGCGGTACGGCACGGCAAGAACTGGATCGAACCCGGCGGCCCCGGCGACCGGCTCGCTCCCGAGGAGTGGTCCCTGCCCGATGTCGACGAAATCCCCTACCAGGACTACGACCGCTTCTACGCCAAGGACGAGCACAAATTCTGCGGGATCCCCTTCCGGCGTGAACTCGTCGTACCGGCGGCCCGCGGATGCCCGGTCGGCTGCGAGTTCTGCGAAGTTCCGGAGATCTTCGGACTCCGTGAGCGGCGTATGACGGTGGACGCTGTCATCGATTACATCCGGGACAGTTATGCCCGACACCCGTTCGAATACGTCGCCTTCTACGCCCCCACTTTCACACTCGACCGGCGCTGGGTCCGGGAGTTGTGCGAGCGGTTCATCGAGGGCCCGGTCTCACCGCAGTGGAAATGTGCGACCACCATCCATCACCTCGGGGAGGAACTGGTGGCCCTGATGGGCCGGGCCGGCTGCGTCCGTATCTCCGTGGGACTCGAAACCCTGGAGGCGGAGGGCCAGGGCGGGCTGCCCCGGAACAAACGCATCGAGGAGGAGAGGTTCCGGACGCTGGCCCAGTGGTGCGACGCGGCCGGCATCGAGCTGAACGCGTTCGTCATCGTCGGGCTGCCGGGCACCTCCGTCGAGGGCACGGCGCGCACCGTCGAGTTCGCCCGCTCGCTCGGCGCCCGTATCCGCCCGACCATGTACACCCCGTTCCACGAGATGACAGGGGACATGACCACCCATCAAGTGGCGCGCTTCAACCGGCAGTTGATCAGCGGAGAACCGGTCCTCGGCGAAGCCGGCGACAACGGATCCGGCGACGACGGGACCGACGGCGACGGGACCGCGCGGCGGCCCGAGGCCGACGCCCGCTACGCCTTCCTCTTCGGCCGGGAAGACCGGCTCACCAGCGTCCACGAACGCATTCCGCAGCAGGACCCCCGTTGACCGGCCCGGTACGCGGCGCCCCCGGACCGACCCGCATTGTGGACCTCGACGGCTTCCGCTTCCCGCTCGGTACGGAGACCCTCGGCCTGAGCTGGCAGCCCCGCGAGCGCCGCACCGGCACACTCAACCTCAAGAGCTGCGAACTCCAGCACCCGTGGAGCGACCGGCTGGTGCGGAGCGAACTGGCCGCGCTTCCCCTGGCCGAGACCATCGCCTACCCCTTCCAGGACCGCGCCCTGGACGCGCTCGGCGTCTACCACGGGCTCGACAGCGGCCACGTCCTGCTCACCGCGGGGTCGGACAACGGCATCGGCCTCGTCGTCGACGCCCTCGTCCGTCCGGTCGGCCGGCTGCTGCTCCAGGAACCCGCCTTCGAGGCATGGCGCCACTACGCCGAACTGCGCGGGGTCCGGGTGACCGGCGTCCCCGGCCTCACCGGCGCACCGCCCACCGCCGACCCCGCCCCCCTGCTGGACGCGCTGCGGGACGCGCCGGAGCCGACCGTGGCCGCCGTCACCAACCCGGGCAGCCCCAGCGGCCTGCTGTACCCCCCGTCCACCATGCGCCGGTTCGCCGGGACGGCGCGGGACCTGGGCCATCTGCTCGTGATCGACGAGGCATACGGCGACTTCGTCCACACCTCCCACGCGCCGCTCGTCGCCGAGTTCCCCAACGTCGTCGTCGTGCACTCCTACTCCAAGGCGTTCGCCCTGGCCGGACTGCGCATCGCCGCGCTGCTCGCCCATCCGGCGCTCCGGGAACACCTCGGCCGCTTCCGCCCCGAGAACGCGGTCGGCGCCCCCGGCGTCGCCCTGCTGGAACGTCTGGCCCCGCGGCGCGAACGCTGGCAGGAGATCTGGCGGGACGTCCGCGCCGTACGGCAGGAGTTCACCGACCGGGTGCTGTCCACCCACCCCGGGTGGCGCGCGCTCCAGCCGGGAGCCAACTTCGTCACCTTCTGGTCGCCCGACCCCGCCACCGCCGACGCGGCCCGCGACCATCTCGCCGCGCACCGCGTCCGTATCCGCTCCCTGTCCGACCTCCCCGGGCTGCGCGGCTGTTTCCGGGTGTCCCTGGCGGACCGTCCGACGATGGAGCGGGTGGCGCGGCTGCTGGACGCGGTGGCCGACCGTAGCCGCCCTCGCGTCGATGTCCCGGCCGACAGCGCGCCGGCCGCCCCGAGACAGGCCGCACGCCACGGGGAACGGCCGTATTGACACCGCCCCCTGTCCCTCCCCGGCCTCCGCCCGGGACGCCGGCCCCAGCCCGCACGGCTCCCGCGACCCCGACTTCGCGCACCACTGGAGGTGCCGCACCATGGCGCACATCCTCGGCCTGTCCTGCCGCAGCCACGACGCGGCGGTCGCCGCCGTCCGCGACGACGAACTCGTCTTCGCCTCGCACTGCGAGCGGTACAGCAGACGCAAGAACGACGCCGCGCTCTCCCCGCAGGCGCTGTCCGCGGCCCTCGCCCACCTGGACCGCGTCGACGACGTCGTGTACTACGAACGGCCCCTCCTCAAACGCACCCGGCAGCTCCGCTCCGGACAGTTCGGGCTCGCGACCGAACCGGTCGGCCTGCGCGCGTACCTGCGGCGCTTCCCGCAACTGCGCGGAGCGCGCGTGCACATCGTCGACCACCACCGCTCGCACGCGGCCGGTGGCTACTACACCTCCGGACTGCCGGAGGCCGCCGTGGTCGTCGTGGACGGCATCGGCGAGTGGAACACGGTGTCGCTGTGGCACGGCCGCGGCGACCGGCTCGACCGGGTCGCCACGGTGAACTACCCCCACAGCATCGGCCTGTTGTACTCCGCCTTCACCCAGCGTGCGGGCTTCAAGCCCAACGAGGAGGAGTACATCATGATGGGCCTGGCGGCCTACGGCACGCCGGACCTCGCCGATGTGATGTGGGAGGACTTCGTCGAGCGGGCCGACTGGCCGGACTTCCGGCTCACCCGCTCGGTGCACCGCGGCATCGCCGACTGGCGACCCGAACTGAACGACCCGGCCACACTCGCCGCCAGCGCCCAGGAGGTGACCGAGCGGCTGCTCGACGGGCTGTTCGCCTGGGCGGCCAGGGAGACCGGCTCCCGCAATCTGGTTTTCTCCGGCGGAGTCGCGCTCAACTGCGCCTACAACGCCCGCCTCGCCCGCTCCGGCCTCTTCGACACCATCTGGATCATGCCGAGCCCCGGAGACGCTGGCAGCTCGGTCGGCTCGGCCCTCGCCCATCTCGGCCGGCCCATCCACTGGCCGGGCCCGTACCTCGGCCACGACATCGCCAGGGAACCCGATCCGGACGACGCCCTCAAACGGCTCATCCGGGGCGAGGTCCTGGCCGTGGCCCACGGCAGGGCCGAGTTCGGACCGCGCGCACTGGGCAACCGGAGCCTGCTCGCCGACCCCCGCCCGCCGACCGCCAAGCGCCGGGTGAACGAGATCAAACGCCGCGAACCCTTCCGGCCGTTCGCCCCCATCGTCCTGGAGGAACACGCCCACGCCTACTTCGACCTGCCCGTACCGACCAGCCCGTACATGCAGTTCGTGGCGAACGCCCGCACGCCCGAGGCCCACCTGGCGGTCTGTCATGTCGACGGCACCAGCCGGGTCCAGACCGTCAACGCGCGGCAGAACCCGTTCCTCCACAGCCTGCTGCGGCGCTTCCACGAGGAGACCGGCTGTCCGATGCTCCTCAACACCAGCCTCAACATCAAGGGCGAGCCCCTGGTGAACACCGCCGAGGACGCCGACCGGTTCGGGAAGCTCCATGGCATCCCCGTCCTGTGACGCGCCGCGCGGGCGACCGCTCCGGCGGATCGTCGTCCTCGGCAGCCCCGGCAGCGGCAAGACGGCCTTCTGCCATCAACTCGCCGGGACCACGGCCCTGCCGCTGTACCACCTGGACGACCTGTACTGGTCCCCGGGCTGGTCCCGCCCGGGGGAGGAGGAGTGGGACCACCGTGTCCGCGCCCTGTGCGCCCTCCCGCGGTGGATCGCCGACGGCAACTACGCCGACAGCGCCGAACCGCGCGCCCGCGCCGCGGATCTCGTCGTCCTCCTCGACCGCCACCCGCTGCTGTGCGCGGTGGCGCTGGTACGGCGCAGCCTGCGCCTGCGGCGCTCGCCCCGCGGCCCGGGGACGGCGGGGGCGCCGCCGCCCGGCGGAAGCGGACGGCGACGGCCGGTCACGGCGCGCGGACCGGAGTACGTGCCGCGCCGGCTCCGGGACTCCGGCGACCCCCCGGTGCTCAGCCTGACCGCCCTGCTCCGCAAGGCGCTGCTCTTCCGGCGGCGGGACCTGGTCGTCATCCACGACGTCCTGCGGCGCACCGGCGCCCCCGTCCGCCGCTGCCGCACCCGGCGCCAGGCCGCCGCCCTGCTCGCCGAACTCGGCCTGCCGGACCCGTGCCCGCCGTCGGCACCGGCGCAGGACCGCGCCGCCGGGCACCTGGACGGTGGTCCTGCGGGCGGTCCGCAGCCGGGCGGCCCGTTGCCGCACGAACCGGGCGGGCGGTCCACGCGGACCACCGTCACCCCCTGCACCTGCCCGGCCTCCGCCACCGCGACGTCCCTATGGAGGAGCACATGACCACCGCATCCGACCCGGCCCCGGTCCGGCCCGACGCCCCGGAGCCGTCCCGCGGCCTCACCGAGATCGCCGACATCGTCACCCCGTTCGCCGTACGGGCGGCGGCCACCCTCCGCCTCGCCGACCACATCGCCGCCGGACACACCCGGCTGCCCGACCTGGCCGAGGCGGTCGGCGCCGACCCCCAGGCCCTCGCCCGGCTCCTGCGCTTCCTCACCTGCCGGGACATCTTCGCCGAGCCGGAACCCGGCACGTACGCGCTCACCGAGCTGGCCGGGGAGCTGCTCTCCGGCCACCCGGCCAACCTGCGGCAGTGGCTGGACGCCGACGAGGTGGCCGGCCGGCTCGACACCACCTTCCCGTACCTGGTGGACGCGGTCCGCTCCGGAACCCCCGTCCACGAGAAGGTCCACGGCGCCCCGTTCTGGGCGGACCTGGGCGCGTCGCCCGCCAGGACCGAGTCGTTCGACCGGCTGATGGCCCAGGTCTCCCAGTCCACCCGGGGCATCGGCACCGTGTACGACTGGGCGGGCGTCCGGCATGTCGTCGACGTCGGCGGAGGCACCGGAGCCCTGCTCAGGGAGATCCTCCAGGCCCATCCGCACCTGCGCGGCACGGTGGCCGACCAGGCGGGATCCGTGGCCGAGGCGCGCCGCTACCTCGCCGCGCACGGCCTCGGTGACCGGGCGGACGCGGCGGTCCACGACATGTTCGACCACCTCCCGGCGGCGGACGCGTGTCTCCTCTCCCGTGTGCTGGCCGACTGGGACGACGAGAGCGCCGAACGGATCCTGCGGACCTGCGCCGCCGCCGTCCCCGAGGGCGGGCGGGTGCTGATCGCCGAACGGGTACTCCCCGGCGAGCCCGCGCCCGGCACGCCGGACACCGCCGAGTACCTGGCCGAGACCCGCCGGCTGACCTCGCACGATCTGCGCATGCTGGTCCTGCTGGGCGGCCGGAAGCGATCGGTGGCGGACTACGCCCGGCTCGCCGGACGGGCCGGGCTCACCCTGCACACGTCCCACCGTCTGCCGGGGGGTGCCACCGTGATGGAGTTCCGCTCCGGCAGCACCCCGTGAGGGCCGCTCACGCGAGGGGACGGTCCGGCCCGGGGACGGCCGACCTGATGTGACGCGTCTCAGGACACCGCTACGGGAGGCGGCGGCAGCAGGTCACGGTCCTGGCGGAGCATCCGTGTGTGCAGGGACCGCAGGGGCGGTCCCGGGTCCGCGCCCAGCGCCTCGGCGAGCCGCTGCCGTGCCGCCTCGTAGGCGGACAGCGCGTCCGAGGAGCGGCCCGTCCGGTACAGGGCGAGCATCAGCAACTCGACGAGGCGTTCCCGTAGCGGGTGCGCGGCGACGAGCCGGACGAGTTCGTGGACGTACTCGAAGGACTGCCCGAGTTCGATCGCGCCGGCCAGCCGCGCCTCCAGCACGGTGAGCCGTTTCTCGGCCCAGCGCACCCGCTCCGTCGCCAAGTACGGTGCTTGCAGGCCCTCAGCGAAGTCGCCGCGCCACAACACCTCGGCACGCTCGATCAGTTCGCCCGCGCGCCACAGCTCACCCGCCCGGCGCGCGGCGAGCGCCTCGTCCACCAACCGCCGCCGCTCCCGCAGGTCGTCGATGTCCGCCCCGGTGAGCCGGTAGCCGCTGCCGGTCCACGAGAGCTCCGCGGCGTCCCCCAGGGCCCGGCGCAGCCCGGAGACGTACTTCTGTACGAGGTTGCGTACGTGCAGGGGCGGGGCGCCGCCCCACACGGCCTCGACCAGACCGTCGTACGAGATCGAACGCCCCTCCTGGAGAAGGAGTACGGCGAGTACGGCGCGCTGCTTCGGCGGGCCCAGCGGCACCTCGGCCCCGTCGCGCAACGCCCTGAGCGGGCCGAGCAGTTCGAAGCGCAGGCCGTTCCGTGTCCCCTCATCCATGGGTCGAGGGTATCCCGGCCTCCGCGTTCCAGTGGATCTTCCAGCGGACGGTCAGTGGCGGCCACGACCGTGGCGGACACGGATCGGATCCCCTGAGAAAGGCCCACCACATGCTCACCCGGCTAGGCCGCCTGGCGGTGCGGCGCAGCCGCGCCGTGCTGATCGGCGCACTTCTCATCTTCCTCGGTCTCGCCGCGTACGGCGCGGGCGCCCAGGACGACCTGGACCTCGCGCGCTGGAGCGCGCCCGGCACGGAGTCGGTGCGCGCCGGTGACGTACTGCGCGAGGAGTTCGGCACCGGCAACCCCAACCTGGCGCTGCTCGTCACGGCGCGCGACGGTGACGTGGACAGCGCCCGCACGCGGGGCGCGGCCCGCGCGCTCGCCCAGGAGGTGGCGAAGGCGCCTCTGGTCACGGACGTCACCTCGTACTGGGACGCGCGGAGCCCCGCCCTGCGCGCCACCGACGGGCGCCGTGCGCTGGTCCTGGTCCGCCTCGAAGGCGGCGCCACCGAAGCGCGCGAGCAACTCGCCACACTCTCGCCCCGGTTGGCCCGCACGACCCCGGAGCTGACCGTTCAGGTGGGCGGTCAGGAGGAGATCTCGCGGCAGGTCGGTGAACAGGCCCGCACGGACTTCCTGCGCGCGGAGCTCTTCGCGCTGCCCGCCGTCGTCCTCCTGCTGATCCTGGTGTACCGGCGCACCACGGCCGCCCTGCTGACCGCCGGGGTGGGCCTGTTGTCCGCGCTGGGGACGCTCGCCGGGCTGCGGGCGATCGCGCAGTTCACCGAGGTGTCGACGTTCGCGGCGAACCTCGCGCTCGTCCTGGGCCTCGGACTCGGCGTCGACTACAGCCTGTTCATGATCAGCCGCTACCGGGAGGAACGCGCGGCCGGGCACGCCCAGCCCGACGCCGTGGTGCGGGCGACCAGGGTCGCCGGGCGGACGGTGATGTTCAGCGGAGTGACGGTGGCGGTGTCGCTGTGCGCGCTGCTGGTGTTCCCCTTCTTCTTCCTCAGCTCGTTCGCGTACGCGGGGGTGCTCGTCGTCCTGACCGCGGTGACCGGAGCGGTGGTCTTCCTCCCGGCTGCCCTGGCCCGCTGGGGTCACCGGGTCGAGCGGCCCACCGCGCCCGCCTCCGGTTTCTGGCACCGTACGGCGATCGCGGCGATGCGTCGCCCGCTGCTCGCCGGCGCCGGAGTGCTCACCGTCCTGCTCCTGGCCGCCTCACCCCTCCTGGGCCTGCGCTTCGGCCTCCCCGACGAGCGCACGCTCCCCGAAGGGACCTCCTCGCGCACCACCTCCGAGATCGTGCACGAGGAGTTCCCCGCCGAACCCACCGACATGATCCAGGTCGTCCTCACGAAACCGCTCACGAACCCCGCCGACACGCGTGCGTACGCCGCCGAACTCTCCCGGATCCCGGGCGTGTTCCAGGTCGACGCGCCCTCCGGTGCCTACCGTGACGGGAAGCGGGCAGGGGAGCCGGGGCAGGACCGGCTGACGGCGCCCGACGGCCGCGTACGCCTGGCCCTCGTTCCGACCCAGGGGGCGATGTACGGCGATGTCCCCGCGCTCGTCGACCGCGTCCGCGACACCCCCGCACCCGCCGATGTGCTGGTCGGCGGCTACCCGGGCGAGACCACCGACTTCCGCTCCACACTCCTCGACCGGCTGCCGCTCGCGGCCGCTCTGGTCCTCGGGGCGACGTATCTGATCCTCTTCCTGATGACGGGCAGTGTGCTGCTGTCGGTCAAGGCGACCGTGCTGAACCTGCTGAGCCTGTCGGTGATGTTCGGCTGCCTGGTGTGGGTCTTCCAGGACGGGAACCTCTCCGGAGTGCTCGGCTTCACCCCGACCGGTTCGATCGAGCCGAGCATTCCGGTGCTGATGTTCTGTGTGGCGTACGGACTGTCGATGGACTACGAGGTCTTCCTGCTGTCACGCGTCAAGGAGGAGTACGACCGGACGGGCGACACCGAACGCGCGGTCGGCGAGGGCATCCGGCGCAGCGCACCGCTGATCACCGCGGCGGCCGGCATCCTCGCGGTGTCCTTCCTGTCGTACGCCACGGGCGGCGTCGTCTTCCTCAAGGAACTCGGCATCGGTACGGCCCTGACGATCCTCGTCGACGCGACCCTCATCCGGGTGGTGCTGCTGCCCGTGACGATGCGGCTCGCGGGACGCGCGAACTGGTGGGCACCGAAGGCGCTGCGCCGCTTCCGGATCAGGGAGGCGGCGGAACTGGGGCCGGAGCCGGAGCCGGAGCTTCGCCGGGAGTACGTGTGATCACCGCGCCAGGGGTTATCCGGTGTCACTCCCGCCACCAGCTCCGCAGCACCTGCTCGGCGGGTTTCCCGTGCGGGGTGTAGGCCAGGCGTCGCTCCGTCTCGCCGCTGTCCGGCCAGTCGTCCCACATCCACCAGCACACCCCGGCCCACCACGGCTCGTCGTCGAAGGCCGTCAGCAGCGCCTCGTAGGCCGCCGCCTGTTCGTCGGCCCCGGCGCGCTCGCTGACGGTCCAGGAGTACGGCTCGGCCGCGGTTCCGTGCTGACTGACGTAGCCGGCCTCGGTGAACAGGATCTTCCGGTCCTGCCGCTCGGCGAACGCGGAGAGTTCGGTGACGATCGGCCGCCAGCCCTTGGCCAGCCGGGCCGGATCGGTCGTGGCGGAATCCGCCAGCGGCCAGTAGGCGTCGATACCGATCAGGTCGAGGGATGTCCAGAAACGGATGGCCGCGTACTCGTCGTAGTTGGCGGCGTAGGTCAGTGTGCCGTCGTAGGTGTCGCGCACCGCGGCGATCACGGCCCGCCAGCGCCGGCGGTCGCCGGAGGTGCCCGCCAGCTCCGTACCGACCGCGAACTGCTCCACGTCCAACTCCCCGGCCAGCCGGGCGTAGTGGGTGATGAAGCGCTGGTACGCGGTGAACCAGGCGTCCTTGTCGGCGGGCCGGATCCCGGCCCGGTCGTCGCCGTTCACCAGGTCCACATGAGGTTTGAGCATCACCTTCAGCCCGGCCGCGTGGGCCAGGCCGACGATCCGGCGCACTCCGGCGTCGTCAGCCGTCTCCTCGGTGGGGTGCATCGTGGACCGGCGGGTCCCGTCCTGGTACCAGGTGGGGGTGAACACCACCCACCGGGCACCGGTGCCGGCGATCTGCCGCAGATAGCTCCGGGCCTCGCTCCGGTCGTAGTCGCCGGTGCTCCAGGCGGGCAGTGTGATGCCCCGTACCCGCTGCTCGGGAGAGCCGTCCCCGTCCCCGCCCGCCGAACAGCCTGTCAGTACGGCGACGGCGGCGGTCGCCGTCGCCGCCAGGGCCGCGGTCGTCCGCCTCAGCGCTCTCATCGGACCAGGGCCTTCCTCGGGCAGCGCGCCCGGACGACCGTGCTGTTCCCGGCCCGCTCGGCGCGGGCCGGGAACAGCACGGGGTGGTGACGAACAGGGGTACGTGGTGCGGGAGTCGGCCGGATCAGATCAGAGCAGGCTCTCCGGGCTGACGAAGGTGTAGCCGAGCGCCTCGATGCCCTCGACCGTCTCCTGCAGCGGCTCCACCGGCTGGTAGGGGTGGTAGTAGAAGCTGGCGAAGCCGTCCCGCACGGCCAGGTTGGCCTTGGCGTTCTTGACCAGGTCCGCCGCCAGCCTGGGCGGGTTGTTGTTGTGGGCCTCCGGCTCGTAGCTGCCCAGGTTCTCCGGGAGCACCTTCGTACCGTAGACATCGGTGACGGGGTACGGGAAGAACTGCCCGAGGTAGCGGCTGGAATCGGACGGTTCGCCGGTCAGCGTTCCCGCGAAGTACAGGGGACGCTCCATCCTGGCCTCGAAGTTCTGTGCGAACACCCGGTAGTCCGTGGCCGAGGCCGCGTAGTGCGGGGTGACCCACAGCCGGGGCTTGGGGAGACCGACCCGCGCGAACTCGGCGAGCGCGGCGGTGACCCGGCCCTGTGCCCACTCGGCGGAGTCCTCCGTCGCGGGACCGTCGTAGATCACCGTGTCGGTGGCGTCCACATGGGCCCGGAAGAACTCGAAGTCGTCGGCGCTCAGCCCGTTGTACGGGTTGTCCGCGTTCCCGTACTGATGGGTGTAACCGTGATCCATCAGCACCGCGCCGTTGGCCAGCATGTACTTGAGGGTGTTCACCAGCGCCGGTCGCTGGGAGAGCCGTACGGTGCGCGCCACCCCGTTGTTCTGGACGCCCTTGGGGTCGCTGTACACCGGAATGACATTGATGCCGTACGGGATGTTCTTCGACTTCAGATAGTCGGCGATCGCCCGCATGCTGGTGGCGTCGGAGAGCGGAGTGATGTCCTCCAGACGCACCATGGCCCGGTGCTGCTCGGCCGTCTGGGGAGCCAGCGCGTCGAACAGCATGTCCTGGAAGGCGAGAATCCGGTCGGTCTCCGAGACATAGGTGAAGGGGATCTCACCGATGTAGGTCAGGTTGCCCGAACGGAGCGCCCACGGGGAGGTCTTCGTCGTGCCCCCGGCCGTGTCCACCGCCTGGGCCACCTCGGTCACCTGCGGACCGCCCGCCCCGGCCGTGATGTGGGGATGCAGCACCCCGGCGTCCTGGCCCACCGGGATCTTCCGTGTGAGCTGCTGGCCCTTGTAGTCGACCCGGCTGATCTCGCCGACGCTGCCGTCCGTCTCGTAGAAGGAGGACGTCGGGTCCCAGCCGTACCGGTACTGGAACTCCTGGAGGCTGATGGAGTTCGCCATGTTCCAGATGTTCTCGCCGATCCAGATCACCGGCCGCTCGGACAGCAGTGTGTCGAGGTAGAAGTCCTCCGGCACGGCGTCGGGGATCTCCTCGCTGTAGTACGTGGAGCCGATGTACACGGTGGCGTCGTACGACTCCATCAGCTCCGGCGTGTACTCCTGGACCGGCTTGGTGGTCACGGTGCCGAAGTGGCCGCCGAGGTTCGCCACGCCCATCGCGTACAACTCACCGAGGTGCCCGAACGGGCCCGCGGTGTCGTACAGCACCAGGGTCTTCGCCTCGCCGGGCTCGGCGGCGCGCGGTGCGGTGCGGGCCTTCCGGCCGGTGGCCGACGCCCGCTCCTCCGACAACTTCCCCGGCTTCGATGTCCGGTTCCCGGCGGTGGGCCGGGCGCTCTTCGCGGCCCGCCGCTCCGCGTCGGCGGACCGTTGCGCCGCCGCCCAGCCCTTCAGGTCGTCGGCGCGCACGCCGGTGGAGGAACCGTGCGCGGCCGGCCGGTCGGCGTCCCCACGGCCGTCCCGGTCGGCGGCGGTCGCCGGTGCCAACAGGCCACCGCCGACCAAGGCGGCGATCGCGAGAGCGATCACGGCCAGCCAGGCGGACCGTGCTCTTCTCCAGGGCTCACTCATACGTTGTACCCCCCTCGATTCAGGCCCCGCATTGCGTGGAACAAGGAGCTGAGGCGTCGGCGGATCATGGCCGATATTCGATGCGATGATCCTTTCCGGCCCGTCGTGCAATTCCACAAGCGGGATTAATGAGCTCGACAGGCCGGTGATTCTTCTGACCATTCGCGCCGACTGTCAATGGGGCCTCTGGGGAGAAAATCCAGACAGGGGTTTCCGGCGGAAGTGCCCTCCCCCCGGGGGTGCTGCGGGGGTGATGTGTCTGGTACTTTCCGTAAGCGCGCAGAGGCCGGTCCGTTGGGGAGCGCCCGCCACTCCTGCGCCGAGTTGAATGTGGGGGACCGATGTATGGTAGGTCTGTTTTGGGCTCAGCCCTGCCCTTGGTGGGCCTGGCGGCGGCACCCGAGGCTTTTCCCGGGATTCCGCTGGCCAGGGCTTTGCAGGCGGCTGCCGGGGCGGGTTTCCTGTTGTACTGCCTGATTGTTTTCGGCCTGTTGGTGGCTCGATTGCGATTACGCGCAGGACTCCCCGCGGCTGAACGTGGTGTTCCGGTGGCACGCGACCGGCCAGCGGCGGACCGGTCGTGATCGGGGAGGTCCTGATATGGGCCAGCATCGCCCTCATCGCGATGGCGGGAACGTACAACTTCGCGCTCTTCCTGCTTTCCCGCCGTCAGGTGCCGTACCGCCCCGACTCCGGTGAGCAGCGCTTCTACGTCTTTCTGCTCGCCTGTCTCAACGAGGAGATGGTGCTGGCCGAAAGCCTCGCGCGAATAACCGCCCTGCCCGCCGGGAACTGCGTCGCCCTGGTCATCGACGACGGGTCCGACGACCGGACACCCGAGATAGCGCGGTCCGCGGACCCCGAACGGGTCTGGCTCCACCAGCGCCGGCTGCCCAACGCCCGGCACGGCAAGGGCGCGGCGCTCAACGACGGCGTACGCCTGCTCCGCGCGTCGGGCCTCCTCGGCGACCGGGACCCGAGCGATGTGATCGTCTGTGTGGTGGACGCGGACGGACGGCTGGACCAGCATGTCATCGACGCCGTCGACCCGTTCTTCAACGATCCGATGACCGGGGCCACCCAGATCGGCGTCCGGATGTACAACCGGCGGGAGGGCCTGCTGGCCCGGCTGCAGGACATGGAGTTCGTCGTCTACGGCGACATATTCCAGAGCGCCCGCCGCTTCATCGGCAGTGTCGGGATGGGCGGCAACGGACAGTTCATGCGGCTGTCCGCGCTCGACACCCTGGGCGAGGACCCGTGGAGCGACAGCCTCACCGAGGACCTGGACCTCGGGGTACGGCTGATCGCACGCGGCTGGACCAACCAGCACTGCACCACGGCGGCCGTCTCCCAGCAGGCCGTGCTGAACCTGCGGCGGCTGATCCGCCAGCGCTCCCGCTGGTTCCAGGGACACCTCCAGTCGGCCAACCTGGTGCCGCTGATACTGCGTGACGTTCCCGGCCGGGCGGCGATGGACCTGATCTACCACCTGTCCAGCCCGGTGCTGATCCTGCTCACCTCGCTGCTGCCGCTGTCCTTCCTCGTCGCCGTGTTCGGCACACTCGCCGGATCGCTCATGACCGGCCACGCGCAGGTCTCCACGATGTGGTTCCTCGGCCCGTACCTGCTGTCGTTCACCGCGGCCTGGATCTACGGCTTCGTGTACCGGCGGCGCGAGCGGTCGCTCGGCGCGCTCCACGCCGCGCTGCTCGGACACGTCTTCGTGATCTACGGCTACATCTGGTTCGCGTCCGGCTGGTGGGGGCTGTGGCGGACCGTCACCGGCAAACGGACCTGGCTCAAGACCGCCCGCAGTTGACCCACGCACCACACCTTCCGTGACATCCGCACTTCCGTGACATCCGTACCTCCCGTGTCATCCGTACCGCTTGTGCTCCTTCCGCTCGCCCAGCCAAGGGAGACCCATGTCCAGATCAGGCAGACCCCTGTCCTCCGCCCCGGCCGCGACGGCCGTTCCGGCCGCCGAGGCCGTCCGGGACGACAGACCCGGCACGCCCGGGACCGTACGCACCATGCTCGTGCTCGGCACCCGGCCCGAGGCGATCAAACTGGCCCCGGTGATCCGGGCGATGGCCGCCTCCACACTGTTCCAGCCGATGGTGGTGACCACCGGTCAGCACCGCGAAATGCTCCAGCAGATGCTCGGCATGCTCGGAGTGGGGGTGAAGACCGACCTGGCGGTGATGCGCGACCGGCAGCGGCTCTCGGAGCTGACGGCCCGGCTGGTGGACGGGCTCGCCACGGTGATCAGGACCGAACGCCCCGAGCTGGTGGTGGTCCAGGGCGACACCACCACGGCGCTGTGCGGCGCGCTGGCCGCCTTCTACGAGCACACTCCCGTGGCCCACGTCGAGGCGGGCCTGCGCACCGGTGTGCTGGACAACCCGTTCCCCGAGGAGCTGAACCGCCGGCTGATCGGCCGGATGGCCCGCTGGCACTTCGCCCCCACCACCCGGTCCGCCGGCCACCTGCGCGCCGAGGGCGTCCCCGACGAGCAGGTGATGACCACGGGCAACACCGTGGTCGACAACCTGCTCTGGGTACTGGCGGAAGGCGCCGGGCACAGCGCGTTCCGCACCGACGACCGGCGGGTACTCCTGACCCTGCACCGCCGGGAGAATCAGGGGGACCGTATGCGTTCGATGGGCGCCGCGCTGCGCCGTCTGGCCGACCGGGGCGACGTGGAGATCGTACTGCCGCTGCACCGCAGCCCCGCGGTGCGTGAGGCCCTCTTGCCCGAGCTCGACGGTCACCCGGCGGTACGGGTGGTCGATCCGCTCGACTATCTGGACTTCGCCGCCACCCTGGCCGCCTGTGACCTGGTCCTGACCGATTCCGGAGGGTTGCAGGAGGAGGCCCCGAGCCTGGGCAAGCCCACGCTGGTGCTGCGGACCACCACCGAACGCCCGGAGGCGGTGGAGGTGGGCGCCGCCCGGCTGGTGGGCACGGAGCCGGACGCGATCCTGGCCGCGGCCGGGCAACTCCTGGACGACCCCGACGAGTACCGGCGGATGGCGGGCGCGGGCAACCCGTTCGGTGACGGCCGGGCCGCCGACCGTATCGTCGCCAGGCTGACCGAGGACTTCGGCGGCGAACCCGCGCCGGGGCGCGGCGGTCTGGCCGGCTCGTACGATCCGGCGGCATGAGGGCCGTGCGGTGGAGCGACCGGAGCCGGGGCAACTGCCGTCGGCGTGACTGGCGTTGGGCCGGGGGCCTCGTGCTGGCGTTCGCCGTCCTGGCGACCGGCGGGCTGATGCTGGCGGGCCTGTGGGACGAGGAGCGGCGCACCGAGTCCGTCGAGTCCTGGCGGGACGGTACGGTGCACGGCCCCTGGCGCTCGGTGTTCCACGGTTACGGTGGCAACACCGGCGGGACGGACGAACTCGACCTCACCCCGCGCGCGGCCCGCGAACGCGACCGTACCCACGCCTGTCTGGTGGTCTCCACCGCACGGTACGAGCGACTGGACCTGCGGGCGCGGATGCGTACCGTCGAGCAACTGCGCACACCGGAACCCAACCCGTGGGAAGTGGCGTGGCTCGTCTGGGCGTACACCGACCCGGAGCACTTCTACTATCTGGCGCTCAAGCCCAACGGCTGGGAGCTGGGCAAACGGGACCCCGAATACCGGGGCGGACAGCGCTTCCTGGCCACCGGTACGCCGCGGTTCCCCGTCGGTGACTGGTCGGAGATCCGGGTGCGGCAGAGCGGACCGCGGATGACGGTGGTGGTGGACGGCCGCGAGGTGGTCGCCTTCACCGACACCGAACGGCCGTACACGGCGGGCAGCGTGGGCGGCTACACCGAGGACGCGCGGGTGGAATTCCGGGACATCAGGATCGCGGGGCCGGAGTGAGGGGGCGGTATGTGAGCGCACAGGTTCTTTGTCGTCACCTGAACGTGTGGCAGTGCGGCCTTCCGGCCGGTTGGCGGTCATGGGCATGTTGGGCTGGTCGCTGTGAGCGAGCGCAAGTCCTACAAGACCGACGTGAGCGATGAGCAGTGGGCGCTGGTCGAGCCGGTGATCATCGCGTGGAAGGGTGCGCACCCCTCGGTCAGCGGCCATCAGGGCCGGTACGAGATGCGGGAGATCGTCAACGCGCTGCTCTACCAGGGCCGGACGTTCGGGAGAACCTACACGTCACAGGCCATGGATCAGGTTTCGGCACCCACACCGCTACGACCCGAACTCGCGTAAGTTCTACGACCGCAAACGCGTCGAGGGTAAGAAGCACGTCCAGGCCGTCCTCGCCCTCGCCCGCCGATGCGTCAACGTCATCTGGGCACTGATCCGCATGAGCCCTGTCCCGTCGGAGACGGAAGGATGAAGACCGGGTTTCGTACCTCGGCCCGGTCTTCTCCTCTCGTCCCCGGCCAAGGACAGGAAACAGAGGCGGACAGGCGGCGCGGGGAGATGCCCGACTCAACCCGGACCAACGAGTCCCGACGTGGGAATGGTGCCCGCCATGCCGTCGGTCCGCGTCATCACCGCACCTGTGCGCGCTCTGCGCGGGGCGCCGGGGCGTCCGGAGACCGCCAGGAAGGAAGACATGACTGACGACGTATCTCGGGGTGCTCTGCGCATTCCTGACAGAACGGCCCCCGGCCCCAGGGCGGTGGAAGAACAGGGCTCGCCGCTGGGCGCGGTCGGCAGGTGCGCCGGGCAGCGGGTACTTCCTCGCCGTTTCGCCGGTAGACCTCTTCGTAGCGGCGCACGAAGCCGCGCTGCCCGCCGCACACGAGCCGTCCGAAGACGACGAGCGGCAGCAGCAAGTCCACGACAACGCGACGGCTGTTGTCCTGGCGACGCAGGCCGTACTCGCTGCCAGAGGGTTTCGTCACCGTGCTGGCGGCCCCAGCATCGGCGAAGCCGTCGGCTCTCTGGCAGCTCTGCCCATGGGCTCGCTGGAGGTCACTCTCAGGTGCCTCATGCAAGGTCGGCCGGAGGGCTTCAAGCGGCTCCTCTTCCACTGCGAGACCGTGACGGAGTGCGTGGAGCTGTGCACGGCTGCCGTTCTGGCGTACAGCACACCGCACGTGTTGAGACCAACTGCCCCGTGGACCAATCCCACCGGCCACGGCCCTGAACAGACCCGCTACGAACCCCTGGGTACCTGTAACGGAATCCGTAGTACCAGCTCCCACCTGCGGAAACGTGGTTTGGGAGGAGGCATCCCAGCACGAGTGCTCCATCCCGGCACCATGCAGCTGAGGTACGGGGACCAATCGACTACGCCGGCGCAGCGGAGCTGCCCCTGCGACCGCCGACCAGTGCGGCGAAGCCGTCGAGATGGCGTTCCAGTCCGTACTCGAACAGGACGTCCAAGTCGGGTGCCGTGTCGTCCGAGATGGTTGCCAGGAGGGGGAATCTTCCGCTGGCGAGGAGCTCCCGGCGGTGGGACCGCTGAGTTTCGGACCAGCGATTCAATGTCATGCCGGTGTTCCTCTCGGCCTGGGCCTCGTCGGCCCTGGACAGTCCGATGGTCACGACGAGCGCATGCAGGGTGAGCGTTTCTTGAAGTCGGACGTCCATGGGGAGATCGAGTCCGTCGAGGGCCCGCAGGGTCCATTCGGTGTGGGCCATCATGTTGGGGACCAGGACGGGTCGAGTGAACGAGACGACGTGAGGCAGCCACAGATGCCGTCGACACAGCCGCCATTGCTGACGGGCGACGAGTTCGAGTTTGGCGCGCCACCCCTGCGGACCCTCTTCAGGCAGACTGAGATCACCGAACACGAGGTCGGCCATCTGCATCAGCAGTTCCTCCTTGCCTGTGACATGGCGATACAGGGACATCGGCCCGAGGTCGAGCCTGGCCGCGAGCCGGCGCATCGTCAGCGCCTGAAGCCCGTCGGCATCGGCAAGTTCGATGGCGGTCCTGAGGATGCGCAGCCGTAGCAACTCCTGATCGGGCGTCTCGGCTCCCCGTGCGGTCGGAGCGGCGCCGTGAGTCGTGGGTGCCCGTTGACGGCCGGCCTGTGGGCTGACCACCGTGCCGGAACCGACGTTCGCCTCGACGAGCCCCTCGTCGCGCAGGGCGGCTGTCACCTTGGTCGCGGTCGCGATCGCGACGCCCCACCGCTGCGCGATGGCCCGGATGGACGGCACTCGGTCACCGGGACGGAGATCACCGCTGACGATCCGGGAGCGAATCTCCGCGGCGATCACGCGGTAGGGCGGTTCGGTGTACTGCGCTGACGGCACGTGATCCTCCGGTGACTTGGGCCCGCATCCAGGATGTCAGAGCATATTGAACTAGTTCACTTCGGTCGATGCACTAGTTCACTGTGTACCTGATGACCCCTATTTTTCTTGAGGTTGGGTCAATACGGTGTACGCATAGTGACGCGTGAAACAGCGTATAGAAGGACGGAGGAGATGGACGTATGGAGAATCGCGACATCCTCGTGTCAGGGGGTGGCATCGCCGGGACGGCCCTGGCGTACTGGCTGGCCCAGTACGGGTTCCGGCCGGCCGTGGTGGAACGTGCCCCTGCCCCTCGCACGGGTGGCCACGCAGTCGACATCCGCGGCACCGCGCGACAGGTGATCGAACGCATGGGTCTCGTCGCGCAGGTCCGACGCGCTCGAATCGGTGCCCGCGGCATGGCCTTCATCAATGAGAAGGGCAAGCCGGTGGCGAGGCTGGGCACCGACGTATTCGGGCCGTCCGGCGGACCTGTTGCCGAGTGGGCGCTCCTCCGCACCGACTTGGCCCGGATCCTCTACGGCACGATCCGCGATGACGTCGAGTATGCCTTCGGCAATGCGATCACCAACGTGCAGCAGGACGAGGACGGCGTCACTGTCGCGTTCGAGAAGGGCCAGTCCAGACGGTTCGATCTCCTCGTGGGAGCGGATGGCGTGCATTCCGCCGTGCGTCGGTTGTCGTTCGGCCCTGAGGACCGCTACATACGTGACCTCGACTCCTTCATCGCTCTCTTCTCCCTCGCGACAGATGTCGATCTTGACGGCTGGCAGTTGATGTACACCATGCCCGGTGGCGCCGACCGGCCCGGCAGAACAGCGGGTCTGCGCCCGTTGGCCGAACCGGGCACGGCGCTCGCGGGGTTCTTCTTCCGCGCCCCTGGCCTCGAGTTCGACCGGCGTGACGTTGCCGCGCAGAAGCGAATCGTCGCTCGCCATTTCGAGGACGCCGGGTGGGAAGTTCCGGGTTTCTTGTCGAAGATCTGGGACGCGCCCGACTTCTACTTCGACCGGGTTGAGCAAGTGCACGTCGACACCTGGTCGATCGACCGCACCGTGCTGGTCGGGGACTCCGCTTTCTGCGCTTCTCCCATGTCCGGGATCGGCACCAGCCTCGCCCTGGTCGGCGCCTACATCCTTGCCGGCGAACTCTTCAAGGCCGGGGGCGATCACCGTGTGGCCCACGCCGCGTACGAATCGGGGATGCGCGAGTTCGTCGACCGTGCCCAGGAATTCGCCCGCGCATCCGGCGACGGCGGCCTGATGCCTGACTCGCACGCGCAGATGTGGCTGCGGAACCAGTCGGTGCGGGCCCTGCCGTACCTGCCCAGACGCATCGTCGGCCGGGGTCTGGAGAAGGTGGCCGACACCGTCGTGCTCGACAGCTACACCGACCTCGCACATCACCGAACAATCAAGCCGTAGGAGAAAACACCATGCACGTCAGCACCTTTCTGTGGCTCGACGGCCAGGCTGAAGCAGTCGCGACCTACTACACGACGCTGTTCGCCGATTCCCAGATCGGTGACATCCGGCGGGACCCGGACGGTCGCGTCACCACCGTCGACTTCACTCTGGGCGGACAGCGATACGTCGCCTTCAACGGCGGACCGCAATATCCCTTCACCCGCGCCATCTCCATGTATGCGGAGTGCGACACCCAGCCGGCGCTGGACGCCCTCTGGGCGAGCCTCACCGATGGCGGCGAGGAAGGGCTGGGCGGCTCGCTGATCGATCGTTTCGGAGTGACCTGGCAGGTCTTGCCCACGAACCTGCGGGAACTCCTCCGCAGCGCCGACCCAGCGACCGCTGAACGCGTCCTCACGGCCCTGCACGCCATGACCAAGATCGACATCCAAGGCTTGATCGACACCCATGACCAGGCATGAAACCGTACGGAAAGCGCAGACAATGAATCCCAGCCCCCCGGCCTGGCCTGTCCAACCAGGGCCCTCCCAGCCCAAAAACGGCCGACTGCGCGCCGCGTGGACCCTGGCACTGCTGACGACGTTGTGCGCGGAACTGACATACACCGCCGTCGCCGTCACGATCACGTGGCTGCTTCCACTGTTGCTGGTGATGTACGGCGCCGGCGTACTCGTCATCCGCGAGGCGGTTGTCCGTGTCGGCGCCGGATGACCCAGCCTGGTGGTGCTCGGTGTGGCCTATCAGGTGGCAGAGGACGGACTCGGCCTGCAGGCACTGAGAGGGCGCTATGAGACTTGATGCCCGATTCTTCGTTTCGTCCGGAGTGAGCGGACAGGCCGTGGCTGCGCCGGACGGCTATGGCCGGGGCTGGGTGAACAAGCCCTGCTCGGTCTCGGCCAGGATCCAGCGGTCAGTCAGCCGCTTGAGCTTCAGGCGGATGTTGTCGATGTTGTTGGGCGCGACCGTCAGGTCCATCGCCTCGCAGACCTGCCGCGCCCGCAGCGGATGGTCGGCCGCGGTGAACACGGCCATGATCTGCTGGTAGGCCGGATGGTCCGGCAGTCTCGGTGCCGGTGCCGGTGCCGCGGACAATTGAGGGTCGGGCAGTTTCAGCAGTGTCTTACGCATGATCCGGACTTCCTCGGCGGCCCGGTCGAGTTCGTTGAACTGTGCGGTCAGCTTCGCGATCTGCTCCTTCGCCGCCTCGGCCTGCGCGGCGATCTCTCCTTCCCGCTCCTCCAGCCGGGCCAGCACCGCCCCGAGCGTCAGCTCCCCGCCGGTCATGCGGTGCGCCAGGCCGGCGTGGTCGCCCCGGTCAACCGGCGCAGAATCACCGGGGTCACCGCCCGGTACACCCGCGACTCCGAACTGCGGGGCCGGTGTTCGTAGTCGCGCACCAGCCTGCGGGACAACATCAAGATCCCATAGGCGCGCTCCACGACCCACCGCTTGGCCTGGGGAACGAACCCGCTCTGCGCGGGATTGCGCTCCACGACCTCCACCGCGATGCCCACCTTCTCCCCGTGCACGACGACGGCGTTCTTGAAGCCTTGGTCGACCAGAGCCTTCTCCACGGCATCCGTGTCGGCGGCGACCTTGTCCAGCAGCGCGATCCCGACGGCGTTGTAGTGCGCCGACGCGGCCGCCACGACCACCGCGATCACCAGCCCCAGAACGTCAACGGCCAGGCCGCGCTTGCGGCCCGCTACTTTTTTGCCACATCACGCCCCGTCGACCCAGCGGGCACACCCGCCGCAGCGTGCACGCTCTGCGTATCGAGCACCACCGGACTCGGGTCCGCCTTCCGGCCCGTCTTCTCCCGCACCTGCCAGCGCAGCAGGTCGTGAATGGTCTGGTCGGTCTCCCGCATCTCGTACCGGCCCTGATGGCCGCTGACCGAGGGGTGCGCACCCTTCCACGCGATGATCACCGGCTCGACCAGCGCCCGCTGCTCATCGCTCACGTCGGTCTTGTAGGACTTGCGCTCGCTCACAGCGACCAGCCCAACATGCCCATGACCGCCAACCGGCCGGAAGGCCGCACTGCCACACGTTCAGGTGACGACAAAGAACCTGTGCGCTCACATACCGCCCTCTGACGGTCGCGGAGCAACCAGGAACCCGCGGCCGACGCCGTCGCCGCGGGCGAATCACTCCTGCGAGATCCAAACGAGAGGCCCTAGGCTTCCGTCGTGAACGACACCGCACATGGCATACGGATCAGACCGGGCGGCCTCGCCGACGCGACGGCCGTTCTGGACATGCTCGACTCCGCAGTGGTCTGGATGAACGGGCGTGGCAACACCGAGCAGTGGGGCACGACACCGTATTCGCGCAAGCCCGGCGGGGTGGCGCGGGTGGAGCGGTACCTGACGGAGAACGCCCCGTACCTCGCGGAGTTGGACGGGACACCGGTCGGAGCACTGGTCCTGGACTCCGGCCCCAGCCCGCAGACGCCGATCGCACCGGCCGGTGAACCGGAGCGGTACGTGCGGCTGCTGGTCTCCGATCGACGGTACGCGGGCCGGGGCATCGGGGCGGCACTGCTGGCCCACGCCGCCGAGGAGACCCGGCGGGCCGGTGTGGAGCTGCTGCGGGTCGACTGCTGGGCGGGCGGCGGGGGCGAACTGGTCGCGTTCTACGAGCGCAACGGCTTCGCCCCCACCGACCGCTTCCTGTCCGGTACCTGGCCGGGACAGGTGCTGGCCAGGCGGGTCGGCTGACGGCGAGGGCGGAGCGGATCGACCGCGCGGGCGGCGACCGCCTCTGGGCCGGGGTGTCCGCGCTCGGCCTGGTCGCTCACGACGGCTCTTCGACCGGTGTGCCGGACGGGACGCCGAGGCTGAGGACGGCGGTGTCGTCGTCCAATCCGTCGCCGAAGCCGTGAAGGAGTTCGGTGACAGCGGTGATCGCGGCGATGGGGGTGGCGGGCGCCAGGTGAGTGGCGAAGGCGTGGAGCGCGTCGTCGCCGTAGCGCCCTCCGTCGTCGCCGGTGCGGGCCTCGGTGAGGCCGTCGGTGTAGAGGAGCAGCGTGTCGCCCGGTTCCAGGGCGGTGGTGACGGCGGTGAAGCGGGCGTCGGGCAGGGCCCCGACGAGGCACCCTCCCGGTGTGGGCAGGTAGCCGACGGTGCCGTCGGCACGCATCACCAGGACCGGTGGGTGGCCGCCGCTGGCCAGGCTGACGTCGAACCCGTCGCTCCGGGGCGTGAGGATGCCGAAGACGACGGTGCAGTAGCGCGCGTCGCCGCCGGTGTACTTCTCGTGCAGAGTGGTGTTCAGAATGCCGAGTACGGCGACGGGATCGGCGTTGTGCAGGGCGGCGGCCCGCAGGGTGTAGCGGGTCAGTGAGGTGACGGCCGCGGCCTCGGGGCCCTTGCCGCAGACATCGCCGAGGAAGAATCCCCACCGTCCGTCCCCCAGGGTGAACAGGTCGTAGAAGTCTCCGCCCAGATGGTCGGGGGAGGCCGTGTGGTAGTGGGCGGCGGCGTCCAGACCCGGTACCGCGGGCAGGGACGGGGGAAGGAGGCTCTGCTGGAGTGTCGCGAGGACGCTCTGGAGCCGTGTGCGGTCGCGTTCGGCCTGTTCGCGAGCGGCTTCGGCTTCCTGGCGGGCCCGCAGGAGTTCCCGCTCGTACGCGCGCCGGTCCCGGGCGTCGACGAGGGTGGTGCGGATCAGTAGCGGCTCACCGTCGGTCCCGGTCTTCATGGTGGAGGTCACCAGCACCGGCAGGCGGGTGCCGTCGGCGGCCTTCAGCTCCAGGGCGATGCCGTTGATTTCGCCCTGCATACGCAGCAGCGGGGCGAAGTGTGTCTCGTGGTAGAGCCTGCCGCCCACCGTCAGCAGATCGGTGAACCGCATACGGCCCACCATCTCCTCCCGGCGATGGCCGAGCCAGGTCAGCAGGGTGGTGTTGGCCTTGGCGATCTTCCCGTCCAGCAGGGTGGAGACGTACCCGCACGGGGCGTTCTCGTACAAATCATCCACGTCGTCCTCCAGCAGGGCGCTGAACGACGCCTCGAACGACATCTCGTCCCCCGGCCCGGTGCCGGGGTCGTTCGGGCCCTGGCCGGTCGTGCACATCAACGGGAGTCGCCGAGGAAGGACAGGATCGCGCGCGAGGTGGCGTCCGGTGCGCTGAGCTGCGGGCAGTGCCCGGTGGCGTCGAGGGTGACCAGTCGGCTGCCGGGGATGGATGCCTGCACAAAGGCCCCCACCCCCCGCGGGGCGATGACGTCCTGGGAGCACTCCAGGACCAGTGTCGGCGTCCGGACCTTCACCAGGTCGGCCCGGCTGTCGGAGAGGAACGTGGTGCGGGCGAAGACCCGTGCGATGTCCGGGTCGGTGGCGCAGAAACTGTTCGTGAGCTCCTGACCCAGCTCCGGTCGCTCCGGATTGCCCATGATGACCGGCGCCATCGCCGCCGACCAGCCCAGATAATTGGAGTCCAGCGACTCCAGCAGCTCCTCGATGTCCGCGCCGCTGAACCCGCCCCGGTAGTCACCGTCGTCGGTGTAACGGGGCGAAGGGCCGATCATGACCAGTTTCGCGAACCGCTCCGGCTCCGTCACACCGGCCAGCGCCCCGACCATCGCACTGACCGAGTGGCCCACGAACGCCACCTCGCGGAGATCCAGCTCACGGCAGATCTCCAGCACATCCCGCGCGTAGCCCTCCAGCGACGAATAACGCTCCCGGCTCCACGCCGACAGGTCGGAGCGCCCCGAGCCCACGTAGTCGAACAGGACCACGCGGTGGTCCTCCGCCAGAGCGGGCACCACCAGCCGCCACATGTTCTGGTCACAGCCGAACCCGTGCGCCAGCATGACCACCGGTCCGTCCGGCCGGCCGGTCACCACGACGTTGTTCCTGCTCTGCATGTCCATTCGAACATCCTCCCACCCCGGTCCGCCCTCCCCTCCCGATCCGCAGGCCGCCCCGGGCCGACCAGCACGACGGGGAGGGCGCGGGCGGGGGCCGTGAGGGGCATCTCCGGGTCGCGAGGGGGGTGCGGCGAGCGCACTATGAGAGGACGTAGCGGCGATTGGAGCACACGGTGATCCTCATCGGCATCATTCTGCTTGTGATCGGATTCGTGACCAGCATCTCCGTCCTGTGGACCATCGGGATCGTCCTGGTCGCGATCGGCGCGATCCTGTGGGTGCTGGGCGCGCTCGGGCACGCGGTGGGAGGCAGGCGCCACTACTGGTGACGAGCGGAGCCGCAACGGGGGACGAGCGGATACGGACCTCAGCCCGCCCGTGTCCTTGAGCAGCCGCGTCTACGGGGCCGTCGCACCGGCACCACGGGTTCCGTCCCGGCGCAGAGCTTGGCGGACGGCCCAGAGCACGGAGACCAGCGGCACCGCCACCACGGCTCCGATCACACCGGCGGCGATCGCGCCCCCGATCACCGAGAGCGCCACCACGACCGGATGCAGGCGGACGGCCCAGCTCATCACGAGCGGCTGGAGCAGATGGCCCTCGATCTGGCCGATGATCACGATCAGCGCGATCACGACAGCCGCCACGACCGGGCCCTTCAACGCCAGCGCGACCACCGCAGCGATGGCCAGGGCGATCGGCGAACCGACCAGGGGAACGAAGGTGGCGAAGAACTCCAGCAACGCCAGGGGAAGCACCAGCGGCACTCCGAGGACGAACAGGGCCAGTCCGACGAGGACACCGTTGGTCGCGGCCACCAGGACGATGCCGTGGGTGTATCCGATGAACGTTCCCCATGCCGTACGCCCCGCGATCTCCACCCGTCGGCGCGCCGCGGCCGGCAGTTGATCACAGAACCAACGCCACTGACGTTCGCCCGAGTAGATGAAGAAGACCGAGCAGAAGACCGCCAGGGCGAACACGGTCAGCACCTCGATCAAGCGGCCCACACCACTGAGCGCGGTGCTGATCAGGGCGGACCGATGACTGGACAGGAACTGCCCCGTCCGGGCCCGGACATCGGTCAGCGCCTTGGGGGCCAGCCGGAACGGTGGCCTTTCGAGCCAGCTCTCGATCCTGGAGAGGCCGTCGCCGAACTGCTGCTCCAGACCGGCCATCTCCCCGGCCACCACCTCGCCGACCAGGGACAGCACGCCGAGGAACAGGACGATGCTGCCGAGGAGCGCCACGGCGACGGCGAGTGACCGCGGCATCGCGCGTGCCAGGAAGTCCGCCACCGGGCGCAGCATCGCGGCGCCGACCAGCCCTAGGAAGACCGCCACGACCAGGTCGTGGAACCGTCCCAGGACGACGAGTGCGCCGTACACGAGGGCTGCCACCAGGAGGATCCGCCAGGCGTAGGCGGCGCTCTTCTGCAGCGCCGGGGCCACGCGCGGCTCCCTCGCCGACCCGGCCGCCGTGCGCCGCGCCCCGGGCCGACGGGCCGCGGGGCCGCGGGGGCGGCGCGGTGCCCGGCGGGGGACCGCACGGAACCGGCGCCGCCGCCCGTCGCTCGGGAGGCCGGGATCCGGGATGTCGGGCTGCTGGTGCGATCGCCTGGGCATTCCTTGCTGGTATCAGACGACGGCACGTCCTCCCGGTTCCCGCGACCGCGTGCGCGAGAAGTCACCCCCACAGGCGGACGGCCTCCAGGGAACGGACCAACACGGGAACCGGACCAACACGGGAACCGGACCGACACCTCGGCCTGAACCGGGCACAACCATCCGTGCCGCTCGCGGGTCACATCAAGTGGGAGCAACCCGCTCCCAGGGACACAAGGGGGAAATATGAGAATCACCCGTAATGTCGCGACCGCCGGAGCGCTCACCGCGCTGGCGGTGGGTGCCGCGACCGTGTTCAGTCCGACCGCTTCCGCCGCACCCAATGTCACACCGCAGGGCGTCTGCGGCAGCGCCTACAAGACGGTGAACTCGGCGCCCGTCGGCTCTCTGGGCACCGTCTACCTGACGTACAACTCCTCCAACGGCAAGAACTGCGTCGCGACCATCCGGGCCAACCCGGGCAAGGCCACGCACGTCTCCACGTACGTCTACGTTCTCGCCACGGACGAGTGGGCCGAGGACTCCGGGATCTACACCTCGTACGCGGGTCCGGGCTACGTCTACGGCAAGGGCTACTGCGTGAGCTGGGGCGGCAACATCGACAACGTGTACGTGTCGGTGGAGAACTCCAACTGCGCCGCGCTGAAGGAGCATCGGGTCACCGAAGTCCGCTGATCCGGTTCGTCGCCCGGCTCCGAGTTCCCGCGCCGCCGCCCGCGGCCCGGGATCTTGGGGCGGGGCACAGGTCTGTTTACGCTCCGCCACCCTTGGACCCCGCGTCGCCCTCCTGGTGGCGGGCGCGGTAGTTGGCGACGTTCAGGCGATTGCCGCACAGGCTGGGCATGCAGTAGCGCCGACGGCCGGCCTTGCTGGTGTCGATGAACAGGCCGGAGCACACCGGTGAGGCGCAGGGCCGGAAGCGGTCGTGACCGAGGGCGCGCACCACGCCGAGCAGCCCCGTTCCCACGAAGGCGCCGAGTTCGTCCGCCACGGAGGCCCCGGGGCCGGTGGTGACGTGCCACTGCCAGGACCCGTCGGTGTCCCGCAGCAGCCTCAGCCCGGCGGACGCCCGTGCGATGAGCCTGTTCGCCCCCTCGACGACCGTGTCCTCCTCTTCGGCTTCCAGCAGGGCGCGCGTCTCCTGGCGGAGTGCGTGTACCTGGGCGAGGTCGTCGGCGGCCGGCAGGTCGCCCCGGTACAAGGCGTCGAGCCGTACCTCGTGCTCGTCGAGAAAATGCGCCAACGCAGCCGGATCCATGAGGACTTCACCAATGCTGGTCCGGACGAGGGCCGCGGTGTTGACGAGGTCGGTGGCTACTCCGGCCCCCTGGGCGTAACTGGAAAAAAGTATCTTCACGCCTTACTCCATGGTACGGTAATGAGAGAAAGTCGATTATACCCGTTAGCCCGGTACGGGGTGTGGCGTCGAGGCACGGCTCGCGCGCTCCACCCCTGGATACGACCCGTAAGGGGAACATCATGGATACCGCAGCTCTCCTCGCCTACCTCGACGGCCGGCAGATACGGTGGCGGCTCACCCTCGACGCGTGCCTGGAGGCGGCGGACCAGGGCCCCCGTGCACAGTTGCTCGCGGTCTTCGACGCCCTCCACGAGTGGGCCCATGCGTCGTCCGACGGATTCCGCAGCAACGCGTTCGTCCATGCCCAGTTCGCACTGGCGGGGCCCGGCAGTACGGTCCGGGCCGTCGTCGCCCGGCACAAGTGTGTGCTGCGCGGCCGGATGCTGGCGCTCGCCGAAGCCACCGGTGCGCCCGACCCCGACCTCCTGGTTGACCAGCTCCTGCTGGTCTTCGAAGGGGCGGCGGCCACGCACTCGCTGGGCAACGTCAGCGAGGTCGCGGACAAGGCGCACCGGACGGCTCGGCAACTCATCGCCGCTGCCACACCACAACCCCTGGACGCCTTCTGGCTCGGCAGGGCCGGGAGCGGCGGGGGCGGCGGGTTCTGAGCGGGCCGACCTCCTGGGAAGGGACGTCAGCTCACGGTGAGCGTGTGGAGCAGGTTGTTGTAGCCGGTGGACGCCTCCCACGTGCCCTGGTTGGCGAGCCTGATGGAGTACTCGGGCCGCTGCGAGAGCTGCGGGTCGGGGAGGTTGAGCAGCATGCTGTAGCTGCCCGCGGGCAGGTTCGCGGGCAGGGTCACGGTCCGGTCGACCGTGGTGGTGGCACCGGCCGCCCAACTCCGCGGATCACCGGTCAGCGGGAGCCGGTACACCTGGGACGTGGCGGTGTTGCGCAGGACCAGTTCGAGACCGCGCGGATTGAACGGCGCCGCGAACCCGTCGTTCTTGACGGTGAATTGCACCGGCAGGGAGCCGCCCTTCGTCGCCGTGCTCGGGTAGGTCCCGTTCTGCAGGGCGAACCGGTAGCCCAGACTACGGGTGATCTCGGGCAGGCAGCCGCCGCTCCGCCAGCCGCTGATGACGTTCGGCTCGTAGTCGGTGTTGAGGTACGACCAGTGGAACATCTTCAGTTCGGAGAGGGTGGTCGGACAGCTCGTCCGCGGCGTGTTGACTCCGCAGGTCTCGCCGCCCATCGCGAGATAGGACGTCTCGGCCGCCAGATAGGGGTATTCGACGGCGGGGTTCTCGTAGGTGCCGTAGTCGTCGGCGCTGGCGAGGAAGCAGTCGTTGTGGTGACCGAGCCGGGCGAGCGACGAGCCGTTGTATGCCTGTCCGGCCGGCAGCGCGGTGGTGCCGTACATCGTCCGCTTGTACTTGGGGGTGCGCAGTTGCACCATGCGGTTCGAGGGCAGCGAGCTGAGCGTCTTGTCGACGACGGCCTTGCGGTTGGCCCAGTCGGCCGTGGTCACATTGCCCGCGTCGCCGAAGTTCTTGGTGTAGTACCCCTCGCCCCAGGCGCCGACGAAACCGGCCTGCACGACGTAGATCACATCGCTGTTCGCGCTGAGGTACGGCGCCAACTGGTCCAGATGGGCGAGGACCCGGTCCTTCGGGGCGTCGGCGCCGTCCGCGGAGTCGGTGTAGGCGAACCGGACGATCATCTTGACGCCGGCGCTCCGGGCGGCGGCGAACTGCCGCTGGAGGCGGTCCAGCGCGCTCTGGCTGATGGCGCTGTTCTTGAACTCGGCCAGGTAGAAGACGCACATCACCAGCGAGATGCCCTCGTTGGTGCGGTAACTCTGCAGGGTGGCCGAGCTGAAGTCGTTCTTGTCGCAACTGTCCGTGTGGTGGTAGAAGCCGCGCTCGGGGTTGGCGAAGGTGTCGGTGGTCTGGGGGTACGTCACCGACGCGGCGCTCACGCCGGTCTCCCCGTCCACCCCGGCGACCTGGGCGGAGACGGGGGAGGCGCCGACGAGCAGCGCGCTCAGCAGCCCCATCGCGGTGAGGCTCTGGGTGAGCGAAGGCCGGAGGTGGGGTCTCTTCATCGCGGAGATTCCTGTCCTGGAGTCCTGTGGAGGGGCCCGGCCGTACGACGGCCGGGAGTTCGGGGGAGGGGGAGGGGCGGGGGAAGAGAAGGGGGCGGGGAGCAGCAGGTCAGCCCTTCACGCCGGTATGTGCGATCCCCTGGATGAACTGGCGCTGGAGCAGCACGAAGACGGCGATCATGGGCAGCGAGGCCAGCAGGGAGCCGGCCATCAGCACGGGGTAGTCGGTCTGGAACTGCCCCTGAAGCGTGGTCAGTCCCGCTGAGAGTGTCATCTTCTCCGGATCGGTGTTGACCACCAGTGGCCAGAACAGATCGTTCCACGACCAGAGCAGCGCGAGTACGGACAGGGCGATCACCCCGGGACGGGCCAGGGGCAGCATGACGGACCAGTAGATCCGCAGCGGCCCGGCGCCGTCGAGGCGTGCCGCCTCCTCCAGTTCCCGGGGCAGACCGAGGAAGAACTGCCGCAGGAGGAAGACGCCGAACGCGCTGAACATCCCCGGCACGACGATGGCCTGGAGGGTGTTGAGCCAGCCGAGGGACGCCATGATCTCGTACTGCGGGAGGATGAAGAGCTGCGGCGGCACCATCAGTACGGACAGGAAGAGCCCGAAGAGCACCCCGCGTCCGGGGAAGCGGAGCCGGGCGAACGCGTAGGCGGCCAGCGGGCAGAGCAGGATCTGCCCGGCCGTACGGCCCGCCGTCATCAGCACGGTGTTGAGGAACTGGTCACCGAACGGCAGCAGGTCGAACATCCGGCCGTAATTCTCCCAGCGGCCCTCGGGCAGGAGCGACGGCGGGACCCGGGTGGCGCTGGAGAGGGACTTCAGCGAGGTGACGATCTGCCAGAGGAAGGGGGCGACCATCACCAGGGAGGCGGGGATCAGCACGGCGTGCGTCCCGAAGTGGGACCGGGGGGACCGGGAGGACCGGGGCCGGGACGGAGACCGGTCCCGCGACCGGGACCCGTGCGACCCGTACCGGGACGGGGCGGCTTGCGGACGGGCCTCAGCCATAGTGCACCCATCTCTTCTGGAGCCGGAACTGAAGGGCGGTCAGGGCGATGATGAGGAACAGCAGCGCGATCACGATCGCGGCGGCGTAGCCGCGGTCGTTGGTGATGAAGGCCCGGTCGTAGAAGAGCTGGACGACCGTCTCCAGCCGGGGGAACGCCGGGTTCGCCCGCCCCGTCTGTCCCGAGCCCACCAGCACGTAGACCAGGTCGAAGAGTTGCAGGGAGCCGATCACCGAGATGACCGAGACGAAGAACGCGGTGGGCGAGATCAGCGGGAGGGTGATCCTGAAGAACTGCCGGACCGGGCCGGCGCCGTCGATGGCGGCGGCGTCGTAGTACTCCTTGGGGATCGCCTGCATCCCCGCCAGGAAAATGATCAAGTTGTAGCCGAGGCTGCTCCAGACCCCCACCACGACCAGCGCGAACAGCGCGGTGTCGGGGTCGGAGATCCAGTGGGGACCGTCGATCCCGACCAGGGACAGCGCATGGTTGATCAGCCCGTAATCGCCGTTGTACAGCCACCGCCAGAGCATGGCGATGGCCACCGGCATGGTGACGACGGGCAGGAAGAACAGGGTGCGGTAGATCCCCGTACCGCGCAGCCCCTCCCGGTTGAGGAGCGCGGCGAAGACGACGGCGAGGGGGATCCCGACGAGCCCCAGCACGGTGTACAGCACCGTGTTGACCAGCGACTGTCCGAACTCCGGGTCGCCCAGGAGACGGTGGTAGTTGTCGAGGCCGCTCCAGGTGTGCCCGCCGAACGCCCCCCACTTGGTGAACGAGAAGTAGCCGGTCTGCACGACGGGCCACAGATAGAAGACGGCGAGCCCCAGACCGGCGGGCGCGATGAACGCGTACCCCCACAGGGCCTCGACCACCCGGTCCCGGCGGGCGGGACGGCTGCCGGGGGACTTCCGCCGGGGCGCCGGGGAGGGTCTCTCGCTCCGGGCCCCCGGTCTGCTGATGATCGTCATCTCACTCCTCGGCGAGCAGGTCGTCCATCGCCGCAGCGAGCGCGGCGGATGCCTCGCCGACCGTCTGCTCGCCGGCCCACGCCTGGGTGAGATAGGTGAGTTCGGCCTGGTTCCAGGCGGCGGTGTTCTTCGACACGGGGAAGGGCACCGCGTACTCGACGGCGTCCAGGAAGGTCGTGAGCGTGAACTGCGGATGGGCCTTCACCCACGCGTCCTGAGTGCCGTCGCGCGCCGGGAGCGGACCGCTGCGGCCGAGGGCGAGGGCCGCCTCCTCGGAGCCGAGGAATTCGACGAACTCCGTCGCCTCCCGGGGATGGGCGGTTCCGGCCGAGACGACATTGGCCACCCCGTGGATGATGCCGGCGCGTCTCTCGCCCCTGGGCAGCGGCGCCGCGTCGACCTTGTCCTTGGTGTACTCGTTCGCGGAGAACTCGCCCGCGTTCCAGGAACCGCCCCAGTACATGGCGATCTTGCCCGCCTCGAACAACTGGATGGGGGACGTGTCGGTCATGGTCTGCAGATCGGGCGAGTGTTTCCTCTCGATCAGATCGGTCCAGAAGGTGAGCCCTTCGACGGTCCTCGGATCGTCGTAGCCGGACTTCCCGCCGTCGGGGGAGACGACGTAACCACCCGCCTGGGCAATGGTGTTGTACTGGTACTCCTGGAAGCTGGTCAGCGCGGCGGCGGTGCCGTACACGCCCTTCTCCGGGTCGGTCAGCCTGGCCGCCGCGCTGTTGAAGTCGCTCCAGGTCCAGTCGTCCGCGGGATGCTCGACACCCTTGGCGTCGAAGAGCGCCTTGTTGTACCAGACCCCGACCGTGTCCATGTCCTTGGGAAGCCCGTAGAGCTTCCCCTCGTAGGTGTACAGATCCCTCAGGGCCTTGGGGTAGGCGGCGAGGTCGATCCCGTCCTCGGTGAACTCCTCGCCCAGCGGCCGGATCACCCCGTTGGACGCGTAGAGCTGGAACTGGGGGCCGTTCATCCAGAAGACGTCGGGCGCCGAACCGCCGGTGACAGCCGTCTTGAGCTTGTTCCAGTAGTCGGGCCACGGGGTGAGCTGCACCTGGACCGTCACCTTCGGGTGCGTCCTGGTGAACTCCCGCCCCAACTCCTCCAGCACCTTCTTCTGGTTGATGTCCCAGACCGCGTACGACAGTCGGGCCTTCCCGTTGTCGTCGGCGTCCCCGGAGCCGCTTCCGCTCGAACAGCCGGAGGCCGCCAGAACCACCCCCAGCAGAGCCGCACAGAGACGCGCCGACCTCTTCCCCATCCCCGGACCTCCTCGAAGTTGTACTAATCATGGAGACCAGGGAAAGTAAGTCAAGACCTCGGTTGCGTTACCGGGCACGGCTCCCGGCGCGACCCGTACGCGCATCACGTACATCACGCGCATCACGCACATCACGCCCCGCCGTGCGGTCAGCGGCGGCCCGACAGGAAACTCTCGGGCGGGGCGATCTCCCCCGACGCGCGCAGGCCCCGGTCGACATGGTTCAGCGCGAGCCGCAGCGCCCCCAGGGCGACGCCCTCGTCGCCGAAACCGGAGACCCTGACCTCGGGGGTACGGATGCACCAGCGGTCCAGTTCGCGCCGCAGCGGTTCGACGATGAGGTCGGCCGAACGGGAGAACCCGCCCCCGACCACCACCAGTTCGGGATCGAGCGTGAGCACGAGGGCGGAGGCGCCGACGGCGATGTCGCGGACATAGCGGCGTACGGCCGCCAGGGCCTTGCGGTCGCCGTCGCGGGCCGCCCTGAAGACATCCTCCGGGGCCGCGTGCGGACCGCCGTCCCCGTCGCCGCCGGGCGAACCGCCCGACCAGGACCGCAGATGCCCCGGGGCCCGCGTCCAGCCGGCCGCGGGCAGCGCCCCGATCTCGCCCGCCGCGTTCCCGAACCCCCGGTGGAGCTTCCCGTCGATGATCAGGCCGGTGCCCGTGCGCAACCCCGCCAGCAGGAACACCACATCCTTGGCGTGCCGGGCCACACCGCGCCAGGACTCCGCCAGTGCCGCGAGCTTGCTGTCGTTCTCCACCAGGATCGGTCCCGCCACCAACCGCCCGACATGGGCGGCGACATCGAGCCCCGTCCACTCGGGCAGCGCCTCCGACAGCATGACCCGGCCCGTCCCGTCGACCAGCCCCGTCGTGGCCACCCCGGTCACCCACACCCCGGTGGTGGCCGCGCCCGACCCGGCCAGCGCCGCGCCGACCGCCTCGTCCACGGCGGCCAGCCGCTCGGTGCGCCCCATCGACGGGGTGACGGCCACCCGGGCGCTGTGCTGGACCTCGCCGTCCAGATCCGCCACCAGGGCCAGCACCTTGTGGCCGCCGATGTCGACGCCGAGCACCCGGCCCGCGTCCGCGCGGAAGCGGTAGCGGCGTGCGGGGCGCCCCACCGTGCCCGCCGCCGGCGCGATCTCCTCCACCCAGCCGCGCTCCAGCAACTCCCGGACCACGTCCTCGGTGGACGCCCGCGACAGGCCCGTACGCCCGGCGATCTCGGTGAGGGTGAGGGCCGGTTCGCCGCGCAGGGCTCCGATCGCGGCGAGCGCGTTGAGCCTGCGGAGCTGGGAGAGATCTCCCCCGCCCGGATTTTCGGTCATGACACACCCTTGAGCTCGACCTCGAAACGGCCAATAATAAGGGACTCCTGCGTAACTCCTGAAGGGATCCCATGTCTGCGGTGACTCTAGCCCTCGTCGGTTCCGGCCTGCGGGGGCAGTCCTACGCCCGTCACGCGGTGGCGTCCGGCATGGGGCGCGTGACCGCCGTGGCCGAACCGGACCCGTACCGCAGGGCAGCCGCCGCGGCCGAATTCGGGGTGCCGGCCGAGCGGGTGTACACGGACTGGGCCGAGTTGGCGCGGCACCCCCGGGTGGCCGACGCGGCGGTCGTCGCCACCCAGGACCAACTGCACATCGGTCCGGCGGTGCGACTGGCCGACCTCGGCTACCACATCCTGCTCGAAAAGCCGATGGCCACCAGCGAACAGGACGCCGTCGCGATCGCCGAGGCCGCCGAGCGCAACAAGATCCTGCTGGCCGTCTGCCATGTGCTGCGCTACACCCCGTACACCCGGACACTGCGGCAACTGCTGGAGTCCGGCGCCATCGGCCGTCTCGTCAGCGTCCAGCACCTGGAGCCGGTCGGCTGGTGGCACCACGCCCACTCCTTCGTACGCGGGAACTGGCGGCGCCAGGACACCTCGGCTCCCATGCTGCTGACCAAGTCCTGCCACGACATCGACTGGCTGATCCATCTCTTCGGCGAACTGCCCGACCGCGTCACCTCCTTCGGCGGACTGACCCACTTCCGCGCGGAGGAACGGCCGGAGGGGGCGGCGGACCGGTGCCTGGACTGCCCGTTGGAGCCGAGCTGCCCGTACTCGGCGAAGCGGCTCTACCTCGGCTGCCTCGGCAACCCGGACGACGAGTTCTGGCCGCTGTCGGCGGTCACCGAGGAACACACCGAGCGGGCGGTGCTCGACGCCCTCCGCACAGGTCCGTACGGCCGGTGTGTGTACGCCTGCGACAACGACGTGGTCGACCACCAGGTCGTCAACATGGAGTTTTCCTCCGGCGCCACCTGCTCGTTCACCATGAGCGCCTTCACCCCCATGGAGCACCGCCGTACCCGGCTGCTGGGGACGCACGGCTTCGTCGACGGGGACGGGCACACCCTGCGGGTGGTCGACTTCCGTACCGGAGAGGAGCGGTCCGTCGACGCCGGCACGGACACGGGCGCCTCGGCGGGGCCGTCCGCCGAGGACGGACACGGCGGGGGCGACGAGGCCCTGACCGAAGCCTTCCTGACCGCCGTCTCCACCGGCGACGCCTCGGCGCTGCGCTCCGACGCCGCCGAAAGCCTGGCCACCCACCGGGTGGTGTGGGCCGCGGAACGCGCCAGGGTCACGGGCACGGTCGTCCGGTTGGACGACGTCGCACATCTGACGAGCGCCTGACGGGACCACACCCGGCCGACCACACCCGAGCGGCGGCGGGGGGGGGGGGGGGGGGGGGGGGGGGGGCCGGCGGGGGGGGGGGGGGGGGGGGCGCGGGCGCGGGGGGGGCGCGGCGGCGGGGCGCGC
>NZ_JBIUYF010000008.1:0-530657 GCF_044744405.1 Streptomyces sp. NPDC087310 | reverse complement strand
GCCCGGTTACATTCCGAACCCGGAAGCTAAGCCTCACAGCGCCGATGGTACTGCAGGGGGGACCCTGTGGGAGAGTAGGACGCCGCCGAACAATCTTTCAAGGACCCGTGGTCCAGCGTTCACGCTGGGCTACGGGTCCTTTTTGTTTTGCCCTCTATTACCCGAAGCCACCGTCCCGAAGTGCTCGTCGGCACCCCGACTGCGCGAGAATGGCTGCGGTACCCGAAGACAGGAGCCCAACCGATGTCCCCCAATTCCTCCGACGACCGTCCTGAGCGCGACCCGCGCCGCAGCGACAGCGGCGACCGGGGCGGCTTCCGTGGCGGCCGTGACGATCGCGACCGTGGACCGCGTCGCGATGACCAGCGCGGTGGCGGGTTCCGTGGTGCGCGTGACGGCCGGCCCAGCGGGCCCCGCCGCGATGACGACCGTGGCGGCCGTCCCAGCTCGGGTTCCCGTTTCGGCTCCGGCTCCGGCTCTGGTTCCGGCGGCAGTGGCAGTGGCGGTGGTTACGGCCGTCGCGACGACCGTGGCGGCCGACCGGCCGGCGGTGACAACCGTGGCGGTGGCGGTTACGCACGCCGCGATGACCGCCGTGACGACCGGCCCAGTGGTCCGCGTCGTGATGACCGGGCGGGTGGTTTCCGTCGGGACGACCGGCGTGACGACCGCCCGAGTGGCCCTCGTCGTGACGACCGGTCCAGTGGCTTCCGCCGTGACGACCGGTCCTCCGGACCGCGCCGCGATGACCGTCCGGCCTTCCAGCGGGACGATCGCCGTGATGACCGGCCTTCCGGTCCGCGGCGTGACAACGACCGTGGTGACCGTGGCGGCTTCCGTCGTGATGACCGGCCTTCCGGCCCGCGTCGTGATGACCGTCGCGATGACCGGTCCAGCGCTCCGCGCCGGGATGACCGGTCCGGTGGCTTCCGTCGGGACGACCGGCGTGATGACCGTCCGAGCGGTCCCCGTCGTGACGACCGCCGTGACGATCGGCCCGCCTTCCAGCGGGACGACCGGGGCGGCCGTCCCAGTGGCCCGCGTCGTGATGACCGGCCTTCCGGTCCGCGCCGTGACAACGACCGCGGTGACCGGGGCGGCTTCCGCCGGGACGACCGGCCTTCCGGCCCGCGTCGCGATGACCGTCGCGATGACCGGTCCAGCGCTCCGCGCCGGGATGACCGGTCCGGTGGCTTCCGTCGGGACGACCGGCGTGACGACCGTCCGAGCGGTCCCCGTCGTGACGACCGCCGTGACGATCGGCCCGCCTTCCAGCGGGACGACCGTGGCAGCCGCCCCAGTGGCCCGCGCCGTGATGACCGTGGGTCCGACAGCCGTGGCGGCGGTGGCTACGGCCGTCGTGACGACCGGCGTGATGATCGCGGCGGCGACCGGGGCGGATACCGCGGCCGGGACGACAACCGCGGTGGCGGGTACGAGCGGCGTGACGACCGGGACCGTGACCGTGAGCCGATCAAGCGGCTGCCGATCCCGGACGACGTGACCGGTGACGAGATCGACAAGAGCGTGCGGCAGGAGCTGATGAGCCTGCCCAAGACGCTCGCCGAGGACGTCGCGCGCAACCTCGTCATGGTCGCCCAGCTCATCGACGAGGAGCCCGAGCAGGCGTACGCGTACTCGCGGATCGCCCTGCGGCTCGCCTCCCGTGTCGCCGCCGTACGCGAGGCCGCCGGCTTCGCCGCGTACGCGACGCAGAAGTACGCCGAGGCGCTGGCCGAGTTCCGGGCGGCGCGGCGGATGACCGGCAGCGTGGAGCTGTGGCCCGTCATGGCCGACTGCGAGCGCGGTCTCGGCCGCCCCGAGCGGGCGATGGCCATGGCCGGTGAGCCCGAGGTGCAGAAGCTCGACAAGGCGGGACAGGTCGAGATGCGGCTCGTCGCGGCCGGTGCGCGCAGGGACATGGGGCAGATCGACGCAGCCATCGTCACCCTGCAGAGCCCCGAGCTCGCGTCCCACTCCGTACAGCCGTGGACGGCTCGTCTGCGTTACGCGTACGCCGACGCCCTGCTGTCGGCCGGGCGTGAGGACGAGGCGCGCGAGTGGTTCGGCAAGACCATCGAGGCGGACAAGGACGGGTCGACCGACGCCTCGGACCGGCTCGCCGAACTGGACGGGGTCGAGTTCGTCGACGCCATGGGCGAGGACGAGATCGAGGCCGGGAGCGAGGTCGCGTCCGACGCCGCGACCGATGCCGACGCCCAGGGTGAGGGAGCGGCCGAGGCCGCTGTCCCGCCCGTGGTCGACGCGGACGCGGACGCGCTCGTCGACGAGGACATCGTGGTCCTCGACGAGGACGACAAGCGCTGAGCGGCGATGACATGAGATGGGCGGTATCCCGGTCGGGGTACCGCCCATCGTCATGTCGGCCCTCATGTCGGCCCTCATGTCGGCCCTCATGTCGGCCCTCATGTCGGCCGTCATGTCGGCCGCTCGTCGAGGCGTCAGCCGAGGGTGACGCTCCGCATGACCAGACCCGTGGCCGGTTTCGGGCCGAACGACGTCGACTTGCGCGGCATCGTGACCCCCTGGCGGGCCAGGTCCCGTACGACGTCCTCGCGCACCGGGTGCAGCAGCACCGCCGTACCGCCGGTGCGCTCCGCCTGGACGACGGCCGCCTCGGTGTCGTGGATGTAGGAGATGTGTTCCGGGTCGTCCGGGATCCGCCAGACCTGGTCCAGCAGCGTGGCGTGCAGGACCGTCGCGTCCAGTCGCTGCCAGGGCTCCGGGCGGTCGGTCCGTACCGTACGGGACAGCAGTCCCTGGTCCGGGCGGTCGACGAGATGGAAGCGGCCGTCCCCGGCGAGCAGGAACGCGTTGCCGGTGGCCGCCGCGTCCGCCAGTGCGCCGAGCGCCTCGGTGAGCGGTCCTTCGACCGTACGGACCCGGAACGCGCCCGCGAGCGCGTCGATCGCCCGGCCGACCGGCAGTCCGCGCAGCAGGCGGTGGATGGAGCGGACCTGGAGGGGGTAGCGGGCCGTGTCGATCAGCAGCACCAGGCCGTATCCCCACGGACCCGTCGCCCCGCGCGCCGCGTGCTCGTCGCGCAGCCGCAGATAGGTCGCCCAGCGGTGGTGGCCGTCGGCGATCAGGGCCTGGCGGTGGGCGAGGTCGTCGGCGACGTGCGCGAGATCGGCGGAGTCCGTGACCGACCAGAGGCGGTGGGCGAAGCCGTCCTCCGTGGTGGTGGTGAGGAGCGGTTCGCGGCGGAGGGCGCGCTCGACGACGCCCGCCGTACCGCCCGGGGCGTCCGTGTCACCGCGGTACGTCAGCAGCAGCGGTTCCAGGTTGGCGGCCGTCGTCCGCAGCAGCGCGGCGCGGTCCTCCACCACGTCCGGCATCACGTCCTCGTGCGGCAGCACGATGCCGGCGGCGGGGGAGGAGAGCGCGAGGGCGCCGATGATCCCCCGCTGGAGCACCTCGCCCCTGCGCTGCTCGTACACGTACAGCGCGGGCTCGGGGTCCGGGGCGAGTACGCCCTCCGCCTGCCATCGCGCCAGCGTCGCCGCCGCCTGGTGGTGCCGGGCCTCGGGGGTGGCGGCCTGCGGCAGGATGAGCCGGACGATGTTGTGCGGGTCCGCGGACTCCAGGTGGTGCAGTCCGTCGGGCCTCACGACGACGTCGTACGGTGGCGAGGTCACCGCGGACAGGCTGCCCACACGCTCCGGGACGTACCGGAGCCCGCGGAACGGAATCAGCCGCAGCCCCTTGTCCACAGGACCTGTTGTGTTCATCCGAGCATCGTATGTGCATCGTATGGACGGGGTGGGCATGAGCGATGATCGGGTGATAAGTCCCGAGCGAGGAGCGTAAGCAGCATGAGCCAGCAGAGCAGGACCAGGCCGAGCGGGAGTGCGACCGCGCTGAGCGAGGCGTACGACACGGCGCTGCTCGATCTCGACGGTGTGGTGTACGCGGGCGGGGAGGCCATCGCCCACGCGGTCGAGTCGTTGTCCACGGCCCGGGACGGGGGCATGCGGCTCGCGTACGTCACCAACAACGCCCTTCGCCCGCCGGACACCGTCGCGGCCCATCTCACGGAGCTGGGCGTGCCCGCGGAGCCCGACGATGTGATCACCTCGGCGCAGGCGGTCTCCCGGCTGATCGCCGAGCAGTTGCCGGCCGGATCGAAGGTGCTGGTCATCGGCGGTGACGGGCTGCGGATCGCGCTGCGCGAGCGCGGTCTGGAGCCGGTCGAGTCGGCCGACGACGACCCGGCCGCGGTGGTGCAGGGGTACGGCGGCCCCGATCTGCCGTGGGCGCGGTTCGCCGAGGCGTGCTACGCGATCAACCGGGGCGTGCCGTGGTTCGCGTCCAACACCGATCTGACGATCCCCAGCGCGCGCGGGATCATGCCGGGCAACGGCGCGGCGGTGGAGGTCGTACGGATCGGCACGGGCGCCGAGCCGCAGGTCGCCGGCAAGCCGCTGCCCCCGATGCACCGCGAGACGATCCTGCGGACCGGGGCCAGGAAGGCGCTGGTGGTGGGGGACCGGCTGGACACCGACATCGAGGGGGCGTTCAACGGCGGCGTCGACTCGCTGCTCGTGCTGACCGGGGTGACGGACGGGGCGCGGCTGCTGGCCGCCGAGCCCAAGTACCGGCCCACGTACGTCGACGCCGACCTGCGCGGGCTGCTCACCGGGCAGCCCGAGGTGGTGGCGCGGGACGGCGGATTCGGCTGCGGCGGCTGGACGGCCACCGCCGGCGCGGGCACGCTGACCCTGGACGGGGACGGTACGGCGCTGGACGGGCTGCGGGCGCTGTGCGCGGCGGCCTGGACGGACGCAGGTGAGGGCGCGTGCGCGCTGGACGCGGGCAAGGCGCTGGCCCGGCTGGGGCTTTAGGCGAATTGTTCCGAAGTGGCGGGCCGGGTCAGGCGCTTTCGGCCGCCTCCATCAGGTTGTCCTCGGAGGCGCCCCGGCGCCAGTAGCCGCTGAACTTCACCGCCCGGCGGTCGAAGCCGCGGTCCGCGACGAGGTGGCGGCGTACCGCCTTCACCGTCGCCGCCTCCCCGGCGACCCAGGCGTACGGCGTGCCCTCGGGGAGCGCGGCGGCGCGGATGGCGTCCGGGGCGGCGGGCGAGGCGTTCTTCACGAGCCAGGTGATGTCGGCGTCCGCCTCCGTGGGGAGTTCCTGGCGGTCCGCCGGGTCGTGGACCTCGATCCAGACCCGGGCCGGGGTGCCCGGAGCCAGGGTGTCGAGGATGCCGGCGACGGCGGGGAGCGCGGACTCGTCGGCGGTCAGCAGGACCCAGTCGGTGTCGTCCGGCGGCCGGAAGTCGTACCCGGCGTTCTCCGCCTCGACCGGGGCGAGGACGCAGATCCGGTCGCCGGGGGCCGCCGACCTAGCCCAGCGCGAGGCGGGCCCCGACGCCTCGTCGCACTCCGCGTGCAGGGCGAAGTCGATGACCAACTCGTCCGGGTCGCGGCGCAGTTCACGCACCGTGTACGTACGCATGATGCCGCGCACCGCCGGGTCGAGCGCGCGCCACGCGCCGTACCAGTCGGCTGCCCCCGCCGCCGTCTCCGGCATGACGGGCTCGCTCTGGCCGGGGTGGGGCAGGAACAGTTTGACGCGCTGGTCGCGGCCCGCGGAGGCCATGCGCGCCAGGGCGGGGCCGCCGAGGACGATCCGCGCCATGGCGGGGGTGATCCGCTCCGCGCGGAGCACCTCGACGGCGAAGAACTGGAAGGGGGACGGGGAGGGAGCGGGCGACGGGGCAGGGGCGGTCGGGGCGGTCGGGGCGGTCGGGGCCAGGGACGGGGAAGCGTTGGTCATACGGGGAGCCTCTTCGACTTCTCGACGGCGGCGGCGAGCACGGTACGGCGGGCGGGCGGTGGGCAGTTCATGACGAGGACATCCCTTCATGACGAGGACATCCCTTATCGAGACGGAATGCGAGGGTAGGCTAACCTAACCTCGTGTTGGTCGACAGTCCCCAAGAGCAGCGCGCGATGCCCGCGGCCGCCGCGCCCCCCGAGCGCCCCGTCGTGCGCGCCACAGGGCTGGTCAACGCCGTCGGTCCCCGCGCCCAGCCATCAGCGGCATCGACACCCACGCCGGTACCGGTAACGGCAATGAACCCCGCGGACACCAGGAGTACGACCATGCAGCGCCTCACCGCGGAATCGGTGACCCTCGGCTACGACCAGCGTGTCATCGCCCGCGATCTGTCGGTGGAGATACCCGACCACTCCTTCACGGTGATCGTCGGCCCGAACGCCTGCGGCAAGTCGACCTTGCTCCGCGCGCTCTCCCGGATGCTCAAGCCCTCCGAGGGACGCGTCCTGCTCGACGGCTCGGTCATCCACGCGATGCCCGCCAAGAAGGTCGCCAAGACCCTCGGGCTGCTTCCGCAGTCGTCCATCGCGCCCGACGGCATCACCGTCGCCGACCTGGTGGCGCGCGGCCGCTATCCGCACCAGGGGCTGCTGCGCCAGTGGTCGCCGGAGGACGAGCGGATCGTCGGGGAGTCCATGGAGGCCACCGGTGTCGGTGAACTCGCCGACCGCTACGTCGACGAGCTCTCCGGCGGCCAGCGCCAGCGCGTCTGGATCGCGATGGCCCTCGCGCAGCAGACGCCGCTGCTGCTGCTGGACGAGCCGACCACCTTCCTCGACATCCAGCACCAGATCGATGTGCTCGACCTCTGTGCCGAACTGCACGAGACCCAGGGCCGTACGCTCGTCGCCGTCCTGCACGACCTCAACCACGCCGCCCGGTACGCCACCCACCTCATCGCGATGCGCGACGGACGGATCGTCGCGGAGGGCTCCCCGGCGGAGGTCGTGACGGCCGAGCGCGTGGAACAGGTCTTCGGGCTGCGCTGCCAGGTCATCGACGACCCGGAGACGGGGACGCCGCTGGTGGTGCCGGCGGGGCGCCAGGCGCGGCGCAAGCCGTCGCGGGACCAGGCCGAGGACAAAGCGCAGGTCAAGGACGTGGCGCCCGTGGACGAGGTCCCGGCCGAGGCCGCCGCGGGGCTGCTGGAGAAGTGACGTCAGCAGCCTAGAGAAGTGACTTCAGGCGCAGCAGATCGCGGAAGCCCGCCTCCAGCCTGACCCGGCCTGAGCCCCACGCGCGGGCGAAGTTCAGTTCGCCGTCGACCAGCGCCACCAGGTCGTCGCCCGTCATGGCCAGCCTGATCTGTGCCTTGCCGGGCGGCGGTCCGGGGACCGGGTCGGCCACCTCGATGCGGCCGTCCACCAGACGCCCGGTGAACGTGACATCCAGATCGGTGATGTGGCAGCTCAGCGAGCGGTCGAAGCCGGCCGCGCCGCCGGCCCCGCCGTCCGTCCGCGCCAGATTGCCGGAGAGCTTGTCGAGTGCGCTGCGGCACTCTTCCTTCGTCGCCATCGTGACCGACGGTACCGCAGCTCTTCGCGGTAGCGTCTCCGGTATGAGCGACGTGATCGCGGACCCGCCCCCCGTTGCGCCCGACCCGGCCGCGCCCCGCCCCCTCGGCGTGGCCCGCACCCCGACCGGCGACGACGTGGTGGACCGTACGCTGGCCAGGCTGGCCGACGCCGACCACCTCCCCGCCGAGGGCCACGTCGAGGTGTACGAGGATGTACACGGGGGACTGCGTGACGCGCTGACCGCGCTCGACGTACGTCCGGCACCCCCGGGACCTCCCCGGTGACCTCTCGCGTACGACCACAGGAGCTGAACCGAACGTGGCTGGACTGGCACGCCGCCGTCTCGATGCCGAGCTGGTACGCCGCAACCTCGCGCGCTCGCGCGAACACGCGAGCCAGCTCATCGCCGCCGGCCGGGTGACGGTCGGCGGCACCACCGCGACCAAACCCGCCACGCAGGTGGAGACCAGCGCCGCCGTCGTCGTCAAGGCGGACGACGGCGACCCCGACTACGTCTCGCGCGGGGGGCACAAACTCGCGGGCGCGTTCGCCGCCTTCGTACCGCTCGGCCTGGAGGTACGCGGCCGGCGCGCCCTCGACGCGGGCGCCTCCACCGGCGGGTTCACCGATGTGCTGCTGCGCGCCGGGGCCGCCCGGGTGGTCGCGGTGGACGTCGGATACGGACAACTCGCCTGGTCGCTGCGGAGCGATGAACGCGTCACCGTCAAGGACCGTACGAACGTACGTGAGTTGACGCTTGATGCGATCGAAGGGGAGCCCGTGGATCTGATCGTGGGGGATCTGTCGTTCATTCCGCTGGGGGTGGTGCTGCCGGCCCTGGTGGGCTGCGCCGCCCCCGACGCCGATCTCGTGATGATGGTCAAGCCGCAGTTCGAGGTCGGCAAGGAACGACTCGGCAGCGGCGGCGTGGTCCGCAGCCCCGAGCTGCGCGCCGAGGCCGTACGGAACGTGGCGCGCCGGGCGGGTGAACTGGGCCTCGGGGTACGGGGCGTCACCGCCAGCCCGCTGCCCGGACCCTCCGGGAACGTGGAGTACTTTCTGTGGCTCCGCTCCGGAGCCCCCGAGCTGGACCCGGCGGATGTCGACCGCGCAGTGGCGGAGGGGCCCCGGTGACGAGAGACGTGGCGGAGGAACTGATGCGGGACGGGGAAAGAGCATTGAGCGAGGAACGCGCGGCGAACGCCGACCGGACCGTGTTCCTGCTGGTCCACACCGGCCGTCCGGCGGCCATCCGCAGCGCCGAACTGGTCGTGAACGGGCTGGTGCGCAGCGGTATCGGGGTACGGGTACTGAACAGCGAGGCGCCCGATCTGCCGCTGCCCGACTCCGTCCAGACGGCCTCCGAGGCCATCCCCGACGCGCTGGAGGGGTGCGAGCTGCTGATCGTGCTCGGCGGTGACGGCACCCTGCTGCGCGGCGCCGCGTTCGCGCGCGCCTCCGGTGTGCCGATGCTCGGCGTCAACCTGGGCAGGGTCGGCTTCCTCGCCGAGGCGGAACGGGACGATCTGGACAAGGTCGTCGACCGGGTCGTCACCCGTGAGTATGAGGTCGAGGAGCGGATGACGATCGATGTCGTCGTCCACAGCAACGGCGATGTCGTCCACGAGGACTGGGCGCTCAACGAGGCGGCCGTGCAGAAGGTCTCGCCCGAGCGGATGCTCGAAGTCGTCCTGGAGATCGACGGCAGACCGGTCACCGGATTCGGCTGCGACGGCATCGTCTGCGCCACCCCCACCGGTTCGACGGCGTACGCCTTCTCGGCGGGCGGCCCGGTCGTCTGGCCGGAGGTCGAGGCGCTGCTGATGGTGCCGATCAGCGCCCACGCGCTCTTCGCGAAACCGCTGGTGACGTCGCCGACGACGGTGCTCGCGGTGGAGGTGCAGCAGGACACCCCGAACGGGGTGCTGTGGTGCGACGGACGCCGGACCATCGAGCTGCCCCCGGGCGCGCGCGTGGAGGTACGGCGTGGCTCAGTCCCGGTACGGCTGGCGCGGCTGCACCACGCGTCGTTCACCGACCGGCTGGTGGCCAAGTTCGCGCTGCCGGTCTCCGGCTGGCGCGGGGCGCCGCACTGAGTCGTCGCGTACGGTTCCGGGTGGTTTCGCCGCGTATGGGATGAAGGGCGGACCACCCGGTCGACACCCTCCCGGGGGGTCCGGGGGTGGGGTGCGTGGCGCACCGGGCGCCAGGACCTCGTATGGTCGTCACCGTGTTGGAGGAGATGCGGATACGGTCGCTCGGGGTCATCGACGACGCGGTCGTCGAGCTGTCGCCCGGCTTCACGGCGGTGACCGGCGAGACCGGCGCGGGCAAAACCATGGTCGTCACCAGTCTGGGACTGCTGCTCGGCGGGCGCGCCGACCCCGCCCTGGTGCGGATCGGCGCCAAGTCGGCGGTCGTCGAGGGGCGGGTCACGCTCGCCCCCGGCGCGCCAGCGACGCTGCGCGCCGAGGAGGCGGGCGCCGAGCTGGACGAGGGCGCGCTGCTCATCAGCAGGACCGTCTCGGCCGAGGGGCGCTCACGCGCCCACCTCGGCGGACGCTCCGTGCCCGTGGGCGTGCTGGCCGAGCTGGCGGACGATCTGGTCGCCGTGCACGGCCAGACGGACCAGCAGGGCCTGCTGCGGCCCGCGCGGCAGCGCAAGGCCCTGGACCGGTACGCGGGCGCGGCGGTCTCCGTACCGCACACCGCGTACACCGCCGCGTACCGCAGGCTGCGGGCCGTGGCCACGGAACTGGACGAGCTGACCACCCGGGCCAGGGAGCGCGCCCAGGAGGCCGATCTGCTGCGCTTCGGGCTGACCGAGATCGAGTCGGTCGAACCCCGGGCCGGCGAGGACACCGAACTCGCCGCCGAGGCCGAGCGGCTGGGCCACGCGGAGGCGCTCGCCTCCGCCGCCTCCCTCGCCCACGCGGCGCTCGCGGGCAACCCCGAGGACCTGGAGGCCGTCGACGCGACCACCCTCGTCGGGGGCGCGGGACGGGCCCTGGATTCCGTACGGTCCCACGATCCGGTACTGGCCGCACTGGCCGACCGGATGGGGGAGATCGCGATCCTGCTCACCGATGTCGCGGGCGAACTCGCCGGATACGCGGACAACCTGGACGCCGATCCGCGCCGGCTGGCCGCCGTCGAGGAACGCCGGGCCGCGCTCACCGGGCTGACCAGGAAGTACGGCGCGGACATCGACGCCGTACTGGCCTGGTCCGAGGAGAGCGCGGCGCGCCTCACCGAGCTGGAGGGCGACGACGAGCGGATCGGCGAACTGACCGCCGAACGCGACGCGCTGCGCGCCGAACTCTCCGGCCTCGCCCAGGCGCTGACCGATGCCCGTACGGACGCGGCGGCGCGCTTCGCCGAGGACGTCACGGCGGAGCTGGCCTCCCTGGCCATGCCGCACGCGCGCGTCTCGTTCGACATCCGGCAGACGGAGTCGGCGGAGCCGAGCGCGGGCGTCGACGTCGGCGGGCGCCCCGTGGTCCACGGGCCGCACGGCGTCGACGAGGTCGAACTGCTGCTGGCCCCTAACCCCGGCGCCCAGCCCCGGCCGATCGCCAAGGGCGCCTCGGGCGGTGAGCTGTCGCGCGTGATGCTCGCCGTGGAGGTGGTCTTCGCCGGGTCCGACCCCGTGCCCACCTACCTCTTCGACGAGGTCGACGCGGGCGTCGGCGGCAAGGCGGCGGTCGAGGTCGGCCGCAGGCTGGCGAAGCTCGCCAGGTCGGCGCAGGTCGTGGTGGTCACCCACCTCCCCCAGGTCGCGGCCTTCGCGGACCGGCAGCTCCTGGTCGAGAAGACGGTCGACGGATCGGTGACGCGCTCCGGGGTGACGGTCCTGGAGGGCGAGGACCGGGTACGGGAACTGTCCCGGATGCTCGCGGGCCAGGAGGACTCGGAGACGGCGCGCGCCCACGCGGAGGAACTGCTGGCGACAGCCCGTTCGGAGTGATGCGGCGCGGTTCGGGGCGAGTTCGGAGCGGGTTCGGGGCGGGTTCGGAGTGATCCGTACGGCCGCCGTCGGGGCGGGCGGGACCGGGAAGGGCGGGGCCGGACCGGCCCCGCGCGCACTGGGAGTCGTCGCCGCGACGGCGTACGGTGACAGGGTCGGCCCGCGTCTTCACCCGTGTGAGTGATCCGGGCGCGGAGTTGAGGCGTCGGACACCGGAACGACGCCCCGGCGGTGCCGGAACGTGCGTACGGACTGGCATCCTTGACGTACCCCCCTCACCCCCCTCGCCGCCGTCTCACCCGAATCCAGGAGCCCTGCCCACGTGACACAACTGCGTACGGTCCAGGTGCTGGGCGGTGGCAGCGCGGGCAGCAGCGCGCACGTCCGTTCGCTGGCGGCGGGGCTGGTCGCCCGGGGCGTGCGCGTGACCGTGTGCGCCCCCGCCGCACTCGACCTGGCCTACGACTTCGGTGGCGCGGGGGCCTCCCACGTCCCCGTCGCCCGGCGCGGTGACCCGGCCTCGGTGGCGGCGCTCCGGGCGGCCTGCGCCGGGGCGGACGTGGTGCACGCGCACGGGCTGCACGCCGCCGTACGGACCGCGCTCGCCCTCGGCGGCCTGCGGGTGCCGCTGGTCGTCACCTGGCACACGCGTACGGAGGCGGAGGGGCCCCGCGGCCGCCTGCTGCGGATGCTGGAACGGCGCGCGGTCCGCGCCGCCTCGGTGGTGCTCGGCACGACCTCCGAACTGGTCGACGGGGCGCGTGCCAGGGGCGCGCGCGACGCCCGCCTCGCGCCGGTGGCGCTGCCCGCGCCCTGCCCGGGGTCCGCGGGCGAGGAGAACAAGGCCCGCGCCGAACTCGGCGCGGTCGAGCGGCCGTTACTGATGGCCGTCGGCAGTCTCGTACCGGACCAGGGGTACGACACGCTTCTCGACGCCGTCGCCGGCTGGCGTGACCTCGACCCCGCCCCGCTGCTCACCATCGCGGGCGAGGGCCGCGAACGCGCGAGACTCCAGCGCCGGATCGAGGCCGACGACCTGCCCGTACAGCTCATCGGGCGCAGGGACGACATCAGCGAACTCCTCGCGTCGGCGGACGTCGCCGTGCTCGCCAGCCGCTGGGAGGCCCGCTCCGTCCTCGCGCAGGAGGCGCTGCGGCTCGGCGTACCGCTGGTCGCGACGGCGGTGGGCGCCATCCCCGAACTGGTCGGCGACGCGGCGGAACTCGTCCCGTACGGCGACGCCCCGGCCCTCGCTGACGCGGTGAAGCGGCTGCTCGGCGACCCGGGGCGGCGCGCCCGGCTGGCCGCCGCCGGCCGGGCGCAGGCGGCCACCTGGCCGACCGAGGACGAGACGATCGCGCAGGTGCTGTGCGTGTACGACGAACTGACGGAGCGGGGACGCCCGCAGCGCTGATTCATCTAGGGTGGGAAGGGTGGGAAGCCGGAGCGGGCTGAGGGGAGAGCGCGTGGAGAGCCGCCGCAGTGCTGCTGAGGGAGCCGGCCACACGGTGGACAACACCGTCTCCGGCGACGCGGTGATCATGGGGCCGCTGGTGCAGGCCGGACACATCGGCTCGATCGCCCTGCCGCCGGCGCCGCCACCGTGGACCCCTCGCCAAGTCCCCGTACCGCACGGCGGATTCGTCAACCGGGACCTCGAACTCACCATCCTCAAGGGGGTACTCGCCACCCCGCCGGAACGCTGCGCCCAGGTTCTGGTGACCGGCGTGGGCGGCGTCGGCAAGACCCAGCTCGTCGCCCACTGGGCCGGCCACCCCGAGGTGCACGCCCGCTACCCCGGCGGACAGCTCTACGTCGACCTGGAGGACCTGCGCCACGACGGCGCCGTCGACATCAGCGGCGTCCTCGGCATCCTGCTGCGCTCCCTCAAGGTGCACGAGAGCTACATCCCGCCCAGCCTCGCCGAACGGTCCGCGCTCTTCCGCTCGGCCACCGCGGGCCGCCCGACGCTGGTCGTGCTCGACAACGTACGGCACGCCGCCGAGGTCGGACCGCTGCTGCCCGCCGCCGGACTGGCCGTGGTCCTCAGCCGCACCCGGCTGGCGCCCCTGCTGCTCGACGGCGCCGTGGACGTGCCCGTCGCCCCGCTGGACAGCGGCGCGGGCGTCCGCCTCGTACGGCGCTGGCGCAGTACGGGGACGGAGCGCGAGGCGGCCGAACTGGTCGCCCTCTGCGGCGGGCTGCCGCTCCTGCTGCGCGCGGTCGGCGAACGCCTCGTGGAACGCCCCCACACGACGCTGGAGGACGTGGTGCGTGACCTGTCGGCACCGGAAGGATCCGACGGACCGGAAGGACCGGACGGCGTGGCCGGACCCGGCGGCGTGGTCGGGCCCGGCGGCGGACGGGCCGTGATGGACACCGTCGTCGCGGACCTCTCCGGCGCCACCCGGCGCTTCTACGACCTGCTCGGCCTGCTCCCCGGCACCACCTTCACCGCACCCCTCGCGCACGCGGCGGGCGCGGAGGGGTTCGACGCGGCGCTCACCGACCTCCTCGCCGCACATCTCGCGGTCCCCGCGGGGCCCCGGGGCCGGTACCGGCTGCACGACGTGGTCCGCGCCCACGCGCGGGCGCTCAGCGGCGGCCGGGAGGGCGCCGAGGAGCGCCGCCGCGAGGCGCTGCGCGGCGTCGTGGCGTTCTACGTCGACGCGGCGGCCCGCGCCGACCGGCTGATCCTCGGCAAGCGGTGGCGCCTCCAGGAGGGCCCCGAACCCTCGGCGGCGGGGCGCGATCCCCTCTTCACCACCACCGCCGAGGCGCTGGACTGGCTCGACGACGAGCGGGACACGCTCCTCGCCGTGCTGCGGTACGCGGCCGGGGAACGCTGGTACGACGCCGTGTGGCGGCTCTGCGAGTCGATGTGGGCGCTCTTCGAAGGCCGCAAGCACTACGCGGACTGGATCGAGTCGCACCGCCTGGGCATCGAGGCCGCGGCCAGGGAAGGCCGCTTCGACGCCGAGGTCAGGATGCGCAACCAACTGGCCCGCGCCCACTACGGACTGGGCGAGTACGACGAGGCCAGGGACCAACTGGCCCGCGCGGAAGCCCTCCTGGAGGCGCTGGCCGACCCCCGCCTCTCCGGCGCCGTACGCGAGTCCCAGGGGCTGCTGTACCTCGCGGCAGGCCAACCGGACACCGCCGTCGAGCTGTTCCGCGGCGCGCTGGAGGCCAACGCGGGGGACCGGCACGGCATCGTCGTACAGAGCTACAACCTGGGGCAGGCGCTGCTCGCCGCCGGACGGGACCAGGAGGCGGCCGACACCCTGACGCGGGCCGCCGCCACGGCGGACGCGACCGGGGACGACGGGATGCGGTCGAAGATCGGCATCCACCTCGCCCGCGCCCAGCGCGCCCTGGGGGACCCCGCGCTCGCCCTGCGGACGATCGACGAGGCCGCGGTGTGGGCCGGACGGCGAGGCCAGTACACCAAGCTCGACCAGGCCCTGGAGCTCACCGCGGAACTGGCCGGCGAGACCGGCGACGACCGGCTCGCGGAGGAGCGCCTGCGCACCCTCCGCGAACTGCGCGCCCGCATGGGCCTGTCCCAGCCGCCGGGACCGGCCTGAGCAGGGCGCCCCGGTCCGGTTCAGTACGATCACCTGCGCACCCCTCTCCCTCCCCGCACCCGACCGCATGCCGCACCTGACCGCATGGCCACGTGAACCATGAACGCAACCGTCCGGAGGTGGCCGTGTTCCCGCCGCTCAGGAGCCGCGCCCGGCACGCCGGTCCGCGCTGGGACACCTACGAGCCGCCCAAGGCCCGGGTCCTGGCCGTCGCCCGCACCCTGACCTCCGCGACCCGGCTGCGGGACGTGACCCGGCTGCTGCGCCCGGAGGACGGGATCGAGGTGTCGTACACCGTCAACCCGGGCTCCGCGTTCGACGCGGGGCTGCCGGAGTACCTGGACGGGCTCGGCGTCACCGTCCTGAGCTGGCGCGAGGCCAGACGGCGCCGCTTCCATCTCGTCGTCGCCTGCGCCGTGCACCGCTCCATGTACCGCAGGGACACCCCGCTCGTGGTGCTGCCCCACGGCGCGGGCTACAACCGGCTCGTCACCGAGTCCACCGGCGACACGTCGTCACCGGCCGGGCTCTCGGCGCGGGAACTGATGCGGCGCGGCAAGGTCCTGCCGTCCTGCATCTGCGTCTCCCACGACGAGCAGATCGCCCGCCTCGCCGTCTCCTGCCCCGAGGCCGTGCCGTACGCGGTCACCGTCGGCGACCCGTGCTTCGACCGGATCAGGGACAGCCTGCCGCGGCGCGACATCTACCGCGAACGGCTCGGTGTCGTCGGCGGGCGCCGGCTCGTCGTCGTCCACTCGACGTGGAGCAGACACTCCCTGCTCGGCCGGTGCCCCGATCTGCCGGAGCGGCTGCTCGCGGAACTGCCCGCCGACGAGTACGCGGTGGCGCTCGTCCTGCACCCCAACGTCTGGGCCCGCCACACCACGGACGGCGTCCTCGAACGGCTGGCCAGGGCCATGGACGCGGGACTCCTCGTGATCCCTCCCCAGGAGGGCTGGCGGGCGGCCGTGGTCGCCGGGGACTGGGTGATCGGTGACCACGGCTCGACCACCTTCTACAGCGCCGCCCTGGACCGCGTGACCCTGCTCGCCGCCACCGGCCTGGACGAACTGGACCCGGCCTCTCCCACGGCGGCCTTCGCCCGGCGGGCGCCCGCCCTCGACCCCGGAGGACCGCTGCTCGAACAGCTCCTGGGTGCCGTGGACCGGCATGTCCCCGGTGAGCTGGACGACGTCTTCGCCCTCCAGCTCGGTGCCCGGGGCGAGGGCGCCGAACGCACCAGGCGGAAGCTCTACTCGTACCTCGAACACCGGGGCGTACGCCTCCCGCCGGAGGCGGGGCCACCGGATCCGGTCCCCGACCCCCGCCCCGTCCCGCACACCGTCTCCGCCGCCCACGACGTCGTCGGCAGCCGCCCGGCGGACGGGGTGGTGGAGCTGCGCCGCTGGCCGGTGGTCCCCGGCCGGCACGAGGCCGGCAGGGGCTTCTACGCGGCCCACGACCACGGTACGGACACCCGGTGGCGCGGATACGCCGAGGTCCTGGCCCGTACGACCGTGGAACCGCTGCTGCCCCCCGCCCGCTGGGCCGCCGTACGGTTCACCGCCCTCCCGGCGCTGAACGTCGCGGTCGCCGCCCTGGGCAGCCGTACGGCGCTGGTCGCGCTGCGCGACGGGACCCTGCTGGAGGCGTCCTCGGCGCGGCCGTGGGGCGGGCACCACGCGCCGCTGGACCCGGTCCTGCTGGGCGCCGCCGTGAACGTCCTGCTGGCGGAGGGGTGTTCCGCGAAGGAGATCGCCGAAGGCGTGACCGTCCGCACCGGGACCCGCGACGTCCGGGTGGAGTTCACCACCCCGCGGTGACCGCGCCGCCTGTCCCACCGGGCCCGACGGCGAGTCCTGACGGCGGGACGGGAAAGGCCCGGACGGGGGCGGCGTGAACCGCTCCGTCCGGGCCCCGCCCGTGGCCTTCGGCCCGGCCGTCAGCCGCCGTACGCGCCCGACGCCGTCAGCCGCAGCGCCGTGTCGATCAGCGGCACATGGCTGAACGCCTGCGGGAAGTTGCCCACCTGGCGCTGGAGCCGGGAGTCCCACTCCTCGGCGAGCAGTCCGAGATCGTTCCGCAGCGCCAGCAGCTTCTCGAAGAGCTTGCGCGCCTCGTCGACCCGCCCGATCATCGCCAGGTCGTCGGCCAGCCAGAACGAGCAGGCCAGGAACGCGCCCTCGTCGCCCTCCAGGCCGTCGACGCCCGCGTCGTCGCCGGACGTCGGGTAGCGCAGCACGAAACCGTCCTCCGTGGACAGCTCGCGCTGGATCGCCTCGATCGTGCCGATGACCCGCTTGTCGTCCGGCGGCAGGAAGCCCATCTGCGGGATGAGCAGCAGCGAGGCGTCCAGCTCCTTGGAGCCGTACGACTGCGTGAAGGTGTTCCGCTCCTTGTCGTACCCCTTCTCGCAGACATCGTGGTGGATGTCGTCGCGCAGCTCGCGCCAGCGCTCCAGCGGCCCGTCCGCGTCGCCCGACTCGATCAGCTTGATCGTCCGGTCGACCGCGACCCACGCCATCACCTTGGAGTGCACGAAGTGCCGGCGCGGCCCGCGCACCTCCCAGATGCCCTCGTCGGGCTGGTCCCAGTGCTTCTCCAGGTAGCGGATCAGCTTGAGCTGGAGGACGGAGGCGTAGTCGTTGCGCGCGAGCCCCGTCATGTGCGCGAGGTGCAGCGCCTCGGTGACCTCGCCGTACACGTCGAGCTGGAGCTGGTGCGCGGCCCCGTTGCCGACCCGGACCGGGCCCGAACGCTCGTAGCCCGGCAGCCAGTCCAGCTCGGCCTCGCCCAGCTCACGTTCGCCCGCGATGCCGTACATGATCTGGAGGTTCTCCGGATCGCCGGCCACGGCGCGCAGCAGCCACTCGCGCCAGGCGCGGGCCTCCTCGCGGTAGCCGGTGCGCAGCAGGGACGAGAGCGTGATCGCGGCGTCGCGCAGCCACGTGTAGCGGTAGTCCCAGTTGCGGCTGCCGCCGATCTCCTCGGGGAGCGAGGTCGTCGGCGCGGCCACGATGCCGCCGGTCGGCGCGTACGTGAGCGCCTTGAGCGTGATCAGCGAACGGATCACGGCCTCCCGGTAGGGGCCGTGGTAGGTGCAGTGCTCGACCCACTCGCGCCAGAAGTCGGAGGTCGCCTCCAGGGAGCCCTCCGGGTCCGGCAGCGCGGGCGGCCGGCGGTGCGAGGGCTGCCAACTGATCGTGAACGCGATCCGGTCACCGGGTGCCACGGTGAAGTCGGAGTACGTCGTCAGGTCCTTGCCGTGCGTCTCCGCCTCGGTGTCCAGCCAGACCGAGTCGGGGCCGGCCACGGCGACCGTACGGTTGTCCACCTTGTGGACCCACGGCACGACGCGCCCGTAGCTGAAGCGCATCCGCAGCGCGGAGCGCATCGGCACCCGGCCGCTGACGCCCTCGACGATCCGGATGAGCTGCGGCGCGCCGTCACGCGGCGGCATGAAATCGGTCACCCTCACGGTGCCGCGCGGCGTGTCCCACTCGGACTCCAGGATCAGGGAGTCCCCGCGGTAACGGCGCCGCGTGGCCCGCGGCGGTACGGAGCCCGCGGGATGCGCGGGCCCCAGTCGCCAGAAGCCGTGTTCGTCGGTTCCCAGCAGAGCCGCGAACACGGCATGCGAATCGAAGCGGGGCAGGCACAGCCAGTCGACTGTGCCGTCCCGGCAGACCAGGGCAGCGGTCTGCATGTCTCCGATGAGTGCGTAATCCTCGATGCGCCCGGCCACGTGCATCTCCAGTCGAACGGCCACGTCCGCCCCGCGGGGCGCTTACTGCGGTCAAGGGTCGTTGACGAGCTCATTTTCCGGGAAATCGGGCGGGGGTGGTGCCGTTTGCCGGCCGGACTCGGCAGCGAATGTTTGAGCAGGATACGACGCACGTCGGGGTTCCGCGTCACGGTCGGAAAATGAGCGGTCCGCCGAACGAGTGGGTCTGAGGGGACGAGGGGGAAAAAGTGTGACGAGGGGGAAAGGGGAGGCGGCGCGTGGCCGGAAGCGGCCTCCCGTCGTCGCTGTTACCCTGGTAGCCCGTGGACCGGTGGACTCCCTGCACAGCACAGAGACCCCGAAACCGCAGCGACGGCAGTCCCTTCGCCTCTCGGCCAGGGACACCGGCACGCACACCGAACCGCGACCACGGGAGCCCCCTCTTGGCCATGCCGACACGATCCTCGACATCCTCGACGACCAAGCACATCTTCGTCACCGGGGGTGTCGCTTCCTCCCTCGGCAAGGGCCTGACCGCCTCCAGCCTGGGCGCGCTGCTCAAGGCGCGCGGTCTGCGGGTCACGATGCAGAAGCTCGACCCGTACCTGAACGTCGACCCCGGCACGATGAACCCCTTCCAGCACGGTGAGGTGTTCGTCACGAACGACGGCGCCGAGACCGACCTGGACATCGGCCACTACGAGCGCTTCCTCGACGTGGACCTCGACGGCTCGGCCAACGTCACCACCGGCCAGGTCTACTCGCAGGTCATCGCCAAGGAGCGGCGCGGCGAGTACCTGGGCGACACGGTCCAGGTCATCCCGCACATCACCAACGAGATCAAGCACCGCATCCGGCGGATGGCGGCCGGCGAGGTCGACGTCGTCATCACGGAGGTCGGCGGCACGGTCGGCGACATCGAGTCGCTGCCGTTCCTGGAGACCGTCCGCCAGGTCCGCCACGAGGTGGGCCGCGACAACGTCTTCGTCGTGCACATCTCGCTCCTGCCGTACATCGGCCCGTCCGGCGAGCTGAAGACCAAGCCGACCCAGCACTCGGTCGCCGCCCTGCGGAACATCGGTATCCAGCCGGACGCGATCGTGCTGCGCGCCGACCGCGACGTGCCGCTCTCCATCAAGCGCAAGATCTCGCTGATGTGCGACGTGGACGAGGCGGCCGTGGTGGCCTGCGTGGACGCCAAGTCGATCTACGACATCCCCAAGGTGCTGCACTCCGAGGGCCTGGACGCCTATGTCGTACGGAAGCTGGACCTGCCCTTCCGCGACGTGGACTGGACGGTCTGGGACGATCTGCTGGACCGGGTCCACAACCCCGACCACGAGGTCACCATCGCGATGGTCGGCAAGTACATCGACCTGCCGGACGCGTACCTCTCCGTGACGGAGGCCATCCGCGCGGGCGGCTTCGCCAACCGGGCGCGCGTCACCGTGAAGTGGGTCACGTCGGACGACTGCAAGACCCCGGCCGGCGCCGCGAAGCACCTCGGTGACGTGGACGGCATCCTGATCCCCGGCGGCTTCGGCGAGCGGGGCGTGACCGGCAAGGTCGGCGCGATCCAGTACGCCCGCGAGCACAAGGTGCCGCTGCTCGGCATCTGCCTCGGTCTCCAGTGCATCGTCATCGACGCGGCGCGCAACCTCGCGGGGATCACCGAGGCCAACTCCACCGAGTTCGACGCGGGCACGGCGCACCCGGTGATCTCCACGATGGAGGAGCAGCTCGCGTACGTGGAGGGCGCGGGGGACCTGGGCGGCACGATGCGGCTCGGTCTCTACCCGGCGAAGCTCGCGGAGGGCTCGATCGTCCGCGAGGTGTACGAGGACCAGCCGTACGTGGAGGAGCGTCACCGTCACCGCTACGAGGTGAACAACTCCTACCGCGCGGAGCTGGAGAAGAAGGCCGGTCTGGTCTTCTCGGGCACGTCCCCCGACAACAAGCTCGTCGAGTACGTCGAGTACCCGCGCTCCACCCACCCCTACCTGGTCGCCACGCAGGCCCACCCGGAGCTGCGGTCCCGGCCGACGCGTCCGCACCCGCTCTTCGCGGGGCTGGTGAAGGCCGCGGTCGAGCGTCGTGAAGGGCTCCGTCAGGAGGCGGGCGAGCCGGTGGCCGCGCGGTCGTAAGGCACGTCACAGGCGATACGGTGGGAGCCGGGGTACGGGCACGTTCACGCGGGCCCGTGCCTCGGTTTCCGCTTGTGTACCACCGTGGGAGGACGCTGCCATGACCATCAAGGACACCCCTGAGGAATGGCGGGTCACCGCGACCACGACGCCCTTCCGCGGCAACAAGACCAGTGTCCGCACGGATGATGTGGTCATGCCCGACGGCACGGTCGTGAAGCGCGACTACCAGGTCCACCCCGGATCCGTCGCGATCGTCGCCCTGGACGACGCGGGCCGGGTCCTGGTCCTGCGCCAGTACCGCCACCCCGTACGCCAGAAGCTCTGGGAGATCCCGGCCGGACTGCTCGACGTACCGGGCGAGAACCCGCTGCACGCGGCCCAGCGCGAGCTGTACGAGGAAGCGCACGTCAAGGCCGAGGACTGGCGGGTGCTCACGGACGTCTACACGACGCCGGGCGGCTGCGACGAGGCGGTACGGATCTTCCTCGCCCGGGAGCTGTCGGAGGCGCAGGGCGAGCGCTTCCAGGTCTCCGAGGAGGAGGCCGACATGGAGCTGGCCCGGGTGGAGCTGGCGGAGCTGGTACGGGGCGTGCTCGCCGGCGAGGTGCACAACAACTGCCTCGCGGTGGGCGTCCTCGCGCTCACCGCGGCGCTGGCGGGGGAGGGCATCGCGGCGCTGCGGCCGGCGGAGGCGCCGTGGCCGGCCCGGCCGTTCGAGTCCTGATCCCGCTCATCCCCCTTATCCCCCTAGGGTCTTTTGATCTGAAGAAATGCTGATCCGATTGGGGGATGCATCGGCCGCGCTCCACCGGTTCCGTCGCAGAGAGTGAACTACGCTCGAACCGTCCGTGCGGAGACCCGCCGGGCTCGGATCGTGCGCAGGCGGACGGAGCGTGGCCCGTGACGGATCAGGCGGTGGACGTGAGTGGCCCCGGCCGTGCGCGAGCCAAGAAGCCCCCGGAGCCGGGGCCGGCCGGGGCCGGGCCGACGGAGTCCGACGCACCGCCGGCCAAGCGCCGAGGCCGTGCCACATCGGCCGCGAAGAAGAAAGGTACGGCCCGGGTGACCATCCCGGAGGGTCCCGAGGATGTGACCGATGTCGTGAGCGGTACGGAGAGCGGCGGCCCCAAGCCGCGCCCGGCCACCCGGCCCGCCCGCACGCGGCGGAAGGCGGCGCCGCCGCAGGAGACCGGCCCCGAACCGCCCGGGGCGGGACCCGCGGAGCCGGAACCGGAGCCCCCGGCCGCCACGCCCCCGGCCCCCACACCCCCGGCCGCCACGCCCTCGGCCGGTCCCGCCGAGCCGGCGCGGGAGCACCCCGGGGACGGGCCGGAGACCGCGGAGCCCGCACCGGTCGCGGAGCCCGCACCGGTCGCGGAGGCCGCGGCCCCGCCCGAGCCCGCGGCCGAAGCGGAACCCGAGCCCGATCCTGTGCCCGAGCCACTGGCCGAAGCGGCACCCGAAGCCGTCGTCGAAGCGGAACCCGAGCCCGAAGCGGCACCCGAAGCCGTGCCCGAGCCCGAGCCGGAAGAGTCCGCTCCCACCCCCGCTCCCGCGCCCGCTCCCGAACCCCAACTCGGGCCCCGTCCCGGTGTCGAAGGGCCGCAGGAGGGGCAACACCCGGTGGCCGACGGGGAGTTCTTCGGGCGGCTGCGGGAACTCAAGGCGCTGCACGGGGACATCGAGCGCGCCGGGCTCAACACGATCTCCGGCCGGAAGGAGCCCCGCGCGCGGGTCCTGCTGATCGCCGGGCGGCCCGGTTCCGGGCGGACCTCGCTCGCGCGGGAGCTGGCCCGGCAGTTGCGGGACGGCTATCCCGACGGGATCGTACGGACCCGCCTCACCGGGTCCGACGGCGAGCCCGTGCCCACCGAGCGGACCGCCCGCGAGATCCTCGGCGCGTTCGGCGTGGCCACGCCGCCCGGCGCGGGGGAGGACGAACTCTCCGAGATGGTGCGCGAGGCGCTGGCGGTGCGCCGGGTGCTGCTGCTCCTCGACGACGCCGTCGACGCCGAGCAGGTCGACCCGCTCGTGCCGGACAACCCGGAGTGCCTGGTCGTCGCCGTCTCGCAGGGGCCGCTGACCGGGATCCCCGACGTACGCCCGTGCACCCTCGGCGGGATGGACACCAAGGCCGCCATCGAACTGCTCACCCGGTTCACCGGCGCCGTACGGATCACGGTGGACCCGCAGGCCGCCGAGTCCCTGACCGAGGAGTGCGGCGGTCAGCCCGCCGCGCTCGTCCTGGCGGGCGGCTGGCTCGCGGCGCGCCCCATGGCCTCGGTCGCCGATGTCTCCAAGCGGCTGCGCGCCCTGCCGCAGGACCCCGAGTGCCCCGTCGGGAACCGTCCGCTCGCCCGCGCCTTCCAGCTCGTGTACGAGAGCCTGCCGCAGTCCGCCGCCCGGATGCTGCGGCTGCTCGCCCTCGCCCCCGCCGGGATCACCGACGCGCACACCGCGTCGGCGCTGGCCGGCTGCTCCATGGCGGACGCCGTGGTCCTGCTGGACGACTTCGCCGCCCGGGGGCTGCTGCGCACCACGGACGACCGGACGGTCCGGCAGGCCGCGCGGCCGTACCCGCCCGCACCCGAGCGGGCGTCCTTCGACCGCTCCCTCGACCAGTACGTCCTGCCGGGCTGCCTCGTCCCGCTGCTGCGCCCTCTGCTGGCCGAGGACCGCCCCGCCGAGGTGCAGCTCGCCCGCGCCCGGATGCTGGAGCGGACCGTACGGCTGCTCCAGTCCTGCCGCGCCGTCACTGACCCCGAGGGTTCCCCGGCCCGCAAGCGGCTCGCCGGGCTGCCCCGCGCGCTGCGCTTCCCGAACGCCGCCGAAGCGGCCGGCTGGCTGTACTCCCGGCAGCCCGCGCTGCTGGCCTCCGCGCGCCTCGCGGTCGCGGACGGCGAGCTGGACACCCTGGCCCGCCGGCTGGTCGCCGCGCTGGTCCGCGCGCTGGCCGCGCACCGGGGGACGGAGGCCGCCGCGCCCGAGCTGTACGGGCTCCACCAGCTCGTCCTCGACATCGCGGAGCGCCACGAGCTGTACCGCGAGCAGGCCGCGGCCCTGCTGAACATCGGCGACCTGGACGCCAGGACCGGCCGTACGCACGACGCGCTCGCCCGCTACCGCGCGGCGCTGGACGCCGGGCGCGCCGCGAACGACCTCTACGCGACCGGGCGCGCCATGGAATCCCTGGGCGGCGCCCACCAGGACCTGCGGGACTGGCAGCGGGCCGCGGACTGGTACGGGCGGGCCCTCTCCCAGCGGCTGAGCCGGGGCGAGCGGGCCGACGAGGCGCGGCTGTACGGCCGCCTCGGCACCGTCCACACGTACGCGGGCCGCTACGGCGAGGCGCTGCGCCACTGGCGTGCCGCCGCCGCGATCCACCGCAGGCTGGGCGATCTGCCCGGTCAGGCGCGGGCGCTCAGCGAGGCGGCCCGGGTCCAGGAGTACGCGGGCCGGCCGCAGGAGTCGCTCCGTACCTGCCAGGAGGCGGTCGAGTGGGCCCGGCTCGCCGGGGACCTGCGGCTCCAGGCCGCGCTCCAGCTCCGGGTGGCGGACACCCTGGACCGGCTCGGAGATCCCGCGGCGGCCCGGCTGCACCGTGCCGCCGCGGATCGCCTTCTCCTGGAAACGGAAGGAAACGCCTACGAAATCCGCAGCGCTTCGGTCGAGGACTGATGTTTTGTAAGGCTAGACAGCAGGAAATCCTTCATTAGACTGGCTCTGCCGCATACGTCAGCGGTGCCTTCCCGTGTGCCACCTGTGCCCGGGTATGTATGGGATTGCGCCCGGAAACCCCGCGGAATCCCCCGAGCCAAGGACCGTGATCTGCCGTGTTGGTCGGTATCCCCCGCGAGGTCAAGAACAACGAGTTCCGGGTGGCCATCACCCCCGCCGGTGTGCACGAGCTGGTGCGCCACGGACACCAGGTCGCCATCGAGCGGGACGCCGGGGCCGGTTCCTCGATCACCGACGGCGAGTACACCGCCGCCGGCGCGCGGATCCTGCCCACCGCCGACGCGGTCTGGGCCACCGCCGACCTGCTGCTGAAGGTCAAGGAACCGGTCGCCGAGGAGTACCACCGGCTCCGCAAGGACCAGACGCTCTTCACCTACCTGCACCTGGCCGCGTCCCGCGCCTGCACCGACGCCCTGCTGGCGTCCGGCACCACCGCCATCGCGTACGAGACCGTCGAGACCGCGAACCGCGCGCTGCCGCTGCTCGCCCCGATGTCGGAGGTCGCGGGACGGCTGGCGCCCCAGGTCGGCGCGTACCACCTGATGAGCTCGGCCGGCGGACGCGGTGTGCTGCCGGGCGGCGTGCCCGGTACGGCCGCGGGCCGCGCGGTGGTCATCGGCGGCGGGGTCTCCGGCTGGAACGCCACCCAGATCGCCGTCGGCATGGGCTTCCACGTGACCCTGCTCGACCGGGACATCAACAAGCTGCGCGAGGCCGACCGGATCTTCGGCACGAAGGTCCAGACCATCGTCTCCAACACGTTCGAACTGGAGAAGGCGGTCACCGAGGCGGACCTCGTGATCGGGGCCGTGCTGATCCCCGGAGCGAAGGCGCCGAAGCTCGTCACCAACGCGCTCGTGGCCCGGATGAAGCCCGGAAGTGTACTTGTCGACATTGCGATTGATCAGGGTGGCTGCTTCGAGGATTCACGCCCCACGACGCACGCCGAGCCGACCTTCCGGGTGCACGACTCGGTCTTCTACTGCGTGGCCAACATGCCGGGCGCCGTACCGCACACCTCCACGTACGCCCTGACCAACGCCACGCTGCCCTACATCGTGGAGCTGGCGAACCGTGGCTGGGCCGGTGCGCTGCGCCGTGACCCGGCCCTCGCCAAGGGGCTCAACACCCATGACGGCCAGGTCGTTTACCGCGAGGTGGCCGAGGCCCATGGGCTGGATCACGCCGAACTGAGCACGCTTCTCGCCTGACGCGTCAACCCACGTCGTCAACATCGTGCCGACGGCCGGACCTTGCGCGGCGAGGTCCGGCCGTACGTGTCCGTCGAACCCTGTGCGAGCGCCGGCCAACTCGCCTCGAACGTAACAATTTCAACCGTTTCGTATGACGGTAAATCCTCGCCGCCCTGCCTTGGTGAGAGGGCTGTGCGCCCTTGACAGAGGGGTGTTCGGTTGCCGACACATCGGGTCCGGTCCGGCGGATTGTGTTGCTGCGGAGTGGTGACACGCCATAGAGTCGCCAACCGTCGGCATGGTGCCACGCTGACCTATCGATAAGTTTCCTGGTCCCGTCCAAGGAGGTAAGACGACTTGTGAATGAGTCGACATTTACTCCCGGGGGTGGTCAACCAGGAATGCCGGTGAGGGGCCAGAGCCCGTCGTCCGGGTTCGAGGCTGTCGGCTCCGTAGCTGTCCGCACCTTCGCCACCCACCAGCACATGACGACAGCCCACCAGATGATGGACGGCCAACACGTGAACGCCATGGCCGGCAACGAGGGTGGCCGAGAGTCCACTTCGTTCGCCGACTTCGACGAAGCGCCCGAGGGGCACTTCTACGACCCTGACGCCGAATACGAGCCGGACCCCGAGTACGCGGCCACCCTCGCCCCCGACGCTGCCCGCCAGCGCCGCGAGCGCATCGGCCCGACCGGGCGTCCGCTGCCGTACTTCCCGATCCCCGGTCCGCTCACCGACCACGGCCCCGCGAAGATCATCGCGATGTGCAACCAGAAGGGCGGCGTCGGCAAGACCACGTCGACCATCAACCTGGGTGCCGCGCTCGCGGAGTACGGCCGACGTGTGCTGCTCGTCGACTTCGACCCGCAGGGAGCCCTGTCGGTCGGTCTCGGCGTGAACCCGATGGAGCTGGACCTCACCGTCTACAACCTGCTCATGGAGCGGGGCATGGCGGCCGACGAGGTACTGCTGAAGACCGCCGTGCCCAACATGGACCTGCTGCCGAGCAACATCGACCTCTCGGCCGCCGAGGTGCAGCTCGTGAGCGAGGTCGCGCGCGAGTCCACGCTCCAGCGCGCCCTGAAGCCCCTGCTGCTCGACTACGACTACATCGTGATCGACTGCCAGCCCTCGCTCGGTCTGCTGACCGTGAACGCGCTGACGGCCGCCCACAAGGTGATCGTGCCGCTGGAGTGCGAGTTCTTCGCGCTGCGCGGGGTCGCGCTGCTCACCGAGACCATCGAGAAGGTCCAGGAGCGGCTCAATCCGGAGCTGGAGCTCGACGGCATCCTCGCCACCATGTACGACTCCCGCACGGTGCACAGCCGGGAGGTCCTGGCACGGGTCGTGGAGGCGTTCGACGATCACGTCTACCACACCGTGATCGGGCGGACCGTGCGCTTCCCGGAGACCACCGTCGCCGGTGAGCCCATCACCACGTACGCCTCGAACTCCGTCGGCGCCGCCGCCTATCGCCAGCTCGCCAGGGAGGTGCTCGCCCGGTGTCACGCCGAGTGAGTCTGCCCGGCGCCGACGAACTGTTCCGTACGACCGGGGGCATGGCGCTGACGTCGTCGTCCCCCGCGGCGCAACGGCGGGGCGCGAACGGCGAACCGCGGGTGCCGGCGCCGGCCGGGGAGAGCGATCCGGCCGGCGACCGGACGGGCCCGGCCGGTTCCGGGACGGCGGAGGAGCACTCCGCGCCGGACCCGGACCCCGCCCCGGCGCAGCCGGCCCGCAGCCGCACCGCCGACGCGGAGCAGGCCGCGACCGCCGTGCAGGCCCGCAGGCCGCAGGAGGGCGGGCCCGCGGGGACCGGACCCGGCGGCGGTACAGGGCCGGGAACGGGCGCGCAGGGGCCGCAGGGCGCACAGCAGGGCGGGCAGCAGCGCCGGCAGCGGCGCGGCGCCAACCGCCGCCCCAGCGGGCGGGAACGGCACGACGAGAAGATCACGGTCTATGTCTCGGCCGAGGAACTGATGGACCTCGAACACGCCCGGCTGGTGCTCCGCGGTGAGCACGGACTCGCCGTGGACCGCGGGCGGATCGTCCGCGAGGCGGTCGCGGTCGTCCTCGCCGACCTCGAATCGCGCGGCGACGCGAGCATTCTCGTACGGCGGCTGCGCGGGCGCTGACGGTAGCCTGCGCGGGCCGCCCCACCACCCGCCGCCCCCGCCGCTCCCAGGACCGCGATGCCCCCGCCGCCCGCCCCCGCCCGTCCGCCGCGCCGCCCGCTGGGCCGCGGCCCCGGCACGTCGGTGCCCGTACCCGACCCGGAGCCGGTGGCCGAGGCGGAGCCCGTACCGGAGCCGGAGCCGGAGCCTGTGGTCGTACCGGAGCCGGAGGCCGATCCGGAGTCGGTGGCCGGGGCGCCGGAGGAGACCGGTGCGTCGGAGGGGACCGGGGCGGCCGGTGGGGACGACCGGCGGTTCACCGTGCGGCTCGCCAACTTCGAGGGGCCCTTCGACCTGCTGCTCCAGCTCATCTCGAAGCACCGGATGGACGTGACCGAGGTCGCGCTCTCCCAGGTCACCGACGAGTTCATGGCGCACCTGCGGGCCATGGGACCCGAGGGGGACCTCGACCAGACCACCGAGTTCCTGGTGGTCGCTGCGACCCTGCTCGACCTGAAGGCCGCCCGGCTGCTGCCCGCCGCCGAGATCGAGGACGAGGCGGACCTCGCGCTCCTCGAAGCGCGGGACCTGCTCTTCGCGCGGCTGCTCCAGTACCGCGCGTACAAGCGGGTCGCCGAGATCTTCGGCGGGCGCCTGGAGGCCGAGGCCCGCCGCTACCCCCGTACCGTCGGCCTGGAACCGCACCACGCCGAGCTGCTGCCCGAGGTGGTCATCAGCGTCGGGCCCGAGGGGTTCGCCCGGCTCGCCGTGAAGGCGATGCAGCCGAAGCCCAGGCCGCAGGTGTACGTGGAGCACATCCACGCGCCGCTGGTCTCCGTACGGGAACAGGCCGGGATCGTCGTCGCCCTGCTGCGCGAGCGCGGCGGGATGAGCTTCCAGGAGCTGGCCGAGGACGCCGGGTCCACCCTCGCCGTCGTGGCGCGCTTCCTGGCCCTCCTGGAGCTGTACCGGGAGCGCACCGTCTCCCTGGACCAGGACGAGGCGCTGGGGCCGCTCCTGGTCCGCTGGACGGGCGGGGACGGCGGTACGGAGCCGTTCGTGACGGACGAGTTCGACCGGCCGCCCGGCGACGGCGCGGCGGCCGCGGGTGCCGAGGACGAGAGCGAGGAGACGGTATGAGCGAGCGGCAGCCGGGGGAAACCACGCGGGACCTGGACCTCAGGCCGGCCCTGGAGGCGGTCCTCATGGTCGTGGACGAGCCCGCCACCGAGGAACACCTCGCCAAGGTCCTCGACCGCCCCCGGGGCGCCGTCGCGGACGCGCTGCGCGCCCTGGCCGACGAGTACACCGTCCAGGGCCGCGGCTTCGAGCTGCGGCTGGTCGCCGGCGGCTGGCGCTTCTACACACGGCCCGAGTACGCCGCGGCCGTCGAGGGCTTCGTGCTCGACGGCCAGCACGCCCGGCTGACCCAGGCCGCGCTGGAGACCCTGGCGGTCGTCGCGTACCGGCAGCCGGTGAGCCGTTCCCGGGTCTCCGCCGTACGCGGAGTGAACTGTGACGGCGTCATGCGCACCCTCCTCCAGCGCGGGCTGGTGGAGGAGGCGGGCGCGGAACCCGAAACAGGTGCGATCCTGTACAGGACGACGAACTACTTTTTGGAGCGGATGGGCCTGCGCGGCCTGGACGAGCTACCGGAACTCGCGCCCTTCCTCCCCGAGGCGGACGCGATCGAGGCCGAGAGCCAGGAAGGCGTCCCGTCGTTCGATCCGGACGCGCCTGACGCCCCGGAAACCCACGCAGACGACAAGACGGACTTTTGATGCGAAGCAACGGCAGGAACAGCGGCGGCTCCAACCGGAACGGCGGAGGCGGGAGCGGCGGCAGCCGGGACGACCGGGAGCGCCGGGACGACCGGGGTGCCGGCGGGCGCGACGACAAGCCGAAGCGGCCGTCCCGTCCGCGTCCCGAGGAGCGCCGTTACGACGTCGGCCGCTCGGGTCCCAGCGGCGGTTCCGGCGCGTCCGGCGCCCCGGGCGGGGCCCGCCGTGCCGGCGGTGCCGGTGGTTCCGGCGGCTCCGGCGACGCACCGCGCCAGGGCGGCGGCGCCCGCGGCGCGGCGGCCAGGGGCGGCGCCAAGGGCGGCCCCAAGCCCGCGCAGAGCGGCGCACGGGGCGGCAAGGGCGGCCCCCGGCGCGGCGCCCCCGCGCGCCCTCGCGAGCTGGACGCCAAGATCGAGCAGCGCAACCGCGACCGGTACGCGGGCAAGCCCGCCGTCGTGACGCCCAGGACCAACCCGGGCGCCGAGCAGGAGGGCGAGCGGCTGCAGAAGGTCCTCGCCCGCGCGGGCATGGGCTCGCGCCGGGCCTGTGAGGAGCTGATCGAGCAGTCGCGCGTCGAGGTCAACGGCGAGATCGTGCTCGAACAGGGCATGCGCGTCGACCCGGACCGGGACGAGATCAAGGTCGACGGGCTGACCGTCGCCACCCAGTCGCACCTCTTCTTCGCGCTGAACAAGCCGGCCGGTGTCGTCTCCACGATGGGCGACCCCGACGGGCGGCAGAACCTCGGCGACTACGTCACCAACCGCGAGACCCGGCTCTTCCACGTCGGCCGGCTCGACACGGAGACCGAGGGCATCATCCTGCTCACCAACCACGGTGAGCTGGCGCACCGGCTGACGCACCCCAAGTACGGCGTGAAGAAGATCTACCTCGCCGCGATCCAGGGCCCGCTGCCGCGCGATCTGGGCAAGCGGCTCAAGGACGGCATCCAGTTGGAGGACGGCTACGCGAAGGCCGACCACTTCCGGGTCGTCGAGAACACCGGCAAGAACTACCTGGTCGAGGTCACCCTCCACGAGGGCCGCAAGCACATCGTCCGCCGGATGCTCGCCGAGGCCGGGTTCCCGGTCGAGCGCCTCGTCCGTACGTCCTTCGGACCGATCCCGCTGGGCGACCAGAAGTCCGGCTGGCTGCGCCGCCTCACCAACACCGAGGTCGGCATGCTGATGAAGGAAGTCGGCCTCTAGGAAGCCCGAGGTCGCCCCGCACAGGTGACCGCCGGTGTCTCTGACACCGGTGGGACGGAAGAGACCGGAAGAGAAGCCCGCGGCCCCCCCGGCCGCGGGCTTCTCTCTTGTCGCGAGGGCCCTCCCCGCTTTATAGTCAACATGACCATTAAGGAGGCGGGCGTGAGTCCAGTGCTGCCTTCCACCGGTGACCGCCGGCGGACCTGGTCCCACGGGGGTGGACCAGGTCCGTCGGCCCGGCGGGAGCGACGATGAGCACGCCCGAGCGGCGCGCCGCCACGGCCGAGGCCACGCCCCCGTACGACGCCGTCCCGTACGACCCGTCCGCCTTCGAGCCCTTCGCCGTCACGGTCGACCTCGCCGTCTTCACCGTCCGCGAGAGCCGGCTGCACGTCCTGCTCGTCGAGCGCGGCGAGGCCCCCTACCGGGGCGACTGGGCGCTGCCCGGCGGCTTCGTCCAGCCGAAGGAGTCCGCCGGGCAGGCCGCCCGCCGCGAACTCGCCGAGGAGACGGGCCTGTCGGAGGAGACCGCGGGCGCGCTCCACCTCGAACAGCTCCGCACCTACAGCGCCCCGGACCGCGACCCCCGGATGCGGGTCGTCTCCGTCGCGTACGCCGCGCTCGTACCGGACCTGCCCGAACCGCGCGGCGGCGGGGACGCCGCCCGCGCCCGGTGGACCGAGTTCAAGGACCGCGGCTCCCTGGCCTTCGACCACGACCACATCCTCGCCGACGCCTACGACCGCGTCGGCGCCAAGCTCGAATACACCTGTCTCGCCACGGCCTTCTGCCCGCCCGAGTTCACCCTGGGCGAGCTGCGGCAGGTCTACGAGACCGTCTGGGGCGTGGCACTCGACCGCCCCAACTTCCGGCGCAAGGTCCTCACCACGCCAGGGTTCGTCCAGGCGCTGGAAGGGCCGCCGCGCCGGACGGGTGGCCGCGGGAAACCCGCCGCGCTCTACCGTGCGGGCGCCGCCACCACGCTGCACCCACCTCTGCTGCGACCGGAAGGACGGACGGCATGATCATCGCGAGGACCCTCACCAAACAGGCCGCGACCGGCACCCTCATCGGGCTGGCGCTCGGCGACGCCCTCGGTTTCCCCACCGAGTTCAGCGACGTTCCCTCGATCCTGGCCAAATGCGGTCCCTGGCGCGAGATGTCCCTGCCGAAGCCCGCCGTCGTCACCGACGACACCCAGATGACGCTCGCGTTCGCCCGCGGCATCAGGACCGCGATGGACCGCGGCGTCCTCGGCCCGATCCGTCTGGAGCGGCCCGTACGCGACGAGTTCGTGGACTGGTACCACTCACCGGACAACAACCGCGCCCCCGGCGCCACCTGCATGAAAGCCTGCATGCTCCTCGACAGCGAGCGGCCCTGGCAGCGCGCCAGCCAGATCCACTCCAAGGGCTGCGGCGCCAACATGCGCGTCGCGCCCATCGGCCTCGTGCCCGGACTCAGCGACGAACAGCGGGCCGGCGCCGCCCAGTTGCAGGCCGCGCTCACCCACGGCCACCCCACCGCCCTCGCCGCCTCCGACCTCACGGCCCGCACCGTCTACCTGCTCTCGCACGGCGGCGAACCCGAGGCGCTGATGGGCCAGCTCCGCTCGTACGCGTACGAGAACCGCGAGCACTACCGCCAGCGCTGGCTCGGCGACCTGTGGACGTACGCCGACGACGCCAGCCCCGAGGAGTTCATCGCCCGCGGCTGGGACGAGTGCCTGGAAGCCCTCGAACGCCTCCAGCAGGCCCTGCGCTCCCCCTCCCCGGAGACCGACCCCTGCCTGGCCACCGGGGACGGCTGGGTCGCCGAGGAGGCCCTGGCCACCGGGCTGCTCTGCTTCCTGCTCTTCCCGTCCGACCCCGTCACGGCGCTGCGCCGGGCCGCCTGCACCCGCGGCGACTCCGACTCCATCGCCACGCTCGCGGGCGCCTTCGCCGGCGCCTACCTGGGCGCGGGCGCCTGGCCCAAGGAGTGGGCCGAGCGGATCGAGTACCGCAGCGACCTCATGTCGCTGGGAGCCCTCTGGGACTCTTGATCCATGCGTACCGAATCCATGCGTACCGAAGAGATGAGCGCGGACGAGCGGGACCACCCGGCGGGGCCGGGCCACGCCGAGGAGGGGAGCCACGCCGAGGCGCGGAGCCGCACCGAGCGCCTGCGCGCCGCCGGGCTGCCGGTCACCGACCTCGGCCCGGTCCTCGCAGCGGAGAGCGACCCGCTGCTGTTCGCCACCGTCTCCGGGGCGCATCTGTACGGCTTCCCCTCCCGCGACTCGGACGTGGACCTCCGAGGCGCCCACCTGCTGCCGGTCGCCGCGCTGATCGGACTCCGCGAGCCGGAGGAGACCCGGTCGCGGATGGGCGACCGGGACGGCGTGGAGACGGACCTCGTCACGCACGACCTGCGCAAGTTCGTCCGGCTGATGCTGCGCCGCAACGGCTATGTGCTGGAGCAGCTCCTCTCCCCGCTGGTGGTCAGGACGTCCGAGGCGCACCGGGAGCTGATCGCGCTCGCGCCCGCCGTACTGACCAGCCACCACGCCCACCACTACGCGGGGTTCGCGCGGACCCAGTGGCGGCTGTTCGAGCGGACCGGCGAACTCAAGCCCCTGCTCTACACCTTCCGCGCGCTGCTCACCGGCGTGCACCTGATGCGCGGCGGCGGGATCCTCGCCCATCTGCCCACCCTGCTCCAGGAGGTGGCGGCGCCGGGCTATCTGCCCGAGCTGATCGCCGCCAAGGCCGAGGCGGAGCACGGACCGGCCACCGGCCCCTGCCGGGACCGGCTGGAGCGGGACGTGGAGGCGCTGCGCGCAGTGCTGGACGAGGCGCGGTCGGCCACCGCCCTGCCCGGCGCCGCCGTCGGCGCCGGGCACGAGGCGCTGCACGACTTCGTGGTCCGCGTCCGGCTGGCCGGCTGATCCGCGGGCTCGGCCCTACCCGCGGGCCGAGGCGCGGCGCGTACGGATCAGGAAGTCCTCCACCCGGGCGCGGTCGGGACCGGCCGGCAGCGGGGAACGCGCGAGCGCCGCGTCCGCCTCGGCGGCCAGCCCGGTCATCCGGCGCTCCACCTCCGGCCAGGGCACCTCGCCGCGCTTGACCGCGAGCAGCGCCTCGCGCTCCGTACCGACGTCGACGACCAGTTCCCCGGTACGGAGCAGATCCCGGCAGGAGCCGAGCAGCCGGAGCAGATGCATGGCGTGCTTCCAGCGCGGCGCCCCGTGGCGCCGCAGGTCCGCCTCCAGCTTCCTGCGCTGCCCGTCCGCGTACCCGATGAAGGTCCGGTGCGCCTGCCGGGAGAGGAACGCGTCGCGCAGCGCCAGCAGTTCACGCCCCGTGGCGTCGAGGTGCTCGACGAGCGGGGAGTGCAGGCACTCCAGCACGTTCGGGTTGGTGCTCAGCGCGAGGGAGCAGAAGCGTTCCAGCTCCCAGGAGAACTGCTCGGGCGCCGGCCCCTCGACATGGGCCGGCGGCTTGTCGAACCCCCAGTACAGCGGCGTCGGGGCGAGGAAGACCCCGCGCCGGTCCGTGTCGCTCCCCTCCGTCGCCAGCCCGAAGGCGCGCGAGCCCATGACGCACGCGTAGACGGTGTGGTCACGGACGAGGGACTCCGGGGCGAGGGACTCCGGCGGGGGCGAGGTCATGCGCGCGAGCGTACGGGGCCGCGGGGCGTCGGGAGCCGCTGGCCTTCGTGCACCAGGTCGTTAGTCTGGACGGAGCACTCGATCATTCAGGGAGAACGTTGTGGCGGTACGAGCGGTTCGCGGGGCCGTCCAGTTGGAGCGGGACGAGTCCGGGCACATGGACGAGCAGGTCAAGCAGCTCCTCACCGCGATCATGGAACGCAACGAACTCACCGCCGACGATCTCATCAGCATCTGGTTCACGGCGACGCCCGACCTGCACAGCGACTTCCCGGCCGCCGCCGCGCGCGGCCTCGGCATCGACGGTATGGCCGATGTCCCGCTGCTCTGCGCCCAGGAGCTGGACATCCCCGGCGCCCTGCCGCGCGTGGTCCGCGTACTCGCCCACATCGAGTCCGATCTGCCCAGGTCCGAGGTGGCGCACGTCTACCTCGGCGCCGCCGCCGCTCTGCGCAAGGACATCGCCCAGTGAGAACCGCCCTCGTCGTCGGGACCGGCCTGATCGGCACCTCGGCCGCACTGGCCCTGGCGGGGCGCGGGGTCACCGTCCACCTCAGCGACCACGACCCCTCCCGCGCCAGGACCGCCGCCGCGCTCGGCGCCGGTACGGACGCGGCGCCCGAGGGCCCCGTCGACCTGGCGATCATCGCCGTACCGCCCCGGCACGTCGCCGTCACGCTCGCGGAGGCGATGCGCGCCGGGGCGGCCCGCGGCTACCTGGACGTCGCCAGCGTCAAGGACGGGCCCCGGCGCGAACTGGCGGCGCTCGGCCTGGACACCACCGCGTACATCGGCACGCACCCCATGGCGGGCAAGGAGCGCTCCGGCCCGCTCGCCGGGACCGCCGACCTCTTCGAGGGACGGCCCTGGGTGCTGACCCCGACCAGGGAGACCGACACCGAGGTGCTCAACCTCGCGCTGGAGCTGGTCTCGCTCTGCCGCGCCCTGCCCGTGGTCATGGACGCGGACGCGCACGACCGGGCGGTCGCGCTGGTCTCGCACACCCCGCACCTCATCTCCTCGATGGTCGCGGCCCGTCTGGAGGCGGCCGACGAGAGCGCCGTACGCCTCTGCGGCCAGGGCATCCGCGACGTCACCAGGATCGCGGCCTCCGACCCCGCGATGTGGGTCGAGATCCTCTCCGCCAACGCGGGCCCGGTCGCCGAGGTGCTGGCCGCCGTCGCCGCCGACCTGGACGAGACCGTCGAGGCGCTGCGCGCGCTCCAGTCCGCCGACGAGGCGAAGCGGCGCGGCGGCGCGGCCGGCATCAAGGACGTCCTGCGGCGCGGCAACGCGGGCCGGGGCCGCGTCCCCGGCAAGCACGGCGCCGCCCCGACGGCGTACGAGATCGTGGCGGTCCAGATCAGCGACCGGCCGGGCGAGCTGGCCCGGATCTTCGCGGACGCCGGCCAGGCCGGGGTGAACGTCGAGGACGTACGCATCGAGCACGCCACCGGGCAGCAGGCCGGCCTGGTCCTGGTGATGGTCGAACCGGCGGCGGCGCCCGTACTCGCCGCGGCCCTGCGCGAACGCGGCTGGTCCATCCGGCAGTGACCGCGCGGTGACCCGCGGTGACATCGGTGCGGATCCGCAGGTGACGGGCGTACCGGGGCCGGACGGGGTCCCGTACGACGGGTGCGATCGGGGCCCTGAAGACTCGGTAACCTTGTGCGGGGGCGTGTGCGCGTCCCCGCACATCCACCCCGTGACTCAGGAAGGTGTCCGCCCCCCGTGGAAGCTACCCCCGCCCGGACCGCCCAGGCCGCTGTGATCGTCGCCATCGACGGGCCCTCGGGCACGGGCAAGTCGAGCACCTCCAAGGCCGTGGCCGCCCAGCTCGGGCTGAGCTACCTGGACACCGGCGCGCAGTACCGCGCGATGACCTGGTGGATGATCAGCAACGGCGTGGACGTCGAGGACGCCGCCGCCGTCGCGACCGCCGCCGCCAAGCCCGTCCTGGTCTCCGGCACCGACCCGGCCGCGCCCACGATCACCGTCGACGGACTGGACGCCGCGGGCCCGATCCGTACCCGGGGGGTCACCGCCCGGGTGAGCGCGGTCAGTGCCGTCCCCGAGGTGCGCGCCCTCATCACCGGCCTCCAGCGCGAGATCGCCGCCGCCGCGCCGCTCGGCATCGTCGTCGAGGGCCGTGACATCGGGACGACGGTCCTGCCGGACGCCGACCTCAAGATCTTCCTCACCGCGTCCCCGGAGGCCCGCGCGGCCCGCCGCAGCGGTGAGCTGACGGGCAAGGAGGCGACCGACGTCGCCGCCACCCGGGACGCGCTCGTCAAGCGGGACGCGGCCGACTCCAGCCGCAAGACGTCCCCGCTCGCCAAGGCCGCCGACGCGGTCGAGGTGGACACCACGGATCTCACGCTCCAGCAGGTCATCGAGTGCGTCGTGACCCTGGTGGAGGAGAAGCGGGCCGCGCGGTGAGCGCGGCGGGCGCGCCGCCCTCGGAGAAGGGCGCGGCGGTCGGCCGGGGTATCGGCATCGGGCTGATGTACGGACTGTGGAAGCCGCGGGTGCTCGGCGCCTGGCGGGTCCCGGCGAGCGGCCCCGTGATCCTCGCGGTCAATCACGCGCACAACATCGACGGTCCGATGGTGATGGGCACCGCGCCCCGGCCGGTGCACTTCCTGATCAAGAAGGAAGCGTTCATCGGCCCGCTCGACCCGTTCCTGCTCTCCATCGGGCAGGTCAAGGTGGACCGTTCGATCGCCGACCGCACCGCGATCACCGACGCGCTCGGGGTCCTGGCGGACGGCGGCGTCCTGGGGATCTTCCCCGAGGGCAGCAGGGGCGAGGGTGATTTCGCCTCGCTCCGTGCCGGGCTCGCCTATTTCGCCGTACGGTCGGGAGCACCGATCGTGCCGGTAGCGGTGCTCGGCTCCACCGAGCGCCCCGGCCGCCTGATACGGGGGCTGCCCGCGCTGCGCAGCCGCGTGGACGTCGTCTACGGCGACGCCTTCGTGGCGGGTGACAGCAGTGGGCGGCGCACCCGCAAGGCCCTGGACGAGGCCACCGTACGGATCCAGGAGCGGCTGACCGCCCACCTGGAGCACGCCCGGCGCTTCACCGGACGTACCGGGTCCACCGGGCCCTGAGACACAGCACGACTTCAGTAGTGCGCCGCGAGCCGTGGCGCACCGATCACGATGAACGAGGTACGGACTTCATGAACGACCACATCGACTCCGGCGACGAGCACGGGGAGCTCGGCGACGCCGAGTACACGGACTTCATGGAGCTTGCCGCTCAGGAGGGCTTCGAGGCCGAGGAGGTGGAGGGCGCGCTGGACGAGGCCGGTCACGGCCCGCTGCCTGTCCTCGCCGTCGTCGGCCGCCCGAATGTCGGCAAATCGACTCTCGTGAACCGGATCATCGGCCGCCGTGAGGCGGTCGTCGAGGACAAGCCGGGCGTCACCCGCGACCGGGTCACCTACGAGGCCGAGTGGGCGGGCCGCCGCTTCAAGATCGTCGACACCGGCGGCTGGGAGCAGGACGTCCTGGGCATCGACGCCTCCGTCGCCGCCCAGGCCGAGTACGCGATCGAGGCCGCCGACGCGGTGGTCTTCGTCGTGGACTCCACGGTCGGCGCCACCGACACCGACGAGGCCGTGGTACGGCTGCTGCGCAAGGCGGGCAAGCCCGTCGTGCTCTGCGCCAACAAGGTCGACGGACAGAGCGGCGAGGCGGACGCCACCGCGCTCTGGTCGCTCGGCCTCGGCGAGCCCCACCCGGTCTCCTCGCTGCACGGCCGCGGCACCGGCGACATGCTCGACGCGGTCCTCGAAGCGCTGCCCGAGGCGCCGGCCCAGACCTTCGGCACCGCGCTCGGCGGCCCGCGCAGGATCGCCCTCATCGGCCGTCCGAACGTCGGCAAGTCGTCCCTGCTGAACAAGGTCGCGGGCGAGGACCGGGTCGTCGTCAACGAGGTCGCGGGCACCACCCGGGACCCGGTCGACGAGCTGATCGAGCTGGGCGGCACGGTCTGGAAGTTCGTCGACACCGCGGGCATCCGCCGCCGGGTGCACCTCCAGGCGGGCGCGGACTACTACGCGTCGCTGCGTACCGCCGCCGCCGTCGAGAAGGCCGAGGTCGCGGTCATCCTGATCGACACGAGCGAGTCCATCAGCGTCCAGGACCAGCGCATCGTCACGATGGCCGTCGAGGCGGGCCGTGCCATCGTCGTCGCGTTCAACAAGTGGGACACCCTCGACGAGGAGCGCCGCTACTACCTGGAGCGGGAGATCGAGACGGAGCTGGCACAGGTCGCCTGGGCGCCCCGGGTCAATGTCTCCGCCCGCACCGGCCGTCACATGGAGAAGCTGGTCCCGGCGATCGAGACGGCGCTGGCGGGGTGGGAGACGCGCGTCCCGACCGGCCGCCTCAACGCCTTCCTCGGCGAGCTGGTCGCCGCGCACCCGCACCCGATCCGGGGCGGCAAGCAGCCCCGCATCCTGTTCGGCACCCAGGCGGGCACGAAGCCGCCGCGCTTCGTGCTCTTCGCCTCCGGCTTCATCGAGGCCGGGTACCGGCGGTTCATCGAGCGCCGGCTGCGCGAGGAGTTCGGCTTCGAGGGCACCCCGATCCACATCTCCGTGCGGGTGCGCGAGAAGCGCGGGCGCAAGAAGTAGCGGGACGGAGCGCTCGGAGGCGGAGCGCTCGGAGGCGGAGCGCCGTACGCGGTGGGGCCCGGCACGGATCATCCGTGCCGGGCCCCACCGCGTACGGCCGAGACGGCGACCGCTCCGGTGTGTGAACGGGTCAGATCCCGCGGCGCGGCCCCGGGGGCAGCGCAGGCCGGTCGGGCCTGGCCATGTGCTGCTGCCGGGGGTCCCGCTGCCAGGACCCCGGGTACTGCGTCTGCGTATGACCGAAACCGCTGTGGCCGCCGTAGACGTGGTGGGATCCGTGCAGCCCGGTGCCGAACGCCGTGAAGCCGAGATTCTCCTCGTTGCTCCGGTCGCCCGGCAGCGCTCTGAAGGACCTGCGGAACTCGGAGTAGAGCGCGTCGTAGATCGGGGTCGTGGAGAACCCGTCCGCTCCGTCCTGCGCCGGGCGCATCGAAGGGATCTGGCTCTGGTACTGCGGGCGGGAGGGGTCGTATGAGTGCACGTACGTGCCAACGACCCCGTCGTCCGTCGGATGCGGGCTGCCCGGGGAATTCGCCGGCTGCGGGAGGGGACGCAGCCGGCGGGTGGGGCGCGTGGCCTCGGTCACGTGCCGGCCAGCGGCATCATGGCGGCGACCAGATTGCCGTTGGCCGCGGCCTTCTCCAGCGCGTCGCGCAGCAGGTCCTCGCGGGGCTGCTGGCCGATGGAGCCGACCGGCGCGGCGAAGACCAGCACCCGCTGCGACTTGTTGGCCGCCGTCCGCCACCCCTCCGTGACCTGGAGCGGCTGGTGGGCCTGCCACCAGGCGGTCGGGGAGGCGCCGTCGCTGCCGGGCTGGAGTACGGCGTGGAGCTGGCCCATGGCGAGCAGCACCGACCAGCCCGGGTTCTGCGCGGGCACCGACTTCAGGGCGTTGACCCGCTGGAAGCCCTGTTCGGTGAGGAGCGACAGGAACTCGTCGGTGGTGGAGTCGGAGCCCGGCCGGGCGATCGGGGCCGTCGGCTCGACGACGAGGGCGGGGTGCAGATCCTCCTCCAGCAGCACCAGACCGCTGGTGACACCGAGCACGGCCTGTCCGGGGGCGGCGTTGGGGGCGGCCGGGGACGGCTGGGGCTGCTCGCCGCCGGTGATCGACCGGACGGCGCCCTGGAGCTGGTCCTCGGCGACCTGGACGACCTGGGAGGGGATACAGGTGGCGTGGGCGAAGGCGAGAACCGCGGTCTCCTCACCCACGAACAGAACGGTGCTGGTCCGCTCCTGTTCGGAGTCGCCGGGGGTCCGGCAGGAGGTGCAGTCGTAACTGCCCGGGGAGTTCTCGCCGGCGAGCAGCCGGTCGGCTTCTTCGTCGCCGATCTCGGCGCGGACGTCCTCGCTGACATCGAGCATGCGCGGCACGGGTGGCTCCTCGAACTCGGTGCGTGGGCCGGGCTGTTCCCGGCTCGTACAGAGACAACGGGCGAGCCGTGGCCCGGGTCACGCGCACAGGCGTACAGAATCGAACCGTTCGGTGTGCCGTCCTGACCGGTGGCCGGAACCCGTACCGCCCGGTCGGCCAGGGAACGGGCGCGTCCACCGGCCCGTCACGCCGCGTACCAGGTCAGAAGGTGTACAGATCGACAAATCGGGATGTCGGTGAGCCGCGGCGGTGGCCGGATCCCGTTGCTTCTTCCGGTGTCCTCCGCGGGCAGGGCTCCCGGCGGGCCGGGCGGGCCGGGCGGGTGGGCGCGGGGCGGCCGGCGTGCGGGTTCTGCGGGGAAAGCGTGAATTCGTCCGGCACTCCCATGGCGCCCTCTTTATGTAACACGAGTTCGTACCCCACTCATTGAGGAGAATTCAGGGAGCCGGAATTTATGTGATCTTCGGGGCTTTGGAATTATCGACGAGTGGGCGGCGACTGGTCCGTAAGAGTGAAGTCGTTCACATCCGGAGAGTGTCGGGAACCTGTGACACAAGCGTGACCGCCGAGGGACGTGAACGTTCCTCTCCCGGTATCGGATGGGCTTCCGATACCCTTCCGCTCCGCTTCCTTCGGGGCTCCCCGGCGCCTACGGTGAGTGGCATGGCACCCATACCGACTCCACCCCGACAGCCCGACGACGCACCCGAGTCCTACGTCGGACTCGACGCCGAGAGCGCCGAGCGGCAGGCGCGCGGGCGCGGCTGGTCCCACCTCAGAGCGCTGCCCCCGGGCTCGATCATCACGATGGAGTTCGTCGTCGGCCGGCTCAACTTCGAGGTCGACGGCGGCAAGGTCATCCGCTGCTGGGCCGGCTGAGCGACACGACGCGCCGGTACGACGAAGCCCCGGCCCCGGTACGGCAGAGCCCCGGCCCCGGTACGACGAAGCCCCGGCCGGAGCCGGGGCTTCGTCATGTCGCGGGGGAGCGGGGGAGCGGGGGAGCGGGGGAGAGGCTGTGCGTACCGCCCCCGCGGGGCGCTCAGCCGCCCGTCACGGGCCGGGAGCGGGGCGGGCGGCGGCTGCCGCCCGCCGGGGTGACCGGGGTCCGCTCCGAGCGCACCGCGTGCTGCCGGGGCTGGGTGGTGAGCGCCCCGGCGCTCCGGCCGCCCGCCGCGCGCCCGCCGTGAGTTGGGCCGACCGCCTCGCAGGGCGTGCCCTCCACGGACTGCTGCGCGCCCTGGGGCACCGTCTCCGGCTGCCTGGCCTGCTCGGACTCCGGCTCCGCCACCGGGACGGCGGATGGGCCACGGCGGGCGCGCCAGCGCTCGCGGACCGCGAAGACCGTCTGCTCGGCGCGGCCGATGAGCGGCTCCGCCCAGGGCAGCCCCAGCAGGATCAGCAGCCCGGCGGCCCAGCCGAGGAGCACATCGCTCAGCCAGTGCGTACCGAGGTAGACGGTGGTCGCGCCGACCCCGAGCGCCACCAGGGACGACATGACCGAGAGATAGCGCCTGGCCCGTGGCGTGGTGGCCAGATAGGCGAGGATTCCCCAGGTCACCACGGCGTTGGCGGTGTGGCCCGAAGGAAATATATCGCCGCCCGCGAAGAGTTCGGCCGAGCCGATCTGCGTCGCGTAGTGGGGGCCGAGCCGCCCGAGGCCGAGCTTGACCGCCCCGACGGTCACGTTGAGCAGCAGCAGCGCCGCCCCGAGGGTCAGCAGCGGTCGCAGCGTGTGCTGGCGCCAGGAGCGCCAGCCCAGCCAGGCCGCGATCATCACGGCGGTCGGGCCGCGCTGGCCGAGCACCACGAAGTAGTCCAGGTAGGGGTGGATGTCCGGCCACTGCTGGTAGGGCCGGAAGAGCATGATCTTCCAGTCGATGATCACCAGCGAGGACGAGACGAGCACGGCGACGACGATGGCGAGATAGAACACCAAAGTCCCGCCGAAGAGAGCCTTACGGGTGCGGCTCATCCGCGGGATCTCTATCTTCGGCGGTTCCGGCTCCCGGTCCAGGCGGGCAAAGATGTCGGTACGCACCTAAAGGACGTTACAGCGAGTGAGTGTGTGACCCGGCCGATCCGGTCCCTTCGTGATGACGATGTGATGTGGACTATGTCTCGGATCACATTTCCGTAAGAGTCGTTCCCGAAATCGCCAGGGCCCTTCGGCCCTATTCATCAGGACTCCGTTCCGGCGACTGTCTTTCCGCGGAACGGAATTAGTTCACCGAGGCGTCGCGCGGAATTTCCCTCACGCTCGTGTCGCGCCCGGGGCCCCGGTCCTGGCGCGGGCGACGTGGCGTACGCCACACTCCCTGGTCAGAGCGGTGAGAGATGCACCACGCGCCACGCGGGAACACTCGCGTACGCTGACGGCTCACTCGCCCGTCGATGCCGGGCCACCCCGCGGGACCCGTGTCCCCGTTGGCCCGCCGAGCGCGAGGGACGCATTGGGAGGTACGCAGATGTCCGGGACCACCACGGCCGGAGCGCGGCTGCGTGCGGCCGGTGGCGGTGCGAACCGCTGGGTCGTCCTGCTGATCCTGTGCGTCAGTCTGCTGCTGGTCGCGCTGGACGCGACCGTGCTGCACGTCGCCGTCCCCGCCGTCACCGCGGACCTCCGCCCGAGCGGGGTCGAGCTGCTGTGGATCGTGGACGCCTACCCGCTCGTCTGCGCGGCGCTCCTGATCCTCTTCGGCACCCTCGGCGACCGCGTCGGACGGCGGCGGGTCCTGCTGACCGGATACGCGCTCTTCGGGGTCGCCTCGGCGCTCGCCGCCTTCGCCGACACCCCACTGGTCCTGATCGCGGCGCGCGCCCTGCTCGGGGTCGGCGGCGCGATGATCATGCCGGCCACCCTCTCCATCCTGCGCGCGGTCTTCCCCGACCGGCGCGAACGGGCCATGGCCATCGGGATCTGGACGGCGGTCGCCGCGGCAGGGGCCGCGGTCGGCCCGGTGCTGGGCGGCTTCCTCGTCGAACACTTCTGGTGGGGCTCCGTCTTCCTGGTCAACCTCCCGCTGTTGGCGCTCCTGCTGCCGCTCGGCCGCTTCGCACTGCCGGAGTCGAAGGGCGCCGGTGACGGCCCCTGGGACGTCCTCGGCGCGCTGCTGGCCGCCGCCGGGGTGCTCGGGGTGGTCTTCGGCGTGAAGCGGCTCGGCGCGGGGGAGGGGCCGCTCGGGCCGATGACGCTCGCCCCGCTGTGCCTCGGGGCCGCGCTCCTCGTCCTCTTCGTCCGGCGGCAGCGGCGCAGGACCCATCCGCTGATCGACGTCCGGATGTTCGGCAGGCCGACGTTCTCCACCTCCGTCGGCTGCATCGTCCTCGCCATGCTCGCGCTGGTCGGCCTGGAACTGATCGCCGTCCAGTACCTCCAGCTCGTGCTGGGACTCAGCCCGCTGCAGACCGGGCTGCGGCTGCTGCCGCTCACCTTCGCCGCCATGGCCGCCGGGGTCACCGGCTCCGCCACCCTGCGCCGGATGGGGCCGCGCCGGATGGTGGCCTGGGGGTTCGTCCTCACCGCCGCCGCCGTCCTGCTGCTGGTCATGATGGGCCAGCACGACCGGCCCGCACTGCTGACCACGGGGTTCGTGCTGCTCGGCTACGGGCTCCAGACCACGCTCTTCGGGGCGTACGAATCGATGCTCAGCGAGGCCCCGCCGGAACAGGCGGGCGGCGCCGCTGCGATCGGCGAGACCTCGTACCAACTGGGCGCCGGCATGGGGATCGCCCTGCTCGGCAGCGTGATGAACGCGGTGTACGCGCCCGCGATGACGTCGTTGAAGGGCGTCCCGGCGACCGCGAGCACGGCCGCCTCGGACTCGCTCGGCGAGGCGTACCAGGTCGCCACCCGGCTCGGCGGGCCCGCGGGGCAGGCGCTGCGGACGGCGGCGCGCGAGTCGTACGTCCACGGTCTCCATGTGACGCTGCTGGTCAGCGCAGGGCTGCTGCTGCTCGGCGCGGTGGCCGCGCTGCGGCTGCCGCGGACCATGGAGTGCCCGCCGGCCGCCGCCGACGGGGAGAAGGGCACGGCCGCCGTGTCCGCCGCCCCCGAGGCACACCCGCCCGCGCGCGGCCCCGGGCAGCGCCGTCCCGCCGACCGCCGCCCGCCCCGTATGCGCACGTCACCGGAGCGGGAGCAGGCCGAAGCGGGCGTACCCGCGGGCCGGGGACCCGCCGCCCGGGCCGGGTCTGGACGATCGGCACGCTGAGCCGTAACGTTCGGCGCCGATGCGGTGTGTCGCGATCGGCTCACCGTCCGTTCCCGTCCGTTCCGTGCGAGCCGCCGGAGGCGTGCCGTGTCCGTACCCTCAGCCGCCAAGCCGCCGCCCTTCGACCCGGGCGACCCCCTCGGGCTGGACGATCTGCTCGACCCGGAGGAGCTGGCGATCCGGGACACCGTGCGCGCCTGGGCCGCCGACCGGGTGCTGCCGTACGTCGCCGAGTGGTACGAACGCGGCGAGCTGCCCGGCATCCGCGAACTGGCCAAGGAACTCGGCTCCCTCGGCGCGCTCGGCATGTCCCTGACGGGGTACGGCTGCGCGGGCGCGAGCGCCGTCCAGTACGGACTGGCCTGTCTGGAACTGGAGGCCGCCGACTCCGGCGTCCGCTCCCTGGTCTCCGTACAGGGCTCGCTCGCCATGTACGCGATCCACCGGTACGGCTCCGAGGAGCAGAAGGAGCGGTGGCTGCCCGGGATGGCGGCGGGCGACACCCTCGGCTGCTTCGGTCTCACCGAGCCCGACCACGGCTCCGACCCGTCGGGCATGCGGACGTACGCCCGGCGCGACGGCGCCGACTGGGTGCTCGACGGACGCAAGATGTGGATCACCAACGGCTCGGTGGCGGGCGTCGCCGTCGTCTGGGCGCAGACCGACCGCGACGGCGGCGGCGCCGGGATCAGGGGCTTTCTCGTGCCGGCCGGGACCCCCGGCTTCTCCGCGCCCGAGATCCGTCACAAGTGGTCGCTGCGCGCCTCGGTCACCAGCGAACTGGTCCTGGACGGCGTACGGCTGCCCGCCGACGCCGTACTCCCCGGGGTCACCGGGCTGCGCGGACCGCTGAGCTGTCTGAGCCACGCGCGCTACGGCATCGTCTGGGGCTCGATGGGCGCGGCGCGCGCCAGTTTCGAGGCGGCGCTCGGCTACGCGCGGACCCGGGAGCAGTTCGGCCGGCCGATCGGCGGCTTCCAGCTCACCCAGGCCAAACTCGCCGACATGGCGCTCGAACTGCACAAAGGGATCCTGCTCGCCCACCATCTGGGGCGGCGGATGGACGCGGGCCGGCTCCGCGCCGAACAGGTCAGCTTCGGCAAGCTGAACAACGTGCGGGAGGCGATCGAGATCTGCCGGACCGCGCGGACGATTCTCGGCGCCAACGGGATCTCGCTGGAGTATCCCGTGATGCGCCATGCGACCAACCTCGAATCGGTGCTCACCTACGAGGGCACCGTCGAGATGCATCAGCTCGTGCTGGGCAAGGCGCTCACCGGGCTCGACGCGTTCCGGTGAGCCGCCCTGCTCAGCTCTGGTTGAAGAAGCCGTCCTGCGGGCGGCCGACGGCGTCACCGGTGACGATCTCGGTGTCGGCCGGGCTGAGCAGGAAGACCCGGGTGGCGACCCGGTCGATCGAACCGCGCAGACCGAAGATCAGCCCGGCGGCGAAGTCCACCACACGCTTGGCGTCGGCGGGCTCCATGGCTGTGAGGTTCATGATGACGGGGGTGCCGGCCCGGAAGAGTTCGCCGATGGCACGGGCGTCCCGGAAGGACTCCGGGGAGACCGTGGCGATTCTGCGGTCCTGCTCCTGGGCGGTGGACTCGGGGGCGACCCGCATGCGGGGCTCGCTCCGCCAGGTCTCGCCACTCTCAGCACCCTCGGCGTACTCGTCGTCGTAGTAACGCTCGTCGTTGTCCTCGACGAGGCCCAGCCAGGCACTCGCCTTGCGCACCGATCCCATGGACGCCTCCTTTCACCGCGGTCACTTGACGTTCCCTATCCCTATCGTCGTCCATCATGCGGATCGCGCGCCAAGGGGATAGTCGGCGCGCAGGCGATTCGTGACGGTACTGGTGCAGAAGATGTGGCGATTCGTCAAGGTTCTTCCAGGATACGGGCCCTGAGATGGTGCAAAATAATACGTTCCGGCCAGATGGGTGACGTTGACGTCGTCCGAGTGAACGGATCACTCGATACGATGCGTCGCGCACCAACGAACGACACTCGGGGGAACGTCGTGTTCGGAATCGTCAGGCCCTGCACGCATCGGCTCGGCAGTGGACTCAAGGCCGAGTGGACGGCCCATCTCTGCGGGCTCTGCCTGGCACTTCGCTCCGATCACGGCCAGTTCGCCCGGATCGTCACCAACTACGACGGCCTGATCGTCTCGGTCCTGACGGAGGCTCAGGCCGGCCGGACCCCGGAGCTGCGCCGCATCGCCGGGCCCTGCCCGCTGCGCGGCATGCGGACCGCGCCGGTCGCCCGCGGCGAGGGCGCGCGGCTCGCCGCCGCCGTCTCGCTGGTGCTGGCCTCGGCGAAGATACGGGACCACGTCGCCGACGGGGACGGGCTGTTGCGGCGCAGGCCGCTGGCCGCCGCCGCGCGCCGGGTCGCCACCGGCTGGGACCGGGCGGGCGCGCGGACCGGCGCGGAGCTGGGCTTCGACACCGCCGTCCTGGTGGACGCCGTCGACCGGCAGCCGGGGATCGAGGCGCTGGCCGGGCCCGGCACCCCGCTGCTCACCGTCACGGAACCGACCGAGACCGCCACCGCGGCGGCCTTCGCGTACACCGCCGTCCTGGCAGGGCGGCCGGGGAACCGGGCGCCGCTGGCCGAGGCGGGGCGGCTCTTCGGACGGCTCGCGCATCTGCTGGACGCCGTGGAGGACCAGGGAACTGACGCCGCCTCAGGCGCGTGGAACCCGCTCACCGCGACGGGCACCTCCCGGGCGGAGGCCCGCCGTCTCGCCGACGACGCCGTGCACGGCATCCGGCTCGCGCTGCGCGACGCGGAGTTCACCGACGACCGCCTGGCACATGTGCTGCTCGCCCACGAACTGCGCGCCTCGGTCGACCGCGCCTTCGGCACGCCGGGGTGCGCGCACCGCGAAGGCGGCGCCCCCGGCACCCCGGGCGCCCCTCCGGACATGCTGCCGCCCGGCACCCCGGGGGGCCGGTACAGGTCGCCGCAGAAGCGCGGGTTCCTGGCCGGCTGCGCGGTCTTCACCGGGCTGTGCTGCACCTGCCAAATGTGCTGTGCGAAGGAGTACGAGGGCCCCTGGTCGCGGGAGAAGCACGAAGGTCTCTGCCGTGACGGCGACTGCTGCGAGGCGTGCGGTGATTGCTGTGACGGTTGCGGCAACTGCTGTAGCTGCGGGGAGAGCTGTGGCAACTGCTGTAGCTGCTGCGACTGCGGAGGTGTCTGACGGCGCCCGGAGGCGCGCGTCGGACGACGGCTACGAAGGGAGCGGGCGGTACGAGGGGAGGGGAAGAGCCTGGAGCGCTGCGTGTGAAGGCACGCGGGGAACGGCGCGGCGAGCGCCGGGAGAACAGGGGCGGAGCAGGGCGTCAGCTCAACAGGAAGAGGACCACACGCGACCGAAGTCGATGTGGGAGCGCGTGACGAGCCACTGCTTCGCATGCATGAGCCAAGTGGAACAGGCATCCGTTTCCGAGTCAACCGGCCCCCCGTCGCGCTGAGACGGACGGCTCACAGTACGGACAAGCTTGACAACAGGCCGTACACCCCGCATAGCCTCGTCCCCGCAGACGGACCCCGCTGAGGGGCTCGGTCCGTCCGTGTTCCGCGTGAAGGCACCCCGTGTTCGATCTCTGCATCCACGGAGCCTTCCCATGCCCCCGTCACCGGATCCGGCCACCCTCCGCACGCCCCCCGTCACCCCGTCCGTCGTCGTGGTCGGCGCGGGCCCGCGCGGCACCGGCTTCCTGGAGCGGATCGCCGCCAACGCGCCGTCCCTGTACGACGGTCTGCCGCTGGACATCCATCTCGTCGACCCGTTCCCGCCCGGCGCCGGCCGGATATGGCGCCGCGACCAGTCCCCGCTGCTCTGGATGAACTCCATGGCCGAGGACGTGACGATGTTCACCGACGACTCGGTCGTGCTGGAGGGCCCCGTACGCCCCGGGCCCGCGCTCGACGCCTGGGCCCGCGACATCACGGCGGGCCGCACCCGTCTCGCCGCCGCCTCCCCGGCCGAGTCGGCGGCGGACCGGGCCGGGCTCCTGGCCGAGATCGCCGCCCTCACCGGACAGAGCTTCCCCAGCCGCCGGGTCCAGAGCGCCTATCTGAGCTGGGTGTACGAGCGGACGGTGGCCGCCCTGCCGTCCGGCGTCCGGGTCCATCTCCACCCCACCCACGCGCTGCGCGTCTCCGGGCAGCGCGAAGGACGCCAGCGCGTGCTGCTCGCCGGCCGCGCCGAACCGCTGGAGGCCGATCTCGTCGTCCTGACCCTCGGCCATCTCGACGCCGAACCCGACCGGGAACAGATGGAACTGGCCGGATTCGCGCGCCGCCACGGGCTGCGCCACCTGCCGCCGGACTTCACCGCCGACAGCGACCTCACCGCCCTGCCCGCCGGTGAACCCGTCATCGTGCGCGGCTTCGGCCTCGCCTTCGTCGACCTGATGGTGCTGCTCACCGAAGGGCGCGGCGGCCACTACACCGGGGGCGGGGACCCCGTCGACGAGCTGGTCTACCACCCGTCGGGGCGCGAACCCGTCCTCCACGTCGGCTCGCGGCGCGGCGTCCCGTACCACTCCAAGATCGGTTACGGACTGGCCGGTGAACGGCCCCCGCTGCCGCGCTTCCTCGGGCCCGCGCAGATCGACGCCCTGCTGGCGAGGGCCGAGCGGCCCGACTACGCCCGCGACATCCGGCCACTGGTCGAGAAGGAGCTGGGCTTCGCCCACTACCACCGGCTCTTCACCGCCCACCCCGGGCGCACCCGCGTCGGCTGGGCGGACTTCGAGGAGAGGTACGCGGCGGCCGACCCCGGGAGCCCGTCACTCGACGCCCTGGTGAGCGCCGCCGTACCCGACCCCGCCGACCGGCTCGACCTCGCCGCGCTCGACCGGCCGCTGGACGGGGCGCGCTTCGCCTCGTACGACGCGCTCCAGGGCGGCCTGCGCGCCTACATCACCCGGGACCTGGCCCGCCGGCACGACCCGGCCCACAGCGCGGACCTCGGGGTCTTCCTCGGGCTGCTCTCCGTCTACGGCCAGCTCGTCCGCCTCGGCGACCTCGGCGACCCCGGCGGGCGGTGGCACGGCTTCTTCAGCTATCTCGCCTCCGGCCCGCCGGGCCCCCGGCTGCGGCAGCTCCTCGCGCTCTCCCGGGCCGGTGTCGTCCGCTTCCTCGGCGCGGGCACCACCGTCGAGGCCGACGAACGCCGCGCTGTCTTCCGGGCCGGCAGCGCCTCCGTACCGGGGGAGTACGTCGAGGCGCGCGCCCTGGTCGAGGCCCGGCTCCCCGACCCCTCGCCGGAGCGCACCCTCAGCCCGCTGCTGCGCTCCCTGTACGACGAGGGGGCCGTCGCGATCTCCGCCGCCGGGCTGGTCCGGGTCGACCCCGGGGACGGCAGGCTCGTGGAACGCGACGGCCGCCCGCACCCGCGCCGTTTCTCGCTCGGCCCGTACACCACCGCGCGCTCCAGCGGGGCGTTCACCCGGCCGCGTACCGGCGGACCCGCGTTCCGCCAGAACGACGCCACCGCGCGGACCGCCCTCACCCTGCTCGCCGAGGCGTCCGCCCGCACGGTCCGCACGCCGTCCCCGGACGCCGCGCGCCGTCTCCTCACTCTACGGACGGGCCCGACCAGCCCGTCGGAAGCCGGAAGGTAGGCCCGTCATGTCCGCCACCCGCCCCCTGCACCTCGCCGCCGAGATCGGCGGCCCGCCCCGGTACGACGCCGCGTCGTACGGGGAACTCGCCCGGCTCGCCGAGCGCGGCTCCCTCGACTTCGTGACGCTCAGGGACTCCTTCGAGCGCCCGGGCCTCGACGCGCTCGCCGTGCTCGCGCGGGTCGCCCCCGCCACGGAACGCGTCGGACTCGTCCCGACCGTCACCACCACCCACACCGAGCCGTTCCACCTCTCCACGGCCGTCGCCACCCTGGACTGGGTGAGCCGTGGCCGGGCGGGATGGCTTGTCGACGTGTCGACCACCACCGCACAGGCCCGGCTCTTCGGGCGCCGGCCCGCCGCGCCCGCGTCCGCCCTCTGGCGGGAGGCGGGCGAGGTCGCCGACGTGGCCGCCCGGCTCTGGGACAGTTGGGAGGACGACGCCGAGATCCGCGACACATCGACAGGGCGCTTCATCGACCGCGCCAAGCTCCACCATGTCGACTTCCAGGGCACCACGTTCGGCGTGCGCGGCCCGTCCATCGTGCCGAGGCCGCCCCAGGGGCACCCCGTCACCGTGGTCGACATAGCGACCGGACGCACCCCCGCCCTCACCGACGCCGCCGCCCGGCACGCCGATGTCGTCCTGATCAGGGCGGGCCGGCCCGAGGAGGCGGCGGCCCTCCGCGAGCGGCTGCGGGCCCGCGCAGCCGCCCACGGCCGTGCCCCCGGCACCCTGCGGGTACTGGCCGCGCTCACCCTCGACTTCCACGACGGCGAACGCCCGCCGGAGGCGGGCCCGGTGAACGGGGCGCACACCGCCGCCGGCGCGGCGGGCGCGTACTACCGGGGCGGCCCCGTCGACCTCGCCGACCTCATCACCCGCTGGCACGCCGGCGGCGCCGTCGACGGCTTCCACCTCACCCCCGTCGAGCCCCACCGCGACCTCGAACGCCTGGTCAACGGCACCGTCGCCCTCCTCCAGCACCGCAGCCTCTTCCGCACCTTCCACCCGGGCGGCACCCTCCGCGAACACCTGGGCCTCGCCCGGCCCGCCAACCAGTACACGACCACCGGGGGAGCGTCATGAGTACCGAGCCGACACAGCGGACCGGGGCCACCCCGCTTGCGCGGACCGGGGCCGGGGCGCGCAAGCGGATCCATCTCGCCGCGCACTTCCCCGGGGTCAACAGCACCACCGTCTGGGCCGACCCCCGCTCCCGCTCCCAGATCGACTTCGCCTCCTTCGAGGCGCTCGCCAGGACCGCCGAGCGCGGCACCTTCGACTTCTTCTTCCTCGCCGAGGGGCTGCGGCTGCGCGAACACAACGGCCTCATCCACGATCTGGACGTCGTCGGCCGCCCCGAATCGCTCACCGTGCTGAACGCGCTGGCCGCCGTCACCGACCGGCTCGGCCTCGCCGCCACCGTGAACGCCACCTTCAACGAGCCGTTCGAACTGGCCCGCAGGCTCGCCACCCTCGACCACCTCAGCGCCGGCCGCGCCGCCTGGAACGTCGTCACCTCCTCCGACGCCTTCACCGGGGAGAACTTCCGGCGCGGCGGCTATCTCGACCGGGCCGACCGCTACACCCGGGCCGCCGAGTTCGTCCGTACCGCCCGCGAGCTGTGGGACTCCTGGACCCCGCCCGCGCCCGGCGCCCCGCACGGCACGCCCCGGCCCTTCGCGCACTCCGGGCCGCAGTTCGACATCGCGGGCGAGTTCACCGTCCCGCGCTCCCCGCAGGGCCACCCCGTGATCATCCAGGCGGGCGACTCCGACGAGGGCCGCGAGTTCGCCGCCTCCGCCGCCGATGTGATCTTCACCCGGCACGGCACCCTGGAGGCGGGCCGCGCCTTCTACGCCGACACCAAGGGACGGCTGGCCGCGTACGGCAGGAAGCCGGACGACCTCAAGATCATGCCCGGGGTCACCGTCGTCCTCGGCGACACCGACGCCGAGGCACGGGAGCACGCCGCCGCGATCCGCGCACAACAGGTCTCCCCGCAGAACGCGCTGCTCGCCCTGGAACAGGTCTGGGGCCGCGACCTCTCCGGCTACGACCCGGACGGACCGCTGCCCGAGATCGACCCCGACCCGGACTCCACGCTGGTCCAGGGCCGGGTACGGGTCGGTGACCCGCTCGCGGTGGCCGCCAGGTGGCGGGCGCTGTCCGAGGCCAAGGGGCTGTCCATCCGACAGACCGTCATCGAGACCACGGCACGCCAGTCCTTCGTCGGCACCCCGGAGACCGTCGCCGAGGAGATGGACGCCTTCGTGTCCGGTGACGCGGCCGACGGCTTCATCCTCGTACCCCATCTCACCCCGGGCGGGCTCGACGACTTCGTCGACCGGGTGGTCCCGCTGCTCCGGGAGCGCGGCGCCTTCCGTACGGAGTACGAGGGCACCACCCTGCGCTCCCACCTCGGGCTCCCCGACCCCGTATGGAAAGGTGCAACAGCATGACAACGGAACCATCGCCCGACCCCGCCCAGGAGTGGGTGAGCTGGCACGCACACCGCATCGTCACGGTCGCCGCCCCGTACGGACCGCTCGCCCTCACCGGCACCCACTGGCTCGCCGACCACCCGGACGGGACCCTCCCCGGGCTCCCGGGGGTGTGGCGCGAGGACGGCGACGCGATCGTGCTGAGCGCGGCGGCCGGGGACGGGCTGACCGCCGACGGCGAGCCCCTCACGGGAGAGATCGAACTCGGCGCCGACACCGGCCCCTTCGACGAGTCCCGGATCGCCGCAGGCCCGCGCAGACTGGTCGTGCTGCGCCGCGAAGGGCTGTGGGCCGTACGGGAGTTCGACCCCGAGTCGGCCGCGCGCCGCGCCTTCCGCGCCATCGAGGCCACCCCGTACGACCCGGCCTGGACACTGCCCGGCCGCTTCCGGCCGTACGGGGCGAGCCGCACCGTACGCGTCGGGAACGCCGACGGCCGGGAGCGGGGCCTCGGCCTCGGCGGCGAGATCGCCTTCACCGCCGACGGTACGGAACACACCCTCCAGGTCGCGGTGGAGCCCGACGGCTCGCTGTGGGCGGTCTTCGCCGACGCCACCAGCGGCCACGGCACCTTCCCCTTCCGCTTCCTGCGCCCCGCCGCCCCGGCCGAAGACGGGACGGTGACGGTCGACTTCAACCGCTCGCTGCTCCCGCCGTGCGCCTTCGCCGACCACTTCATCTGCCCGTTCCCGCCGCCCGGCAACACGCTGCCGATCGCCGTCCCGGCGGGCGAACGCGCGGTCCTCACCGACTGACCCCGACCCGTCTCCCGCGGCCGGGGCGCCACCCCACGCGGCGCCCCGGCACCGTACGCCCCACTGGTCGTCCATGCGGCCAAATCCCGCCCTTGCGGGGGGAGTTGAGGCCGCCAATACTCCCGTGCAGCGCCGGTCGGGGCGCGGCGTCCCCGGGTGACCCCCGGGGCCTCCCGCGCCGTCGGCCGCGCCTCACGGGCCCCTGAACCCCACCAACGGGCCCCCGATTCCCTTCGGGAGGAACGACCAGTGAGGATCAAGCGCACCACCCCCCTCAGCGGCGTGGCAAGACGCGTACGCCTGATCGCCGTCACCACCGGAATAGCCGCGGCGGCGGCCCTCGCGATACCCACCGCGAACGCCGCCCAGGCCACCACGTTCAGCGCGAGCCAGCTCACCGCGGCGAGCGAGGCCGTGCTGGAAGCCGATGTCGCGGGCACCGCCTGGGCCGTCGACCCGGCGACCAGGTCCGTTGTCGTCCAGGCCGACTCCACCGTCACCACGGACGACATCGACTCCATCGAGCGGGCCGCCGGCGCCAACGCGGGCGCGCTGCGCGTCGAGCGCACCACGGGCACGCTCTCCAAGCTCATCTCGGGCGGCGACGCCGTCTACGCCACGAGCTGGCGCTGCTCGGCCGGGTTCAACGTCCGCAGCGGCACCACGTACTACTTCCTGACGGCGGGCCACTGCACCGAGGGCCTGCCGCCCTGGTACACCAACTCCGCGCACAGCACGAGCATCGGCCCCTCGGCCGGCACCAGCTTCCCCGGCAACGACTACGGCCTCGTGCGGTACTCGAACACCGCGCTGGCCCACCCGGGCACCGTCGGCAGTGTCACCATCACGGGCGCGGCCAACGCCACCACCGGGATGTCCGTCACGCGCCGGGGCTCCACGACCGGCATCCACAGCGGTTCGGTGACGGGCCTCAACTACACGGTGAACTACGGGAGCGGCGATGTCGTCAGCGGCCTGATCCGCACCACCGTCTGCGCCGAACCGGGTGACAGCGGCGGGGCGCTCTACTCCGGCTCGCTCGCCATCGGGCTCACCTCGGGCGGCAGCGGGAACTGCACCTCGGGCGGCACCACGTACTTCCAGCCGGTGACGGAGGCCCTGAGCGCCTACGGGGTCACGCTCGTCTAGGGTCTTTCGCCCGGGTCCGGCTTTCGTCCGGATCCGGCTGGATCAGTCGCGGGGCGAGTCTCCGTCCGGATCGCCGGGCGGGGGCTCGCCTCCCTGTCTCTGAGAGAATGCCAGGGTGTGCGCCGCAGAGGAACCGGGGGCCGTGAAGCAGTGAAACGCATCGGAGTGACCGGCCACCGCGACATCCCTGCCGAGGCGTACGCGCACATCAGGGCCGCCATCGTGGCCGTACTGCACGGCCAGAGCGGGTCGATGGAGGCGCTCTCCAGCCTCGCGGCCGGCGCCGACCAGCTCTTCGCGGTCCTCGCCCTGGACCACGGCGCGGAGCTGACCGTGGTCATCCCCAGCGGCGACTACGAGGACGGCTTCGAGGACCCGGCCGAACTCGACGGCTACTTGAGGCTCAAGGACCGGGCCACGCTGGAGGTCCGGATGGCCTACCCGCACTCCACCGACGAGGCGTACTACGCGGCGGGCACCTACATCGCCGACAACTGCGACCGGCTGCTCGCCGTCTGGGACGGCCGCCCGGCCCGCGGTCTCGGCGGAACGGGCGACATCGTGCGGTACGCGCGCGAGCGCGGGAAGCCGGTCACGGTGATCTGGTGCGAGGGCGTCGAGCGCGCCTGAGGCGGCGCACCCGCGCCCCTGTGCCCGTACCGCCGCGCCGCGTTCCGGACGGGCGGCTCAACTGCGGTGCCGTACCAGCCAGTCCGTGTGCTGCGGCGAGACGATCCGCTCGGTCTCGTACACCGCGTTGGCCCACTGCTCCTCGGTGACCATCGTCTCCATCGCCGTATGCATCGCCGCCAGGTCCTCCTCCACCAACGAGTGCGCGGAGATGAGGGGTTGGTGGCGCCGTATCTCGCTCCACGCCAGACAGGCCGCCGCCGACGCCGACAACAGCCCCAGGAAAGCACCCGAGTCGGTGACCGAGAACGTCCGCAGTACGGCCAGCAGCAGCGCCAGCAGGGTCAGCAGCGCGATGGTGGCCGACCAGAGGGTGGTGGCCCGGCGGGAGACGACCGTTCTGCGGTGGTACCAGTTGCGCTGCTCGATCAGCCGGTCCCTGACGTACGTCTCCTTGCGGGCGCCGAAGGGCTTGTCCCGCAGCATCCGCATCGCGGGCGTGATGAGCTCCCCGGAGGCGCCCCCTCCCGCGCCCGAACCCTCCTGAGGGCTCTCCCGGGGGTCCTCCCAACCCACCTTCCGTAACTCGGCGAGCCCGGCCTCCATCCGCGTGGCGAACAACTCGGCGGCCCCGGCGGCCCCGGAGTCGAAGGGCGCGCCGTGCACCGCGTAGCGCCAGGAGAGTGACTTGATGAACTCCGCCGCGGAGCGGTTGAGTTGCCAGTGCGACTTCGCTCGCTGGCCCGCGGAGCGGAACGTGACCAGAAGCACACCCGCGTACGCCAACGCGCCGAGTGCGCTGAGGAGTTGGAACGATCCCCCGACCTTCCCCTGCCAGGGCAGCGAGGTCAGCAGCGCGCCCAGCACCAGCAGCAGGAGCTGGCGGCGGGTGGCGTTGACCGCTTCGCGCTGGCGGCGGACGGCGATCGCGTCCGCGTGATGGAAGAGAACCGGCAGATCGGCGTTTCGGAAGACCATGCTGTGCAGTGGTCCGCGTAAGTCGGCCATGCGCGCCCCCGTCTGCTGTTTTGTTGTCACTCGATCAGCGGAACGATCAGCCCCGCACCCGTTCGTGAACTCCCGGCAACGCTTTTGTCTCGTCCCCACGTGCCGAGTTGCCGCACGGGTTCATGAGAGTAAAGTCGAGCCGCTGACACTGCAACGGTGCGGTGTCTCCTGTACGACCGACATGATCAAGGACGGCCGCCGTGACCTCTCAGACCTCTGTCGCCTTCGCCACCGCGAAGAAGAACCGCGTCCCCCTCGCAGAGATCGATGTACGCGACGCCGGTGTCGCCAAGAAGCTCGGCCGTGTACTGCCCATGCCCAGCGGCCGTGTCGCGCGGGTGTCGAGCTTCAACTCGGCGCTCTAGTCAGCGTTCTTGAGTGTTCTGGAGCGTTCTGGACTGGCGAAACGCGCTCTAGACTGGCGGAATGACAGGACCCCTGGTCCCTTTCCGCGAGATCGTCCTGAAGGTCCACAGCAGGTGCGATCTGGCGTGTGACCACTGCTACATCTATGAACACGCCGATCAGAGCTGGCGTACCCGCCCCAAAGCGATCTCTGACGAAGCGATTTCCCGGACAGCTCTGCGACTGGCCGAGCATGCCACCACCCACGCCCTGCCCTCCGTGTCAGTGATCCTGCACGGAGGGGAGCCACTGCTCGCCGGCCCCGCCCGGCTCAGGCGCGTGTGCGAGGAACTTCACCACGCCCTCGACGGCGTCGCCGACCTCGACCTACGCATCCACACCAACGGGCTCCAGCTCTCGCCCCGCTATCTCGACCTCTTCGACGAGTTCGGCGTCCGGGTGGGCATCTCCCTCGACGGCGACCGTACGGCCAACGACCGCCACCGCCGCTTCGCGGACGGCCGCAGCAGCCACCCTCTGGTCCTCAAGGCCGTCGAACTCCTCCGGCAGGACCGCTACCGCCATCTCGACCTCGGGCTGCTCTGCACGATCGACGCCGCCAACGACCCCGTCGCCGTGTACGACGCGCTGGACGCGCTCGACCCGCCGCGCATCGACTTCCTGCTGCCGCACGCCACCTGGGACGAGCCGCCGCCACGCCCGGACGGCTCGCCCACCGCGTACGCCGACTGGCTGCTCGCCGTCTTCGACCGCTGGGACGCGCGGGGCCGGCCGATGCCCGTACGCCTCTTCGACTCGGTGCTCTCCACCCTGACCGGCGGCCCGAGCCTCACCGAATCGCTCGGCCTCGCCCCCACCGATCTCGTCGTCGTGGAGACCGACGGCACCCTGGAGCAGGTCGACTCCCTCAAGAGCGCCTACGAGGGCGCCGCCGCCACCGGGTTCGACGTCTTCGCGCACACCTTCGACGAGGTCGCCGCCCACCCCGGCGTACGGAGCAGACAGCTCGGGCTCGCCGGTGTGAGCGAGGAGTGCCGGCGCTGCCCGGTCGTCCGCTCCTGCGGCGGCGGCCTCTACACCCACCGCTACCGGTCGGGGTCCGGGACGCCCCCCGGCGGCTCCGGCGGGCCGGGCGGATTCGGCGGGCCGGGCGGCCCCGGCGGCCCCGGCGGGCCGGGCGGATTCGACAACCCCTCCGTGTACTGCGCCGACCTGATCGCCCTCATCGGCGGGATCGAGTCCCGTACCCGCGCCGAGACCGTCCCGCCCGCCGTCGGCCACCCCGCTGAACTCCTCGACGCCCAGCACGAGCTGACCCGCTCGATGCTGGCCGAGCTGCACGCCGCGCTCGACGGCCGGGGCGGCGAGCCCTGGCAGGAGGCGTGGGAGCTGGCGAACGCCGTCGAACGGCGCTCCGACGGGCTCGACACCCTCTTCGCCCACCCCTACACCCGCACCTGGCTGGCCGAGGCGATCGCCGCCGCCCGCGACGGGCGGCCCGACGCGCCGGGCCTCGCGCGCCGGGTACAGGCGTATGTCGCCGCCGCCGTCCTGCGGGGCGGTCTGGACACGCCCGTACGGGTCCACCACCGGGACGGCGTGCTCGTCCTGCCCACCCTCGGCGCCCTGCGGCTCGGCCCGCCCGGCGAGAGCGGCGAGGCCGAGGTACGCCTCGCCGAGAAGGGGTTCGTGGTGCGCACCGGCACCGCGGAACTGCGGGTCGTCCGCGCCGACGAGACCGCCGGACCCTGGCGCCCCGTGCGCCGCCTCGGCCGGGACGGGGCGCCCGACCTCGCCCTGGACGACATCGACCCGTACCGCGACACCTTCGACGCCCCCGCCCACCCCGGGCTCGGCCGGGACGAGGCCGCCGACTGGAGCGGCCGGCTCGCGGCGGCCTGGGCGCTGCTGCGCGACGCCGTCCCCGACCAGGCCGCGCAGGCCGCCGTCACCCTGTCCACGCTGACGCCCCTCGCGCCCGTGACGGCCCCGCGGGGCCCCGCCGGACGCGCCGCGAGCCCCGCGTACGGCTACGGGGCGCTCGGCGTCCCCGTGGCGGGCGATCCCGTGGCCCTGGCGCCCGCCCTGCTGCGCGGCTTCCGCCGGGCCACCCTGCGGGCGCTGACCGAGGTCACCGATCTCTACGCGCTGGACGGCGCGTGGCAGCGCCCCGCGCCCTGGCGTGAGCGACCGGTGCCCGTCTCCGAACTGCTCGCCGGGGCCCACGAACGCGTGGGACTCGCCGCCTACGACCGCCGCCACCGGGACCACGCCCTGCGGGCGCTGGACACCCTTCAGGACGCGGCGGAACTCACCGTCGGCGGGAAGAGCCTGCTGACCACACTGCGCGCGGAGGCCGACCGTGTCTGACACCCCCCGTGATACGGAAACCCGTTCCACCGCCGAGGAGTTGGCCCGCGAGCTGACCGCCCTGGGGGTGACCCCCGGAACGACCCTGCTCGTCCACGCCTCGCTGCGCGGCACCGGCCTCGACGCCGACACCCTGCGCACGGCCCTGCTGACGGCGCTGGGGGAGGACGGCACCCTGGTCGTGCCGGCCTTCACCGAGGAGAACTCCGACTCCTCCACCGCCCACCGGGCCCGGATCTCCGGACTGACCCGCCGCCAGGCCGCCGCGTTCCGCGCCCAAATGCCCGCCTTCGACGCGGCGACCACCCCCTGCACGGCGATGGGCCGGCTGGCCGAGTCCGTACGCACCGCCGAAGGGGCCGTACGGAGCACCCACCCGCAGACCTCGTTCGCCGCGCTCGGGGCGCGCGCGGCCGAACTGCTGGCGGACCACCCGCTGCACAGCCACCTCGGCCCGGAATCCCCGCTCGGCGCGCTGGCCGGGGCCGACGCCCGGGTTCTGCTGGTCAATGTGGGGTACGGCGCCTGCACCGCGTTCCATCTCGCCGAGTACCGGCCCGGCGCGACCACACGTTCTTATCACTGTGTGGTGAAAGCGCCGGACGGATCACCGCGCTGGGTGGAATATGAGGATGTGCACCTCGACGACAGTGATTTCGCAGCGATTGGGGCCGCGTTCCCCTGGGGACTTGAGCAGAAGGGACAACTGGGCGGGGTGGTCGGGCGCCTCTTCCCGATGAAGGACGCGGTGGCGCACGCCACGGTGTGGATGGCCGAGAAACGGCGTTGAGCGACGTGGGTGTTCACCACAGGACGGGGGTCGTGTGCACGCGTCACCGCAGCAGCGAGCGGCCGACCATCGGCCGTACTTCTTCCTGAGCTACGCGCACACACCGAGGGACGGCGCCTCCGGGGCCGACCCGGACATGTGGGTGCAGAAGCTCTTCCGGGATCTGTCCGAGCACGTGATGGCCATGACGGATCTGCCCGCCGGGGCCCAGGCCGGATTCATCGACCGTGAGATGCGCTCGGGCGAGGGCTGGTCGGAGCGGCTGGCCGATGTGCTCGCCACCTGCCGCGTCTTCGTGCCGCTGTTCTCGCCGCGCTACTTCGCCAGCGAGATGTGCGGCAAGGAGTGGTACGCCTTCGCCCAGCGCGTCATCTACGAGCAGGCCAAGAACAACACCACGGCCGAGGCGATCGTCCCGGCTCTCTGGGTGCCCGTACCGCCCCGGCACCTGCCGGGCCCCGCCGAGCGGTTGCAGTTCAACCACCGTGACTTCGGGGACCGTTACGTCACCGACGGACTGTACGGGCTGATCAAACTCCGGATATTCGAGGACGAGTACCAGCGGGCCGTCTACGAACTCGCCAAGCGCATCGTCAGCGTCGCCGACACCTCCGCGATAGGCCCCGGGCGCCCCGTCGACTACCGCAGCGCGCCCAGCGCCTTCGGCGCCAGCGGCGGGCCCCGCCCGATGCAGGTCACCGTGGCCGCGCCCACCCGGCACGGGCTGCCGGAAGGCCGTACGGCCGACTACTACGGGGGCATGGCACAGGACTGGAACCCCTACCACCCGGACTCGGCACGGCCGTTGGCGTATGTCGCCCGGGATCTGGTGCGCTCCCTCAACTACCAGGCGGACATCGTCTCGTTCGACGAGGTGTCCGTACCCCACGAAGGCAAACAGGCCCCCGTACGGCCGGAGATACTGCTGGTCGACCGGTGGGCCCTGAACGACGAGGAACAGCGCGAGCGGCTCGCCGCGTTCGACGCCGAACACCGGCCCTGGGTGAGCGTCGTCGTCCCGTGGAACCGCGAGGACGAACAGAGCCGGGCGGCCCAGGCCGAGTTGAGCGAGAAACTCGAACGGACCATGCCCAAGAAGATGGGGCAGGGCCGCGCCGCCTGCCGGGCCGCCGCCAAGGGCGTGCCCAGCATGGAGGCGTTCGGCCAGATACTTCCCCAGGTCGTCGAAGCGGCGGCCCAGCAGTACCTGCGGCACGCGGAGGTCTATCCGCCGGCCGGCGGCAGCCACACCGAACGGCCCAGACTGCGCGGCCCGATGGCCGCCGAGTACGCCACGACGCACTACGTTCCCCAGACGCACGACCTGGCGCCCGATGCGGAGGACACGGATGACAGCACGTCGTGACGGACGCATCGTCACCTTCTACTCCTACAAAGGCGGTACGGGCCGCACCATGGCCCTCGCCAACACGGCCTGGATCCTGGCCGCCAACGGAAAGCGCGTCCTCGCGGTCGACTGGGACCTGGAAGCACCCGGCCTGCACCGCTTCTTCCACCCCTTCCTCGACCCCTCGACCCTCGGCGCGACCACCGGGGTCATCGACCTGATCACCGAGTACGCCTGGGCCGCGACCAGCCCCGTGGAACGCCCCGACGACTGGCACCGCGAGTACGCGCGGATCCAGCCGCACGCCGTCTCGCTCACCCCGGAACACCTCGGCTGGGAGTTCCCCGACGGCGGCACCCTCGACTTCGTCTCCGCGGGACGGCAGAACCGCGAGTACTCCGCGACCGTCTCCACCTTCGACTGGGACAACTTCTACGACCGGCTCGGCGGCGGCCACTTCTTCGACGCGCTGCGCGAGGACATGAAGGCCCACTACGACTACGTCCTCATCGACAGCCGCACCGGGCTCAGCGACATCGCCGACATCTGCACCGTCCACCTGCCCGACGTCCTCGTCGACTGCTTCACCCTCAGCGACCAGTCCATCGACGGCGCCGCCGCCGTGGCCCGCCAGATCGACGAGCGGTACGGCGGCCGGGGCATCCGGATCTTCCCCGTACCGATGCGCATCGACGAGGGCGAGAAGGAGAAGGCGGACGCCGGACGCGCCCTGGCCCGGCTGAAGTTCGACCGGTTCCCCGCCGGACTCACCGGGGAACGCCTCACCGCCTACTGGGGCGCGGTGGAGATCCCGTACCGCCCCTACTACGCGTACGAGGAGACCCTGGCGACCTTCGGTGACGAGGCGGGGCTCTCCAACTCCCTGCTCTCCGCCTTCGAACGGCTCACCGCCTATGTCACCGAGGGCGCCGTCACCACGATGCCCGCCGTCGGCGACGAGGCCAGGCTGCGGATCAGGGACGCCTTCACCCGGCGCAGGCCCGCCCTCCCCGCCGACCTCTACCTCAGCTATGTGGCCGAGAACCGGATGTGGGCCGACTGGATCGAATCCGTCCTCACCCGGGCCGGGTTCCGCGTCGTCCCGCGCGACGCCTCCGCCGACCAGCCCACCGCGCCCAAGGGCGGCGACACGGGATCGCTCTCGATCCACCACGACAACGCCACCCGCACGGTCGTACTGCTCTCCGCCGCCTACCTCAAGTCCGCGCGGGCCGTCGAGGTCTTCTCGCGCTCCGCCTCCGAGGACCCCGGCGGCGCCCGGCGCCGGCTGCTGCCGGTGCGCGTCGGCGACGTACGGCTCACCGCCCCGTACATCGACCGCAACCCCGTCGACCTCTTCCGCCTGGACGAGACCCACGCCACCACCGCGCTGCTGCGCGCCCTGGAACGGCCCGTCCAGCTCGCCGACGCCGTCGCACCGGGGCCGCGCTTCCCCGGCACCGTACCCAAGATCTGGAACGCGCCGGCCCGCAACCCCGGCTTCACCGGGCGCTCCGCCGTACTGGAGCGGATGCGCGACCAGCTCGGCGGCGGCATGGCCGTCGTCCTGCCGCAGCCGCAGACCCTGTACGGACTCGGCGGCATCGGCAAGACCCAGGTGGCGCTGGAGTACGTGCACCGCTTCATGGCCGACTACGACCTGGTCTGGTGGATCTCCTCGGAACAGACCGCCGACGTGGTCGCCTCCCTCGCCGAGCTGGCCGTACGGCTCGGCGCCCGGGGCGGCGACGACATGGCAGCCGCCTCGATGGAGGCCGTCGACCTGCTGCGGCGCGGTGTGCCGTCCACCCGCTGGCTGCTGGTGTTCGACAACGCGGACGACCCCGAGCTGGTCCAGCGCTACTTCCCGCCCGGCGGCCCCGGCCATGTCCTGGTCACCTCCCGCAACCAGACCTGGTCGCAGTACGGCGACGCGCTGCCCGTCGACGTGTTCCTGCGGGAGGAGTCCGTCGAACACCTCCAGCGGCGCGCCCCCGGGCTGAACCTCGTGGACGCCGACAAGGTGGCCACCGCCGTCGGGGACCTGCCGCTCGCCGTCGAACAGGCCGCCGCCTGGATCGCGGAGACCGCCACGCCCGTCTCGGAGTACCTGGACCAACTGGGCCAGCAGGCGGCCGGGGTGCTCTCCCTCAACCAGCCCGCCGGCTACCCCGAGCCCGTCGCCGCGACCTGGAACATCTCCATCGACCGGCTCAAGGAGCGCTCACCGGCCGCGGTACGGCTGCTCCAGCTCTGCGCCTTCTTCGCCCCCGAGCCGATCTCCGCGAACCTCCTCTACAGCAAGGAGATGATCGAGGCGCTCAAGCCGTACGACGTCTCGCTCCAGGAGACGCTGGTGCTGGGCCGGGTCATCCGGGAGATCGGCCGGTTCGCGCTGGCCAAGGTGGACCAGGTCGGCAACAGCATCCAGGTGCACCGGCTGGTCCAGGCGATCATCCGCGCCCAGCTCACCGAGGAGGAGCAGCGCGACGCCCGGCACGCCGTCCACCGGATCCTCGCGGGTGCCAGGCCCGACGGCGATGAGCCGATCGACAACCCCGGCACCTGGGACCGGTTCAACACGATCTGGCCCCACCTCATCACCTCGGAGGCGAGCCTCTGCCTGCGCCCCGAGACCCGCAGGCTGCTCATCGACCGGGTGCGCTACCTGTGGAAGCGCGGCGATCTGCCGGCCGCCTTCGAACTCGCCGGCGAACTGCGCGACCTCTGGCGCGAGACGCTCGGCAACGACGACCCGCAGTACCTGTATCTCCGCTTCCACCTCTCCAACATCCTCCGCTCGCAAGGCCGTTACGTGGAGGCGCGGGAGCTGGACGAGGAGACCCTGACCCGGCAGCGCAGGGTGCTCGGGTCGACGCACCCGCACACGTACATGACCACCAGCGGCCTCGCGATGGACCTCGGCACGCTCGGCGAGTACGCCAAGGCGATGGAGCTGGCGACCGAGGCGCACGAGGGGTTCAGCGGGATCTTCCACGAGTCCCACCCCAGGACGCTCGCCGCCGCCAACAACCGGGCGCTGAACCTGCGCATGGTCGGCCGGTACGCCCAGGCGCGCGAGATGGACCAGGAGGTGTTCGACCGGCGGACCGAGGTGCTGGGCCCCGAGCACCCGTACACGCTCTCCTCCGCCACCAGCCTCGGGCGCGACCTGCGGGAGATCGGCCGGTACGAGGACTCGGTCGCGCTGCTCAGCCGGACGTACGCCCTCTACAAGGAGCGGATGGGACGGGCGTTCCCCGGCACCCTCGCGGCGGCCAAGAGCCTGGCCGTGTCGCTGCGCAGGGCGGGGCTCCTGGAGGACGCGCGGCGGCTGACCACGGCCACCAGGAACCGCTACCGGGCCAAGTACGGCGCGGACATCAACCCGGACATGCTCGCCTGCGACCTCAACATGGCGGCCGACCACTTCGCCGCCGGGGAGCCGGTGGCGGCCAGGGACCTGACGCAGGAGGTCGTCGACCAGTATCTGCGGGTGCCGGGCGCCCGCCACCCGTACACCCTCGCCGCGATCAACAACCTCGGCCTCTTCCACTGGGGGTGCGGGGCACCGGAGTTGGCCCAGCAGCTCCTCCAGGGCGCGCTGCGGACGATGCGGGAGGTGCTGGGCGACGAACATCCGCACACGCTCTTCTGCACGGTCAGCCTCGCCAACGCCAAGGCGGACCTGGGCGAGTTGGACGAGGCGCTGGTGACCGAGCGGAGCGCCGTCGCGGGGCTGCGCGTCTCGCTGGGCGCGCGCCATCCGGAGACGCTGGCCGTCACCTCCAACATGTGCGTCACGCTGGGGGCGCTCGGCCGCAAGGGCGAGGCTGCGCAGCTCCGGGTGGAGACCGTGGAGGAACTGGTCAGGCTGCTCGGCGAGGAGCACGCGCTGACCCGCTTCGCACGGGACGACCGGCGGGTCTACCGGGACCTGGAACCGCTGGCGGTGTGAGACCCGCCAGGGGTACGGCGCCGGGCCCGCGCCCGGCGCCGTACCCCTCGGCCCGCTCAGTCGGCCAGGAGCCAGGTGAGGCTTCTGGGCAGGGCGTGCAGGGAGGCGAAGTGCGCCGCGGCCGGCTCCAGGACGACCGTCGCGCCCGGGATGCGCTCCCCGAGCCAGCGGGCGTGGCCGACCGGCGAGAAGACGTCCTTCTCGCCGTGCCACAGCAGCACCGGCGTCCGGATGTCGGCGGGGTCGAACCCCCACGGGCTGGCGAAGGCCACCGCGTCGTCGATCCAGCCGTACGCCGAATCGCTCAGCCCCTCCTGGTAGTTGCGCAGCAGCATCATTCTGAGCCCGGCGTCCGAGACCACCATGCGGTCCGAGTCGGTCAGCTCTCTGCGCAGATCGTCCAGCAGTTGCACCGGGTTCTCGCGGATGGCGGCGGCCCGCGGGATGAGCCGCGCCGCCACGCCCGCCGGGTCCTTGGCCGCGGTGGTGTACGCCGCGACGTTGGACGCCGCCATGCCCTCGAACCAGTCGAGGCCGTCCGCGTCCCAGGGCGCGAGCGGCACCAGCGCGGCGGCACGGGTCACCCGCTCCGGCATCAGCGCGGCGCACGCCAGGGCGTGCGGGGCGCCGCCGGAACGGCCCGCGACGGCGAACCGGTCGAGGCCGAGGGCGTCGGCGATCGTCGCCACGTCCTGGGCCACATCGGCCACACTGCGCCCTTCGAGCCGGTCGGAACCGCCGTAACCCGGCCGGTCGTAGGCGATGAGCTGCATGCCCCGCTGGTACAGCACCATGCCGCGCGGCGCGGGTCCGAGCCTGCTGCCCGGCGTGCCGTGCAACAGGAAGACCGGTCTGCCCCGCGGATCCCCCAGACGCTCCACCATCAGATGCCGCCCGTCCGCCGCGCGCACCCGACGTCGCAACCCCCTGCCCCTTTCATCCGGCGTGCTCCGATGTACATGCCCCATGCAGGCACCGTGACCCTGCATTCCCCTCCGCCGTGGTGCTTACCCCTCGGCGCCCATGACCGGCTCGATTCCCTCGTAGGAGAGCCCGGTTCAGGACGATTGTCCCGGCTCGGAGCTGATTGCGTAAGGGCGGCCTGAGCGAACGCGCCGGTGGTACGGGGGCGTATCTGGCGAGCATGGTCTGGACGGCCTGTTCGACGGCGTCATGGACGTCGGAGGGTGCGGGGTTCCAGTCGGTCAGCAGCATGCGGGGCCACAGGACGTAGTTGGCGATCATGCCGAGGAACTGGTTCGCGGCGCTCGCCGCGTCCGGGACATCAGCGTTGCCCGCCTCGTGCTCGGATTCCAAGTAGTGCTGAACGGAGGTGAAGTAGGGCGCAGTTTGCCGAGCTGGAACTGCATCCGCCCCAGTTCGGGAAAGCGAGGCAGTTCGGCGATGACGATCCGGAACAGGGCTGTCATGCCGCCACCGACTTCAACGGCGGAGCGATGCGGGACGACGCCGGAATGCGCCAGGTTCTGGCCGGACAGACCGCGCTCGGCCGCGTCGGCGAACCTGAGGAGATCGGCGACGCCATCGCCACGCTGGCCTCCGAGGGCCTGCGCTGGGTCACCGCCCAGCGCATCGAGGTCTCCGGCGGCGCCCTCCTCTGAGCGACCGGGCGCGATGGCGTTGAGGACCGGACCGAGCGCGCCGGGCTGGTCCTCCCATCGGGTCGCGGTCGACGTCGGTACCGTCCGCCGGGACCGCCGGTACCGACGTGAACGGGTGCGGAAGTGGCGGGAGTTGTTTCCGGACAGGTCCAGTCCTTACCCGTGGGTGATGTGGTGGTTGCGGCAGGTGTTCGCGAAACGGAACGGATGGTCGGGGGCATATGTCATGCCCCTGCCATGTAGGCGCCGTCGCGTCGCGCGGAGGGCGCCCGGACGGGGCTCCCGGCCGCGGGCGAATACGCCGGAGCGCAATGTGTCGGTCATGTGTGCGTCCTGAAGTCGACCTTGTGTGCGACAGCCCGATCTCGGAATAGTGGGCGCCTCGTCCTCCGTGCCGGTGCACCCCACATGGGCCGGCACGGTCCCCACAGGAGGTTGACGTTGAACCATCGGCGTATGTCCAAGAAGCGCACCACGATCGCGGGCGGCGCGGCGATCGCCGTGATAGCCGCGGGTTTCACCTTGCAGAATGCGAACGCCAGTGAGGAAACCCCTCAGTTCACCGTGAAGACCCTGACGGCGACGGCGGCCGGAAAGCTCGGCTCGACCCTCGGCAAGGACCTCGGTGACGCCACGGCCGGCTCGTACTACGACGCCACGGCCAAGGCCCTCGTGGTGAATGTCGTCGACCAGCAGGCGGCCGAGAGGGTCCGTCAGGCGGGCGGCAAGGCGAGACTGGTTCAGAACACCCTCGCCGACCTCAAGAGCGCCCGGCAGACCCTCACCGCCGACGCGTCCGTCCCTGGCACGTCGTGGGCCGTCGACCCGGTGGCCAACAAGGTGGTCGTCACCGCCGACCGTACGGTCAAGGGCGCGGCCTGGGAGAAGCTCAGCGGCGTGGTGGAGAAGCTCGGCGCCAAGGCCGAACTGAAGAAGACCGCCGGGGAGTTCAAGCCGTACGTCGCGGGCGGCGACGCCATCACGGGCGGCGGCTCGCGCTGCTCGCTCGGCTTCAACGTGGTCAAGGACGGCGAGCCGTACTTCGTGACCGCCGGGCACTGCACGGAGTCCATCCAGAGCTGGTCCGACACGCAGGGGCAGCAGATCGGGACGACCGAGGGCTCCACCTTCCCGGGCAGCGACTTCGGTCTGGTCAAGTACACCGCCGAGGTGGACCACCCGAGCGAGGTGAACCTGTACGACGGCAGCAGCCAGGAGATCACGCGGGCGGGCGACGCGACGGTCGGCCAGCAGGTCGTCCGCAGCGGCTCCACGACGCAGGTGCACGACGGTGAGGTCACCGGTCTCGACGCCACCGTGAACTACGGCAACGGCGACATCGTCAACGGCCTCATCCAGACCACCGTCTGCGCCGAGCCGGGCGACAGCGGCGGCTCGCTCTTCGCCGGGGACACCGCGCTCGGACTGACCTCGGGCGGCAGCGGTGACTGCTCCTCGGGCGGCGAGACGTTCTTCCAGCCGGTGACGGCGGCGCTCGCCGAGTACGGCGCCGAGATCGGCTGACCGTACGGCACGGAACGGCGGAGGGCCCGGCGCACCGAAGGGGTGTGCCGGGCCCTCCCGCGCGTCGGTCAGACGGACGGCCCGGCGGCGGTCGCACCATCGGGGCCGGTTCCGGTTCCGGTGCCGGTCCCAGGGCCGGTGCCGGTCCCAGGGCCTGTTCCGGGGCCCGTGCCTGTTCCGGCGTCAGGGCGCGCCCCGCGGTCCGGCCCGGCCGGGCGGCCCTTCGTACGGAACGCCGACCTGACCAGTGTGACCGCCGTACCGGCCACCGCCCAGGCGGAGAGCACCAGCAGCGGCCCGGTGATCGCGTTGCCCCGGAAGTACGCGATCGACCGGGCGACCCAGGTGGCCGCGCCCGGCGGCAGCGCGGGGCTGATCGCCCGCCAGAAGTCCGGCAGCATGGGCGGCGGGTAGGCGCCGCCCGCGCTCGGGTTCCCGGCGATCACGACGATCAGCACGGCCAGCCCGATCCCGACGACCCCGCAGAGCGCCTGGAGCGCCAGCGTGAGCGCGCCGACCGCGAAGACGGTGAGCGCGCCGAGCCCCCACAGCGCCGCCACACCGCCCGGCAGCGCCCCCAGCACCGGGCCGGTGATCACCGCGCCGAGCAGGCCGCCGACGATCGCGTACGCCGCCAGCGCGGCCAGCCGGATCACGGCCCTGCTGAGGTTGGCCGGCCGGGCCCCGTGGCTGATCGCGAGGACGGCGGCGCACAGATAGCCGCCGACGCACCAGCCGACCGCCAGGTAGAAGGACGAGAGGCTGCCCGCGTCCCGGATGGAGGCCGGTGCGATGTCCGTCAGCCTGAGGGAGCGCTGCTGCTGCGACTCCAGGCTCTCGAAGATGTTCACCAGGGCCCGGGTCTCGTTGGTGCCCTGACCGGTGGCCACCAGCAGTGTGTCGCTGATCGACTTCGGCCGGACGACGAGCGCGGCGTCGATGTCGCGGTCCATGATCTGCTGCCGCGCGGTCTTCTCGTCGGGCAGTGTGCGCGGGTCCAGCGGCTTGCCCGGCAGCCCCTTCAGCGCGGTGGTGAGCTGGGCCGCGCTCCGGCCCGGGGCGACGACGGCGACCTTGACCTCCGTGGGCTTCGGGCTGTGCAGCGCGCCCACGTAGGACGCGATGAACAGGAGCTGCAGCGCGAGCACACCGAGGACGAGCAGGGCGGTCCGTACGGAGACGGCGTTCTTCACCTCGTCGACGAAAGTCATGCCCCCACGCTCCGGGGCCGACGGTGTGCGCGCAGGCGGGAGGGGGCTGAATGGCCGAGGGCCGGGTGTGCGGCCGGGGCGGTGCGCCGACCGGGGGAGGAAGAGGGCGGGCCGGGGCGGTGCGCCGACCGGGGGAGAGAGGGAAGGCGGCCGGGCGGCGCCGTAGCGCACTACGGCGGGTCGCGCCGGGGTGCGCCGTCATCTTTTACCGACGCGTAACTTCCTTCTTCACCTTACTCCTGCGTAACTTGACGGTAGTTCACCCCTCAGTGTGGTCCGGGCCACAGGGCTGACAGTCATCGCCATTCCCTTGAGCCGCAAGGAGATCGCCCGATGCTGCCCTGGAAACGCGTGCTCGGACCACTGGTCACGCTGCTGCTGGCCGCTACCGTCACGGTCACCCCCGCCGTGGCCGCCACTCCCACCGCCGTCCCCGCCGCCGCTGCCGTCACCAGCAGCGGCTGGAACGACTACTCCTGCAAGCCCTCCGCCGCCCATCCCCGCCCGATAGTCCTCGTCCACGGCACCCTGGCCAACTCCGTCGACAACTGGCTCGGACTCGCCCCGTACCTGGTGAACCGCGGATACTGCGTCTTCTCGCTCGACTACGGCCAGCTCCCCGGCGTCCCCGTGCTGCACGGTCTCGGCCCCATCGACGCCTCGGCCGCACAGCTCGCCACGTACGTCGACAAGGTGCTCGCGGCCACCGGCGCGCCGAAGGCCGATCTCGTCGGCCACTCCCAGGGCGGCATGATGCCGCGCTACTACCTGAAGTTCCTGGGCGGCGCGGCCAAGGTGAACGCCCTCGTCGGGATCGCGCCCTCCAACCGGGGCAGCACCCTGCTCGGGCTCACCAAGCTGCTGAGGTACTTCCCGGGCGCGGAGGACCTGCTGACCGAGAAGACCCCCGCGCTCGCCGACCAGATCGCCGGATCGCCCTTCCTCACCAAGCTCAACGCGGGCGGCGACACGGTGCCCGGGGTCCGCTACACCGTCATCTCCACACGGTACGACGAGATCGTCACGCCGTACCGGTCACAGTTCCTGACCGGTCCCGACGTACGCAACGTGCTGATCCAGGACCTGTGCGCGGCCGACGTGTCCGAGCACGCGACGCTCGGACTCGTCGACCGGATCGCCTTCCACGAGGTGGCCAACGCACTGGACCCGGCCCGGGCGACGCCGACCACCTGCGCGTCGGTGATCGGCTGACCCCGTCAACCCCCGCGTCCGGTACGGGCGCGGCTCAGCGGCCGTGGCGTCCCGTCGTGGCCGCCCGGCGCCGCACCGTACCGAACGTCACCGCGGCGCCGAGGGCGAGGGCCGCCGCTCCGCCGACCGCGAGATACGGGGTGGTGGCGTTGCCGCCGGTCTCGGCGAGGTTCACCTGGCCGCCCGAGGGCTGCTGCGCCGACTGCGCCGACGGGGCGCCGGCGGCCTTCACCTCGGGAGCGCCGGTGGCGTCGTCGGACTCCGCCTTGTCGGCCTCGGTGGCCGGGGCGGCGGCCTCCGAGGCGGGCGCCTTCTCGGGGGTCGCGGTGTGACCGGCGTCCCCGCCATGGCCGTTGTGGTCGACGGAGGATTTGTCCGTCCCCTCCTCGATCGTCCGGTCCGTCGGCGCGGAAGCGACCGGGGCGGCGGTGGGGGCGGCGCCCGCCGCGCCACCGCCGTCCTGGCCGAAGACCACGTCGGAGCACGTGTAGAACGCCTCCGGGCTGTCCGAGCGCTGCCAGATCGAGTAGAGGAGGTGCCGGCCCGAGCGGTTCGGCACCACGCCGTCGAAGACGTAGGCGCCGTCCTCCAGCTTCGGGTCGGTGACCGTCAGGAAGGGCTTCTCCTCCAGGTCCGACCACTTCAGCGGCTGCGTGGGGTCGTAACCGTCCTTGGTGAGGTACAGCTCGAAGGAACCCTTGTGCGGCGCGGTGGCCTTGTAACGGAAGGTGCGGTTGCCCGCGTTCATCGGCGACGACGGCCAGTCGGCGCGCGCCAGGTCGAGCCCCTTGTACTTGTCACGGCCCGCGCCGCACAGTTTGCCGTCCGGGATGATCTGCCGGTGGTTCCCGGCGGCGTCCGGGATGTTGACCTCGTTCCAGTCGTAGAACGCCTGCGTCCCACTGGCCGCGACAGCCGCTTTGCACGCCTCGGAGCGCGGGCTCTCGGGCCCCTCGGCGAAACACCCGGCGACCCGGCTGACCGGGTCCGTCATCGAACCGTGGGCGACTGCGGGCGCGGCGGTGAGACCGGCCAGCGCGAGCGGGGCGAGGCCGAGGACGACGATCCCGGTGGCCGTGCGTCGAGCGGTCATGGAATGGAACTCCTTCGGAGGGGGACGAGCGTGAGACCGCCGGAGCGGCAGGCGGCCTCCCCGCCGCCGTGCCGCTCCAGCGCTCAGAAAACTAGCCGCTCAAAACCCCGGAATCGCCGGTGAGAAGGGCGCGGAGCCCATCCTTATGCCGCAATTAAGGTGCGGCTAAGAGGGGCCTGAGAAACAGGCGAGGCACACGCCCGCGCGACCTGCGCGCCGGGGCGGACCCGACTCGCCGGCACCGATGGTCACCCTCGCGGACGGGGCGGCCAGTCGTGCCATGGTGCTCGGCGAAGCGGGCTACGGCCGACACGCACGGACGGCAGCAAAGACCCTCCTCGCGCACGCCCTGCCGAGCACGGCCTGGCGCGGAGGTTTCGCACCGCAACAGTTGCCCGTGCGGTTCCGGCAGCCGCCGCCACTGGCCGCCCGGGGACCTCCGCACCGTCTGCGAGGTGACGTCGCACTCGCGCCGCAAAGCCTGCCGCGACATACCGCCGCGGTGGTCGCGGCGGGTCGCGGCGTACTGATCGACCTTCGACTGCGACGTTCCGCAGGCCCCTGCGGACGGACATCGCCCCTGGGTGCGCATCAGAGTGTCAGAGGTGAGTGCCAGGATCTCAAGATGGCCACCGACCTCCTCAGTTTTCAGCAGCTCACCTCGCCCGGCGACGTCACCCCCCAGCTCCGGCAGGCCCTCGCCGAGTGCTGGGTCGAGGTCACCAACGCGGGCGGCGCGGCCGGCTTTCCCTTTCCCCCTGTCGATGCCGCCACGGTGACTCCGGCCCTCGACCGCATCATCGGCCTGCTTGCCCCAGATGTCAGCCGGCTCCTCACGGCCACCCTGGACGGGGAACTCGCAGGCTGGCTCAACATCCGTCGCGATCGGTCCGAACTGATCGCCCACTGGGGCACTCTCCACCATGTTCAGACCCGCACTGCCATCCGCGGGCGCGGTGTCGGCCGTGCCCTCATGGAAGAGGTACGCAGGGTCGCCAGGGACGAGATGGGCCTGGAACAGCTACGCCTCGCCGCCCGCGGCGACGTCGGCCTGGAGGACTTCTACGGGAGGCTCGGCTGGAAGGAAGTCGGCCGATGGCCCGGCGCCCTCCGGCTCTCCTCAGACGACGACCGCGACGAGGTCCTCATGATCATCACCCCGCTCTGAGCCCAGCCACCGGATCGGGGAAGAAGCTCGCCCTTGCCGGTGGCAGTCGGCTGATCGCCCGTGCCTGATGAACCTCACCCGTGTGTGCGACATCCCGTGAGTTCTCCTGGGCCGTGTCTGACAAATGATCACCGAGCGGGGATGTGCGTGCGTGCTCGGCCCGATTGCCTTGCCGTCCTGACGTCGGCCAGTGATTCTGGTCAGATGCCAAGACAGGGGAGAAGAAGGCAGCGGCAAGAGGGCGCGCGACAGCGGCTTGCTGCTCGCACTGCGCCGGAAGCGGGACAGTGGGAAGTGATCGTTGAGACTCGGGATCCGGCGGAGATGCGTACGCGGTTGCGGCGTCTTCGGGAGGCAGGAGTCGACGGGGCGATGATCCGGATCGACACGCTGTGCGGGAGCCTGGAGCTGCCGACCACCTACCGACTGAGCCGTTTCCTGACGGACCCCGCGCGGGAGTCCGAGCACGAGCACTCTGATCATTGATCTTGAAGCTGCTGGAACACGTCCAGGTCCGCGACGACGCCGTGGGCCGGGCGGAGTGGACCGTCTCCATCGACTCCACGATCAACCGGGCCCACCAGCACGCGGCCGGCGCCCATAAGAGGGGGCCGCGGACGGGGACGAACGGGAAGATCCGGACCGCTCGCAGGAGCGTCAGGCCCTCGGCCGGTCCCGGGGCGGGCTGACCACCAAGGTGCACCTCGCCGTCGATGGCCGGGGCCTCCCGCTGTCCATCGTGCTCACGCCCGGCAACGTCAACGACGCCACCGCCTTCGGCCAGGTCATCGACGGCGTCCACATCCCGCGCTCCGTTACGGGCCGACCTCGCACGGACCCATGGCGGTCGCCCACCGGGCTTCGAGAAGGACATCTACCGTGCCCGCAACGTGGTCGAACGATGCTTCGCCCGTCTCAAGCAGTTCCGTGCGATCGCAACAAGGTTCGGCAAGCTCGCCGATCGTTACCGGGCTGGAATCGTCGTAGCAGCTCTGATCTTGTGGCTCCGCGAACCCGCCGGATGATCATTTGTCAGACAGCCCCTGGGCCCCTGAGTCCCCGACCTCGTGGCCAGAGGGTTCGTCCCTTCCTCGGTGGCCCTTCACCATCTGACGCGACTCGGGATTCCTGAAGCGGTCTCACGATGTCTGACCGGTCGACGGCCAGGGTGTGAAGCACGAGGCCCCGCGGGTCGCCGTGGCCGCCCCAGATTCGTTCAAGGTTTCCTCAAACAGCCCTCGGCATGGTGGCACGTGAGGGGCCGGACACATCCGGAACCCGGCGAACGAGTCTCCAACGATTGGGAGTCACCATGCGTCTTCGTCACGCCATCGCGGGCAGCGCCCTCGCGGCAGCAGTCGTCCTCGGAGCGGTTCCGGCGGCTCAGGCCGCGCCGTCCGGCGAGTCAGGGGTGGCGGCCGCCACCTGCCGTACGTCCTGGTCCGACAGCAACACCTACGCGGCGCAGTGCTCCGGGGCCCCGAGCACGAAGTTCTACGCCTGGGCCGAGTGCGGCAACGGCGCCATCGTCTTCGGCGCGACGAAGTACGCCAACGGGTCGCAGTCGTACGCCTACTGCGCGGGCAAGGGCGGATTCACCGGCTATGGCGGTTGGGTGGTGTGATCCGGGCCGGCCGGCGGCGACGGCGTCCGGCCGCGTGGTCGGTCGGTTGTCGCGGCCGACTTGTCCTCCAGGCGGCCGGCCTCCTCCGTACGGTGCTGTACGCGGAAGAGGTCGGCCGCCCGACGCCATTGGTCCCGGGCCCGGTCGGTCCTGCCGAGTGCCAGGTGGACGTCGCCGAGGTTGGCGAGGGTGTTCGCCTCCTCGTAGAGGTTGCCGAGATCGTGGAACAGGACGCGAGCGCGCTCGTAGTGGGCGAGGGCTTCGTCGTGCCGGCCCGCGGCGTGCGCGATGAAGCCGAGACTGTCCAGGGTGCACGCCTCACCGTCGCGGAAGCCGTGGCGGCGGTGGATCTCCAGGCCCTCCTCGCAGTGGGCGAGGGCCTGCCCGTACTCGCCGAGGCGGGCCTCGTACCAGCCGACGGCGTTGAGGGCGTTCGCCTGCGCCAACGGGTCGGCGCCCTGGCGCTGGAGCCGCAGGGTGTGCCGGACGTGGGCCAGGGCCTCCCGGTCGTCGCCCTGTCTGGCCCACGACCAGGCGATGACATCGTGGATGCGGGCCTGTTCGGTGACGTCCGCGGCCTCCTGCGCCGCGGCCAGGGCCAGATCGGCGTGGTGGACGGCGCGGTCGTGGTGGCCCACGCGGGCGCAGGCGTGGGCCAGGCGGCGGTGGGCCCAGGCGCGGGCGGTGCCTTCGCCGAGGCGCTCTGCCGCGGCGAGTCCCGTACGCCACAGGGCCAGGTGCTCGTGGAGCCGTCCCTGCCGCCACAGGAAACCGTCCACGACCCGGGCCAGTTGCCAGACCAGGCGGTCCCACCGGTGGAGGTGGGCCACGCGCTGCGCGGCGACCAGACCGGCGTGCTCGGCGCGGAACCAGGACATGACGGCCGCCTGATCGGCGGGCGGCTCGACGAGCGTCACGCCGTCCAGCGCCGGTTCGAGTTCCAGGACATGGTGTTCGAACGGACTGAGGATCAGGTCGCAGGCGTAACCGGTGTGCAGGTAGAAGTCCGTCAGACGTCGCAGCGCACGTTCGCGTGACTCCCGCGGCTGGTCCTCGGCGGCCCGCTCCGCGGCGTACAGACGGATCAGGTCGTGCATGCCGTACCGGCCGGGAGCCGGCTGCTGCACCAGATGGACCGTCTCCAGTTCCCGCAGCGTCACCCGGGCCGCGGCCGGTGGCTCGCCCAGCAGCGCGGCGGCGGCCGCCAGGCCGATCTCGGGGGCCGGTCCCGCGGCGCCGAGGAGACGGAGGGCCTCCGCGGCCCGGTCGGTCAGGCTGCGGTACGACACGCGGCACACCGCGCGGACGTTGGTGGACAGGTCGCCCGCGTCCAGGGCGTCCAGCCGCTCCGGCCGGGCCTGGAGTTCCTCGGCGAGCGCGGCGAGCGTGAGACCGCTGCCGACGGCGGCGCGGGCCCCGGCGACGCTGATCGCCAGCGGCAGTCCCGCGCAGTGCTCCAGTACCGCTGTGACGGCCGCGGGGTCGGCGGCCAGGCGCTCCTCGCCCAGGTGACGGCCGAACAGATTCCGTGACTCGTACGGCGAGAGCACGTCCAGCGGCAGCAGGTGCGCGCCGTGGGTGACGGCGAGCCCGGTCAGCCGACGACGGCTGGTGACGAGCACCGCGCAGCCGGCTCCGCCCGGCAGCAGGTCGGTGACCTGGTCGACGTCTCTGGCGTTGTCGAGGACGACGAGCATGCGCCGGTCAGCGACGAGGGTGCGGTACAGCCCGGTCAGGGCCTGCTGGTCCGCCGGGATCGAGCCGGGGTCGACGCCGAGGGCGTCGAGGAATCCCCGTACCGCGGTGGCCGAGGTCAGGGGTTCTCCGGAGGGAGTGAATCCCCGAAGGTCCACGTACAACTGGCCGTCGGGGAACCGGCCCAGGGCGCGATGGGCCCAGTGCACGGCCAGCGAGGTCTTGCCGACGCCGCCGCTGCCGCTGACGGCGCACACCGCCGCGGAACCGTCGGCCCGGCCCGTGGTGCCCAGTGCCTTGTCCAGTTCGGCCACCTCGGCGCCGCGTCCGACGAACAGCCCCGAGGAAGGGAGCTGACGCGGCACGGTGCGGTCCCGTGACGAGGCGATGCCGGAGGCGGGGACGGAGGCGGGGACGACACCGGCCGCCGGTGACGGGGCGGGGGCGTCGGACGGCACGCGGATCGCCGGGTCGTTCGTGAGGACCTGCTGGTGCCGTCGCCGCAGCTCGGGGCCCGGGTCGCTGCCCAGTTCCTCGGCCAGGGCGTGGCGGATCCGGTCGAAGCAGCGCAGGGCGTCCGCCGTGCGGCCACTGCGGTAGAGCGCGAGCATGTACTGGGCGGCCAGGCGTTCGTCCAGCGCGTGTCCGTCGAGGCAGGAGGCCAGCTCGGACAGGAGCGCCGCATGGCGGCCGTGGCGCAGCAGTACGTCGTTCCGGTCCAGCAGGCAGGCATGCCGTTCCTCCAGCAGCGACGCCCGCAGGGAGTTGCACCACGGCGTGTCCAGCGTGGCGAAGGGCTCGCCCCGCCACAGCCCCAACGCCCGCTCGAACAGGGCTGCCGCACTCTCGTCCTCAGCGGCCCTCGCCCGGCCGACCAGGTCGCGGAAGAGGTGGAGGTCCACCAGGTCAGGGTCGGTGAGCAGCACATATCCACCAGGACGTCGTTCGATGGCGGCGCCGGAGGACGACGCGTCGGCCGCGGCGCCGAGCGCCTGCCGCAGCCGGGACAGATAGCTGTACAACGTCGACCTGGCCCCCGGGGATATGTGGGCGCCCCACACCCGGCCGAGCAGGCCGTCCACCGGCACCGCACGGTTGACGTCCGTCAACAGCGCCGCCAGCACGCAGCGTTGCCGGACGGGCCCGAGATCCACGGCCGTCCCGCCCACGTGCGCCTGGATCTCCCCCAGCATGCCGAACTCGATCGTCACCGCATCCCCGACTTCCCCCGTACCGCCTTCTCCAAGTCTTGGCCCCCTCCGCCGCCCGGCCAATCCACAATCCGGCCAGGCTCGGGCTCGCGTGGCCCACCGAGCGCGGGATGTTCCCGCGGACATCCCCGAACGCGTCACTGCCGGAGCACCCGCCGCGCATCCACGCGCGGGCCGGGGCCGCCTCGGGTAGGGTGTCCGACGCATACAGTGATGTACCCATCACCACCGAAGGAGGCGAGACCCATCACCGCTGTACCAGGTCGGGCACTCCTCTCCCACGGCCGTGCGGTTCATCAGGCATAGGTGACCGCCGGGAGTGCCCATCGGCATCCCGAAAGGCTCCCCGTGTCCTCTGCTTCCTCCCCTTCCTCCCCTTCCTCCTCTTCTTCCCCCGCCTCCTCCTCTTCCCCTGCCTCGGCGGCCGTTCCGCCCTCCGAGGTCGTCGCCCGGCTCCGGGCCGCCGGCTGTGTCTTCGCCGAGGACGAGGCGCGGCTGCTCGTCTCCACCGCGCGGACCCCGGACGACCTCGCAGCCATGGTCGACCGCAGGGTCGGCGGGCTGCCCCTGGAACACGTGCTCGGCTGGGCCGAGTTCCACGGGCTGCGGGTCGCCGTCGACCCCGGGGTCTTCGTGCCCCGCCGCCGTACGGAGTTCCTGGTCGACCGGGCCGCCGCGCTCGCCCCGGCCCGGCGGGCGGTCGTCGTCGACCTGTGCTGCGGCTCGGGGGCGCTCGGCGCGGCGCTGGTCGCCGCGCTCGACGGGGCCGAGCTGTACGCCGCCGACATCGACCCCGCCGCCGTACGGTGCGCCCGGCGCAATGTGCCCGCCGGGGCGCGGGTGTACGAGGGCGACCTCTACGCGCCGCTGCCCGCCGCGCTGCGCGGCCGGGTCGACGTCCTCCTCGCCAATGTGCCGTACGTGCCCACCGAGGAGGTCGGGCTGCTGCCCCCGGAGGCCCGGATACACGAGGCGCGGGTGGCGCTCGACGGCGGCGCGGACGGGCTCGACGTGCTGCGCCGGGTCACGGCGGAGGCGTCCGGATGGCTGGCCCCGGGCGGCTCCCTGCTGGTCGAGACGAGCGAGCGCCAGGCGGCGGGCGCCGCCCGGACGTTCGCGGGGAGCGGGCTGGTGCCGCGCGTGGCCACCTCGGAGGAGCTGTACGCCACGGTGGTCATCGGGACCCGGCCGTAGGGCGTGTTTCGGGAGTCGCGCGGCAACCAATGAGCCGTCGGCGGCGACCAGCAGACGTGGAGCCCTCCCCGCTCCACTCGGCCTACCCCCCACCGCTGGAGCGTCCCGCCATGAGCACGTACAAGAGGCATCTCACCCGCCGCCGGGTCCTCGGCGCCACCGCGGCGGGCCTCGCCGCCACCGGGCTCTCCGCCGTGACCGGGCAGGGCGTCGCCTCGGCCGCGGCCTTCGGCTACACCGACGACGGCACGAACTACGTCCTCAACACCGGTGCCGACCTGGTCTTCAAGGTCTCCAAGTCGACCGGCGACCTGACCTCGCTGGTCCACAAGGGCACCGAGTACCAGGGCTACGGCGGCATGAACTCCCATGTGGAGTCCGGGCTCGGCGCCTCCACGGTGTCCATCGCACAGACGGGCTCGACCATCCTCGTCTCCGTCGCCCACGGCACACTCCGCCACTACTACGCGGCGCGCAGCGGCGAGAACAACGTCTACCTCTGGACCAACAAGGCCGACACGTCCTTCACCGCCACCCGCTACATCGCGCGCCTCAAGCCCGGCATCTTCCCCTCCACCGGCGCCGACGCCTGGGTGGAGGGCGGTGACACCGTCATCGAGGCGGGCGACGTGTGGCGGCAGTCCGGCGGCCAGACGCGCTCGAAGCACTACTCGGGCGTACGGGTCATGGACTACGACTACGTCGGGTACACCACGGGCTCGGTGGGGTTGTGGATGGTCCGCAGCAACCACGAGAAGGCGTCCGGCGGTCCCTTCTACCGCTCGCTGCTGCGCCACTCCAACGAGGGCGGTGTCGGGCTCTACGAGATCCTGCACTACAACCAGAGCCAGACGGAGGCGATGCGCTTCGGCCTCCAGGGCCCCTACCTCCTCGCCTTCACGGCGGGCGGTGCGCCGTCCTCGTCGCTCTTCGCCGCCAACGTCGACACCTCGTGGGTGGACGGGCTCGGGCTCTCCGGCTGGGTCGGCAGAAGCGGGCGCGGCCGGGTCGCGGGCGTCGGCATCGCGGGCCGCGACACCGCGTACCCGTACACCGTGGGGTTCGCCAACGCCCAGGCGCAGTACTGGACTTCGGCCGCCGCCTCCAACGGGGCCTACTCCTGCCCGAACATGCTGCCGGGGACGTACACACTCACCGTCCACAAGGGCGAACTCGCGGTCCACACCAGCACGGTGACGGTGACGGCGGGCACCACCACCGCGCTCAACACCCTCACCGTCGCCAACGACCCGAGCACCGCCCCGGCGATCTGGCGGATCGGCAACTGGGACGGCACACCGGGGGAGTTCAAGAACGCCCGGCTGATGACGACCGCGCACCCCTCGGACGTACGGGCCGCCGCCTGGACCGGCAATGTCGTCGTCGGGAACGGCGAGACCGCCGCCTTCCCCTGCTACATCTGGTCGGACGTCAACGACGGCGTCCTGGTCTACTTCAAACTCACCGCCGCCCAGGCCGCCGCCGCGCACACCCTGCGCATCGGCGTCACCACCGCGTACATCAACGGCCGTCCACGGGTGACGGTCAACGACTGGGTCTCGGCGATCCCCGCGCCCCCGACGCAGCCCAGCACCCGTTCGCTGACCACCGGTTCGTACCGGGGCAACAACCACACCTTCACGTACAACGTGCCCGCGAGCGCCTGGAAGACGGACACCGGCCAGTACAACATCCTCAAGCTGAACGTGGTCAGCGGGTCGACCGGAACCGGCTTCCTGAGCGCCGGGACCGCCTTCGACTGCCTGGACCTGCTCGTCTGACCGCGTCGGCGGGTACGGGTACGGGGGCGCCCGTACCCGTACCCGCCGCTCACAGCGGTACGGGATCCGCTCAGCGCAGCTTTCCGGCGCCCGCCCCGGAGTCGACCACGCGCGGCACCGCGCGCGGCGAGTCGACGGCGGTACGCAGCGTGGGCGTCCACCCCGCGTCGGGGCGCAGGGTCTCCTCGGGGATCCCCGCGTTGTGGACCGCGAGGAGATCCACGGGGAGCCCGTTGACGTAGTTGTCCGCGGTGGTGACCGGCGCGTCGCTCCACTTCTTCAGGATCTTCGCCGGGTTCACCCCCGCCGCCAGCGTGAACGCGTTCTTCTCCGCGAACAGTTGGGACTCGAAGCCGATACCGAAGGAGTAGCCGTAGTCCGCCGGCTTCTGGGCCACGTAGTGGTTGTTGTACGTGTCCACCTGGCCGAAGCGGACCCGGGGCGCCCGCTCGACGACATTCCTGAACTGGTTGTGGTGCAGGGTGACCCTGAGCTTGCCCCGGTCGGTGGCCGCCGCGCCGTCACTGTTGCCGATCAGCATGGTCTTGTCGTGGTCGGCGAAGACGTTCCACGAGACGGTGACCAGGTCGGCGCCCCGGACGATGTCCAGCTCCCCGTCGTGCTGCTGGTACAACCGGCCGAAGTAGTGGGGCTGTTCACTGTCCGGGTGGCGGCCGTCGGTGAAGGTGTTGTGATCCACCCAGACATGCGTGGTGCCGTACACCACCAGGTTGTCGTACTCGGAGTTCCACTCGCCGAGGTCGCCGTCGGTCGGGTCCCACTGCGGGAAGCAGTCGTAGGTGTCCTCGAAGGTCAGATTGCGGACGATGACGTTGTCGACGTTCCTGATCTGGAGGCTGCCGCCGAGGATCCGGGCGTCCTTGCCGACGCCGACGATCGTCGTGTCGGCCGGGACGTACGCCATGATCTGCGCCGACTGCAGCTTGGCGGACGCGGCCCGCAGATCCTCCTGCGCGCCGCTCACCGGGTTCTCGTACCCCCAGACCGCCGGGTCGTAGTCGGCGAGGTACTGGTCGAAGGAGTAGCCCGGAGCCGCGTAGTCGTCGCAGGTACGGGCGTTGCCCTGCTCGTCCGAGAGCGCGTCGAGGGTGCCCTTGACCCGGATGATCGACGGGGCGTCGGCCGCCTTCGCCAGCGCCGCTCTGAACTGGGCCCAGGTGGTGACGGTGTAGACGTGCTCGGCGTCGGCGGCCCGGCCGCCGGTGGTGCCGGATCCGGAGGAGGCCCAGCCGTCGCCCGGGGCGAGGGCCGCGCGCTCCGCGGAGCCACCCGCCGTATCCGGGCCCGGGCCGGCCTGCGCCGGGGCGGCGAGCGTGGCCAGGGCCAGGGTCGTACCGCACACCACGGCGGTGGCGGCGAGCCGTGCATGACGTCCAAAGGTGCGCATCACTGCTTCTCCTCGGTCGGGGTCATGTCAAATCGTGTGGAGGGTGGGTGGGGCCGGGCTCAGTCGTCGAGCCAGGTGAGCCAGGACTCCGGGATCTCCTCCCGGAGGCGGCGCACCTCGCGGGGCGCCAGCACCCGCTCGTCCCGCAGCGCGCGGGCCACCAGACGGGCCACCGCGACGGCGCCGCGCGGCCGGAAGTGGGTGTTGTCCGAGACCCCGTCGGGGTAGTTCGGGGACTCGCCCGGGGCGAGCCAGTTGAAGTACGTCGTCGACTCGGCCACGCCCAGCCGCTGCCACAGCGCCAGCGTCGCGGCCTGGAGATCCAGCAGCGGGACCCGCTCGGCCGCTGCCAGCGCGCGCATCGCCGCCGGGTAATCGCCGTGGGTGGGTACGGAGTTGCCCGCCGCGTCGAACCTCCGGCGCTCCACGGAGGTGAGCAGCACGGGACGCGCCCCGGCTTTCCTCGCGCCCGCCACATAGCGCCGCAGGTACTCCTGGTAGGTGGACCAGGGCTCGGTGTAGCGCGTGGGGTCGGTGTCCTTCTCGTCGTTGTGCCCGAACTGGACGAGGAGCAGATCGCCGGGGCGCAGGGCGTCGAGGATCGGGGTGAGGCGGCCCTCGTCCAGGAAGCTCTTCGAACTGCGGCCGTTCACCGCGTGGTTGGCGACCGTGAGGTGTTTCCCGAGGAAGAACGGGAGGGCCGTGCCCCAGCCGCTCTCGGGAGCGGCGCCGAGGTGTTTGTCCGCGGCCGTGGAGTCGCCCGCGATGTAGAGCGTCCGGGCGCGGACCGGGTGCGGCGGAGTGGAGGAGACCCCCGCCGCCGAGGACGCAGCGACGGCGGTCCCGGGCAGCGCGGCCAGAGGTAAGGCGGCCAGAGGTAAGGCGGAGAGGGCCGCTGCGGCCTGTCGCCTGGAGATCGGCATGACGGTGTGCCTCGCTTTCCTGTTCCGTACAGAAGAGGGGGAGGCGGCCGGCGGCGGGGCCGGTGGGTGAACGCGCCCCACCGCCGGACCGGTTGGTCAGCTCATCGGCCGTGTCTCAGCTCTTGGTCTGCTCTTTCCACTCCGCCTGGGCGTCGTTCAGCTCCTTGGCGACCTTGTCCGCGAACTCCTTCGCTGACATGTCACCGAGCAGCACCTTCTGGAAGTTCGGCTCGTTGCCGCTCTTGCTGATGGTGTTCCAGTCGGGCAGGTAGTACGGCAGGTTGACGAGCTTGGTCGAACCGTCGCTCAGCGCCTTCATCGCGGTGGCCGTCGGCGCGGCGTCCTTGATCCAGTCGTCCTCGGCGGCATCCGTGTTCGCCGGGATGGAGCCCGCCGACGCGTTCCACGCGCTGTTGGACTTGTGGGACGCGGCGAACTCGATGAACTTCCAGGCCGCCGCCTTGTTCTTGCTGCTCTTGAACAGCCCGAGCCCGTCGACCGGGTTGGAGACCTGGACGCGGCTGCCGTCCTCCAGCGCCGGGTAGGGCAGGCCCTTGAACTTCTCGTTGCCGAGCGCCTTCACATGGTCCTGGTACGAGGCCAGGTTGTGGGTCAGCATCCCGATCGAGCCGTTGTCCCACTGCGCGACCATCTTGATGAAGTCGTTGTTGACGTCGGCCGACGGCGTCACCTTCTTGTACAGGGCGACGTACTTCTCCAGGGCGGCCACGTTCTTCGGGTCGTTGACCGTGGTCTTGTCACCGTTCCAGAAGGACGTGATGCCGGACTGCCCGTACATCGCGTCCATCGCCGGCGCGATGGACCCCGCGCCGCCCCGGATCGTGTAGCCGAACTGGTTCTTGCCGGCGTCGGTCAGCTTCTCCGCCGCGTCGTAGAACGCCGCCCAGGTGGTGGGCGGTTGGAGACCGGCCGCCGAGAACAGGTCCGTGCGGTACCAGAGCGTCCCGTTGTTGGTGGACGTCGGCACGGAGTACATGCCGTCCCGGCCGCCCGCCGCCTTGACACTGTCCACCATGGCCGGGACGAGCTTGCCCTTGAGCGCGCCGTCGGCGATGCGCTGGTCGACCGGGTCCAGGACATCGCGTACCACCAGGTTGGAGAGGTACGCCGTACCCACACCGCCGACGTCCGGCAGCCCGCCGCCGTCGATCGCCGTGTCGTACTTCGCCTGGACCTGGTCGATCGGGAGCCCGACGTACTTGACCTTGATGTCCGGGTTCTGCGACTCGAAGTCCTTGATGATCTGCGCCCAGATGTCCCTGCGCTCACCGGTGTTGTTGTCCCAGAGGGTGATCTCACCCTTGCCCGAGCCCTCGCCGCCGCTGCCGCCGCCGTCGTCACCGCACGCGGTCGCCGTCAGGGCGAGGACGGCGGTCAGGGCGACGGCGGCGGACGTCCGTCCTCTGCCGCCGGATGCCATGGGGATTCTCATGTCAGGCTCTTCTCTCTCGTCGTTGAGTTGAGTGGAGGGTGGAGTTTCGTTGGGAGTTCAGTGCCGCGTCCGCGACGGGGTCCGGTGCGGCGCCCAGCCGTCCTGCCCCGCGAGATAGTCGGCGACCTGGTGGCGGGCCGCGTCGGCGTCCGCCATCTGCGGACGGTCCGGTGTCACGGCCGCTCCAGGACCGTAGGTGCGGTACTCGGAGAAGCGGGCGTCCCGCCACGGGAAGCCGCTCATGTCCGTCCACGGCGACGACTTGATCGCCGCGGGCAGCTCGGTGTCCCGGATCAGCACCTGGGCGATCGCGTCCGGCTCCCCGCCCGGATGCCAGGGCCGGCCGAGGTGGAAGGACTGGGCGGGGGCGTCGCTGACGATCCGGCTGCCGGTGATCAGGAAGCCGTACGGGTTGCCCTTCCACGTCGAAGCGGCCGTCACATAGCCGTTGTTGGTGGCGGAGCCCCGGCTGAGCGCCCTGATCAGGGAGCGCTCGATGACGGTGGTGGCCCGTCCGTAGATGAAGTCGACATCGCCCTCGATGTAGCTGTCGCGGACGTAGACCCTGCTGATCCGGGTCAGTTGGGGGCTGTCCGTCATCAGGGTGTCCTGGTTGCCCTTGAAGGCGGTGTTCTCGAAGACGATCCGGTCGCCGGTCGTCTTCATCGCCAGCGCCTGTTCGCTGTTCAGCTCGTGCGCCGCCTCGTCGAAGTCGTTGACGAAGGTCAGATTGCGGGCGGTGACGTCGTTGGCGGCGATCAGCACCGTGGCGCTGCCGCTCGAACCGCCGTACTCGTTGGGGGTGTCGTGGACGATCACCGCCTGGGACCGGTCGCTCCCGGTGCCCCGGAAGTCCAGCAGGGGCTTGGTCGCGGGCACCCGGACCTGCTCCCGGTACGTACCGGGAGCGATCGCCACGGTGATCCGGCCGTCGTTGCCCGCGGGGACGGCGTCCACGGCCGACTGCACGGTCCGGTAGTCGGCCGGCACGTTCAGCACGGTGTCCGTCCCGATGGACGCCTGCGGTCCCGCGTACTTCTTCACCAGCGCGGGCACGGCCGCCGCCGGGTCCAGCCGGTACGGGTAGAAGTCGCGCGGCCGGAAGGCGGTGCCCCACGCGTCCCGGCGCCCCGTGGTGTTCCTGAGGATCGAGCCGCGCTGCACCAACTCGGCGGTCTCGTCGGCCTGATAGGGGTGCTGGACGTCCTCGTAGAAGCTGTTCTCGATCACCATTTTCGTCCGGCCGCGCGCCCAGTTGCCGTAACTCCACACCGGATCGCCGTCGGCGACCTGTGCGGAGAGGTAGTTGTTGTAGAGATGGGCGTAGGCGCAGTTGTCGGCGGACGGGTTGCGCTGCTTCGTGCCGCTGAACCAGTTGTGGTCGATAGTGATCTGGGTCTTCGCGTTCTCGGTCCAGCCGATCCCGAACGCCTTGTTGTGGTCGTCGAAACGGTTGTACGAGACGGTGATGTACTCGCTGTCCTTGCGGATGTCGAGCAGCCCGTCGCCCATGTGCGTGAACCGGTTGTGGTCGATCCAGACATGGTGGACGGAGTCCATCTGGATGCCGTCGAAGTCCTGGGTCTTGCCGTCCCAGTCGCCCTCGACGTACGAGTCCCTGATGGTGAGGTTCCGGATGATCACGTTGTGGGTGCCGGGCCGCAGATGCAGCTCGCCGTGGACGATCTCACCGGCCGTACCGACCCCGACGATCGTCTTGTCGGAGGTCACGACGATGTCCGCGCCGAACGGCGCGACCTCGATCGCCCCGGCGACCCGGATGATGTACGGCTCGGCCGCGGCGGCGTAGCGGGCCAGATCGGCCTGGGTCCGCACGGTGACGACCTGGCCGCCCCGGCCGCCCGTGGTGGAGCCCGCGAGCGAGGCGAAACCGTGCGGCTCCTCGGAGATCCGGTCCTGGACCCGGCCGGAGGGGCCGGGGGAGGGGGCCCCGGAGACGGCGGCGGGCGCGGGGGCGGAGCCGGAGGGGGCGGCGGGCGCCGCGACGGCGGGGGTCGTGGCGACCCCCGCGAACAGGGTGAGCAGGGCGGACGCGAAGGCGGCTGCCCCGATGCGAAAGCGCTTACGGCGGTGCGTCATGTGCGGCTCTCTCCTCACGGGCTTGCGTCGGAAGGCGGATCAGGCGGAACGTGTGGGTCTGGCGGTCAGGCGGGTCGTACGGGTCGGTCGGTCCTGCGGGTCACGCGGTCGTACGGAACCTGGCGAAGGCGGCTGTCCCGGCCGCCCCCTCCCCACCCGGCGGCGCCGTGGCGAACAGCCCCAGCAGCGCGCCGACCCAGCGCCAGGGCGTGGCCGCGAAGACCTGGCCCGAGGGGCGGAAGCCGTCCCCCGTATCCGCGGCGAAGCGGCAGCGCGCGCCCGGGGCGACCTCGATCCGCAGCACGGCGTGTCCGCCGGACGCGGGGCGTGGGGCGTCGGCGTCCCGTTCGTGGGGCGCGCCGGTCTCCGCGAAGCGGTGGACGAGGGTGACCGCGCCGTCCGCACCGCGTTCGAGGCCGATCCAGGAGAAGGCGTCACCGAGCACGGCGAGACCTGCCTTCGCCCCGGGCTCGGTGGACTCCAGGGAGAGTCCGACGGTGACGGTGAACGTTTCTGCGGGCAGCCGCTGCACCAGCACACCGGGAAGCAGCCGCAGATCGTGCGCGTCCGCCGTCCGCAGGCAGGCCAGCCGCAGCCCGTCCCCCGGGTGCGGGAGCGTCCAACCGGGTCGCGGGTTCGCGGTCCACTGCCACTGCGGTCCGAAGCGACCGCCGGGGAAGTCGTCGTCACTGGCGGGCGCCCGTACCACCGGCGTGGCCGCGCGTGCGGGGAGTGCGGGCTTCGGGTGGACGAGGACGGGCTCGCCGTCCGCCCCGACGACCGGCCAGCCGTCGTCGTCCCAGCGCAGCGGCTGGAGGTGCACGACCCGCCCGTACGCGCCGCGTTCCTGGAAGTGCAGGAACCAGTCGTCGCCCGTGGCGCCCGTCACCCAGGCGCCCTGGTGCGGTCCGTTGATCTCCGTACGCCCCTGGGCGAGGACGACCCGCTCCTCGTACGGTCCGAAGAACTCCCGGGCCCGGAAGGCCCCTTGCCAGCCGGTGGTGACGCCCCCGGCGGGCGCGAGGATCCAGTACCAGCCGTCGCGTCGGTGGAGCTTCGGCCCCTCCAGCGTGAACCAGCCGGGCAGCCGGTCCCCGTCCACCACCGTCCTGCCCTCGTCGAGCAACTCCCGCCCGTCCGGGCTCATCCGGTGTCCGGTCAGCCGGTTCTTCACCCCCGACCGGGACTTGGCCCAGGCGTGCACGAGATACGCCTCGCCGGTCTCCTCGTCCCACAGCGGGCAGGCGTCGATCAGGCCCTTGCCCGCCTTGAGGAGGTGCGGGCTGCTCCAAGGCCCGGTGATGTCAGGGGCATTGACCTGGAAGACGCCGTGGTCCGGGTCGCCCCAGAAGATCCAGAACCGGTCGTCGTGGTGCCGGAGCGAGGGCGCCCACACCCCGCAGTCGTGCCGGGGCACGTCGAACGCCTCGGCCGGCTCCAGCCGCTCCAACGCATGCCCCACCAGCGACCAGTTGACGAGATCGCGGGAGTGCAGCAGCGGCAGTCCCGGCACCCGGCCGAAGCTGGAGGCGGTCAGGTAGTAGTCGTCCCCGACCCGGATGGCGTCCGGATCGGACCAGTCGGAGGCCAGCACCGGGTTGCGGTACGTGCCGTCGCCGAGGTCCGCCGTCCACGGCAGGCTCATGCCGCCACCGCCTTACGGGCCAGGGCCGCCGCGTCCTGGCGGGTGAGCCGGCCGTCCGCGACGACGGTGACGATCCGCCGCGACAGGCTGCCGCCCGCGGCCAGCGGCAGCCGCCGCCCCCAGGCCAGCGAGGAGCCCACCCCGGGGTACTGGCCGGTGCGGACGAACCAGGGGTCCTGCCGGGTCTCCTCGTTGGCCCCGGCGAAGACCAGCGTCCACTCCCGTCCCGCGAGCGCCAGCCACTCCGCGGTGGTCCCGTGCACCGCGGCCTCCCCGGAAGCGGCCTGGGTGAACACCTCGGGCTCCGGGTCCGCCGCGTCCTCCTTCGGGGCCCGCCAGAAGAAGCCGCCGTACCCCGCGCCCGGCCGCCCGTTGGTGGCCGGGCTGCCGAAGGAGAGGTCCCCGCCGGACACATTGGTCAGCGCCGAGGTGAAGTCGAGGGCCCAGGCACCGGCGGAGAGCGCGAGCACACTGATCGTGCGCCGCTCCTTGAGGAGTTCACGCCCCTCCCGCGTCCAGGACAGCTCCTGCACACAGCCGTCCGGGTCCCGCAGCAGCCAGCCGGTGTGCTCCTGCGCACCGTGGTTGTCGAGCGCCACCGGCCCCTGGTCGCGTACGTAGGTCCGTCCGCCCCAGAAGTTGACGCCCGACACGTCCGGTACGGCCATCGACACCCCGAGGTGGTGTGCGTGGTCGGCGGGGCGCAGCTCGGTGACGGTGACGCCGCCGAGGGTCCGTACGGGGTGCAGGTACGGGCGGGGCGCGAGCGTCGCCGGGAGCGCCGCGGGCCGGTGGTGGTAGCCGGCCACCGGACGGGTGTCACAGCGCAGCGTCGTGACCGCGGGGGCTCGGGAGACCTGTGCCTCGCTCATCGGGGGTGCACCTCCGTCGGCGGCGCGGCCCAGCCCGCGCCCAGTTCGGAAAAGGTGGAGAGGGTGTCCGCGCTCGCCGTGACCAGCGCGTCGATGCCCTTGACGACGCGGCGCGGCGCCTTCTCGCCCGGTACGCCGTACCAGGCGTCCGCGGGCAGCGGGGTGGGCAGCGGGCCGGTCCTGACGGCCTCGACGATCCGCATGAAGGCGCCGGTGCGCGGGGCCGGTACCAGCAGTTCCGTACCGTCACGCAGATGCGCGACCAGGTTCTCCAGCAGGTCCGTACGGCCGTGGACGGTCCCGGCCCGGTCCACGGTCCCGGCCCGGTCCACGGCGCCGTTCCCGTCCCCGTCCGTCCCGCCGTCCGTGTGCTCCACGAGGACCCGGTCCTGCTTGTACCAGAAGGTGATCCGGCCCCGGCTGCCGTGCACCACGACGTACGGCTCCCCGGCCTGCTCCGCGCAGAGGGTGACGGCGACCGTGATCCGGGTCCCCTTGGCCGTCCGTACCCGCAGACAGCTCGTGTCGTCGGCCTCGATGTCGTTGGCCCGGAACTGCTCCAGCTCGATCTCGGCGATGTCCTCGGCCCGTTCGCTGCCGTCGAGGCGCAGCGCGGTCGCGACGGCGTGCGCGAGCGGGTTGGTGAGCACCCCGTCCACGACGTCCCGCCCGTTCAGGGAGCGCCGCCCGGCCCACGGCACCCGGCGGTAGTACGCGTCGTCCCGTACCCACGCACCGGCCGCGCCGATCCCGCGTACGGCGCCGATCGCACCGTCCGCGACGAGACGCGCGATGGCGTCGAGGGCGTGCGAGCCGAGCGACTGGAAACCGACCTGGCAGGCGGTGCCCCGCTCGGCCAGCCCGGCGAGGAGCCGCTCGTACTCCCCGTACGACGGTGTGGTCGGCTTCTCCAGCAGGGTGTGCACCCCGTGGTCGGCGGCGATCAGCGCGAGTTCGGTGTGCGTGTGGATGGGGGTGCACAGCACGGCGATCCGCGCGCCCGTACGCTCCAGCAGCCCGGCGAAGTCGTCCGACTGCTCGGGGGCGCCGAAGCCGGCCAGCTCCTCCTCGCTCAGCGGTTTCAGCTCGCAGATGCCCACGAGCCGTACCAGACCGGCCTGTTCGAGCCGGTGGATGTTGACGAGGTGGGTACGGCCGTGGCCGCGCGCCCCGGCCAGGACGACGGGCAGCGGGCCGGCCTGCGGGGCAACGGGGTGGCTCATCCCTTCACCGCCCCCGCGCTGAAGCCGCTGATCAGCCACTTCTGGATGAACGCGAAGACGATGACGACCGGTACCGCGGAGATCACACCGCCCGCCGCCAGCGCGCCGAAGTCCACACTGTCCGAGCCGATGAGGGTGGAGAGCCCGACCGGGATCGTCTGCTTGTCCTGTTCCATCAGGAACATCAGCGCGAAGAGGAAGTGGTTCCAACTGTGCACGAAGGCGAAGGAACCCACGGCGATCAGACCAGGACGCAGCATCGGCAGCACGACGATGCGGAACGCCTGGAGCCGTGAACAGCCGTCCACCCAGGCCGCCTCCTCCAGGGAGTACGGGACGTTCTTGATGAAGCCGCTGATCAGGATGATCGACAGCGGGAGCTGGAAGACCGTCTCCGCGAGGACCACGCTCACCGGCGAGTTGATGAGCTGGAGGTTCTTGAAGATCTGGAAGAGCGGCACCAGCATCAGCGCGCCCGGGATGAACTGCGAGCAGAGCAGCGCCAGCATGAAGCCCTGCTTGATACGGAAGTCGAAGCGGGCCAGGGCGTAACCGCCGGCCAGCGCGACCCCCGTCGTGCAGATCAGGGTGAAGACGCCGATCAGCGCGCTGTTCTGGAAGAAGACGGAGAAGCTGCGTTCGTTCCAGACCTTCTCGAAGTGGTCGAAGGTCATCGGCCACGGCACCAGCGAGGTGGATCCGGCGGGCCGCAGGGAGAACAGCACCATCCAGTAGAACGGCACGAGGGTGAAGAGGAGATAGAGGCCGAGGGGCAGATAGATCTGCCACCGGGGGACGTCGTCGAACCGGCGTTCGCGGCGCCGGCGCCGCCGGGGCGGGGGCACCGGGCCGTCGCTCGCGGACACGTCGCTCAGGCCCTTCTCGGCGAGGGCGGTGGTCACTTGTGATCGCCTCCGAACTTGCTCAGGCGCAGATAGAGAATCGAGCAGAAGAGGAGGATCGCGAAGGCGACGGTGGTCAGCGCGGTGGCATAGCCGAAGTCGTGTGCCTCGAAGCCGGTGACCGCGACATACAGCGGCAGTGTGGTGGTGACACCGGCGGGACCGCCCTTGGTGAGGGTGAGCAGCAGGTCCACGTTGTTGAACTCCCACACCGCCCTGAGCAGGGTGGAGAGGATGATCGCGTCCCTGAGGTGGGGCAGTGTGATGTGGGTGAACTGCTGGAACCGGTTGGCTCCGTCGACCGAGGCGGCCTCGTACAGATCGCCCGGGATGGACTGGAGGTCCGCGAGGATGAGGATCGCGAAGAACGGTACGCCGCGCCAGAGTTCGGCGAGGACGGCCGCCCAGAAGACGGTCCCGGTGTCGGAGAGCACGGACGAGCCGTACTCGCCGAAGCCCGCGTCCGCGAGGTAACGCCCCACGCCCGTCGAGGGGTTGTAGAGCAGCAGCCAGATCGTGGTGGTCAGGACGCCGGAGACCGCCCACGGTGAGAAGACCAGCGCGCGGGCCACGGCCCGGCCCAGGAACGTCTGGTTGACCAGCAGCGCCAGGATCAGACCGAAGGCCAGTTGGAGACTGACCTCGGTGACGACCCACTTGCCGCTGAAGATCAGGCTGTCCCAGAACAGCGGGTCGTCGGTGAAGATCCGCCGGAAGTTGTCGAACCCCGCGAAACCGTTCCGCCAGGGCTTGGTGGCGTTGTAGTTCTGGAGGCTGTAGTAGAAGACGCTGAGCATCGGATAGGCGATGAAGCCCAGCATCAGCAGTCCGGCGGGGGCGATCAGCAGATACGGGAGACGGCGTGGTGTCGCTCCGGTACGGCGCCCCGGCTTACGGGGCCGGGGGGCCTGGGGCGGCGCCCCTGAGTCCTGCGCCACAGCAGAGGCCATGACTTGCTTCTCCGTTCGGTGGGTGAAGCGCTTTCGCAGACCGGGTCCGGCGGAGCGGGCCCGGCGGTGTGCGGGGATGGTCGCGCGGGGCGACGTGGTGATCGGCTCGGCCGATCGGCGACGTGGTGGTCGGCCGAGCCGACCGGTGACGCTGCGGTCGGCTCAGCCGACGTACGGGTCGGGCACCTCGCCCGGCCTGGCGAGGAAGGCGAAGTCGCAGCCGGTGTCGGCCTGCGTGATCTGCTCGTCGTAGAGGGCGCCGTAACCGCGCTGGTAGCGGGGCTCGGGCGCGGTCCACCCGTCCCGGCGCACCGCCAACTCCTCGTCACTCACATGCAGATGGAGACTTCGGGCGGCGACGTCCAGGGTGATGAGGTCGCCGCTGCGGACCAGGGCGAGCGGCCCGCCGACGTACGACTCGGGCGCGATGTGCAGGACGCAGGCGCCGTAACTCGTGCCGCTCATCCGGGCGTCGGAGAGCCGCACCATGTCCCGTACACCCTGCTTGAGCAGGTAGTCGGGGATCGGCAGCATCCCGTACTCGGGCATCCCCGGGCCGCCCTTGGGCCCGGAGTTGCGCAGCACCAGCACATGGTCGGGGGTGATCGCGAGCGCGGGGTCGTTGATGGTGCGCTGCATGGTCCGGTAGTCGTCGAAGACCACGGCGGGACCGGTGTGCTGGAGGAGTTCCGGCTCGGCGGCGATGTGTTTGATGACCGCGCCGTCGGGGCAGAGATTGCCTCGCAGCACCGCCACCCCGCCCTCGGACGCGAGCGGCTTCTCCCGGGGGCGGATCACCTCCGGATTGTGGACGAGCGCGCCGGCGAGCTGTTCCCGCATGGTGGTGTGGGCGACGGTCGGCCGGTCCAGGTGCAGCACATCGGTGAGCCGGCTCAGGAAGGCGGGCAGGCCGCCCGCGAAGTAGAAGTCCTCCATGAGGTACTGGCCGCCGGGGCGGAGGTTGGCGAGCACCGGTACGGTCCTGGCGATCCGGTCGAAGTCGTCGAGCGTGAGCCGCAGTCCCGAGCGGCCCGCCATCGCGATGAGATGGATGACCGCGTTGGTGGAGCCGCCCAGCGCGAGCACCGTGGCGACCGCGTCCTCGTACGCCTCCCGGGTCAGCAGCTTCGACAGCCGCAGACCGCCGCGGACCAGCTCGACGATCCGCCGCCCGGAGGCGGCGGCCATCCGGTCGTGCCCGGAGTCGACGGCCGGGATCGAGGAGGCCCCCGGCATCGTCACCCCGAGCGCCTCGGCGGCGGCGGTGAGCGTGGAGGCCGTCCCCATCGTCATACAGGTGCCGGGGGAGCGGGCGAGACCGTTCTCCAGCTCGGCCATCTCGGCGTCACCGATCAGTCCGGCCCGCTTGTCGTCCCAGTACTTCCACATGTCGGTGCCCGAGCCGAGGACCTCGTCGCGCCAGTGCCCCGGCAGCATCGGCCCCGCCGGGACGAACACGGCCGGCAGATCCACACTCGCCGCGCCCATCAGCAGCGCGGGCGTCGACTTGTCACAGCCGCCGAGCAGCACCGCGCCGTCGACGGGGTACGAGCGCAGCAGCTCCTCCGTCTCCATCGCCAGCATGTTGCGGTAGAGCATCGGCGTCGGCTTCTGGAACGTCTCGGAGAGCGTCGAGACGGGGAACTCCAGCGGGAAGCCGCCCGCCTGCCACACCCCGCGCTTCACCGCCTGGGCGCGGTCCCGCAAGTGGACATGGCACGGGTTGATGTCGGACCAGGTGTTGAGGATCGCGACGACCGGCTTGCCCAGATGCTCCTCGGGGAGGTAGCCGAGCTGGCGGGTCCGGGCGCGATGGCTGAACGAACGCAGCCCGTCCGTCCCCCACCACTGGTGGCTGCGCAACTCCTCGGGGCGTACGGCGGCTTCCTCCCCGGCCGTCTCCCCGCTCGCTTCCCCGCTCGCTTGCCCGGCGGCGGGTCCGGGGCCGCGGGTCATATCGCCCACCCCGCGACCAGCGAAGCGACCGCCGCGCGCTGCTCCTCGGGCAGGGCCCGGCTCGGCGGGCGGATGTCGCGCCGGCACAGGCCCAGCGCGGCCAGCGCCTCCTTGACCACCGTCACGTTGTCGGCGGACTGGTGCGCGGCCCGCAGCTCCTCGAAGGGCCTGATCTGCTCCCAGACCTTCATGGCGCCCGCGTAGTCCCCGGCGCGCAGCGCCTCCAGCATCCCCAGCGAGACCGCGGGGGCGACATTGACGAGACCGGAGGTGAAGCCGGTCGCGCCGCCCGCGAAGTAGGAGGGGGCGTACAGCTCGGCGAGGCCCGCGACCCACACGAAGCGTTCGAGCCCCGCGTCCCGGGCGAAGGCGGCGAACCGCGCGGCGTCCGGCACGGCGTACTTCGCGCCGATGACATTGGGGCACAACTCCCCGAGCCGGGCGAGGGTTTCGCCGCTGAGCAGCGGGTTGCGGATGTACGGTACGACGCCCAGCTCCGGTACGGCGTCGGCGATCGCGCGGTGGTAGTCGATCCAGCCGTCCTGCGAGACGTAGGGGTGGACGGGCTGGTGGACCATCACCATCCCGGCGCCCGCGGCGCGCGCGTGCTCGGCGGCTGCCACGGCGGTCGGCACTTCGAGGCCGATACCGACGAGGATCGCGGCCTCGCCCGCGGCCTCCTCGACGGTCAGCTCCGTGACGGCGCGCCGCTCGTCGGGGCCGAGCGCGTAGTACTCGCCGGTGTTGCCGTTCGGTGTGAGGGTGCGGACGCCGCCGTCGAGCAGCCGGCGGAGCAGGGCGCGGTGTGCCGCGGTGTCGATGGTGCCGTCGGCGGTGAACGGTGTCACGGGGATCGCCACGACATCGGCGAGCGCGTCCCGCGACGATGTGAGATCAGGGCTCTTCATGCGTGGTCTCTCCTTCGGGGAACGCCCGGTGCAGGAACGAGGCGATGTGGTCGTGGAGGGCGCCCGCCGCGCCGTCGATGTCACCGGCGAGGGCGAGCCGCAGGATCTCGCGGTGCTCGCCCGCCTCCCGCTCCCAGGACGGGACGGTGGCCCAGGCCACGGTCGAGACGAGGGCCGCCTGGTCGCGCACCTCGTCGAGCATCCTGGCCAGCAGCGGATTGCCGCAGGGCAGATAGAGCGACCGGTGGAACTCCCGGTTGGCCAGGGAGCGTTCGGCCTGGTCGGCCGCCTGGTCCGCGCGCAGGAGGGCTTCCCTGGCGGGCTCCAGCGAGGCGCCGCGGCCCAGGGAGCGCCGTAGCGCCGCCGGTTCCAGCAGCAGCCGTACGTCGTAGACCTCGTGGGCCATCGCGGCGTCGACCGTGCGGACGGTGGCGCCCTTGTACTGGCTCATGACGACCAGGCCGGTGCCGGCCAGGGTCTTGAGGGCTTCGCGCACCGGTGTCTTCGACACCCCGAACCGCGCGGCCAGTTCGGTCTCGACCAGGGGCTGACCCGGACTGAGCCCGCCGGTGAGGATGGCGTGCTTGATCGCCTCCTGGACGTACTGGGTGCGGGAGGGGATCGGACTCGGGGCGAAGGCCATGGGCGCTCTCAGATCTCGCGTCTCATATATGACGTACGAAGTACGACGCGATGAAGCTAGAGCGGCGTTTCATGTTTCGTCAATGCTTCGGACAGAAGTGGAAAGCGCTTCAACGGATGTCGTCCGAACCATTGACGTACGGCTCACAGGTCCTTAATTTCTAGCGGCAAGCGCTTACCTAAAACGATTCAATTTTTCGGAGTGAGGGGCGAGCTATGCCTACGTCGGGGAGCGTCGACAGACGCGGCCTGCTCAAAATCGCGGGCGGCTCACTGGCCGCACTCGGCCTGACAGCGGCCGGCTGCGGATCCGGAAGTGGATCGAGTGGCGGGAACGTCACCATCCGGTACGCGTGGTGGGGGTCCGAGGACCGTGCGAAGCGGATCAACCGGACGATCTCCCTCTTCGAGGAGAAGTACCCGAAGATCAAGGTCAAGACGGACTTCCAGCCCTACCTGGACTTCTGGAAGAAGTTCAACACCCAAGCCTCCGGCGGCAATCCGCCCGACGTCTTCCAGAACGCCGTCGGCTTCCTGCGCAAGTACGACCAGAAGAACGTCCTGCTCGACCTGAAGCAGCAGGTGAGCGCGGGCAACCTCAGCATGGACGGCTTCCGGGCCGGCCTCGCCACCTTCGGCGAGGTGGACGGCAAGCTCCTCGGGGTGCCGGTCGGCAGCAACTCCATGGCGCTGGTCATCGACGAGAAGGTGTACGAGAAGGCGGGCATCGCCCCCAAGCCCGGCTGGACCTGGGACGACTTCGACGCCGCGATGCGCAAGATCCGCGACACCCAGGGCATGGCGGGCGACAGCGGGATGTACGGCGTCATGTACCTCTACGACCTCTACCTCCGCCAGCACGGCAAGGCGTTCTTCACCGCGGACGGGCTCGGGTTCACCGAGGCCGACCTCACCCAGTGGTGGACCAAGGCGTACGACGGGGTGAAGTCGGGCGTCTACACGGACCCGAAGAAGATCGCGCAGATCAAGCCCAAGTCCGCGGTCGCCGCCGAACTGGCCGCCGGGGAGTTCACCTGGGACAACTTCACCGTCCGCTACACCGCCGAGGGCAAGAGCGACTACGGCCTCGCCCCGATCCCCACGACCGACGGCAAGAAGACGGGCCAGTACCTCGGCTCGCTGATGCTGAGCGGGTCGCGGCGGACCAAACACCCCAAGGAAGTCGCCCAGTTCATCGACTTCATGGTGCACGACCCCGAGGTCGCGAAGATCATGGGCTACGACCGCGGTGTGCCCACGACCACCGCCCAGTACGAGGCGTTCAAGCCCACCGACGAGGTGAACAAGCAGATCGCCGCGTACGAGCAGCAGCTCGTCGACACCGGCGTGCTGGAGCCGATCACCCCGCACCCGGCGGGCGCGGACGTCGCCGAGTCGGCCTTCCTGCGGATCGCCGAGGAACTCGCCCTGGGCAAGCGGCCGGTGGACGACGCGGTGAAGCAGTTCTTCACCGAGTCGAACACGGCGCTCGGCTCCTGATGGGACCCACGGTGGTGAGCGGGGCGCCCACCGCGGCGGAGCCCGGAGCCCGGGACCGCGCGGCCGCACGGGCCGGCCAGGACAGCCCCGGACCCCCCGCCGCCCGACGGCGGGGCCGCCGGGAGAACCTGGCCGGCTTACTCTTCATGTCCCCCTGGATCGCGGGCTTCCTGATCCTCACGGCGGGGCCGATGATCGCCTCGCTCTACTTCGCCTTCACCGACTACAACCTCTTCGACGCCCCGAAGTGGATCGGGTTCGACAACTTCACCGAGATGTTCGGGGACGCCCGCTGGCGCCACTCGGTCTCCCTGACGCTGTGGTACGTGGTCGTCGGCACCCCGCTCAAACTGGCGGCGGCGCTCGGCGTCGCGCTGCTGCTCAGTCAGAAACGCCGCGGACAGGGCTTCTACCGGGCCGCGTTCTACGCCCCGTCCCTGATCGGGGCGAGCGTCTCCATCGCCATCGTCTGGAAGGCGATCTTCTCGGACGACGCCGTGGTCGACCGGGCCCAGCGGCTCTTCGGCCTCCCGGCGGGCGGCTGGGTCGGCGACCCCGACATGATCGTGTACAGCCTGGTGGCGCTCACCGTCTGGCAGTTCGGCGCGCCCATGGTGATCTTCCTCGCCGGGCTGAAGCAGGTGCCGGTCTCGCTCTACGAGGCCGCGGAGGTCGACGGCGCGGGACCGCTGCGCCGGTTCTGGAACATCACCCTGCCGATGATCTCGCCGGTGCTCTTCTTCAACGTCCTGCTGGAGACCATCCACTCGTTCCAGATCTTCGGCTCCGCCTACATCCTCGGCGGCGCGGGCGGCACCTGCGGCCCGGCCGACGGCACGCTCGTCTACACCTGTTACCTCTACATCCAGGGCTTCGAGAACAGCCGGATGGGGATGGCCTCGGCCATGGCCTGGATGCTGCTGCTCGCGGTCGGACTGGTGACCGCGGTGCTGTTCTGGTCCCAGAAACGCTGGGTGCACTACGAGGAGGCGACCCGATGAGCACACCGCGTACGCAGTCGTCCCCGCACCCGGCGCCCGGCCCGGCCGTGCCGCCAGGGTCGCGCCCGGACCCGGCCGAGGCCGTACGCGCCGCCTTCCGCCGCCGGAGCGCCGGCTCGCTGGCCTGGCACCTCGGCTCGCTGGCCGTCCTCGCGATCGTCCTCTACCCGGTGTTCTGGGTGATCGGCGGCTCGTTCAAGCCGAACGACCAGATCGTGGGCAGCCTGGACCTCTTCCCGGTGGACCCCATCACCGAGAACTACACGCGCCTCGCCGACGGCATCGCTGACATCCCGATCACCACCTTCTTCGTCAACTCGACGGTCCTCGCCCTGGGTTCGGTGGCCGGGGTGCTGATCTCGTGCTCGCTGGCGGCCTACGCCTTCGCCCGGATCCGGTTCGCGGGGCGCAACCTGCTCTTCGCGCTCATGATCGGGACCCTGCTGCTGCCGTACCACGTGCTGCTGATCCCGCAGTACGTGCTCTTCCAGAAGCTCGAACTCATCAACACCTACACGCCGTTGCTGCTCGGCAAGTATCTGGCCACCGACGCCTTCTTCGTCTTCCTGATGATGCAGTTCATGCGGAACCTGCCGAAGGAGCTGGACGAGGCGGCGCGGCTGGACGGCTGCGGGCACGCGCGGATCTACTGGTCGATCGTGCTGCCGCTCTGCCGGCCCGCCCTGATCACCAGCGCGATCTTCACCTTCATCAACGCGTGGAACGACTTCATGGGCCCGCTGATCTATCTCAACGAGCCCGAGAAGTACACCGTTTCCCTCGGGCTGAAGATGTTCGTCGACCAGGACGGCGTCGCCAACTACGGCGGAATGATCGCGATGTCGCTCATCGCCCTGCTGCCCGTGCTGCTCTTCTTCCTCGCGTTCCAGCGCTACCTGATCGACGGCATGGCGACCTCCGGACTGAAGGGCTGAGCCGCTGCGATGAGCCAGACCGTCCACCTCTCCGAGGCCCGGGCCGAGCGGCGCCGTACGGCCCGCCAGGACTCCCGCTTCCTGCGGGCGTTCGCCGTGTTCGCCGAGGCCCTGCTCACCGGCGTGTGGATCGCGCTGGCCTCGCTGCCCCTGCTCACCTTCCCCGCGGCGTTCGCCGCCGGCGCCTCCCACCTGCGCCGGGTGCTGGGCCACGAGGTCGCCACCCGGCGGGAGTTCCTGGCGGACCTGCGCTCCGCCGCCCGGCGCGGCTGGCTCGTCGGGGCGGCCGGCTGGGCGGCCCTCTGGCTGCTCTGGGCGGATCTCACCGTGGTACGGGCCGGGCTGCCCGGCGGCGCCTTCGCCGGGGCGGTCGGGGTGCTCGCCTTCCTCGGCGTGTGCGTCGCCGGGCTGCGGGCCGCCGCGTCATGGCGGCCCGGGGCGTCGTGGCGGGTCCTGCTGCGCGCGGCGGCCCGCCGTACGGTCGCGGACCCCGCCGGGTCGCTGCTGCTGATCTGCGGCCTCGCCGTCGTACCGGTCTCGGCGTGGTTCGCCACCCCGCTGGCGGCGCCCGCGCTCGGCGTGGTGACGGCAGCGGCGCTGGCCGTGGAGCGCCGCCACCGTACCGGCTGAGCTCCCTGCCGCAACCGCGCCCGGCCGGCGCCGGCGCGTCTCCGCATATGTCATGTGCATGTAGATGCCGAGGAAGGATTGCCGATGTCACCGATCCCTCGCAGGTCCCTGCTCAAGGCCGCCGCCGTCGCGGGCGCGGCCACGCAGTTCAGTTGGGCGCTCGGTGGGCAGCAGGCCCAGGCCGCGGAGGCCACCGCGGCCGCGGCCGACGCCCCCGTCACGGTCCGCTGGCTGGAGGACGAGGGTCCCGGGGCCGCGCCGGGATCCACCTTCGGTGTGCCGTGGCCCCGCGGCGCCCACCCGGCCGGCACGGCGTTCGCCCTCGCCACCGGGGACGGCGAGGCCGTCCCCGTACAGACCTGGCCCACCGCCTACTGGCCCGACGGCTCCCTCAAGTGGACCGCCCACGCCGTCGGCATCGAGTCCACGGGCACCGGTGTGGTCGCCGCGGCCGAGCGCTTCACCCTCGCCGCCGGCCGGCCCGCGGCCCCCGCGAGGAAGGTCACCGTCACCGAGACCCGGCGGAAGATCACCGTCGACACCGGTGTCGTCAAGGCCGTGATCCGCAGGGACGGCGACCAGCTCGTCGAGTCCCTGACCCGGGGCACCACGAGGATCGCCACCGACGGCCGCCTCGTTCTGCTGCGCCAGGGCGAACTCGACGAGGACGACGCGGGCAGCGCCAAGTGGGAGCGGTTCGACGGCGAGATCGGCGTCGCCGAGGTGGAACAGGACGGCCCCGTCAGGGCGGTGGTCCGCATCGACGGCAAACACCGCAGGGGAAGCCGCAGTTGGCTGCCTTTCAGCGTCCGGCTCTACTTCTACGCCAACGCCGACTCCTTCCGTATGGTCCACACCATCACCTACGACGGCGAGCAGACCGCGGGCCGTACGAAGGGCGACTTCATCCGCGGCCTCGGCGTCCGCTTCTCCGTACCGATGCGCGACGCCGCGTACGACCGCCACATCCGGGTCGCCGGCGAGGGCAAGGGCTTCCTCACCGAGGCCGTCCAGGGCATCACGGGACTGCGCCGCGACCCGGGCGCCGCCGTCAGAGCCGCGCAGGTCAAGGGCGAGAAGCTGCCCGACCCGGCCACCTGGGACCAGCGGGTCACCACCCGCCTCCAGTACATCCCCACCTGGGGCGACTACACCCTCTCCCAGCTCTCCGCCGACGGCTTCACCCTGCGCAAGCGCACCAAGCCGGGCCACGGCTGGATCACGGCGGGCGGCGGCGGCCGGGCCTCCGGCTTCGGTTACGTCGGCGGGGCGAGCGGCGGACTCTCCTTCGGGCTCCGCGACTTCTGGCAGAAGCACCCCGCGCAGCTCGACATCCGGGGCGCGGCGGGCGACGAGGCCGAGGTCACCCTCTGGCTCTGGTCACCCGAGGCCCGCCCCATGGACCTGCGCTTCTACCACGACGGGATGGGCCAGGACACCTATCCCGAACAGATCGAGGGCCTCAACATCACGTACGAGGACTACGAGCCGGGCTTCGGCACCCCGTACGGCATCGCCCGCACCAGCGAGCTGATGTTCTGGGCCAACGCGGCCACCCCCACCGCCGCCGAACTCGTCGCCCAGTCGCAGGCCGTACGCACCCCGCCGCAACTCGCGACGACCGCCGAAGTCCTCAGCAGGGCAGGGGTGTTCGGCGGACTGTTCGCCCCCGTCGACCGCTCGGATCCCGCGAAGGCGAAGATCGAGGACCAGCTCGACTTCCTCTTCACCTACTACCAGGAGCAGGTCGAGCAGCGCCGCTGGTACGGCTTCTGGGACTACGGCGACTTCATGCACAGCTACGACGAGAACCGTCACCAGTGGCGGTACGACGTCGGCGGCTACGCCTGGGACAACTCCGAACTCTCGCCCGACCTCTGGCTCTGGTACGCCTATCTCCGCTCGGGCCGCTCCGACATCTTCCGCTTCGCCGAGGCGCTGACCCGGCACACCGGCGAGGTCGACGTCTACCACCTCGGCCAGTGGGCGGGACTGGGCACGCGCCACGGCGTCCAGCACTACGCGGACAGCGCCAAGCAGCAGCGCATCTCCACCGCCGTCTACCGCCGCCCGTACTACTTCCTCACGGCCGACGAACGGGTCGGCGACCTGATGCGCGCACAGGTCGACTCCGACGAGACCTTTCTCGTCCTCGACCCCATCCGCAAGATCCGCACCGAGCCGTACGAGCCCGACCGCAACGCCCTGTCGGTCGGCTTCGGCACCGACTGGAGCGGGCTCGCGGCGGGCTGGCTCACGGAGTGGGAACGCCGGGGCCCGCAGGCGGCCAAGGCCGAGGCGCGGCTGCGCTCCACCATGGAGACGATCGCCGCGCAGCCCAACGGCTTCGTCCAGGGCTCGGGGCTCTACGACCTGGACACCGGGAAGTTCGCGGTCCCCGGCACGCCCGTGGTCAGCGTCTCCCACCTCTCCTCGATGTTCGGCCTGGTCGAGATGTGCGCGGAGCTGATCGGCCTCATCGACCTGCCGGCGTTCAAGGACGCCTGGCTGGACTACTGCCGCTACTTCAACGCGACCAAGGCCGAACAGCGCGAACGGTACGGCTCCGACTTCGGCAGCCTGCTCCTCTTCCAGGGCCACTCGCGCCAGGACGCCTACGCGGCGGCCCAGTTGGGCGACGAGAAGCTGGCGGCGCGCGCCTGGCAGAAGTTCTTCGACAGCGACGCGTACACCTCGGCGATGGTCTGGGACAAGAAGCGCATCGAGGGCCCGGACGTGCTCGAACCGGGCTGGGAGAACCTGCGGGTCAACAGCAACGAGACGGCGCTGTTCGGGCTGGCGGCGATCCAGAACCTGGCGCTGGTGGGCGACAGCATCCCGAAGAAGTAGGGGAGGGGCCCATGGAACAGGAACAGGAACAGGAACAGAAACGGGGACAGGAACGGGAACAGGGACAGGAACGGGAACGCGCACGGGCGAAGGGACGCGGCGCCCTCGCCCGGCACACCGGCGCGCTGGCGCTGGCGGCCCTCACGGCGGCGACGGCCCTGTCGTCCCCCGCCCAGGCCCGCCCGCCGCGCCTGCCCGCCGGGTGCGCCGGCACCTCCCCGGTGGTCTGCCACGTCGACGTGCCACCGGGTACGTACGAGGTGTCGGCCCTGCTCGGCGGCGCCACGGCGGGCTCCACCGGCGTCTCGGCGGAAACCCGCCGGACGATGCTGGACGAAACGGCGACCGCGGCGGGCCGGACCGTACGGCGCGGCTTCACCGTGGACGTACGCGAACCCGAGGGCGAACCCACGGGCCCGAGCGGCACCCCCGGGCTCGACCTGCGCTTCGACGGCGCGGCGCCCCTCCTGGCGGGGCTCCGGGTCACCCCGGCGCCCCGTACGCCCCAGCTCTTCCTGGCCGGTGACTCGACGGTCTGCGACCAGGCGGGAGAACCGTACACCGGATGGGGCCAGCAGCTCCCGCAGTACCTCCGCGGTGGTATCTCGGTCGCCAACTACTCGGATTCGGGGGAGGGTTCGCAGTCCTTCCTGGACACGCCCGCGCTCTTCCCCGCCGTCGAGTCCCGGGTGGGCCGCGGCGACCTGGTCCTCGTCCAGCTCGCCCACAACGACAAGCAGACGCCCGCCGACGTCTACCGCGCCAACCTCACGGAGATGACGGACCGGGTCAGGGCCCGGGGCGGCCGGCCCGTCCTGGTCACCCCGATCGTCCGCCGCTGGTTCAACGCCGACGGGACGCTCGACAACGGCACGGCCCTGAACGTGAACGGCCTGGGCGTCGACCTCCCGGCCGAGATGCGCGCGCTCGCCAGGGACCGGAACATCCCCCTCGTCGACCTCACGGCGCTCACCAAGCACCGGGTGGAGGAACTGGGCCCCGAGGCGTCCAAGGCGCTCTTCCTCTACGACGAGAAGCGCGACAACACGCACACCTCGGTCAGGGGAGCGACGGAGTTCGCCGCCCTCGTCCTCGGGGAGCTGCGCGCCCAGCGGCTGATCCCGGCAAGGGTGGTGCGCTGACCGCCGGCGCCCCGGCCCGCGGGTCCGCGTGGATACCCGACAGAAGATGTCGGGTATCCACGCCATCATCGTGCTCGGCGCCGCCACATCGGGCGCCGGCACAACGGTGGTACGTGGACACGGAAGGACACACATGTCAGCAAGGCTGGACGGCAAGGTCGCTCTCGTCGCGGGAGCGACCCGGGGAGCGGGCCGGGGCATCGCGGTGGAACTCGGCGCGGCCGGCGCCACGGTCTACGTGACCGGCCGCAGCACCCGCAAGCAGCGCTCGGAGTACGACCGCCCCGAGACCATCGAGGACACCGCCGACCTCGTGACCGAGGCGGGCGGCCACGGCATCGCCGTCCCGACCGACCACCTGGTCCCTGCCCAGGTCCGCGCCCTGGTGGACCGCATCGCGTCCGAACAGGGGCGGCTCGACCTGCTCGTCAACGACATCTGGGGCGGCGAGAACCTCTTCGAGTGGGACGTCCCCGTATGGGAGCACGACCTCGACAACGGGCTGCGGCTGCTCCGGCTCGCGGTGGAGACCCACGCGATCACCAGCCACCACGCCCTTCCCCTCCTCCTGCGGAACGAGGGCGGTCTGGTGGTCGAGATGACCGACGGCACCGCGGAGTACAACCGCGACACCTACCGGAACTCGTTCTTCTACGACGTCGCCAAGGCCGCCGTCCTGCGGATGGCCTTCGCTCTGGGCCACGAGCTGGGATCACGCGGCGGTACGGCGGTGGCCCTGACGCCCGGGTGGATGCGGTCGGAGATCATGCTGGAGCAGTTCGGCGTGACCGAGGGATCATGGCGCGACGCACTGGAGCGGGTACCGCACTTCTGCATCTCCGAGACCCCGCGCTACGTCGGACGGGCCGTGACCGCCCTGGCCGCCGACCCCGGGGTGAGCCGGTGGAACGGGCAGTCCCTGTCGAGCGGCGGGCTCGCGGAGGTCTACGGCTTCACGGACGTCGACGGCAGCCGGCCGGACGCCTTCCGCTACCTCGTCGAGGTGCAGGACGCCGACAAGCCCGCCGACGCGAGCGGATACCGCTGAGCGGACTCCTGAGGCCACCCCTGAGGTCAGCCCTGAGGCCAGCCTTGAGGCCACCCCTGAGGTCAGCCCTGAGATGACCCCTCACCCCGTCCAGCGGTAGCGGCGCTCGGGGCGGCCCGTACCGCCGTAGCGCAGCGAGATCTCCGCGCGGCCCGTCGTGGCGAAGTACTCCAGGTAGCGGCGGGCGCTCACCCGGGAGAGGGCTCCCGCCGCCGCACACTCGGTGGCGGAGAGCCCCTCGGCGTTCTCCCGCAGGACGCGTTCCACCAGCTCCGCCGTGTGCGGGGCCAGCCCCTTCGGGAGACCGCGGCTGCCCGGCGGGCGGGCGCCGAAGATGTGGTCGACGTCCTCCTGGCGCGCCTCGCCCAGACCGGCCAGCCGGGTCCGCAGCGACGCCACGTGCTGAAGCTGCTCCTGGAGCGCCGTCCGGTGGAACGGCTTGATCAGATAGTGCAGCGCGCCCGCCCGCAGCGCGGCGCGGATCAGCTCCGCGTCCCGTGCCGCCGTGATGAACAGGGCGTCGACCGTGCCGGCCCGGCCGTCCCGCTCCTCCGCCGCCCGCAGCTCCCGCAGGACCGCGATCCCGTCCATGTCGGGCAGGTAGATGTCGAGCAGCACCAGGTCGGGCCGGAGCCGTTCGGCCGCGCGCAGCGCTTCGGCGCCGCTGTGCGCCACACCGACGACGGTAAAGCCGTCCATCGCGGACACATAGCGGCTGTGCAGCTTGGCGACCATGAAGTCGTCGTCCACCACCAGCACTTTCATCACGCGCACACGCTAAGCCGCGACCACAACGACCACAACGTCCGTTGATTCCGGAAGAGAGACAGCTTGTTAACGCGCAGGCAACATGTGGCCCACTTCACACCACCTTCCGAAGGGCGGCACACGTGCGATTGCGCACCCCTCTGGCCCTGCTCGGGTCGGCGCTGCTGGTGCTGGTGGGGCCGCCGCTGCTCACCTCCGGCAGTGGCACCGACACCGGCACGCAGATACCCGGCCTGCGTTTCATGGTCCCCAACACCCCCGGCGGCGGCTACGACATCACGGCCCGCACCATGGCGAAGAACGCCGAGGACGCCGAACTCACCCACAACATCGAGGTGTTCAACCTGCCCGGCGCGGGTGGCACCGTAGGGCTCACCCGGCTCGTCGGTGAGCACGGCAACGGCAAGCTCGCGATGTCCATGGGCCTCGGGGTCGTCGGCGCCGTCCACACCAACAAGTCGCCCAAGACCCTCGCCGACACCACTCCGATCGCCCGGATCACCGAGGAGTCGGACATCGTCGTCGTCGGCAAGGACTCCCCGTACCGGACCATGGACGACCTGGTCACGGCCTGGAAGGCCGACCCGGCCAAGGTCCCCGTCGGCGGCGGCTCCTCGCCCGGCGGGCCCGACCACCTCGCCCCGATGCTGATGGCGAAGGCCGCCGGTATCGCGCCGAAGACCGTCAACTACGTACCGTTCGACGGCGGCGGCGAACTCCTCGCCTCCATCCTCGGCAACAAGGTCGCCTTCGGTGTCTCCGGCGTCGGCGAGTACCTCGACCAGATCGAGTCCGGGGAGCTGCGGCTCCTCGCCGTCACCGGACCCGAGCGGCTGCCGGGCCTGGACGCGCCCACCCTGCGCGAGGCCGGTCTCGACACCGACTTCACCAACTGGCGCGGCATCGTCGCCCCGCCCGGCCTCTCCGGCGCCGAACGCGACAAGCTGCTGGCCTTCTTCGAGAAGCTGCACGACTCGCCCCAGTGGCGGGAGTCGCTCAAGAAGAACGGCTGGGCCGACGCCTTCCTCACCGGCGACGAGTTCGGTGACTTCCTCGCCAAGGAAGACCGGCGCGTCGACTCCGTTCTCAAGGAGCTGGGACTGTGACACCGCCCACCGACACCCCGAACACGCCGGACACCCCGAACACCCCTGAGGCCCCGGACACGCCGGACACTCCGAACACTTCTGACGCCCCGGGCACCTCTGGCGCCGTCGCGGCCACGGCGGGCCCCCGCGACGCCCGCTCCTGGCTCCGCGAGCACTCCGAGATCGGCGTGGGCCTGCTGCTGCTCGCCCTCGGCGTCCTCGTCCTCACCGACGCCCTCACCATGACCGTCGACCTCACCCAGCGCGGCCCCGTCGGCCCGAAGACCGTCCCCGTCGTCGTGGGCATCGGGCTGCTCGTCGTCGCCGTACTCCTCACCCTCGACGTGCTGCGCGGCGGCCGGGGCGAGGCCGAGGGCGGCGAGGACATCGACCTCGCCGAGCCCAGCGACTGGCGCACCGTCCTGCTGCTCGCCGGGGTCTTCCTCGCCAACGCCGTCCTCATCGGCCCGCTCGGCTTCCCCATCTCCGGGGCCCTGCTCTTCTGGGGCTCGGCGTACGCGCTGGGCAGCCGCCACTACGACCGCGACCCGCTGATCGCCGCGGGGCTCTCCCTCCTCACCTACTTCGTCTTCAACAACCTGCTCGGTGTCCCCCTCCCCGGTGGCCCGCTGATGGGGGTGCTGTAACCGATGGACTCCCTCAACTCCCTCATCGACGGCTTCGGTACGGCGCTCACGCCGATGAACCTGCTCTGGGCGGCGATCGGCGTGCTGCTCGGCACCGCGATCGGTGTCCTGCCCGGCATCGGCCCCGCCATGGCGGTCGCGCTGCTGCTCCCGGTGACGTACGGACTCGAACCGACCGGCGCTTTCATCATGTTCGCCGGCATCTACTACGGCGCCATGTTCGGCGGCTCCACCACCTCCATCCTGCTCAACACCCCGGGGGAGAGCGCCGCCGTCGTGGCGGCCATCGAGGGCAACCCGATGGCCAAGGCGGGCCGGGGCGCCCAGGCGCTCGCGGCGGCGGCCGGCGGGCACTTCGCCGGCGGCATGATCGGCACGATCCTGCTGGTCGTCCTCGCCCCGACCGTCGCCTCGCTCGCCGTGGACATCGGCGCCCCCGACTACTTCGCGATCATGGTGCTCGCCTTCATCGCCGTGACGTCCGTCCTCGGCTCGTCCCGGATCCGCGGCCTCGCCTCCCTCCTCATCGGCCTCACCCTCGGACTGGTCGGGCTCGACCAGATGACCGGCCAGCAGCGGCTCACCTTCGGCACGCTCCAACTCGCCGACGGCATCGACGTGGTGATCGTCGCGGTCGGCCTCTTCGCGATCGGCGAGGCCCTGTGGGTCGCCGCCCATCTGCGCCGCACCTCGGGCGAGGCGATCCCGGTCGGCCGCCCCTGGCTGGCCAAGAAGGACATCCGCCGCACCTGGCGGCCGTGGCTGCGCGGGCCGCTCATCGGCTTCCCGTTCGGGGCGATCCCGGCCGGCGGCGCGGAGATCCCCACCTTCCTCTCCTACGTCACCGAGAAGCGGCTCTCCAAGCACAAGGACGAGTTCGGAAAGGGCGCCATCGAGGGCGTGGCGGGCCCCGAGTCGGCCGCGTCCGCCTCGGCGGCCGGCACGCTGGTCTCGATGCTCACCCTCGGACTGCCCACGACGGCCGTCGCCGCGGTGATGCTCGCCGCCTTCCAGCAGTACGGCATCCAGCCGGGACCGCTGCTCTTCGAACGCGAACCCGACCTGGTCTGGGGGCTGATCGCCTCCCTCTTCGTCGGCATGGTGCTGCTGCTCGCGCTCAACCTGCCGCTCGCCCCGGTCTGGGCCAAGCTGCTGCGCATCCCGCGCCCGTACCTCTACGCGGGGATCCTCTTCTTCGCGGCGGTCGGCGCGTACGCGGTCGGCGGCGAGGCGCTCGACCTGGTCATCCTGCTGATCATCGGCCTGATCGGCTTCGGGATGCGGCGCTACGGCCTGCCCGTGCTGCCCGCCGTCATCGGCGTCATCCTGGGCCCGGCCGCCGAACAGCAGTTGCGGCGCGCGCTCCAGATCAGCGACGGGAGCGTGACCGGCCTGGTCAACACCCCGTTCTCGGTGACGGTGTACGCGGTGGTCGTGCTGCTCCTGGCCTGGCCGGGCATCCGCAAGCTCATCGAGCTGCGGCGCCGCCCGCGTACGGAGGCGTAGCGGCACCGGGGCGGAGAGCGGCGAGGGCGGGCCCGTTGTCAGTGGCGGCTGTCACCATCGGACCATGACCACGAACGACCGGCCCGCCGCCGCCCCCGCCCCGACCGCCCGCCACCGGGAGGTGGTCGACGTCCATCTCGTCCTGCGCAGAGGGGACGAGGTGCTGCTCGCCCGCCGGGCGGGGACGGGGTACGCCGACGGGCTGCTCAACTGCCCCTCCGGGCATGTGGAGTCCGGCGAGGACGTCCGTACGGCCATGATCCGGGAGGCGGCCGAGGAGATCGGGGTCGAACTGGCCCCCGGGGATCTGCGCGTCGCCCTGGTCATGCAGCATCGCGGGCCGGGCGGCGCACCGCGGATCGGATGGTTCTTCGAGGCGGCGTACGGCGCCGGTGGTGAGCCGTACAACCGGGAGCCGGACAAGTGCTCGGGCCTTTCCTGGCACCCCTTGTCCGGCCTCCCCGACGACCTGGTCGCCTACGGCCGCGCGGGTCTCGACGCCTACCGCGCGGGCGAGCGCTTCGTTCTGCACTGGCACGAGGACGACGACCCGATCGCCCACACCACGGGGACCGACCGCTCCGTCGTCCTGCCCGCGACGTACCGGGACGGGCCTCAGACCAGGTCGCGCACGTGACGTACCTCGGACGCGCAGATCTGGTAGTCGAGCCACCGGTTGACGGCCAGCATCGGGCCGTTGTCCGCGTCGTTCGCGGTGAACGCCTCCCGGTATCCCGCCGCGCGGGCGCGCAGGAGCGAGTCCGTCTTGGCGAGTTTCGCCAGCCCGCGGCCCCGGAACGCGCGGCGCGTGCCCGTCATGGCCGTCAGATAGCGGGTGGCGCCGTCGGTGTGGGCCGCCGTGAACGCGGCGACCTGGCCGTCCACCTCCACCACCGTCGTCAGCGCCCGGTCCAGACACGGGTGGTTCCAGGTGTGGTTCAGCCAGTCCTGGTAGTCGTCCAGGCCGGTGCTGATGTCGCCCGGCTCGTCGGACGTCACCTCCGCGTCCGCCTCGAAGAGCGGGCGCGGATCGGCCGCGTACTCCGCCGCCGTACGCAGCACCGCCCCGGCGGGGAGCTCCGCCGGCGGCTCGGGCAGGACACCGTCGGCCAGGTCGAGGCGCTGGAAGTGCGCCGGGCGCGTCGGCCGGTAGCCGTGGCGCTCGGCGAAGGCGAGGCTGGACGGCTCGTCCAGGGCCCAGGAGTAGACGCTCGTCGCGCCGTGCGCCGCGAGATGCTCCTCGGCGGTACGGAGGATCAGCGACCCCGCGCCGCGCCCCCGGCGCCCGGGGTGGACCTGCGGGGTGACGGAGGACTGGCCCGGCTCCTCGCTGTCGTACGCGATCCCCACATGCGCCGTTCCGATCATCTCACCGTCCTCCTCGGCCACCAGGAGGCGGTACTTCTTGGCCGGATTGGCGGTCGCCACCTCGAAGAGGACGGCCTCCTCGGTCACGATGAGGAACGGAACGCAGGCACGGCGCAGCTCGACGACGGCAGGGGCGTCCTCGGTGCGGAAATCACGGACAGTCACAGTCATGGGGAGCGACCCTACGTGCGCGCGCCACCGGTCCGCCTCTCCTTTTCCCCGTCGCGTTCCGGCCAGCTCTGCCGCGTGTCACTCGGCGCCCGCGGCTCGTGGGGGAGAATCACTCCGTGACGTTGAAGATCGTGATCGACCCGGCCTCCGTGACCGCTCCGTACGAGCAACTGCGTACCCAGATCTCCGCGAAGGCCCGCTCAGGGCTGCTGCCGGTCGGGTACAAGCTCCCCACCGTACGGGGGCTCGCCGAGGAGCTGGGACTGGCCGCCAATACCGTCGCCAAGGCATACCGCGCGCTGGAGACGGACGGGGTCATCGAGACCCGCGGCAGGAACGGTACGTTCGTCGCCGCGGCCGGGGAGGCCGCCGACCGCGAGGCCGCCTCCGCCGCCCGCGCGTACGCGGAGCGTGCCCGGCGCCTCGGGCTCGGCAGGGCCGCCGCACTCGCCGCGGCCGAGGAAGCCGTACGGGCCGTTTACGCCAAGTGACCGCGCCCGGGACGCGATCGGCCCCCGGGACCCGAAGGACGACCGGGACCCGAAGAGCTACCGGGACCCGAAGGATGACCGGGACCTGAAGGACGACCGGCCCCCGCCCCGGCTCACAGGTACAGGCCCGCCTCAGCGCCCGCGTGCTGCGCCGGGACCGACGCGGGACCCGTCCCCCGGCGCAGCGCGTACAGCTCCGCCAGGGTCGCGCCCTCCCTGCCCACCGCCGCCTCGCCCTCGCCGTCCTCCCGGCCCAGCCAGGAGACCGCCTCCGCGCGGGTCAGCGAGCCGACCTCGATCCTGGCCAGGCAGCGGCCGGGACGGACCACCGCCGGGTGCAACCGCTCCAGATCCTCGTTGGTCGTCACCCCCACCAGCACGTTCCTGCCCTGCCCGAGCAGTCCGTCCGTCAGATTGAGCAGCCGTGACAGCGCCTGGCCCGCCGTGTGCTTGGCCTCGCGCGGATCAGCTCGTCGCAGTCCTCCAGAAGCAGCAGCCGCCACCGGCCCTTGGCCGAGCCGTCGTCCTCGCCGATCGCGATGTCCATCAGATAGCCGACGTCGTTGAAGAGCCGCTCCGGGTCCAGCACGCAGTCGACCTGGCACCAGTCGCGCCACGAACGGGCCAGCGTCCGCAGCGCGGAGGTCTTCCCGGTGCCCGGCGGGCCGTGCAACAGCAGCAGCCGGCCCGCGATGTCGTCCGGCGTCACCTTCATCAGCCGGTCCATCGCCTCGGCCACCGGCGCGGTGTAGTTGGGCCTGACCTCGTCCCACGTACCGGCGGAGATCTGCCGCGTCGTACGGTGCGGTCCGCGCCGCGGCGAGACGTACCAGAACCCCATCGTCACGTTCTCGGGCTGCGGCTCCGGATCGTCCCGCGCGCCGTCCGTGGTCTGCTGGTGGATCTTCTCCGCCAGTTCGGTGGAGACGGCCGTCACCGTCACATCGGCGCCCCGGTTCCAGCGGGACACCAGCAGCGTCCAGCCGTCGCCCTCGGCGAGGGTCGCGCTCCGGTCGTCGTCGCGGGCGCGGCGCAGCACGGTGGCGCCGGGCGGCAGCAGACCGGCGCCCGGCTTGACGCGGTCGATGGTGGAGCTGTGGGAGTACGGCTGCTCGCCCGTCGCGAAGCGGCCGAGGAACAGCGCGTCGACCACATCCGAGGGCGAATCGCTGTCGTCGACGGTGAGCCGGATCGGCAGGGCGTCCTGAGGCTTGGCAGACATGTCGCCCATGATCCGGCACGGGGACGGCCGATGCACGGTGTTTTGCCCGGTGGCGGCCGGGCGCGTCGCTACCGTCCGCCGGGCACCGCCCCGCGTGTCACGGCCGCGGCCCGGCGGGCGCGCCGCACCAGCGCGTATCCCTTGGTCAGCGCCCGGTCCCCGGCGAAGGCGCGGACCAGCCCCCGGCCCTCGACCAGCCGGCCGAACTCCTCGATCCCGGTGGTGCGCCGTACGGTCACCCGCCGCAGCGCGTACGGGCCCTGGCCCCGGCGCGCCGCCGCGTTGCCCACGGCCAGCGCCTGGCTGAACCCGGCCACGCGGACGGCGTGGCGCACCCGCCGGCTGGAGTAGCCGTACGGGTAGGCGAAGGAGACGGGCTCCGTGCCCAGCTCCCCGGCCAGGATCTCCCGGCAGCGCCCGGTCTCGAAGCGCAGCCGGCCGTCGTCGAGCTGGTCGAGCTGCGGATGGGTGTGGCTGTGGCCGCCGATCTCCGTTCCCGCGGCGGCCAGTTCCCGTACCTGGTCCCAGTCGAGCATGGTGTCCAGGGCGCCGCCCTCGTCGTACGCGCCGCGCAGCCACGCCGTCGAGACGAAGAGCGTCGCCGCGAAGGAGCGCTCCGCGAGCACGGGGAGCGCGTGCCGGTGCACGCCCGCGTAGCCGTCGTCGAACGTGATCAGCACCGGGCGCTGCGGCAGCGGCTTCCCGGTGCGCCAGGCGTCGGCGAGCCGCGCCGTGGTGACCGGGGTGAAGCCACGCGCGCCGAGCAGCGCCATCTGCGCCGCGAACGCCCCGGGCGAGACGGAGAGCGCGCGGGTGGCGGGCGCGGGCCGGTGTGCGACGGCGTGGTACATCAGGATCGGTACGGCGCCCGCGTCGCCGCCCGCCCCCGCCCCCGTGCCCGGCGCGGCCGAGGGGCCGGAGGGGCCCGGCGCGCGCCGCGCCGGCCCCCTCCCTCCCGTCGTCATACGGCCGCCTCCCACCGGCCGCGCGGCTCCTCCCGCGCGTCGGGCCCGCTCCGCTCGATCGGGCCCGACGAGAACGCCACGCCCCCGCCGCGGGTACGGAAACGGCCCACCAGATAGCCCGCCGCCGTCAGGGCCGTCCCGGCCACGATCGCCCCGGCGCGGCCCAGACCGCCGGACTGCCCCCGTACCGCGTCGCGCAGACCGCGCGCGACGCCCGCCGGAAGCACACGGGTGGTGTAGCGGCGCTCGGACGCGAGCCCCTTGTCCGCCCCCACGCTCCTGGCGACCAGCGCCTTGGACAGCCCTTCGGCGTAGGTCCGCGTACGGAAGTAGCCGAACCGCTCGCGGGCCGCCGGGACCCGGTGGTGGATGACCGCGCGGTCGTCGATCAGCAGCACCGCGTCCGGTACCGCCTCGGTGAGCCGGATGCACAGCTCCGTCTCCTCGCAGCCGAGCGGACGCTTGTCGCCGTCGCGCCCGATGCCCGTCGCGAACCCCCCTGCCGTGTCGAACGCGGTACGCCGGAACGAGGCGTTGCCGCCGAGGACGTTGCGTACCCGCACCAGACCCTCCGGCAGCCCCCGGTACGTACAGCCGACGACCCAGTCGAACTCCTCGGGGAACCAGGCGGGTCTGCGTCCCGAGGCCCAGGCGGGCACCGTCCGCCCGCCCACCGCCAGGATCCGCGGATCGTCCCCGTACGCCTCGTCGAAGCGGCGCAGCCAGTCGCGCTCGGCCACCGCGTCGTCGTCGAGGAACGCCACGAACGCGCCGCGGGCCACCGCGATCCCGGTGTTACGGCCCGCGGAGAGGCCGCGCGGGCCCGCGTTGGCGAGCACCCGCACCTCGCCGCGCGCGGCCCGCTCCGCGTACCGTGCGGCGAGCCGCGCCAGCAGGGCCGGGTTGTGGTCGACCACGAGCAGTGTCTCCAGGGCGGGCAGGGACTGCCCGGCCACCGAGTCGACCGCCGCGAGGATGTCCGTCCAGCGGTCCTCGGTGTAGACGCAGATGACGACCGTGAACGGCCGGTGACGTGCGGGCGCTTCCCCCGGGCGCGCCGGACGTCCGGTCACGACGTCTTCCCGCGCGGCGCCGCCGGGACGCTGATCCGCAGGGCGACCGGCCGGCGGCGGGTCGAGCGGGGCACGCCCCGCTCACGGAGGATGACCTTCAGGACGCGCAGGCCGTCCCGTACGGCTCTCAGATTGCTGACCCCGTGGATCCGGTCGTACTCGTGGCTCGGGATCTCCTGCACCTTCAGCCCGGCCTTGACGACCCGGATGTTCATCAGGGTCTCGACCTCGAAGCCGGTGCAGTCGAGCGTGATCTCGTCCAGGCAGTGGCGCCAGAAGGCGTTGTAGCCGTAGCAGAGATCGGTGTAGCGGGCGCCGAACTTGGCGTTGACGACGGCGCAGAGCACCCGGTTGCCGAGTTTGCGGATCGCCGTCATGTCGTCCGTACCGCCGCCGTTGGCGAACCGCGAGCCCTTGGCGAAGTCGGCGCCGGAGACCAGCGCCGACACGTACGAGACGATCTCCTGGCCGTCGGCCGAGCCGTCCGCGTCGACCATCACGATGATGTCGCCGGTGCACGCGGCGAACCCGCTGATCAGGGCGTCCCCCTTGCCCTTGCCGCGCTGCGCGACGACCTTGACGTCCGGCCGTAACGCGCGGGCGACCTCGATCGTGCCGTCGGTGGAGTCACCGTCCACCAGGACGACTTCGTGGATCCACTCGGGCAGGGTCCTGAAGACGTACGGAAGGTTCTGTGCCTCGTTCATCGCTGGTATCACCACACTCACCGGCGGAGTGATCGCGAGATGCGAGGAGATCGCCCGGTACGGCAGTAGCCCCGGGCCCTGACGGCCGCTCTCCTGATGGCCGGTCGCCTGATGGTCGATGTGGCTCTGTGCCGGAAGGTCCAACGGATCGTCGCCCGGTATCGCCGGGCGCAGAAAAGCGCTCACGGGTCTCATTTCCCTCTCGTCCGGTGGACCGCCCACCCCCGGGCGGTCCCGCAGTGTTTCCGGTTCGAAAGGGGGGTTCTCACCCCGCCATGACGGCATGGCACATGGAACTCCGTACCGGCCGGGTGAGCTGTGGAACTGGTCGCGCGGCACGCGACTCGGCAGCGCGGAACGCGGTCACCGAGCGCGGCACCCCCCTACCGCGCCCCGCCCCGGGAGCCATCGCGACGCTTGCTTGAGCCCTCCCCTGGAGCCGCTTGCGTGATGGACCGATGCGGGTGGATGTACGACGGTATTGATGATTGGGACTGTATGGCAAGAGGTGGAACCTCGGCACGGGTTTTCCCTTCTTTGGCCGTACTTTGTCGGTCGAATCCGGAACCTCCCCGATCAGTTCTGCTCAATCCCGCGTGATTCGAGCGCTCATATCGATCCACGGGAATCCCTCACCGAACGTTCTTGGCATGAACACTTCCGGTGAACTGTCGTCACTGGTACGACAGTTGTGGCAGAAATCCTGCTAAGGAGAGGTTCTATGAAGAAACTGGCCCGAATCACGGCATTCTCGTCCTCGCTCCTCCTTGGTGCGGTCCTCGCCCTCACCGGGGCATCGGCGGTCTCGGCCGCCGAATCGGCCGCCGCCGTCGACTACGTGGCGCTCGGCGACTCGTACTCCTCCGGGGTCGGCTCCGGCGGATACGACAGCGCCAGTGGCGCCTGCAAGCGCACGCCCAGGGCCTATCCCGCGCTCTGGGCGGCGGCGCACTCGCCCACCACGTTCGCGTTCACCGCGTGCGCGGGCGCTCGTACGGGTGATGTGACCGCCGGTCAGCTCGGGCCGCTCAGCTCCGCCACCGACCTCGTCTCCATCTCCATCGGCGGCAACGACGCGGGATTCTCCGATGTCATGACGGTCTGCGTCCTCCAGTCGGAGAGCGCCTGCCTCAACCGGATCGCGCAGGCCCGCGCGTTCGTCGACGCCACGCTGCCCGGCAGCCTCGACACGGTGTACACGGCGATCAGATCCAAGGCGCCCTCGGCCAGGGTCGTCGTCCTCGGGTACCCCCGCTTCTACCAACTCAAGGGGACATGCGTCGGAGGGCTGAGCGAGGCGAAGCGCACCGCGATCAACAGCGCCTCCGACTACCTCAACGACGCCACCGCCAAGCGCGCCGCCGACCACGGCTTCACCTTCGCCGGTGTCTCCGGAGCCTTCACCGGTCACGAGATCTGCTCCAGCGCCTCCTGGCTGCACAGCCTGAACGTGCTGGACATCGGCGAGTCGTACCACCCCACGGCCGCCGGCCAGACCAATGGTTACCTGCCGGTCTTCACCTCGGCCGCATAGGTTCTTCACGCACGGGCGAACTGTCCAACTCGCCCTGAATTCACACAGATCGAGCTGTGTACATTCCTCCCCGTACGAGTGTGGTTCCGCCCGAAGGCGGGATACACGGGTGTCCTGAAGGGGCGATAGGGTTAACCTGCCCGGACCGGGTGCCCTCGTACGGGTGGGGAGTGAAATGGAACAGATAACGATGCACAGCAGGGCGCGAATCCCTGCGATCACCTGCGGGAGCAGCGCGACCAGTTCGCGCCTCGACCGCCATCTCTCGGTGCTCGGCGGTCCCGCCGTACCGCAGCGGGAGACGGTCGAGGCGACGTTGCTGATGCGCGAGCTGACCGCACGGGACAGGACGAACACGCACAGGAGCAGGGGTGCGCGGGTCTCGCTCTTCGCGCCGCTCCGGCGGCTGCGTCGCACGCTCTTCGGCAGCCGCCGCTGACGGTTCAGGCTCCTCGCGGCACCACCGCGCTCGGACCACCCACACCCGTTCGGTGGGCCGGTCGAGTGCAGGCCGCCGCCTTCGCGTCTCCTTCCCCGTCCCCTCCGCGGCGGCCCGGCCGGTGAGTCCACTCCCCGACACCGGCCCAGGCCGGCCGCGGTCCCGTCACCACCGCCGGACCGGGCCGGCCGGCCGCCCGTACCGCCTCACTCCCCGCCTCTGGCGTAGCGCCGGACGGCCAGCGGTACGAACAGGCAGAGCAGCGCCAGCGACCACAGCAGCGATCCGGCCACCGGATGCGCGGTCGGCCAGGCGGCGTCCGCCGCCGGCGCCCCGTTCCCGCACAGATCCCTGACCGCCGCGGCGATGGCGCTGATCGGGTTCCACTCCGCGACCGTACGCAGCCAGCCGGGCAGCCCCTCCGACGGGATGTACGCGTTCGACAGCAGCGGCAGGACGAATGTCGCGGCGCCGAGCTGCCCCGCGACCTCCTCGTTGCGGACGAGCAGTCCGAGATAGGTGCCGATCCACGCGGCGGCGAACCGGAAGAGCAGCAGCAGCCCCACCGCGCCGAGCGCGCCGGCCACACCGCTCTCGATCCGCCAGCCCACCGCGAGCCCCACGAGCAGCAGCGGCACGATCCCCACGAGGGTGGTGAGCAGATCGGCCAGGGTCTGTCCCAGCGGTACGGCGACCCGGCTCATCGGCAGCGACAGGAACCGGTCCGTGACGCCGCGCTGCGCGTCGTACGACGCCTGGAACATGCCCGTCATCAGGCCGCCGGCGGCCGTCGCGGCGAGCAGCCCGGGGACGAGGTAGGCGCGGTACTGCTCGCCCGGCATGGCGAGCGCGCTGCCGAAGACATAGCCGAAGAACAGCAGCATGTTGATCGGCATGGACTGGGTGAGGATCACCACGCCCGGCGCGTGTCTGATCCGCTGGAGGTGGCGGCCCAGGACGGCGCCGCTGTCGTACGCGAGTGTGCTCATGCTGCCTGCTCCTCGGTGAGAGAACGGACGGTTCGGTCGGTGTGGCCGGAGTGGCCCGTGCGGTCGGACGGCCCCGTGCGGTCGGTCAGGCGGAGGAAGACCTCGTCCAGCGTCGGCGGCCGCAGGCTCACGTCGACCACCGGCACACCCGCCGCGTCCAGCTCCCGGACGAGCCGGGGCAGGGTCAGCGTGGGGTCCGTGGTCACGGCGCCGACCGCGCGGCGCTCCCGGTCGAACACCGGCTCGGCGCCGGTGAGCTGGTCGAGCACGCCCGCCGCCGCGAGGAGCGCCGTCTCCGCCGCGTCGCCCGTCACCACCTCGGAGAGGACGGCCTCCGCGTACGAGCCGATCCGCGCCTTGAGTTCGGCGGGGGTGCCGCTGTGGGCGGCCCTGCCCCGGTCGATCAGCACGATGTCGTCGGCGAGCCGGTCGGCCTCCTCCAGGTACTGCGTGGTCAGCAGGACGGTGGTGCCCTCGGCCGCGAGCGCGCGCACGGCGGCCCAGATCTGGCCCCGGCTGTGCGGGTCGAGCCCGGTGGTCGGCTCGTCCAGGAAGAGCACCCGGGGGCGGGTCAGCAGGCTGACGGCCAGGTCGAGGCGGCGCCGCATCCCGCCCGAGTAGGTCCGTGCGACCCGGTCGGCGGCGTCCGTCAGCTCGAAGCGCTCCAGCAGCTCGTCGGCGCGCGCCCGGCCCGCCTGGCCCCTGACGCCGAGCAGCCGGGCGAAGAGCCGGAGGTTCTCCCGGCCCGTCAGCTCGCCGTCGACGGCGGCGTACTGGCCGGTGACCCCGATCGCCCTCCGTACCGCGCCCGGATCGCGCACGATGTCGTGTCCCGCCACCCGGGCGCTGCCGGCGTCCGGCGCGCTGAGGGTGGTCAGTATCCGCACGGCGGTGGTCTTGCCCGCGCCGTTCGGCCCGAGCACCCCGCAGACGGTGCCCTCGGCCACGGCCAGGTCCAGCCCGCGCAGGGCGGTCACGCCACCGGCGCCGCCGAAGCGCTTCTCGAGACCTTCACTAAGTACAGCGTACGTAGTTGTCATGGGGTCACCGTAGCGCACTACGTACGTTGTACGTAACTAGGATGGTGGGCGAGGTGATGATCCATGGCGGGGCGACCTGCTGAACCCGGAGTGATCTGGTCCCGCCCCGAGCGGGCCGGGCGCGGACCGAAGGCGGCCTACAGCCGCTCCGACATCGCGTCCGCCGCCGTGCGGATCGCGGACGCGGGCGGCATCGGCGCCGTGACCATGCGGCATGTGGCGGGCGAACTGGGCTGCGGCACGATGTCGCTGTACAACTACATCCCGCGCAAGGAGGACCTGTACGAGCTGATGGTCGACGCGGTCGCGGGCGCCTACCCGCTGCCCGAGGCGCCGTCCGGCGACTGGCGCGCCGACCTGACACATCTCGCGTACCGCGCGCGCAGGATGATGCGGGAGCACCCCTGGATGGCCGGGCTGATGTCGAGCGCCTACGGATTCAGCCCGAACGTGATCAGCTTCCTCGAATACAGCCTGCACTGCCTGGACGCGCTCGACGTCACCTACGGCGAGAAGATGGAACTGGTCGCGATGGTCAACGGGGTGGTGACCACGTACGTGGCCAACGAGCTGCACACCGCGGAACGTGTGCGGGCGCTGCCCTGGTCCGCGGAGCGCGAACACGAGGTCCGGATCGCGTACATGGTGAGCGAGCTGTCCACGGGCCGGTACCCGCGGCTGTCGGCGGCGCTCGCGGAGGACTCGGGCCCCATCGACCTGGACGCGGTCTTCGACCGGGCGCTGAGCCGGGTGCTCGACTCGTTCGTACCGCTGACGGAGCGCAGCGGGCGGCTGTCCTAGGGGTGTCGGAGTCCCGGGGTCCCGGGGCCCTGACGTCTAAACGAGGGCGAACTGCCCCTCCGGGCCCTCCTCGTGGTGGTCGAGCACCGATGCCGGGCGGCGGGCCGCCGCCCGGACCGGCAGGACGCCGGCCGTACGCAGCTCGGCCCGCCCGATCGCCGTGGCGCCGGCGCCACCGCGGACCTCGGCGAGCAGCCTCCGCCGGAGCGGCCGGAGTTCCGCGAGCAGCGCCAGGACCGTGATCAGCTCCAGCAGCTCCGAGGTCCACTCCCGGGGCCAGCCGACCGGCCGGATCGCCTCCAGCGTGCCCGGCCCCGGCGGGTCCGCGACGCGGGCGCGGCGCTCGAACCACAGCTCCAGCATCCGTACCCCGCCGACCGTGAAGTCCCAGGCCCCGGCCGGTACGGGCGAGATGCGGCCCGTGCCGACGCACAGCGCCTCGTCCGCCGCGTCGTACGTCAGGGACGCGGGCCGGTCCGGCACGGCGGCGCGTACGTACGGGCGGCGCCCGCCGGGCAGCCGGGGGCGCTCGCCGCCGCGCGCCCCGCGGAGCTGGATCCCAGTCATCCGCCGCCCCAGCTCCACCCCCGAGGCCCAGACGCCGGGATCGGCCGTGAGCGGCACCACGGCCCCGGCGGGCGAGGGGACGCAGGCGGCCACCGCCCACGCCAGCACCTCCTCCGCGCCGACCTCCTGGCCGAGACGCGCGCCCAGCGCCTCCGTCAGCCCGGGGGCCAGGTTGGGCTCCCCGCCGCCGGGGCGCCGGTAGAGCGGCCGGATCCGGCCCGGCCGGCCCGCGGGGGAGTGGCCGTCCGGGAGCACGGCGCTGACCAGCAGCGCGGGCCCCGTCTCGTCCTGGGGAACGTACCCCTGCTCCACGGCGAAGAGCTGCCGGGCGTCGGCGACGCGCCACAGCTCGGGGCGCGCCGCGTCGATCAGCCGGTGGTCGGGAATCAGCCACTGCTCGTCGAACGGCCCGTGCGCCACCCGCAGCGGCCGCGGACAGCGCCCCGCCTCCCGGGCGAACCGCCCGGTGCCCGTGGCCTGCCCCGGCAGCGCGGCGACCGCGCTCCGCGGGGTACGGGCCCGGGTCACCCCGAACAGCGCGTCGCGCTCGGCGCCCTCGGCCCGGACGAGCCGGTCCCAGCGGGCCGTCAGCGAACCGGCGTCCGGTGCCAGCACCCAGGGACGGCCGAGCCGCAGCGGCGGCGTCGACCACGGCATCAGCTCACCGAGCAGCGGGGCATCCCCGAACGCCGCGTCGGCCCGCGTCGCCGCCATCCCGGACACCCTCCCCGTCGCCCTCGCTCCGTGCGCCGTCGGCGAAAGCCTAACGGCCCGGGAGCGGTGACCGCCGCCCGTGGCGGCCCGGTCAGCGCGCCGGTGGCTCACCCGTCGGGCCGGTGTCCGTCTCCACGGTGACCGAGAAGGAGAACCGGTCGCCCCGGTAGCGGATCCTGGCCACGTCGAGCACCCGGCCGCTCTCGTCGTACGTCACCCCCGTGTAGTGCAGGATCGGGCTCAGCAGCGGCACCCCCAGCAGCTCCGCCGTTACCGGGTCCGCCAGCCGGGCCTCGACCGTGTCGGTGATCCGGCTGATCCGTATCCCCCGGGTGTCGCGGAGCACCTTCGTCATCGGCCAGCGCTCCAGGTCCGCGACGTCGATGGCCGCAGCGACCTCCGGACGCACCGCGTTCTCCGCCCAGTTGACCGGCTCGCCGCTCTCGCCGTCGCGGCGCAGCCTGCGGTAGCCGACCACCTCGTCCAACCCGGGGAAGTACTCGGCGAGTTCACCCGGGACCGGCACCGGGCCATGGTCCAGGACCGTGGTCAGCTCGCCCGACTGCTGCGCCACGATCGCGTCGACCGAGCCGAGGAGCCGGCGCGGGGCGCCGCGCCGCGCGCCCGGCTCGATGAAGGTGCCGCGCCGCCGGTGCCGGCTGATCAGCCCCTCCTGCTCCAGCTCCTTGAGCGCCTGGCGCATGGTCAGCACGCTGACGCCGTAGTGCGCGGCGAGCTGTTCCTCCGTGGGCAGCCGCAACGGATCGAGCGGACGGCGGCCCAGTATCGAGGCGCGCAGGGACTGCGAGACCTGGTACCAGAGCGGCAGCTTGCGGTTCAGGACCAGCGAGTCGGGGGCGAAGGCGGTCACCGGTGATCTCCCCCAACGGGTCAGGGCCTGAAGTGGCGCTCAAGACCCTGCCACACCTCGTCGTACCCCTGCTGGAGATGGGCCGCCCGCGCGGCCTGCCCGGACAGCGTCACCGGCCAGCGGGTCTCGAACATGAACGCCAGGCCGTCCTCGATCTTCTGCGGGCGCAGCTCGGCGGCGCTCGCCCGGTCGAAGGTCTCCCGGTCGGGGCCGTGCGCCGACATCATGTTGTGCAGCGAGCCGCCGCCCGGCACGAACCCGCCCTCACCCGCGGTCTTCGCGTCGTACGCGCCCTCGATCAGGCCCATGTACTCGCTCATCACGTTGCGGTGGAAGTACGGCGGCCGGAACGTGTCCTCCCCGACCAGCCAGCGCGGCGCGAAGACCACGAAGTCGACGCCCGCGAGACCCGGGGTGTCGGACGGGGAGGTCAGCACGGTGAAGATCGACGGATCGGGGTGGTCGTAGCTGATGGACCCGATCACATTGAAGCGGCGCAGGTCGTAGACGTACGGCACATGGTTGCCGTGCCAGGCGACGACATCGAGCGGTGAGTGGTCGTAGGTCGCGGACCACAGGTTCCCGCAGAACTTGTTGATCACCTGGGTCGGCCGCTCGATGTCCTCGTACGCGGCGACGGGCGCCAGGAAGTCCCGCGCGTTGGCCAGGCCGTTGGCGCCGATCGGGCCGAGGTCGGGCAGTACGAACGGCCGCCCGTAGTTCTCGCAGACGTACCCGCGCACCGCCTCGTCCAGCGGCTCGACCCGGAACCGCACCCCGCGCGGGATCAGCGCCACCTCGCCGGGGCGGGCGGCGAGCAGGCCCAACTCCGTACGGATCAGCAGCCCGCCGTGCTCGGGGACGATCAGCAGTTCGCCGTCCGCGTCGCTGAACACCCGGTCCGTCATGGGGGCGTTGGCGTGGTACAGGTGCACCGCCATGCCGGAGCGCTGCCCCGCGTCCCCGTTGCCGCCCAGCGTCCAGAGGCCGGCCAGGAAGTCGGTGCCCGGCGGCGGTTCGGGCAGCGGGTTCCAGCGCAGCCGGTTGGGGTCGGGGAGGACCTCAGTGAACGGGGCGCCGCGCACCGCGCCGCTGTCGATCCGTACGAACGGCGGATGCGCCGCCGAGGGGCGGACGCGGTACAGCCACGAACGGCGGTTGTGGGCCCGGGGCTCGGTGAAGGCGCTGCCGCTGAGCTGCTCCGCGTAGAGCCCGAGCGGCGCGCGCTGCGGTGCGTTGCGGCCGTGCGGCAGCGCCCCTGGCACGGCCTCGGAACTGTGCTCGTTGCCGAAGCCGGGGGAGTGGCCGAGGTCCGTGGCCGCCTTCCGTGCCTGCTCGATGCCGCTCATCGTCCGCTCCCTGGTCGAGGGGGTCCGGGACTCGCGCACCCCGGAGTCAATCCTATGGACAACCGTAGGATTGACTCCCCGGCACGTCAACGGGGCCGCGCGGCATCATGGAGCCCGTGTCACGCGACCGTACGAACCACCAGACCGCCGCCGTCCCCGCGGCCGGTGCCGACGACGCCGGGTTACGCCGGGTCCCCGTCCAGCGCCGGAGTACGGAGCGGCTCGCCCGCATCCTCGACGCCTGCGCCGTACTCCTCGACGAGACGGGGTACGAACAGCTCTCCACCCGTGCCGTCGCCGCCCGCGCGGGCGTCCCCATCGGCTCCGTCTACCGCTTCTTCGGCAACAAGCGCGCCATGGCGGACGCCCTCGCCCGCCGCAATCTGGACCGCTACGCCACCCATGTCACGGACCGCCTCGCCCGGCTCGACGCGCGGGACTGGCGCGGCGCCGTCGACGCGCTGCTCGACGAGTACCTGGCCATGAAGCGCACCGTGCCCGGCTTCTCCCTCGTCGACTTCGGCGCCCAGCTCCCGCTCGGCGTCCGCCACCCCGCGCCCGCCCCGGCCCCGGCCGCCCCCGGACGGGACGACCCGGACGCCGACCCCAACCACCGCGTCGCCCGCCGCCTCACCGGGCTGCTCGCCGCGCACCTCGGCCGCGCCCCGGACGCGGCGCTGCACCGTACGGTCCTGGTCGCCGTCGAGGCCACCGACGCGCTCCTGCAACTCGCCTTCCGTACGGACGCCGCGGGTGAACCGGGGATCGTCGCGGAGACCCGGGAACTGCTGCGCGGCTATCTCGCGAGGACGCTCGACTGAACCGGCGCGCGGGTGAACCGGTGCCGGAGCGAACCGGCGCGCGGGCGCGGTGCGAGCCGCCGCGAGAGTTGTCCCGCGTTCCCCCTTCCGTCGTCCGTACCGGTCGGTATGCTCAGGGGGTGCGCGCCGTCCGACCGAGCGCCGCCCGCGCGTCACCGCTGCCGCCGCCCCCGGAGGAACCATGGCCCGTACGGCACCGCGCATATGCCCCCTCTGCGAAGCCACCTGCGGACTGACCCTCACCATCGAGGGCACCACGGTCACCGGCGCGCGGGGCGACCGCGACGACATCTTCAGCCGGGGCTTCATCTGCCCCAAGGGCGCCTCCTTCGGAGAGCTGGACGCCGACCCCGACCGGCTGCGCCTGCCCCTCGTACGCGAACACGGCGAGCTGCGGGAGGCGAGCTGGCAGGAGGCGTACGACCTGATCGCCGCCCGGCTGCGCCCGCTCGCCGAGGAGCACGGCCCGGACTCCGTCGGCGTCGTCCTCGGCAACCCCAATGTCCACACCGTCGCCGGGAACCTCTACCCGCCCCTCCTGCTGGGCGCGCTGCGCACCCGTAACCTCTTCACCGCCAGCACCCTGGACCAGATGCCCAAGCATGTCTCCAGCGGGCTGCTCTTCGGGGACCCGTTCGCCATCCCCGTACCCGACCTGGACCGTACGGACCATCTGCTGCTCCTCGGCGCCAACCCGCTGGAGTCCAACGGCAGCCTCTGCACCGCGCCCGACTTCCCCGGCAGGCTCAGGGCGCTGCGCAAGCGCGGCGGCACGCTCACCGTCGTAGACCCGCGCCGCACCAGGACGGCGCGCCTGGCCGACCGGCACCTGGCGATCCGCCCCGGCACGGACGCCCTGCTGCTCGCCGCGATCACCCGGACCCTCTTCGAGGAGAAGCTCACCGACCCGGGGCGGCTCGCGGAGCTCGCCGAGGGGATCGACGAGCTCCGCGAGGCCGTACGGGACTTCACCGCGGAGGCCGTCGCCCCGGCCTGCGACCTGACCGCCGAGGACATCCGCACCCTCGCCAGGGAGCTCGCCGCGGCGCCCACCGCCGCCGTCTACGGCCGTATCGGGAGCTGTACGGTCGAGCACGGCACCCTGGCGAGCTGGCTGGTCGACGTACTGAACATCCTCACCGGCAACCTCGACCGGCCCGGTGGCGCGCTCTTCCCCCTCTCCGCCACCGACCGCGCGCCGCGTCCGCCCGGCCCCGGCAAGGGGTTCGCGCTCGGCCGCTGGGCCAGCAGGGTCGCCGGGCACCCGGAGGCCAAGGGCGAACTGCCGCTCGCCGCGCTCGCCGAGGAGATCGAGACCCCGGGCGAGGGCCGGATCCGCGTGGTGATCGCCCTCGCCGCCAACCCGGTGCTCTCCGCGCCCGACGGCGACCGGCTCGACCGGGCCCTGGCCGGGCTGGACTTCATGGTCAGCGTCGACCCGTACCTCAACGAGACCTCACGCCACGCCGATGTCGTCCTGCCCCCGCCGCCACCCGCCCAGAGCGCCCACTTCGACTTCGCCTTCAACGGCTTCGCCGTACGCAACCAGGTCCGCTACACCCGGGCCGCCGTCCCGCTGGAGGAGGGGCGGCTCGACGAGAGCGAGATCCACGCCCGGCTGATCCTCGCGGTGAGCGGGGCGCACGGCGCCGACCCCGCCACCGTGGACGACCTGGCGATCGGCCGGGAGCTCGGCAAGGCCGTCGCCGACCCGGGCGCACCGGTCCACGGACGCGACCCAGGCGAGCTGGCCGCGCTCCTCACCGGGGAGAGCGGACCGGAGCGCCGGCTCGACCTGAGACTGCGCCTCGGCCCGTACGGGGACGGCTTCCGCACCGGTACGGAAGGGGTGGGCGGTGGTACGGCGGGCACGGACGCCGGTACGGAGGGCACGGACGCCGGTACGGCAGGGGCGGGCGCCGGTTCGGCGGGGCTCGGCCTGGCGCGGCTGCTGGCGCATCCGCACGGCATCGACCTCGGCCCGCTGCGCCCGCGCCTGCCCGGACCGCTGCGGACCCGCAGCGGACGGATCGAGCTGCTGCCCGCGCCGATCGCCGCCGATCTGCCCCGGCTGCGCGCCGCCCTCGCCGGGCGGCCCGCCGGGCTCGTCCTGGTCGGGCGGCGCCACCTCCGCTCCAACAACAGTTGGATGCACAACGTCCCCGCGCTGAACGGCGGTTCCAACCGCTGCACCCTCCAGATCCACCCCGAGGACGCCGCCAGGATCGGACTCCACGACGGCGACCTCGCCAGGATCACCGCCGACGGAGGCGCGCTGGAGGCACCGGTGGAGATCACCGACGCCGTACGGACCGGTGTGGTGAGCCTGCCGCACGGCTGGGGCCACGACCGCCCCGGCACCAGGACGTCCGTGGCGCGCACCCGGCCCGGCGTCAACGTCAACCAGCTTCTCGACGGCTCCCGGCTCGACCCGCTCTCCGGTACGGCCGTACTCAACGGCTTCCCCGTCGAACTGGCGCCGGCGGCCCCGCCGCACCGGGCGCGCGCTGACCGTGACGCTCCCATCACCCTGCTGTGACCTGGGGTTCTGCTCGTATTGCTCGCATGTCAACATCTTGTTAACGCGCAGAACGGCGCCCTAACGTCATCCGCACCGCCGCCCCCGGCGGCAGTTCAAAGGTGAACGTGAGGGGCCTTCCCAATGCTGACCATCCTCGGCTTCGTCATGATTGCCACCTTCCTGGTGCTGATCATGATGAAGAAGATGTCGCCGATCGCGGCACTGGTGCTCATACCAGCACTCTTCTGCGTCATTGTCGGACAGGGCGCGCAGTTGGGCGACTACGTCATCAAGGGCGTCGGCGACCTCGCGCCCACCGCCGCGATGCTGATGTTCGCCATCGTCTACTTCGGCGTGATGATCGACGTCGGGCTCTTCGACCCGATCGTCCGGGGCATCCTGCGGTTCTGCAAGGCGGACCCGATGCGGATCGTCGTCGGTACGGCGGTGCTCGCCTCGATCGTGTCGCTGGACGGCGACGGCTCCACCACCTTCATGATCACTGTCTCCGCGATGTACCCGCTGTACAAACGGCTCGGGATGAGCCGGGTCGTGATGACCGGCGTCGCCGCCACCGCCAACGGCGTGATGAACACCCTCCCCTGGGGCGGCCCGACGGCCCGCGCCGCCACCGCGCTCAAGGTGGACGCGGGCGACGTGTTCGTCCCGATGATCCCGGCGCTCGCCGTCGGACTGCTCTGCGTGCTGATCCTCGCGTACGTGCTCGGCATCCGGGAGCGCAAGCGGCTGGGCGTGCTGACGCTGGACGAGGCGCTGAAGACGGGCACGGTCACCGAGACGCCGGACGAGACGTCCGAGACGAAGATCGAGCAGCTCCTCGTGAAGACCGGTGGCGGCAACGGCACGGGCACGAGCGCCGGTACGGGTGCGGGATCCGGTACGGGTTCGGGTGACGGTGGCGCCTCAGGAGCCGGTACGGCCGGCAGCACCGGCACCGGCAGTGCTGATGAGGCCGACGAGGCGGACGACGACGGCTTCCAGGGGCTCGACCCCAACCGCGCCACCCTGCGCCCGCGCCTCTACTGGTTCAACGCCGGGCTGACCGTCGCGCTCCTCACCATGATGATCCTGCAACTGATGCCGATCCCGGTGCTCTTCCTCCTCGGCGCGGCCCTCGCCCTCACGGTCAACTACCCCAACATGGCCGAGCAGAAGGCCCGTATCGCCGCCCACGCCGACAACGTCCTCAACGTCTCGGGCATGGTCTTCGCCGCCGCCGTCTTCACCGGCGTCCTCACCGGCACCGGTATGGTCCAGAACATGGCCGACTGGCTCGTGAGTGCCATCCCCGACGGCATGGGCCCGCACATGGCGATCGTCACCGGCGTGCTGAGCCTGCCGCTCACCTACTTCATGTCCAACGACGGCTTCTACTTCGGCGTCCTGCCCGTCCTCGCCGAGGCCGGTGCCGCGCACGGCGTCTCCCCGCTGGAGATCGCCCGCGCCTCCCTCGTCGGCCAGCCGCTGCACATGTCGTCCCCGCTCGTCCCCGCCGTCTACGTCCTCGTCGGCATGGCGAAGGTCGAGTTCGGCGACCACACCCGCTTCACCGTCAAATGGGCCGCGCTCACCGCGCTCGTCGTCCTCGGCGCCGGGATCCTCTTCGGCATCGTCTGATGGCCAAGGCCCGCACAACGGCCAAGGCCCGCGCACACGATGCGCCGCCCGGTGGGAGAAGCTGGCTGCTGCGCCTCGTCATCGCCTTCGCGTTCGCCCAGGGCGCGGTGTCGATGGCGCGGCCGGCGGTCTCCTACCGGGCGCTGTCGGTCGGCGCCGACGAACGCGCCATCGGCGTGATCACCGCCGTGTACGCGCTGCTGCCGCTCTTCGCCGCCGTACCGCTCGGCCGCAGGACCGACCACGGGCGCTGCGCCCCGCTGCTCGTCGTCGGCGTCGTCCTGATCTCCGGGGGGTGCGCGCTCAGCGGACTGGCGGGCTCCCTCACCGAACTCGCCGCCTGGAGCGGGGTGATGGGCCTGGGCCACCTCTGCTTCGTCATCGGCGCCCAGTCGATCGTCGCCCGCCGCAGCGCCCCCGCCGAACAGGACCGCAACTTCGGCCACTTCACCATCGGCGCCTCCCTCGGCCAGCTCGCGGGCCCCGCCGCGGCCGGTCTCGCCGTCTCCGGCCAGGGCGGCGAGATGGCCCGTACGAGCGCGCTCGCGCTGCTCTGCGCCGCCGCCGCTGCCGCGGTCTCCTTCACCGCGCTGTGGCGCGTCGAACCCCCTGCCCCCGCCGTCGCGCCGGACCGCAGCGGCGGCCGGGTCCCCGTCCACCGCATCCTGCGCACCAGAGGCGTACCCGCCGGGATCTTCATCAGCCTGGCCGTGCTCTCCGCCACCGACATCCTCACCGCCTACCTGCCGGTCATCGGCGAGGAACGGGGCATCGCGCCCGCCGTGATCGGCGCCCTGCTCAGCCTGCGCGCCGCCGCCACCATCGCCTGCCGCCTGGTCATGCCCCCGATGCTGCGCCTGCTCGGCCGCAGGGTCCTGCTCACCGCCACCTGTCTGCTCGGCGGGCTGCTGTGCGCGGGCATCGCCCTGCCCGTACCGGTCTGGGGTCTCGCGCTGATGCTCGCCGCGCTCGGCTTCTGCCTGGGCGTCGGCCAGCCGCTGTCGATGACGACCGTCGTACGGGCCGCCCCGGACGGGGCCCGCTCCACCGCACTCGCCCTGCGCCTCACCGGCAACCGTCTCGGGCAGGTCGCCGCACCCGCCTCCGCCGGTCTGGTCGCGGGCGTCGCGGGCACGGGCGCGCCGTTCCTGATGCTCGGCGCGCTGCTGGTGGGCGCGGCGGCCCTCGGGCCCCGCAAACCGGAGACGGCGCGGAGCGCGAGCGTGGGCGGAGGCAAGGGCGGTAGCGAGGACGCAAGCGTGGGCGGAAGCAAGGGCGGTAGCCAGGACGGAGGCGAGGGCGGAAGCAAGGGTGGTAGTGGGAGCGGTGGTGGGAGTGGAGTGGAACCTTCGCGCGAATCATTCCCTGACCGCGCGTAGTCGGCTAACTTCAGGCGTTCGCAGCCGCTCCACCTTCCTCTTCCGGGCGGAACCATTCATGACTCGCGCCATTTCCCTGCACAGCGTCGGCAAGGCATACGGACGGACGACCCGCGCGGTCGACCGCTTCTCGCTCGATATCGCGCCCGGCGAGTTCCTGGTGCTCCTCGGCCCCTCGGGGTGCGGTAAATCGACGGTGCTCCGTATGATCGCCGGTCTTGAGGACATCACCGAGGGAGATCTGTTCCTCGATGGTGAATATGCCAATCACATGCCGCCACGGGAACGCCGCATGGCCATGGTGTTCCAGAACTTCGCGCTCTATCCGTCCATGACCAACCGCGAGAACATCGGTTTTCCGCTCAGGCTGGAGAACCCGGGCGAGGACCGCACCGCGCGCGTCGAGGCCACCGCCAGGATGCTCGGCATCGAGAGCGTCCTCGACCGCTATCCGAGCCAGCTCTCCGGCGGCGAGCGCCAGCGCGTCGCGATGGGCCGGGCCATCTCCCGGCGCCCCTCGGCCTTCCTGATGGACGAACCGCTCTCCAACCTCGACGCCAAACTCCGCAGCCATCTGCGCGCCGAGATAGCCCAGCTCACCGCCGAACTCGGGGTCACCACCGTCTATGTGACGCACGACCAGGCGGAGGCGATGTCCCTCGGCGACCGGGTGGCGGTGATGCGCGGCGGGGTGCTCCAGCAGGTCAGCGCGCCGCGCGAGGTGTACGCGCTGCCGGAGAACGTGTTCGTCGCCGCGTTCATCGGCACCCCGCGGATCAATCTGCTCCAGGCCGTCGTCCACGCGCCGCTCGACGGCCGGATGTCGATCGACCTCGGCCGGCAGCGGCTCCCGCTTCCGCAGCCTCTCAGCTCCGACCACCAGTTGCTCCGTATCCAGCAGGGCCGGCAGATCATCGTCGGCCTGCGCTCCGAGGCGGCCAGGATCGCCCCGCCGAGCCAGGCCCGGCCGGGTGAGGTGGCGCTGAGCGGCATCGTCGAGCACATGGAGTACCAGGGGCACGAGGCGCTCGTCCATCTCAACATCGGGTCGCGGCCCGCCGTGGTGGCCGATCTAGAATCACCCCGCCCCAAGTCCGCGGTACGCCGCCGCAAGAGCGGTCCGGGACTGCTGGACCGGCTGCGCGGCCGGGCGGCCGGCGGCAACGGCTCGGGCAAGGGCGGCGGCGTGGCCGTGGACGAGCCGATGACCGGCCAGGAGCCCGCCGCGCACAGCCCCGAACGCGCCGCCATCGCCGCGAGCGACCTCGTCGTCCGTACCGGCCCCGACATGCGGCTGCGTACGGGCGCGCAGGTGCCGCTCCTGGTCGACCTGGCCCACCTCTACGTCTTCGACGACTTCGGCCGGCGGATCTGCCCCGCCCCGAGGGACCAGCCCGGACTGGACGCCTGAGGCGTTTGGGCCCGGCGCAGGACGGAAGACAAGAGGACAGAGCAACGGGCGGGACATGCCGAACAGGTTGGACGCGGGTCGAGCAGGCGGACGTACGAGAAGGATGGCGATGAAGGCGTACGACGGGATGTACATCGGCGGAGCGTGGCGGCCCGCGGCGGGGACGGAGAGGATCACCGTCGTGAACCCCGCCGACGAGACGGAGATCGCCACCGTCCCGGCCGGCACGGCGGAGGACATCGACGCCGCCGTCCGCGCCGCCCGGGCCGCCTTCCCCGGATGGGCCGCCACCCCGCCCGCCGAGCGTGCGGCCCACCTCGCCGCCCTGCGCGACACGATGCTGGCCCACCGGGACGAGATCGCCGAGACGATCACCGCCGAACTGGGCTCGCCGATCGGCTTCTCCCGGGCCGTCCAGGCCGGGGCGCCGATCGCGGTCGCCGCTTCCTACGCCGAGCTGGCCGCCTCGTACCCCTTCGAGGAGAAGATCGCCAACTCCACGGTGCTGCTGGAGCCGGTGGGGGTCGTCGGCGCCATCACCCCGTGGAACTACCCGCTCCACCAGATCGTCGCGAAGGTCGGCCCCGCCCTGGCCGCGGGGTGCGTCATCGTCGTCAAGCCCGCCGAGGACACCCCGCTCACCGCCCGGCTCTTCGCCGACCTGGTCCACGGGGCGGGCCTGCCCGCGGGCGTGTTCAACCTGGTCACCGGCGTCGGCCCGGTCGCGGGACAGGCGCTCGCCGAGCACCCGGACGTCGACCTGGTCTCCTTCACCGGATCCACCGCGGTCGGCAGGCGGATCGGTGCCACCGCGGGCGCCGCCGTCAAACGGGTCGCCCTGGAGCTGGGCGGCAAGTCCGCCAATGTCATCCTGCCGAGCGCCGATCTCGCCAAGGCCGTCAAGGTGGGGGTCGCCAACGTCATGTCCAACTCCGGCCAGACGTGCAGCGCCTGGACCCGGATGCTGGTCCACACCGACCGCTACGACGAGGCGGTCGAGCTGGCGCGGGGGTACGCCGCCGGATACGTGGCGGGCGACCCGCGCGACGGCGCGAGCCGACTGGGGCCGCTCGTCAGCGCGAAGCAGCGGGAGCGGGTGCGCGGCTACATCGAGAAGGGCGTGGCGGACGGCGCCCGCGTCGTCGCGGGCGGCCCCGGCGCCCCGCACCCCACCGGCTACTACGTCGCCCCGACCGTCTTCGCCGATGTCACCCCCACGATGGCCATCGCCCAGGAGGAGATCTTCGGCCCGGTCGTCTCGATCCTCCGGTACGAGGACGAGGAGGACGCCCTGCGGATCGCCAACGGCACCGTCTACGGCCTGGCGGGCGCGGTCTGGGCGGGGGACGCGGAGGAGGCCACGGCCTTCGCCCGCCGGATGGACACCGGACAGGTCGACATCAACGGCGGGCGCTTCAACCCGCTCGCCCCCTTCGGCGGCTACAAGCAGTCGGGGGTCGGCCGGGAGCTCGGCGCGCACGGACTCGCCGAGTACCTTCAGACCAAGTCGCTCCAGTACTGAACCCGCCCGCTGAGCCCGTCTACTCGCCTGCTGAGCCCGCCTACGGAACCCGCCCGCTGAGCCCGCCGGTGCGCCTTACGGACCCGGTCCGGAGCACCGCCCCTGTCGTATCGAGCCGGGAGAGAACACTCGTGGTCCGCGCCGCCGTCCTGCCCGCCGTCGGAGCCCCGCTGGAGATCGCGGAGATCGAGCTTCCCGAACCCGGCCCCGGCCGGGTACGGGTCCGCCTCGCCGCGGCCGGGGTCTGCCACTCCGACCTGTCCCTGTCCAACGGCACGATGCGGGTCCCGCTGCCCGCCGTCCTCGGCCACGAGGGCGCCGGTACGGTCGTCTCCGTCGGCCCGGGCGTCACCCACGTCGCGCCCGGCGACGGCGTCGTCCTCAACTGGGCGCCGTCCTGCGGAAGCTGCCCGCCGTGCGCGGACGGCGAGGTGTGGCTCTGCGAGAGCGCCCTCACCGGCACGGGCGGCCGCCACGCCCGTACGGCCGACGGCACGGAGCTGCACCCCGGCCTCAACGTCGGGGCGTTCGCCGAGGAGACCGTCGTCGCCGCGAACTGCGTCCTGCCGCTGCCCGCCGGGATCCCGCTCACGGAGGCGGCGCTGCTCGGCTGCGCCGTCCTCACCGGGTACGGTGCCGTGCACCACGCGGCGCGGGTCCGCGCGGGCGAGTCGGTCGTGGTGTTCGGCGTCGGCGGCGTCGGCCTCGCGGTCCTCCAGTCGGCCAGGATCGCCGGTGCGGCCACGGTCGTCGCCGTCGACGTCTCGCCGGAGAAGGAGGCCCTGGCCCGCGCGGCGGGAGCCACCGCGTACGTCGTCGCCTCCGACACCACCGCGAAGGACATCCGCGGGCTGACCGGTGGGCGGGGCGCCGACGTGGCCGTCGAGTGCGTCGGCCGCGCCACGACCATCCGTACCGCCTGGGAGTCCACCCGGCGCGGCGGCCGTACGACGGTCGTCGGCATCGGCGGCAAGGACCAGCGGGTCACCTTCAACGCGCTGGAACTCTTCCACTGGGGCCGCACGCTCGCCGGGTGCGTCTACGGCAACAGCGACCCGGCGAAGGACCTGCCGGTGATCGCCGGGCACATCAGGGACGGACGCTTCGACCTGGGCGCGCTGGTCACGGAGCGGATCGGTCTGGACGGCATCCCCGCGGCCTTCGAGAACATGCTCGCGGGGCGGGGAGGCCGCGCCCTGGTCGTCTTCTAGTCAGCGGCGGCGCTCCGGCGCGAGTCGGTCGCGGCCGGAGCGGACGTCGCGGCCGTATCCGTATCCGGGCCCGTGTCCGTCGCCCCGGCGCCGTGTGCGACGACGGTGGTACGGCGGCGCGGACGCGAGCGGGACACCGCGACCCCGGCGAGACAGAGGGCGCCGCCGCCGAGCGTCAGCAGCCCCGGCACCTCGTCCAGGACGAGCCAGGCCATCAGCACGACCAGCGCGGGGACGGCGTACGTGGTGGCGCCCATCCGGCCGGCCGTCGTACGGGCCAGGGCGTATGCCCAGGTCGTGAACGCCAGCGCGGTCGGGAACACGCCCAGATAGACCATGTTGAGCGTCGCCGACAGCGGTGCGTCCGCCACGTCGTGGACGAGCTGCCCCGCGAACGGCAGACAGGCGACCGCGCCCGTCAGACAGCCGAAGGTGGTCACCTGGAGCGCGCTCGCGTGCGCCAGCGCGGGCTTCTGGGCCACCACCCCGCCCGCGTACGCGATCGCCGCCAGCACACACAGCGCCACCCCGAGCACCGAGGCATGCCCCTCGCCCGACATCGAGAGACCCACGGCCACCGCGCCCGCGAACGACACCGCCATGCCGGCCAGCAGCCGGGGCGGCAGGCTCTCGCCGAGCAGCCGGCCGCCCAGCAGCGCGATGAGGACCGGGCCTATGTTGACGACCATCGCGGCCGTTCCCGCGTCGACCTCCTGCTCACCCCAGTTGAGCACCACCATGTAGACGCCGAACCAGAGCAGCCCCGAGACGGCGATCCCGGGCCAGGCGGCCCGGGGCGGCAGGCCCTCGCGCCGTACGAGCCAGACCAGGCCGAGCACCAGCGCCCCGGCCAGCAGCCGGCCGAGGGCCAGCGACCCCGGCGCGTACGCCGCTCCCGCGCTGCGGATCGAGACGAAGGCCGAGGCCCAGAGGAGGACCGTCACCCCCGCCGCGGCCAGCGGGAGCCAGGGCAGCCGGGACGGGGGAGAGGCGGGCGGGCCGGAGGGGCCGGGTGAACCGGGCGCAGACGTCATGCGGGGAAACGTACGCCGACAGCGCTCCGGTTCTCACCGCAATATCGGGGGCGGGCCCCTCCGCGCACCCGTCCCGGTGTTCGTCACCGGGACTACCACCGGGGCCATCACCGGGGCTACCGCGTGACGAACTGCGCCGTGCCCAGCGTGCCGAACCACTTCCTGATCTGCTTCTGGTCGTCGGTGGCGGCGAGCGAGAGCAGCAGCAGGATGCGGGCCTTCTGCGCGGTCAGGTCCTCCGCCCCGATGACCCCGTCCGTACCGGCGTCGTAGACCGCGCCGGAGCCGGTACGGGTGGTCGAAGCGAACAGCACGCCCTTCTCGACGCCCTTCTTGCGCGCCTCGGACATGGCCGGGGAGATGCCGCCCGCCCCGGTGCCCGCGGTGACCACTCCGGCCGCCTTCGCGTCGACGAGCGCCTTCAGGGCCTCGCCCCCGGCCTCCTGGTAGCTGTAGGCGATCTCCACCTTCGGCAGCGCCTTGTTCTTCCCCGTGATCCGGTCGAGGTCGAAGGGGGTCGCCCAGCTCTTCTTGCCGCAGCTCTCGACGCGGGCCGGGGCCCGGTTCAGCCGGATCCTGTCCTGGTCGACCACGCCCAGCCGGCCGCTGCCGCCGCTGGTGAAGGTGTCCATCCGCAGGGCGTCGGACTTGCGGACCTCGCGCGCCGCCTGGATCTCGTCGTTGAGCATCAGCACCGTGCCGTAACAGGTGGTCTCGCGGCTCGCGGCGAGCTGGATCGCGTTGTAGAGGTTGGCGGGCGCGTCGGTGCCGATCACCGTCCACGGCCGCATCGAGCCGGTGAGGACCACGGGCTTGTCGCTGCGGACCGTCAGGTCCAGCCAGTACGCGAACTCCTCCATCGTGTCCGTGCCGGTGGTGACGACGACCCCGTCGTTCTTCTTCAGCGCGGCGTCGACCGAGGCGGTGAGCCGGCGGAAGTCCGCGAGGGTGTAGCCGCTGGAGCCCTTGTTGCCGAACTGCTCGGTGGAGACGTTCGCGACGGCGTCCACCTCGGGCTTCAGATCGCCCACCAGCTTCGAGACGGGCAGCTTGCCCGCCTCGTAGTCCTGGAAGGACACCCGGCTCTTGCTGACCCCGGCGATGGTGCCGCCGGTGCCGATGACGGCTATCTTCGGCAGCCGCTTCTTCTCGGGCTCGGCGCTGGCGACCGAGGCGGTCGTACCGAGGGCGACGGAGAGGAGGGTGAGCAACACGGTGGAACGGCGGGCAAGTCTGCGCATCGGTGAATCGTCTCCTCGGCCAGGACGTGCGGTGGCACCGATCTGTGATCAGGACAGGTGCGCGATGTGACAGGTGTGACGAGAGGAAACTTCCCTTACGCGTGTTGCGGGTGCATTCGGCGATCGTGAACGCGCGATTGCGACGGCCCGGAGTTCCGGCCCTGAGTTCCGGCTCTGAGCACCGGCTCTGAGTACCGGCTCTGAGTACGGGTACGGATGTGGCCCCCGCCACCACGGCGGAAGCTGTCCCGCATGACCGACACACCCGTCAAGCAGCAGATCACCTCGGCCTACTACGCGCAGGCCGTCGCCTCCTTCGGTCTCGCCCTCGTGGCCCTGGCCGTCGGCATCGTCAAGCTCGACGCCAGCGCCTGGGTGCGGGGCTTCCTCGCCGTCGCCGTCCTCTACCTCACCACCTCGGCGTTCACGCTCGCCAAGGTGATCAGGGACCGCCAGGAGGCCGGACAGCTCGTCAGCCGGGTCGACCAGGCCAGGCTGGAGAAGATCCTCGCCGAGCACGACCCCTTCCAGAAGCTCTAAGCGCTTGCTCACTGCCGGGGTATGGTGTGCGTCCTGTCGAATGGACGGCCGAACGGAAGGGGCGTGCGATGCGCGCGGCGGAGCAGGAGGCGGACGGTGAGAACACGCCGTGGGGTGAGGTCACCCCGGAGGCGGCCAGGAAGCTGCTGGTCGCCGCCGTCGAGGCGTTCGCGGAGCGCGGCTACCACGCCACCACCACCCGCGACATCGCGGGACGCGCGGGGATGAGTCCGGCGGCGCTCTACATCCACTACAAGACGAAGGAAGAGCTGCTCCACCGGATCAGCAGGATCGGCCACGACAGCGCCCTGGAGCTGCTGACGGCGGCGGCCGACGGCGAGGGCACGGCGGCGGAGCGGCTCTCCGAAGCCGTACGCACCTTCGTCCGCTGGCACGCGGAGCGGCACACCACGGCGCGGGTCGTCCAGTACGAGCTGGACGCGCTCGGCGCCGAGCACCGCGCGGAGATCGTCGAACTGCGGCGCAGCAGCAACGCGGCGATACGGCGGATCCTCGTCGACGGCGTACGCGACGGGGAGTTCGACGTCCCCGACGTGCCGGGGACGACGCTCGCGGTGCTCTCCCTCTGCATCGACGTGGCGCGCTGGTTCAACGCGGCGGGCCCCCGGACGCCCGACGAGGTCGGCGCGCTCTACGCCGACCTCGTCCTGCGCATGGTCGCCGCGCCTCAGAAGAAGTAGCGCGACACGGACTCCGCCACACAGGCCGGCTTGTCGCCGCCCTCGCGCTCGACGGTGACGAGGGTGGTGATCTGTACGCCGCCGCCCGCCTCCGTGACGTCCTTCAGGACGGCCGTCGCGCGCAGCCGCGAGCCGACCGGCACGGGGGAGGGGAAACGGACCTTGTTCGTCCCGTAGTTGATGCCCATCTTTACGTTCTCGACGCGTACGACCTGCGGTACGAGCACGGGCAGCAGCGACAGCGTCAGATAGCCGTGCGCGATCGTCGTCCCGAACGGGCCCGTCGCGGCGCGTTCCGGGTCCACATGGATCCACTGATGGTCTCCGGTGGCCTCGGCGAAGAGGTCGATCCGCTTCTGGTCGACCTCCAGCCAGTCGCTGTGCCCCAACTGCTCGCCGACCCCGGCGCGCAGCTCCTCGGCTGAGGTGAAGATCCTCGGCTCGGCCATGTCCCTGGTGCCGCCTCTCGAAGGAGCGGAAGACCCGCTCGTGTCTGCCTGTATGACGCCTGCCTGTACGCCTGTCCAAGCGCTTGCTCAGCATGAGCATGTTGCGCGAGCGCGCCGATGTCAACGAGGGCAGTAGGCTCCGAGGGGTGCCACAGATTCCGGAGACGATCAGCGAACTCACGGTCGGACAGTTGTCGGCGCGCAGCGGCGCCGCCGTCTCGGCCCTGCACTTCTACGAGGCCAAAGGGCTGATCACCAGCCGCAGGACGAGCGGCAACCAGCGCCGCTACTGCCGCGACACCCTGCGCCGCGTGGCCTTCGTACGGGCGGCCCAGCGGGTCGGGATCCCGCTCGCGACCATCCGGGACGCCCTGGCGGAACTCCCCGAGGAGCGCACCCCGAACCGTGACGACTGGGCCAGGCTCTCGGAGGCATGGCGCGCGGCGCTGGACGAGCGCATCAAGCAGCTCGGCCGGCTGCGGGACCATCTCACGGACTGCATCGGCTGCGGCTGTCTCTCCCTGGAGACCTGTGTCCTGTCCAACCCCGACGACATCTTCGGTGACCGCATCACGGGTTCACGCCTGATGCCGGAACGCCGTGCCACCGGGAGCGGCGCCACCGAGAACGGCGCCACCGAGCGCGGCGCCACCGGGAACTCCGGCCCGGCCGCGAGCTGACACCGAGTCGGCACCGAGTCGGCACCGAGCCGACTTCGGGGGCGACTCCGCGGGGTCGACACCGTGGGGGCGTGTCGTGTCCCGGACTCGCCCCCACAGGCCCTATGCCACCGACGCCAGATCCCTCAGCCGCATGCGCTTCGCCCGGGCCAGCGCCTCGGACGTGAGGACGGGCAGGGGTACGACGATGCCGCACCCCGTGCAGACCGGTCCCGACCACGGCTCGTTCGAGAGATCGGGCCGCCAGACGAACCCGTGCTCCGCGCAGACGGGGCAGGAAGCGCCGGGACCGCTCTTCAGCCCCGAGATCAGCCGGCGCAGTACCTCGGCGAGCGACTCCGACGGATGGACCGCCGGATCGTCGCACCGCGCCACGCCGTTCCCGCCCCACGTCCGCCGATGCCAGTCGTCGCAGCTCCCGGGCCGCCTCAGCCCGTCGTGCTTCTCGCGCCTGCGCCGCTCGGCGAACTCCATCTCGTACGCGAGCCAGACGGCCCGCGCCTCTTCCAGTTCTTCCAGCGCGGCCGTCAGCCGCGCCGGGTCCGGCGCCCTGTCCTCCGGTTCCATGCTGTGCCTCGCGCACAGATGGTCCCAGGTCGCCCGGTGTCCATAAGGAGCGAACCGCTCCAGGCACTTGCGCAGTGAATACCGTCGCAAGGCCAGGTCGCACCGCGGATCGCGCACCTGTCTCGCGAGACTCCGGAATCCGGCCATCGCCTGCCACCTCCGTCGCTGTTCGGCGTTGAGGAATGGACGTACGCCTGCCCCATTCGGCTCCATCAAAAAACAGATGGCAGCCATGGATCCGGTCATTCCGGTTCATATCGAGTGAAGTTCGAATCCGATTCACAGGAACCGCGGTCCCTTTCGGGTGTGAGGATCCGGAAAAGGTGACTGATGTTCATCTTACCGGCGAGTCATACCGTCGGTAACCTCCGGCGCACCGGCCTCCCCGAGGAGCACCCCATGCGACGACGCACCGGAAGACTCAACCGCGCCACCCTCACCGCCGCCGCGGTGTTCGCGCTGGGCGCGGCCCTGCTGACGCCCCAGACGCAGGCCACCGCCGCACCCGCCGCGCACCCCGCCCAGACCCCCACCAAGGCCGCCGCCGCGGCCGACCCCGATTACTGTCAGGGTCAGTGCGCCGACATCCTGCCGCCGGGACAGAGCGGCAACGCCACCCTCGCCGAGATCCTCGGCAACCGGCTGTTCGGGACGTTCCCCGCCCACGCCTCGGACCAGCTCGGCCGCTACGACTCCCTCGTGGCCGGACAGGACGGTCTCACCGACGCCAAGGTCACCGACTTCTTCAACGACGCCTCCTTCGGCGTACCGTCCGACCAGGTCGAGTCCGTCACCTCGCCGCGCTCCGACGTCACCATCACCCGCGACAAGAAGACCGGCGTCCCGCACATCAAGGGCACCACCCGCTACGGCACCGAGTTCGGCGCCGGCTACGCGGCGGGGCAGGACCGGCTCTGGATGATGGACCTCTTCCGCCACATCGGCCGCGGCGAACTGACCTCCTTCGCCGGTGGCGCCCTCGCCAACCAGGGCCTTGAGCAGCAGTTCTGGCCCGCCGCCCCGTACACCGAAGCCGAGTACGAGGCCCAGATCGAGCGGATCAGGACCACCGAGGGCGCCCGCGGCGAGCTGGCCATGGCCGATGCCCAGGCGTACGTCGACGGCATCAACGCCTACCGCCAGAAGGCCAAGGACGGCCGCTACTTCCCCGGCGAGTACGTCCTCACCGGGAAGATCGACTCCATCACCAACGTGGGGGAGATCCAGCCCTTCAAACTCACCGACCTGATCTCCATCGCGTCCGTCGTCGGCGGTCAGTTCGGCGGCGGAGGCGGCGGTGAGGTGCCGGCCGCGCTCTCCCTCCTCGCCGCCCAGCAGAAGTACGGCGTGGCCGAGGGCACCGCCGTCTGGGAGTCCTTCCGGCAGCGCAACGACCCCGAGGCCGTCCTCACCATCCACGACGGCACCAGCTTCCCGTACGCGCAGAAGCCCGACCAGCCGCGCGGCACCGCCCTGCCCGACGCGGGCTCAGTCACCGCCGAACCCCTCGTGTACGACAGGACCGGCTCGGCCGTCACCCCGGCCCTGGACCCGGTCGACACGCCCGAGAAGCTCAAGCCGCTCCAGGGCATCTTCGACGACGGTGTGCTCCCGGCCGGGTCCCTCTCCGCCAAGCGCGGCATGTCCAACGCGCTGCTGGTCTCCGGCGCGCACACGAAGAGCGGCAACCCGATCGCCGTGTTCGGCCCCCAAACCGGTTATTTCGCGCCACAGTTGATGATGCTCCAGGAACTCCAGGGCCCCGGCATCAGCGCCCGCGGCGTCTCCTTCGCGGGCGTCGGGATGTACGTGCAGATGGGCCGCGGCCAGGACTATGCGTGGAGCGCGACCTCCTCGCAGCAGGACATCACCGACACCTACGCGGTCGAACTGTGCGAGCCGGACGGATCGGCCCCCACCAGGACGTCCACGTCGTACCTCTTCCGCTCCGTCTGCACCCCGATGGAGAAGATGGAGCGCAAGAACGCCTGGAAGCCCACCACCGCCGACTCCACCGCCGAGGGCTCGTACCGGCTCCAGGTGTGGCGCACCAAGTACGGCATGGTCACGCACCGCGCGACCGTCGGCGGCAAGCCCGTCGCGTACACCTCGCTGCGCACCACCTACCGCCACGAGGCCGACTCGATCATCGGCTTCCAGATGTTCAACGACCCCGCGTACCTGACGGACGCGGCGGCCTTCCAGCAGGCCGCGCACAAGGTCGGCTACGCCTTCAACTGGTTCTACGCGGACTCCCGCACCGCCGCCTACTACAACAGCGGCCTGAATCCGGTACGGGCGGCCGGTGTCGACGCCTCGCTCCCGGTGAAGGCGGAGCGCGCGTACGAATGGCAGGGCTTCGACCCGGTGTACAACGAGACCGCGTACACCCCCTTCGCCCAGCATCCGCGGTCGATCGGGCAGGACTACTACATCTCCTGGAACAACCGGCAGGCCAAGGACTACGACGCCGCCGGATTCGGCTACGGCGCGGTGCACCGGGGCGATCTGCTCGACGACCGGGTGGCGAAACTGGTCGCGGCGGGCGGGGTCACCCGTGCCTCCCTCACCCGCGCGATGGCCAACGCGGCCCTGGCGGACCTGAGGGGCGAGCAGGTGCTGCCCGAACTGCTGAAGGTGATCCGCTCGGCGCCCGTCACCGACTCCGCGCTCAACACGGTCGTCCAGCAACTGGAGACCTGGCGAGCGGCCGGCGCGCTCCGCAAGGAGACCGCGCAGGGCTCGCACACGTACGGCAACGCGGCGGCGGTCCGCACGATGGACGCGTGGTGGCCGAGGCTGGTGGAGGCGCAGTTCAAGCCCGGCCTCGGTGACGGTCTCTACACCGCGCTCACGGCCTCCCTGCCGATCGACGAGTCCCCCGCCTCCAGCCACGGCCCGACGGGCGCGCACAGCGGCTCGTCGTTCCAGTACGGCTGGTGGGGATATGTCGACAAGGACCTCCGGCAGGTCCTCGGCGACCCCGTCCAGAGCGCGACGCCGAAGACCTACTGCGGCGGCGGCTCGCTCAGCGCCTGCCGTGACGTCCTGCTGTCGACCCTGAAGACGGCCGCGGCGGTACCGGCGAACACGGTCTACCCGGGCGACGACTCCTGCTCGGCGGGCGACCAGTGGTGCACGGACACGATCATCCACCGGGCGCTCGGCGGCATCACCCACCCGAAGATCAACTGGCAGAACAGGCCGACGTATCAGCAGGTGGTGGAGTTCCCCTCGCACCGATGAGCCACGTACCGCCGAGGGGATGACCCGTGGGCCGGACCGGACCGGAGCGGGCCGGAACGTCCGGCCCGGCCCACGGGGCGGCCCGGGAGCGAGCGGGAAGCGAACGGGAGCGAACAGGAGGAAGCGCGAGGATCAGTCCAACTCGCGCTCCCGCGTCTCCGGCAGCGCCCGTACGCACAGCAGGGACACCAGAGCCATCGCGCTCACGTACCAGCCCACCGACGCCGAGCCGAAGGCCGGCTGGAGGCGCGGCACGACCAAGGGGGAGACCGCGCCGCCCAGGACACCGCCCAGGTTGTACGCGAGGGACGCGCCCGAGTAGCGGACACGGGCGGGGAACAGCTCCGGCAGGTACGCGCCCATCGGTCCTGACGCCACACCCACGCAGAACGTCGCGCCGCCCAGGGCCAGCGCCATCAGCACCGGCCGCCCCGTGTCGAGCAGCGGGAACAGCAGCAGCCCCCAGACCGCCGCGAGCCCGCAGCCCAGCAGCGCGGGCCGGCGCCGGCCCGCCGTGTCGGAGCGGGTGGCGGCGAACCAGATACCGGCCGCGAGGAAGAGACAGGCGACCAGGGACAGACTGAGCATCGTGGTGCGCGGCACGCCCAGGGTCGTCGTCGCGTACGACAGGCTGTAGGTCATCGACGTGTAGAAGAGGGCGTACACGACGGCCATCGCGCCCGCGCCGAGCAGCAACTCCCGCGTATGGCACCGGAAGAGCTCCAGGGTGGGCGCCTTGCTCGCCTCCTGCCGCGCCATGGACCGTGCGAACACCGGGGTTTCGCTGATCTTCAGCCGGACCACCAGACCGACGGCGACCAGCACGAAGGACAGCAGGAACGGAACGCGCCATCCCCAGCTCGTGAAGGCCGCCTCGTCGAGCGACGCGGACACCAGCCAGAAGGCGCCGGTGGCCGCGGAGAACCCGACGGGCGGGCCGAGTTGGGGGAACGCCGCGTACAGACCGCGCCGGCCGCGCGGCGCGTGCTCCACGGCGAGCAGCACCGCGCCGCCCCACTCCCCGCCGATGCCGATGCCCTGGAGGCAGCGGAGCAGGACGAGCAGCAGGGGCGCCCACACGCCCAGGGTGGCGTAGCCGGGCAACAGCCCCACCAGCGCGGTCGACACGCCCATCAGCAGCAGCGAGGCGACCAGGACGGACTTGCGGCCGACCCGGTCGCCGAAATGGCCGAAGACGATTGAGCCGATCGGGCGGGCCAGAAAGGCGACCGCGTACGTGGAGAAGGACGCGAGCGTGGCGTTGAGGGGGGAGAGGTTGGGGAAGAAGACGTCGTCGAGGACGAGCGCCGCGGCCATGCCGTAGAGGAAGAAGTCGTAGAGCTCGACGGTGTTACCGATGAAACTCGCCGCGGCCACCCGGCGCGCGCTCTCCGGGCTCGCCGCGCGCTCCGGCGGGTCCGCGGCGGGATCCGAGGATGCGGGGGACAGAGTGTTGTCGATCACACAGGCACTCTCACGGCCGCCGAACGGGGCGGTCAACGGCGCCTGTTGGGCACGCTCGGAAAGCGTGGCACTACCGACTGTTATCGGCCGCGATGCCGCCGACGGCTCACCGGTAGAGCAGATACCTCCGCCGTACGGCACGGAACGCGGCCAGTTCGCTCTGCCAGGCGTCGGCCACCTCGTCCGGCTCCGCGCCCGCGTCGATCATCGTGCGGACGTCCGCCGATCCCGTCAGCTTGTCGATCCAGTGGTCGGAGCGCCAGGCGAACCCGCTCCAGGTCCGCCGCGCCGTCACCAGCAGCCCGATCCCGGTCCGTACCGGATCGAACGACTCTCGGTCGTGGACGTGGAGTTGGACGCCACCGATCGTCTTCCCCTGGAACTTGGAGAAGGTCGGCGCGAAGTACGCCTCGCGGAAGCGCACCCCCGGCAGCTCCAGCGCGTTCGCCGCCTCGGCCCAGCGTCCGTCGAGGCCCTCCGCGCCCAGCAGTTCGAACGGGCGCGTGGTGCCGCGCCCCTCCGACAGGTTCGTCCCCTCGAAGAGACAGGTCCCCGCGTACACCAACGCCGTTTCGGGCGTGGGCATGTTGGGGCTCGGCGGCACCCACGGCAGCCCCGTCGCGTCGAAGAAGTCGTCCCGTGCCCACCCCGACATCCGTACGGTCTCCAGCGGGACGGGGTGCGCCAGGAACTCGCCGTTGAAGAGCCGCGCCAGCTCCGTGACCGTCATGCCGTGGGCCTGCGCGATCGGCCGGCGGCCCACGAACGTCGCGAACTCCGGCCGCAGGACCGGGCCGAGGGCCGCCCGGCCGGTGACCGGGTTGGGCCGGTCCAGCACGACGAACCGCTTGCCCGCGAGCGCCGCCGCCTCCATGCAGTCGTACAGCGTCCAGATGTACGTGTAGAAGCGGGCGCCCGCGTCCTGGATGTCGAAGACGACGGTGTCGACGCCGGAGGCGGTGAAGACGTCCGCCAGCGGCTGCCCGCTCTTGAGGTACGTGTCGTAGACCGGCAGCCCGGTCGCCGGATCGTCGTACCGCCCCTCCGAGCCGCCCGCCTGCGCCGTACCCCGGAAGCCGTGCTCCGGGCCGAAGACGGCGGTCAGCCGCACCCGGTCGTCCGCGTGCATCACGTCCACGATGTGGCGTACGTCGGCGGTGACCCCGGTCGGGTTGGTGACGACGCCGACCGTGCGGCCGGACAGCAGCCGGTAGCCGTCGGCGGCCAGCCGGTCGAAGCCGGTCCGTACGCGCGTACGGTGCGTGCCGCCGTGTCCGGAGCGCGCCGCGCCCGGCGGCGCGGGGGCCTCCGCCGCGCCTGCGGTTCCTGTGGTTCTTGTTGTACCGACCGCTCCTGTGGCGCCGACCGTTCCCGTCGCGCCGATCGCGCCCCCGGCGGCCAGTAATCCCCGTCTGGACAGGCTCATCGCGCTACCTCCGTGGATCGGCGGTCGTCTGTCATGGCCACGCAGGCTAGCGCCCCGCGGCCGCCGGGGGAACGAGGCCGCCCCGGCGGTTTTCCCCTTCCCTTCCCCGCGACATACCGACCGGTTAGTCTGTTTGCAGGAAGTTCGGAGGCTCGGAAGTCCGGAAGTCCGTGACGGAGAACGGAACGCCCGAAAGGCAGGCCCGATGAGCGCGGTGCACGGTGCAGGGGTTGTGGTCACAGGGGCCGGTGGTGGCATCGGCGCCGCCCTGGCCCGCAGATTCGCGGCCGAGGGCGCCCGCGTCGTCGTCAACGACCTCGACGCGGGGAAGGCCGTCGCCGTCGCCGACGAGATCGGCGCCACAGCCGTCCCCGGCGACGCCTCCCTCGTCGTGTCCGAGGCCCGCGACGCCCTCGGCGGCACCGTCGACATCTACTGCGCCAACGCAGGCATCGGCTCCGGCGGCGACGCGTTCGCCGACGAGGACGTCTGGGCGACCGCCTGGGACGTCAACGTCATGGCGCACGTCCGGGCGAGCCGCGTCCTGCTGCCCGACTGGCTGGAGCGCGGCGCTGGCCGGTTCGTCTCCACGGTCTCCGCCGCCGGGCTGCTCACCATGATCGGCGCGGCCCCGTACAGCGTCACCAAGCACGGCGCGCTCGCCTATGCCGAGTGGCTGTCGCTGACCTACCGTCACCGCGGCCTCAAGGTCCACGCCATCTGTCCGCAGGGGGTCCGTACGGACATGCTCGCCGCCACCGGGAGCGCGGGCGAACTCGTCCTCACCCCCACCGCGATCGAACCGGAGGCCGTCGCCGACGCGCTCTTCGACGCCATGGCGGAGGACCGTTTCCTCGTACTGCCGCACCCCGAGGTCGCGGGCTTCTACGAGGCGCGCGCCGGGGACCCCGACCGCTGGCTCTCCACCATGAACCACATACAGCAGAAGTGGGAAGGAGGCGCCGGGTGACCACCGCGTCCATCTACTCCGCCCAGCCCTGGCTCGGCCGGCTCAGCGAGGCCCAGCGGGCCCCGCTCGACCCGCCCGTCTCGCTCGTGCACGCCCTGCGCGCCGCCGTCCTGCGCGCCCCGGAGCGCACCGCGCTCGCGTACTTCGACGGCCGGCTCGACTACCGCGAGACCGACGCGCTCTCCGACTCCGTGGCCGGCCATCTCGTCGCCCGGGGTCTCGCGCGCGGCGCCCGCGTCGCGATCATGCTCCAGAACACCCCGCACTTCGTCCTCGCCCTGCTCGGCGCCTGGAAGGCGGGCGCGACCGTCGTCCCGCTCAACCCCATGTACAAGGCCGCCGAGGTCGCCCATGTCCTCGCCGACGCCCAGGTCACGGCCGTGATCTGCGCGGACCGCACCTGGGAGGCGTTCCTGCGCGAGACGGCCGCCACCTCGCCGGTACGGATCGCCCTCACCGCCTGCGAACTGGACTTCCAGACCCGCGACGACCCCCGCGTCCTCGGCTTCCCGCGGCAGCCGCCGCCCGATGACACCGATGATCTGCTGGCCGTCGCCCGCGGCGGATCGGCCGCCCCCGCCGACCGCGACCCGGCCGCCACCGACACCGCGCTGATCAGCTACACCTCCGGTACCAGCGGCAAACCCAAGGGGGCCATGAACTCCCACGCCAACATCATGGTCAACGCCGAGCGCCAGCGGGCCGGCCACCCCCTCGCCGAAGGCGCCTGCTACTTCGCGCTCGCCCCCCTCTTCCACATCACCGGCATGGTCTGCGAACTCGCTGCGTGCGTCGCCAACGCGGGCACCCTGGCCCTCGCGTACCGCTTCCAGCCCGGCGTCGTCCTCGACGCGTTCACCGAGCACCGGCCCGCGTACACCGTCGGCCCCGCCACCGCCTTCATGGCGCTCGCCGCCCACCCGGACGTCACCCGCGACCACTTCAGCTCCTTCCAGGTGATCTCCTCGGGCGGTGCGCCGCTGCCGCCCGCGCTGGTCGAGAGGTTCCGCGCGGGGCTCGGTCCGTATCTGCGCAACGGCTACGGCCTCACCGAGTGCACCGCGCCCTGCGCCTCCGTACCGCCCCAGTGGGAGGCCCCGGTGGACCCGGTCTCGGGGACGCTCTCGGTCGGCGTGCCGGGTTCTGACACGGTGGTACGGATCCTCGACGAGAAGGGCGACGAGCTTCCGTTCGGGAAACCGGGGGAGATCGCCGTACGAGGCCCCCAGGTCGTCAGCGGCTACTGGAACAACCCGGCCGCGACCGCCGAGACGTTCCCGGACGGCGAACTGCGCACCGGCGACATCGGCTTCATGGACCCGGACGGCTGGCTCTACGTCGTCGACCGCAAGAAGGACATGATCAACGCGTCGGGCTTCAAGGTCTGGCCGCGCGAGGTCGAGGACGTGCTCTACACCCATCCGGCGGTGCGCGAGGCGGCGGTGATCGGTGTCCCCGACGCCTATCGGGGCGAGAGCGTCAAGGCGTACGTCAGCACGCGTCCCGGCGCCACGGTGGAGCCCGCCGAGCTGACCGCGTACTGCCGGGAGCGGCTCGCCGCCTACAAGTACCCGCGGGAGATCGAGATACTGCCCGAGCTGCCCAAGACCACGAGTGGGAAGATCCTCAGGCGGGAACTGCGTTCCCGTCCATGAGCGTCCCAGGCGGGGACAGCCCCTGACCGGGCCCGTAAGGGTCCCCCGGGGGTGACACGGAGCGGAAGGCGGGTGGCGGCAGATGGCCAGGACGACGGACGGGCACGGCGAGCCTGTCCCGCAGCGGCTGCTGGCCGCCGCCACCCGGCTCTTCGCGGAGCGCGGCTACGACCGGACGTCCGTCCAGGAGATCGTCGAGGCGGCGGGCGTCACCAAGGGCGCGCTCTACCACTACTTCGGCTCCAAGGAGGACCTCCTCCAGGAGGTCTACGCCCGGGTGCTCCGCCTCCAGCAGGAACGGCTCGACGGCTTCGCGAACGCGGACGGGCCGGTGGAGCGGCGGCTGCGGGACGCCGCCGCCGACGTCGTCGTGACGACCATCGACAACCTGGACGACGCCGCGATCTTCTTCCGCTCCATGCACCACCTCAGCCCGGAGAAGAACAAGCAGGTACGGACGGAACGGCGGCGCTACCACGAGCGGTTCCGCGCGCTGATCGAGGAGGGCCAGCGCACCGGGGTCTTCTCCACCGCCACCCCGGCCGACCTGGTGGTCGACTACCACTTCGGCTCCGTCCACCATCTCTCCACGTGGTACCGGCCGGACGGCCCGCTCACCCCGCGCCAGGTCGCCGACCACCTCGCGGATCTGCTGCTGCGCGCGCTGCGCCCGTGAGCCGACCGGTCCGCGGGCGCCCTGCCCGCCCGTAAGTCGGCCGCCCTGTCGGTGACGCGCCCCGCCCGTAACGCACCTCGCCCGTAACGCACCATGCCTCCCCGGCCACTTCCGCGCCATACGTACTTGTACGCATTGCGACCCGCCGAACGCGTTCGTCACGATGAGTGCTGTTGGCGCTACGGAACGTCAGGGTTCCGGGCGGGAAGATCAACAGGAAGATCCAGGGGGATCGATGAACAAGATCCGTGCGTTCATGCTGAAGGCCACGGTCGGGGCGGTCGCCGCGGGGGCGCTCGCCACGGGTGTGATGACGGCCCCGGCGGGGGCGCGGACCGCTCCGGACCAGGACCGTCAGACCTATGCGGCCCAGACGGACCGGGCGGGCCTGACCCACGATCAGGCCGCCTCTCTCCAGGAGCGGGTGGACGGCTATCTGGGCAGGCTGGCGGGGGGCAGGCAGGTCTCCGCCAACAAAATCACCATGCCGGGCGGTGATGTCACGGTCGCGGCTCCCGGCCAGCGGTCCGCCCGTGACCTCGCCCTGCCGCCGGTGAGCAACCGACTGCCCGCCGCCTGCGGCTCCGGGCACCTCTGTCTGTACCGGGGCGGTGACACGCTCGACTACTACCGGTGCGGCACCTACAGCCTGTCGTGGACCGGCGACGGGACCTTCAACAACAACCAGACCAGGAATACCAGGGCCCGGTTCCTGAACTCCGACCGCTCGGAGCGCTGGAGCCATGTGGCGCCGGGCACCGGCACCGCGAGCTGGACCCCGGTCTACTACGTGGTGCCTTGCTGACCGCCGCCGGCTGAGGGCCTCTCGCGGACGCGGGCGCGGGGGCGCGGGGGCGCGGGGGTGTGTGGGTGCGGAGAGTGAGGGGGAGGGTACGTACGGTCAATGTTGGTCAGGCGCTGGTCGTGCGGGCACGGGGGTATATCGATGGGCACTGCTCTGTGGCATGAGTACGCGCAGATGCTGAGCCTGGCCGTCGCCGTGCTGGAGCGCGCCGATCCGGAGCCGCCCTGGCCCCTGGTCCTGGCGGAGCTGACCCGGGGGCTGCACTCCCCGGCGGCCTCCCTCGCCCAGGCCCGCCACGCGGAGCGGACGGGCCGGGTGGAGGCGTGGAGGACGGCGCTCCCGGTCTCCCCGGGCCTGCCCGACTCCCTGATGGCCCGCCAGCTCCGCGCCGGCAACCCACTGGTGGCGCACTACGCGTCCACCTCCGACCGCACTCCCCGTACGGCGAGCGAGATCATGGGCGAGCGGTCCTGGCTGCGCAGCAGGAGCCACCGGCTGGCCCGGGGGACGCTCGGCGCCCATATGCTCGCCATCCCGCTGCCGGCCCCCGCCGGAGTCGTCCGTGGCTTCGTCCTCCACCACGAGTGCGACGACTTCACCGCCGAGGAACGCGCGTACGCGTGCCGCGTGCAGCCCCTCCTCGTCGGCATCGACTGCCACTACCGCGCGCTGGCACGCTGGCGGGCGGCTCCGGACCGGGCCCGTACCGGTTCCGGCGCCGCGCCGACCGAGCGGGCGATGGAGGCGGGGCTCACGCCACGCCAGCACGCCGTACTGACCCTGCTCGCCAAGGCGCTGCCGGCCACGGCGATCGCCCACCGGCTCGACATCTCACCGCGCACCGCCCACAAGCACATCGAGGGCATCTACCGCAGGCTGGGCACCTGCGACCGGCTCTCCACCGTCATGCGCGCCCAGTCCCTGGGCCTGCTGCCCCTGCCGCAGCCCGTCGACCACTGAACGGAGGCTCACCTGTACTTCTTCAACTCCCGCCGGGCCAGCGACCGCTGGTGCACCTCGTCGGGGCCGTCCGCCAGCCGGAGCGTCCGTGCCGAGGCCCACAGCTCCGCCAGCGGGAAGTCCTGGCTGAGGCCGCCCGCGCCGTGCAACTGGACGGCCGAGTCGATGATGTCCACGACCGCGCGCGGCGTCGCGATCTTGATGGCCTGGATCTCCGTGTGCGCCCCGCGGTTGCCGACGGTGTCCATCAGCCAGGCCGTCTTGAGCACGAGCAGCCGGAGCTGCTCGACCGTCACCCGGGCGTCCGCGATCCAGTTCTGGACGACACCCTGGTCGGCGATCGGCTTTCCGAACGCCGTGCGGGACAGGGCCCGGCGGCACATCAGCTCGATCGCCCGCTCGGCCATGCCGATCAGCCGCATGCAGTGGTGGATACGGCCGGGACCCAGCCTGGCCTGCGCGATGGCGAATCCGCCGCCCTCCTCACCGACGAGATACGAGGCGGGCACCCTTACGTTGTCGAAGACGACCTCGGCATGGCCCCCGTGCGAGTGGTCCTCGTAGCCGTACACCCGCATCGCCCGGCGCACCTCGACGCCCGGGGCGTTCCGGGGGACCAGGATCATCGACTGCTGGCGGCGCGGGTCGGTGCCGTCCGGGTCGGTCTTGCCCATCACGATGAAGACGGCGCAGTCCGGGTTCATCGCCCCGGAGATGTACCACTTGCGGCCGTTGACGACGTACTCGTCGCCGTCACGCCGGATGCCGGTGCGGATGTTCGTCGCGTCGGACGAGGCGACCTCCGGCTCCGTCATCGCGAACGCCGACCGGATCTCCCCCGCGAGCAGCGGCTTCAGCCACTGCTTGCGCTGCTCCTCCGAGCCGAACTGGGCGAGCAGCTCCATGTTCCCGGTGTCGGGGGCCGCGCAGTTCAGCGCGGTGGGGGCCAGTTCGGGGGAGCGGCCGGTGATCTCGGCGAGCGGCGCGTACTGCAGATTGGTCAGCCCGGCCCCGTACTCACCGTCCGGGAGGCTGTGCTGGTCCACGAAGAAAAGGTTCCACAGCCCCTGCTCGCGCGCCTCGGCCTTCAGCTCCTCGACCACCGCCGGGGTGCCCCACGGGTCGGCCAGCCGGGAGCGCTGCTCCCGCGCGACGGCCTCGGCCGGGTAGATGTGCTCGTCCATGAAGGTGAGCAGCCTGGCTCGCAGCTCTTCGGTGCGGGCGTCGAATGCGAAGTCCATCAGGGGTACTCAGCCTTCCTGGAGGGTGGTGAGACCGTGCTCGATGAAGACGGGGACGAGGGCGCCGATCCGGTCGAAACCCGGCCCCACGGTCTGGTGGAGGGTGTAGCGGTAGTGGATGCCCTCCAGGATCACGGCGAGCTTGAACCAGGCGAACGCCGTGTACCAGGAGATGCCGGCGGTGTCCCGCCCCGAGCCCGCCGCGTACCGCTCGATCAGTTCGCCCGGTGTGGGATGGCCCGGGGCCCCGGCCGTCGTACTGATCGGGGAGCCCGTCACCTCCAGGGGCGCGCTGTACATCACCAGCAGCCCTAGGTCGGTGAGCGGGTCGCCGAGCGTGGACATCTCCCAGTCGAGTACGGCGTTGATCCGGTCGTCCGCGCCGAGCAGGACGTTGTCGAGCCGGTAGTCGCCGTGGATCACCGTGGGCGCGGGGGAGGCGGGCAGTGACCGGCCGAGGGCCGCCTGGAGTTCGTCGATGCCGGGCAGTTCGCGGTTCCTGGACGCGTCGAGCTGCTTGCCCCAGCGGCGGAGCTGCCGGCCGAGGAAGCCCTCGGGCCGCCCGAAGTCCCCGAGCCCGACGGAGCCGGGGTCGACGGCGTGCAGGTCGACCAGGGTGTCGACCAGGGCGAGCAGGGCGGCGCGGGTGCGCTCGGGACCGAGCGGGGCGAGCTGTTCGGCCGTACGGTACGGCGTGCCCGCCACGTGTTCCATGACGTAGAACGGGGCGCCGAGCACCGACTCGTCCGCGCAGAGCAGCAGCGGTTCGGGGACGGGCACGGCGGTCGGGTGCAGCGCCTCGATCACCCGGTACTCGCGCCGCATGTCGTGCGCGGTGGCCAGCACATGGCCGAGCGGGGGCCTGCGGACCACCCAGCGGCCGGTGCCGTCCGTGACGGCGTACGTCAGGTTCGACCGGCCGCCCTCGACCAGCCGCGCGTCGAGAGGGCCGCCCACCAGGCCGGGGAGCGCGCGGTCGAGATGGCCGCGGAGCCGCTCGGGATCGAGTCCTGGCGTGGGGGCTGGGCTCATCGGGCGTACCTCCGTGGACGGCGGGCGACGGGCAACCGGGCGGTCGCTCCCATGATGCCGACCAGTCGGTATGTAGTCCAGTGCCCGTCGTCCCCGGGGCAGCCCGGAGCCCTCCCCGGGCCCCGGGCCCGGCCCGGGAGGCGGCGCGTCAGGCGTGACAGGCCACCGGCACACCGCCGTTCATCGTCGTCATGTCCGAGAAGAGGGTGATCGGATCCAGCGGCGAGCCCTCGGGCTTCCCGTCCAGCTCGGCGTAGGCGCGGTGCAGGTTGGCCACCAGCCGCTCGCTCTCGCGCAGCTTCCCGAACTCCCCGAGATCGGCCTGCCGCGCGGCCTCCAGCGGGGTGAGCCCCTTGGCATGGCTCTCCTCGGCCACGTCGGCGACGTACCGGAGATAACGCTCCGTCGCGTCGTAAGCCGACGGGTCGGTGAGCGGCCCATGGCCCGGTACGACCACCGTCGCGTCCAGCGAGCGCAGCAGGTCCAGCGCCCGCAGGGAGCCGCGCAGCGAACCCATCGGGACGAACGGCGTGCCGCCCTGGAAGACCAGGTCGCCGGTGAAGACGACGCCGTGCTCCGGCAGATGCACGATCGAGTCCCCGAGCGTGTGCGCCACACCCGGGTGGATCACCCGCACCTCGGTCCCGCCCACATGGAGGGTGAGCCGGTCGCTGTAGGTCACACTCGGCGGAACGATGCCGACCTCCCCGAAGTCGGTCCCCGGCCAGATCAGATGGAGCTGATGACCCGCCGCGAGCTGCTCGCTACGGCACGCGTCATGACCGACGACGGTGGCCTCCGGCAGGAACACACCGTTGCCGTAGGTGTGGTCGCCGTGGTGGTGCGTGGTGACGATGGTGCGGGGCAGCTCCACCCCGGCCAGCAGGATCGCCTCGCGCAGCAGCCGGGCCCGCCGTTCGGTGGCCGTGGTGTCGACGAGGAGCGTCGCGCCGCCGTCACTGATGAACCCGGCGTTGTTCAGACACCAGCCACCGTCGGGCTGGACATAGGCGTGGACTCCGGGGGCGAGGCGGACGGTGTACGGATCGGTGGCAGACATCGGAACTCCTGTGGGGGTCGAAAGCTCCCCCTGAGCCTGCCAGTTGACGCGACGCACGAGAAAGGCACCCCTGACCACGGTCAGCCGACCCCCCTTCCGTCCCGCCCGCCCTTGCCCCGCCCGCCCCCTGTCCCGCTCGGCCTCGTCCCTCCCGTGCCCATGGCGGGAACAGATCGTTCCGGCTTGCGCGAGGCGTGAGGGCGGCAGAGGGTGCGGAGTATGAAGGCCATCAGCTACCGCCGTTACGGCGGCCCCGAGGTCCTGGAGTACGGCGACCATCCCGAGCCGAAGGTCGGCCCCGACGCCGTCCTGGTCGAGGTGCGGGCCGCGGCCGTGAACCCCGTCGACTGGAAGTGCCGTGAGGGCTATCTCGACGGGGTCCTCGACACCGTCTTCCCGGTGATCCCCGGGTGGGACGTGGCCGGTGTGGTCGTGCGGCCCGGTGCGTCGGTCACCGAGTTCGCCGCCGGGGACGAGGTCATCGGGTACGTCCGCGAGGACTTCCTCTCCCGGGGCACCTTCGCGCAGTACGTGGCCGCCCCGGTCAGGACCCTCGCGCACAAGCCCAGCTCGCTCGCGTTCGCGGAGGCGGCCGGGCTGCCGCTGGTCGGACTCACCGCCCACCAGGTGCTCCACCGGGTGCTGCGGGTACGGCCCGGGGAGACCGTGCTCGTCCACGCGGCGGCGGGCGCGGTCGGCTCGATCGCCGTCCAGCTCGCCCGCCACCTCGGCGCCCGCGTCATCGGCGCCGCCCGCGCGTCCGGCCAGGACCACGTCCGGGCGCTCGGCGGCGAGGCGGTCACGTACGGGGACGATCTGGCCGCCCAGGTACGGGCCCTGGCGCCCGACGGGGTGGACGCGGCGTTCGACATCATCGGCGGCGATCTCCTGCGCCTGACGCCGGGACTGCTGGCGCCCGGCGGCCGGCTGGCCTCCATCGCGGACGCCGGCGTCACCGACCTGGGCGGCAGCTACGCCTTCGCCCGCGCCGACACCGCCGATCTGACGGAGCTGGCGGGCCTGGCGGAGCAGGGCGTGCTGTCGGTGGGGGTGGCGAGGACGTTCCCCCTGGAGCGGGCCGCGGACGCGTTCCGCTTCACGGAGGCGGGCGGAGCGGGCGGCAAGGTGATCGTCACCACGGACTGATCCGGCAGGGCGGCGCTGGGCCGGCCAGGCGCCGCCGTCAGACCAGCACCGTCACCGCGAACGCCGCCAGCAGCAGCGCGCAGGCCGCCGCCGTGAGCGCGCCCCGCTCCGAGAGGCGCGGCGGCCTCGTCGCCTCCAGGGCCTTCAGCCGCCGGTGCGCCACGCCCAGGAAGCCGAGCCAGACCAGGGCACTCAGGGCCGCGCCCGTCAGACCTGCCGCCGTGGCGCCGCCGTGGATGGCCTGGCGGGCGCCGAGGACGGCGACCACCGTGCAGGAGAGCGTCGTACGGCGCCACGCCAGCCGGGTGCGTTCGGGCTGGAGGCCCGGGTCGCGTTCCGGGGCCGGCGCCGGGGCCGTCATCCGGCCCGGCCCAGGACCACGATCACCAGCATCGCCACCGCGACCAGCCCCACCGCCAGGCTCAGCAGCGTCGGGAAGCCGGAGACCGGCAGATCCTCGCCGCGCCGCATCGCTTGTTCGCACCGCACCCAGTGGTTGACCGCGCGCAGCGCGCACAGCGCCCCCGCCGCGAGCAGCGCCACCGCGAGCCCGGCCCGTACGCCCCAGCGCAGGTCGGGCAGGAACTGGTCCACCGCGAACCCGCCGCCGACCAGCGCGAGCGCCGTACGGATCCAGGCCAGGAACGTCCGCTCGTTGGCCAGCGAGAAGCGGTAGTCCGGGGTCGTGCCCTCCTCGCCGATCCGCCGGGGCGAGAACCACAGCCGGAGGCTCCGTGCAAAGTCGATCACCTGCCGCACCCTACGCGCGCGGAGCGGGCCCCGCGCGCAGCGCCTTGAGCCGTTCGTACGCCTCGACGCCGTCCGGCACCCACTCCCACCCGCCGGGCCCGGCGGCCAGCCGCCGCTCCAGCTCCTCCTCCGGGATGAAGGCGTGCCAGGCGATCTCCTCCACCTGGGGGTGCACCGGCAGCGCGCAGACCACCTCGTACACCCGCGACCACGAGCGGAACCCGCCGGGCCCCGGGGACACGTAGCGGAACGAGAAGAGCGGTACGGGACGGTCGAGCCCCGACACCCCCAGCTCCTCCTCCGCCTCGCGCAGCGCCGCCTCGTCGTAGCCCTCGCCCGCGCCGACGACCCCGCCCACGAACATGTCGTACATCGAGGGGAAGGCCAGCTTGTCCGGCGTTCTGCGGTGGACGAAGACCAGGCCCCGCGGGTCGCGTACGAACACGAAGACGGAGCGGTGGGTCAGCCCCTTCGCATACGCCTCACCGCGTGGCGCCTGCCCGATGACGTGGTCGTTCTCGTCGACTATGTCCAGGATCTCGTCTGCGGCACTCATGGCGTCCATCCAACCAGTTGACTCGTTACTCGCCCGTACGGAAGATCGGACCACTCACCCGCCCGGCCCGTGAAGGATGGAAACCATGGCGTACGACGCCGATGTGATCGTGATCGGGGCCGGCCTCGCGGGCCTGGTCGCCACCGCCGAACTGGTCGACGCGGGCCGCTCCGTCATCGTCCTCGACCAGGAGCCCGAGCGGTCCATCGGCGGACAGGCGCACTGGTCCTTCGGCGGGCTGTTCTTCGTCGACTCGCCCGAACAGCGCAGGCTCCGCGTCAAGGACAGCCGCGATCTCGCCCTTCAGGACTGGCTCGGCACCGCCGGGTTCGACCGTCCGGAGGACCACTGGCCGCGCAAGTGGGCCGAGGCGTACGTCGACTTCGCGGCGGGCGAGAAGCGCGCCTGGCTGCACGGGCAGGGCATGCGGTTCTTCCCGGTGGTCGGCTGGGCGGAGCGCGGCGGGTACGACGCGACCGGCCACGGCAACTCCGTACCGCGCTTCCACATCACCTGGGGCACCGGCCCCGGCGTCGTGGAGCCCTTCGAGCGGCGGGTGCGCGAGGGCGTCGCGAAGGGCCTGGTGACCTTCCGCTTCCGCCACCGCGTCACCGGGCTCGCCACGACGGCCGGCGCCGTGGACACCGTGACCGGCGAGACCCTGGAGCCCAGCGACGCCGCCCGCGGCACCGCGAGCAGCCGTACCGTCACCGGTGCATTCTCGCTGCGCGCCCAGGCCGTGATCGTCACCTCGGGCGGCATCGGCGGCAACCACGACCTGGTCCGCGCCCAGTGGCCCGAGCGGCTGGGCACCCCGCCGCGGAAGATGCTCTCCGGGGTGCCCGCGCACGTGGACGGGCTGATGCTCGGCATCGCGGAGGCGGCGGGCGCGCACCACATCAACGGTGACCGGATGTGGCACTACACCGAGGGCATCGAGAACTGGAACCCGATCTGGGCAAAGCACGGCATCCGTATCCTGCCGGGCCCCTCCTCGCTCTGGCTGGACGCACGCGGCAAGCGGCTGCCCGTGCCGCTCTTCCCCGGCTTCGACACGCTCGGCACGCTGGAGCACATCATGCGCTCCGGCCACGAGCACACCTGGTTCGTGCTCGACCGGCGCATCATCGGCAAGGAGTTCGCGCTCTCGGGCTCCGAGCAGAACCCGGACCTCACCGGCAGGTCCGTGCGTGATGTGCTCGGGCGGGCCCGCGCCGATGTCCCGGGCCCGGTAAGGGCGTTCATGGACAAGGGCGCCGACTTCGTCGTCGAGAAGGACCTGGGCGCCCTCGTGCGCGGCATGAACGCGCTCACCGAGGAGCCGCTGATCGACGAGGCCGCGCTGCGCCGGGAGATCACCGCGCGCGACCGCGAGATCGCCAACCCCTTCACCAAGGACCTCCAGGTCACGGCGATCCGGGGCGCCCGGAAGTATCTCGGCGACCGACTGATCCGTACGGCGGCCCCGCACCGCATCCTCGACCCGGAGGCGGGCCCGCTCATCGCCGTACGGCTGAACATCCTGACCCGCAAGTCGCTCGGCGGCCTGGAGACCGACCTGTCCTCGCGCGTGCTCACCGCCGGGGGCGATCCGCTGCCCGGTGTGTACGCGGCGGGCGAGGCGGCCGGGTTCGGCGGCGGCGGGGTGCACGGCTACCGCTCGCTGGAGGGCACCTTCCTGGGCGGCTGCATCTTCTCGGGGCGTACGGCGGGCCGGGCGGCGGCCCGCGCCCTCGGCTGACCCCCCCCGCGTCCTCGGCCGATCCCCGCGTCCTCGGCCGATCCCCGCGCCCTCGGCCGACCCCCGCGTCCTCGGCCGACCCCCGCGTCCTCGGCCGACCCTCGCGCCCGAGGACGGCTCGCCGACGCCAAGTGGGCTGCCCTGTAAGCCAGTTGACGGGGCTATGTAACAAATTGGCTCTTGACGCGGAGCGTTACCTTCGATTGGCTGTGCGCGATCATCGCTCGAACATGTGCCCTGGAGGATTACGCGGAATGCCACCGCCTCCGCCACCCCTGGGCCGTTCCCGAAGACGGGCCCAACGGAACTTACGCTCCGCCCAGTTCTTCGATCCGGCCCTCGACGACGCCGAACTGGGCGCCGTAAGAGACCAGTTGGCCCAAGGCCGCTGGTCCGAAGCTCGCACCCTGCTCGCCGCCACCGGCACCGACTGGGACCGGCGAGGCCACCGCGTCATCGTGCTCGCCCAGGCCGCGGGCGCCGCCACCTGGGCCGGGGACTGGCTCCTCGCCGAACCCGACAGCGCCGACGCGGCCACCCTGCTCGCCTGCGCCGACGTCCTCGACGTACTCCACGGCACGAACGGCGGCAAGAACGGCGGCAAGGACAGCGCCAAGGACGTCGGCCGGAACAACGGCAGCGACGGCGGCAAGGCCCGGGACAGCAAGGACCGGGCGAAGGAACAACGCGCCAGGGACGCCTGCCGCGACGCGGTACGGCGGGCCCCCGCTGACCCCACCCCCTGGCTCGGCCTGCTGCTCCTCGCCCGTACCCTCGGCACCGAGGAAGAGACCTCCCGCTTCTTCGACGAGGTCAGGACCCGCCACCCCGACCACCATCACGCGCACCACCTGATGGCGGCCCGGCTCGCGGAACGTCACACCGAACCCGGCCACGAAGCCTTCCACGAGGTCTACGACTTCGCGTCCTGGGCCGCCGAACAGGCCCCCGCCGACTCGCCGCTCTCCGTCCTCCCCGTCGTCGCCCACGCCGAGCGCTACCGCGTCCTCGCCGCCGCCGGGCGGGAACCCGCCGACCCCGCGGCCTCGGGACACTGGACCGGACGGCGCGCCCGCCAGGTCCTCAAGGGCGCGTTCGACTGGTGGCTGGAGTGGGAGGGCGAGGAACACCCGCGCAACCGCGTGGACCTGAACTTCCTCGCCCACGCCCTGTTCCACGACGGGCGCCTCGCCGAGGCCGCGGCGCTCTTCCACCGCATCGGCCGCCACATCACCCCGGCGCCCTGGTCCTACCCGGACCAGGACCCCCACCCCGCGTTCCTCGCCGCGCGCGACACCGCGCTCGGCTCCGCCTGAATGCCGATGAACTCCGAGAGGACACCCCTGTCATGTCGACGGGCAGACCGAGCAGCACCGCTGAGATCAACACGTACAAAGGGCAGGAGCGCGCACTGCGCGCCAACCGGCTCGGCACGGTGGGCCTGCTGCTCTCCGTACTCGCCGCGAGCGCGCCGATGCTGGTCGTCGCCGGCGTCATGCCCACCGTCTTCGGTGTCATGGGCATCGTCGGCCAGCCCCTGCTCTACGTGATCCTCGGCATCGTCCTGGTGCTGTTCAGCTTCGGGTACGCGGAGATGAGCCGGCACGTCCACAACGCCGGTGCCTTCTACGCGTACATCGCCCGCGGCCTCGGCCCGACCACGGGCGCCGGCGCCTCCCTCCTCGCGCTCGTCGCGTACAGCGCCATGCAGTTCGCCGTCTACGGCCTGCTCGGCTTCGAGGTCTCCGGGCTCTTCGCCACCTATCTGGACCTCTCCGTGCCCTGGTGGGTCCCGGCCCTCGGCGCCGCCGCCGTCGTCGGGTACCTCGGCTGGCTGAAGATCGACCTCAACGCCAAGGTCCTCGGGGTGCTGCTGGCCATCGAGTGCGTCCTCGTGGTCATCTTCGACGTCGCCACCCTCGCCTCCCCGGGCCCCGAGGGCCTGTCCTTCACGGCCTTCGACCCCGGCACGCTCACGGGCGCCGGCTTCGGCACCGCCCTCTGCTTCTGCGTCGCCGCCTTCGTCGGCTGCGAACAGGCCCCCGTGTACGCGGAGGAGACCAGCCGCCCCCAGGTCGTCGTCTCCCGCGTGATGTTCCTGGCCGTCGGCTACGCCTCGCTGTTCCTGGCCTTCAGCGCCTGGGCCCTGACCGTCGCCGCCGGACCGGGCTCCATCGTGAAGACCTCGGCGGAACAGGGCCCCGGACTGCTCTTCGGACTCACCGAGGCACGGCTCGGCGCCACCTTCACCGACGTCCTGCACGTCCTGTTCGTGACGGGCATGTTCGCCGCGCTGCTCAGCTTCCACAACGTCGTCGCCCGCTACGCCTTCGCCATGGGCCGCGAGGGCCTGCTGCCCGCGACCTTCGGCCGTACCACCCGGGCCAGCGGAGCGCCCGCCTCCGGCTCCGTCCTCCAGTCGCTGATCTCCGTGGCCGCCATCGCCGCCTTCGCCCTCACCGACGACAAGCCCACCGGCGACCCGACCGCGCCGGTGCTGCGCCTGTTCACCTGGATGGGCAGCGTCGGCGCGCTCGGCATCATCACCCTGATGGCCCTCGCCTCCTGCGCCGTCATAGCCTTCTTCGTCAAGCGCGGCGCCGGGCGCGCCCACGCCCCGCGCCTGGTCTCCTCCGGGCTGGCCATCGTCCTGCTCCTGGCGATCGCCTTCTACACCGTCAAGGACTTCGGCGTCCTGATCGACGCGGGTCCCGGCTCCTCGCTGAGCTGGATCCTGCCCGCGACCATCGGCGTCGCACTGGTCGCGGGCCTCGTGTACGGAGTGGTCCTGCGCTCCGTCAAGCCGGAGGTGCACGCCCGGATCGGGCTCGGGAACGAGGCGTTCCAGTTGGAGAAGGCGGCCGAGTCGGCGCAGACGGCCTCCGTGTGAGATCCGGCGTATGACGCCCGCGGCCCTGGTTTCCCGGGGCCGCGGGTGTTCTCCTCGGGGGGTGACCGATCCACGAAACGAACCGGAGGGCACCCCGGTCGGGCGGCGCCTGGTCCTCTCCATGCTCGGCCTGGGCGCCGCCGGACTCGTCGCGGCGCCCGCCCTCCAACGGGGCCTCGAAGGGTTCCTCGGCGCCGCCGCCGACAAGGACCCGACCGGGCTGACCGGACTGCTGCCCAACGGCGGCGGCTTCCGCTACTACTCGGTCACGGCCTCCGTACCGAGAAAAGGCCCGGACACCTACCGGTTGAGGATCGACGGACTGGTCGACCGGCCCGCCACCTACACCCTCGACGCGCTGCGCGCACTGCCGCAGACCCGGATCGTCCGCGACGTGCAGTGCGTCACCGGCTGGCGCGTCCCGCACACCCCGTTCGGCGGCGTACGGCTCGCGCACCTCCTCGACGCGGCCGGGGTGCGCCCGGAGGCCAAGGCGGTCCGCTTCACCTGCTTCGACGGCGCGTACAGCGAGAGCCTCACGCTCCAGCAGGCCCGCCGCGCCGACGTCCTGGTCGCGCTCTCGATGCGCGACCGGCCGATCGGGCACGCGCACGGCGGCCCGGTCCGGCTCTACGTGGCGCCGATGTACTTCTACAAGTCGGCGAAATGGCTCTCCGGGATCTCCGTCACCTCCGACGTACGGCCCGGCTACTGGGAGGAGCGCGGCTATGACGTCGACGCCTGGGTCGGCCGGTCCAACGGCCGCGACGACACCCCCACCGTCTGATCCCGGCGGTCCCGCCGGACCGGACCGGCGGCGCTTCACCCCGGCCGAACGCTGGGTGCACCGCACCACCGGCGCGCTGATGCTGGTCTGCGTGGCGAGCGCCGCCTGTCTCTACCTGCCGCAGCTCGCCGAACTCGTCGGCCGCCGGCTGCTCGTCGGCACCGTCCACCAGTGGTCGGGGCTGCTGCTCCCGGTGCCCGCACTGCTCGGGCTCGCCTCGCGCGCCTTCTGCGCCGACCTGGGCCGGCTCAACCGTTTCCTGCCGTACGACCGGGAGTGGCTGCGCGCGGTACGGCGCCGCGACCGGCGCCCCGAGGCCCGCCCGGCGGGCAAGTTCAACGCCGGGCAGAAGCTCTACGCGGGGTGGATCGCGGGCGCCGTGCTGGTGATGCTCGGCACCGGGCTGCTCATGTGGTTCACCGGGCTCGTCCCGATCGTGTGGCGCACCAGCGCCACCTTCCTCCACGACTGGCTGGCCCTGGCCGTCGGCGCCGTACTCGTCGGGCACATGCTGAAGGCGTACGGGGATCCGCAGGCCCGGCGCGGCATGCGCACCGGGTCGGTGGAACGCCGGTGGGCGGAGCGGGAGCACCCCCACTGGAAAGAGGAGTGAACCCGCCCCGCCCGCCGATCACCGCCCGGACGACCGCCGCCTAGACGATCAGTGACAGCAGCAGCACGGAGCCGATACCGACCACGGAGATGATGGTCTCCATCACCGACCATGTCTTCAGCGTCTGCCCCACGCTCATCCCGAAGTACTCCTTCACCAGCCAGAATCCGGCGTCGTTCACATGGCTGAAGAAGACCGAGCCCGCGCCGATCGCCAGCACCAGCAGCGCGGCGTGCGCCGTGGACATGTCCGCGGCCAGCGGCGCCACCAGTCCGGCGGCCGAGATGGTCGCCACCGTGGCCGAGCCGGTGGCCAGCCGGATCGCGACGGCGATCAGCCAGGCCAGCAGCAGCGCGGGGATCGACCAGTCCTTGGAGAGGTCCAGGATCATCTGGCCCACCCCGGAGTCGACCAGCGTCTGCTTGAAGCCGCCGCCCGCGCCGACGATCATCAGCACGCCCGCGATCGGGCCCAGCGACTTCTCGACGGTGGTGGAGATCCGGCCCTTGGTGAACCCGGCCGCGCGGCCCAGCGTGAAGATCCCCACCAGCACGGCGGCCAGCAGCGCGATCAGCGGGGAGCCGACCACGTCCGCGATCCGCTGGACGGTGTGCTCCGGATCGTCCACGACGATGTCGACGAGCGCCTTGGCCAGCATCATCACCACGGGCAGCAGCACGGTGGCGACGGTCGCGCCGAAGCTGGGGCGCTTCGCCAGATCGTCCGAGGTGCGCTCCGGGATCATCGACTCGGGCGCCGGGAGGTCCACCCAGCGGGCCGCGTAACGCGAGAACAGCGGGCCCGCGATGATCACGGTCGGGATCGCGACGACCACACCCAGCGCCAGCGTGACCCCGAGGTCGGCGCCGATCGCGTCGATCGCGACCAGCGGCCCGGGGTGCGGCGGGATCAGCCCGTGCATCACGGAGAGCCCGGCCAGCGCCGGGATGCCGATCCGCATCAGGGAGTAGTTGCCGCGCTTGGCGACGAGCAGCACCACCGGGATCAGCAGCACGATGCCGACCTCGAAGAAGAGCGGCAGCCCGATCACCGAGGCGATCAGGACCATCGCCCAGGGCATCGCCCGCCCGCTCGTCCTGGCCAGGATCGTGTCGACGATCTGATCCGCGCCGCCGGAGTCCGCGAGCAGCTTGCCGAGGATCGCGCCGAGCGCGATCAGCACGCCCACCCCGGCGACCGTGGAGCCGAGCCCGGTGGAGAAGCTGGTGATGACCTTGTCCAGCGGTGCGCCCGCGAAGGCGCCGAGCGCCAGCGAGCCGATGGTCAGGGCCAGGAACGCGTGCAGTTTGAAGAGGGTGATGAGCAGGACGATGACGGCTATGCCGGCGAGGACGGCAAGGCCCAACTGCGCGTTGCCCGCCGAGGTGATGGGCTCGGCGGCGTCCGCCGCCAGTGTCTGGACACCGGGACCGGTCACGGATATCACGGGTTACGTCCTTCAGCTTCCGAGCCGCTTTCGAGCCGGCGCAGCGCGGCGACGGCCCGTTCGGTGATGTCCTCGGGGGTGCCCGTCACGTCGACGGTCACCCCCGCCTCGTCGGCCCCCAGGTTCTCCAGCGCCGCGTACTGCGAGTCGAGCAGCGCGGTCGGCATGAAGTGCCCCTTGCGCTCGGACATCCGCTGTTCGACGAGGGAGCGCTCGCCGGCGAGATGGAGGAAGAGGGCGCCGGGCGCGGCGGCCCGCAGCCGGTCGCGGTAGGCGCGCTTGAGCGCGGAGCTGCTGGCCACCCCGCCGAGCCCGGCCCGGCCGTGGGCCCACGCCCCGATGGCGTCCAGCCAGGGCCACCGGTCGGCGTCCTCCAGCGGGACGCCGGCGGACATCTTGGCGATGTTCTCCGGCGGATGGAAGTCGTCGCCCTCGGCGTACGGGACGCCCAGCGCGGCGGCGAGCAGGGGGCCGACCGTGGTCTTGCCGGTCCCTGCCACGCCCATCACCACGACGACGTGGGGGGTGTTCATCTCATGCCTCGCTGTCTTCATCGACATCGGTCCTGCGGGTCCTGCGCGGACGCGGACATCCGCCCGTCGCGCCACTGAAACCCATTAGGTACGACATATTCAAGAGACTGTGATGTAAACGTCGTACTTTTTACCGGGCCCGTGTCCCCGTAGGCTGACCCCATGACCACAGAAGGCCGGGGGCTGCATACCCGTGTGCTGGACACCCTCGGTCTCGCGATCACCGCGGGCGAGTACCCCCCGGGCGGTGTCGTCCGTACGGACGAGGTCGCCCACCGTTTCGACGTGTCACGGACCGTCGTCAGGGAAGTGGTCCGCGTCCTCGAATCCATGCACCTGGTGGAGTCCCGGCGCCGCGTCGGTGTGACCGTACGGCCCACCGAGGAGTGGAACGTCTACGACCCGCGCGTCATCCGCTGGCGCCTCGCCGGACCCGACCGCCCCCGCCAGCTCCGCTCCCTGACCACACTGCGCTCGGCGGTCGAACCGGTCGCGGCCGGTCTCGCCGCCCGGTACGCCACGCCCGAGCAGTGCGCCGCCCTCACCGAGCAGGCGCTCGGCATGGTCGCCACCTCGCGCGGGGGCCGGCTGGGGGAGTACTTGGTGCACGACATCGCCTTCCACCGGGTGGTGCTCAACGCGTCGGGCAACGAGATGTTCGCCCGGCTCGGTGACGTGGTCGCCGAGGTCCTCACCGGACGCACCCGCCATCAGGTGATGTTCGACGACCCCGACCCCGCCGCCGTCACCCTGCACGTGGGGGTCGCGGAGGCGGTACGGGAGGGCGACTCCGCCCGCGCCGAGGAACTGACCAGGGAGATCGCCGTCGGCGCCCTCGAAGAACTGGACGTTCTGGCGCCCTGACGAGCCACAACAGGACCGTCCGTCACTCCGGAACGCCCTCGCACGGGATAGTGGGGGCAGGAACGGAGAGCGCCTGGGGCGCCTCCGGTTCCCCAGTAGGCCATCGGTATGTCATCAGGTATGACGAAAGGCAGGTCCTGGCATGGCGCAGCAGGTGCAAGGGGTCATCGCGCCCGGCAAGAACGAGCCGGTACGGGTCGAGACGATCGTCGTACCCGACCCCGGCCCCGGCGAGGCCGTGGTGCAGGTGCAGGCGTGCGGTGTCTGCCACACCGACCTGCACTACAAGCAGGGCGGGATCAACGACGAGTTCCCCTTCCTCCTCGGCCACGAGGCCGCCGGTGTGGTGGAGTCGGTCGGCGACGGTGTCACGGAGGTCGCCCCCGGTGACTTCGTGATCCTCAACTGGCGTGCGGTGTGCGGTACCTGCCGGGCGTGCCGGCGCGGCCGCCCCCAGTACTGCTTCGACACGCACAACGCCCGGCAGAAGATGACGCTGACCGACGGCACGGAGCTCTCCCCGGCGCTGGGCATCGGCGCCTTCGCCGAGAAGACGCTGGTCGCGGCCGGCCAGTGCACCAAGGTCGACCCGGCGGTCTCCCCGGCCGTCGCGGGGCTCCTCGGCTGCGGTGTGATGGCGGGCATCGGCGCCGCGATCAACACCGGTCAGGTCGGACGCGGCGACTCCGTCGCGGTCATCGGCTGCGGCGGCGTCGGTGACGCGGCCGTCGTCGGCGCGCGGCTCGCGGGCGCGGCCCGGATCATCGCCGTCGACATCGACGACCGCAAGCTGGCGACGGCGGTCTCGATGGGCGCCACCCACACCGTCAACTCCCGTACCCACGACGCCGTCGAGACGATCCGCGAGCTGACCGGCGGCAACGGCGCGGACGTCGTCATCGAGGCGGTCGGCCGCCCGGAGACGTACCGGCAGGCGTTCTACGCCCGCGACCTGGCGGGCACCGTCGTCCTGGTCGGTGTCCCCACCCCCGAGATGAAGCTCGAACTGCCGCTGCTCGACGTGTTCGGCCGTGGCGGCGCCCTCAAGTCGTCCTGGTACGGCGACTGTCTGCCCTCCCGTGACTTCCCGATGCTCGTCGACCTCCACCAGCAGGGCCGGATCGACCTCGCCGCTTTCGTCACCGAGACCATCGGCCTGGACGACGTGGAGAAGGCGTTCGAGCGGATGCACGAGGGTGACGTCCTGCGCTCGGTGGTGGTGTTCTGATGACCGTACGCATCGACCACCTCGTCACCTCCGGCACCTTCGCGCTCGACGGCGGCACCTGGGACGTCGACAACAACGTCTGGATCGTCGGCGACGACTCCGAGGCGATCGTCATCGACGCCGCCCATGACGCCGCCGCCATCGAGGCCGCGCTGAACGGCCGTACGCTGCGCGCGATCGTCTGCACCCACGCGCACAACGACCACATCGACGCGGCCCCCGCGCTCGCCGCTGCCACCGGCGCGCCGGTGCTGCTGCACCCCGACGACCTGCCGCTCTGGAAGCAGACCTTCCCCGAGCAACTGCCGGACGGCGAACTGACGGACGGCGCCACGATCGCCGTCGCCGGCACCACCCTGACCGTGCTCCACACCCCGGGCCACGCGCCCGGCGCGGTCTGCCTGTACGCCCCCGAGCTGGCGACGGTCTTCACCGGCGACACGCTCTTCCAGGGCGGCCCCGGCGCCACCGGACGGTCGTTCTCGCACTTCCCGACCATCATCGACTCGATCCGCGACCGGCTCCTCACCCTGCCGCCCGGGACGGCGGTACGGACGGGCCACGGCGACCCGACGACCATCGGCGCCGAAGCGCCCCAGTTGGCCGAGTGGATCCGGCGCGGCCACTGAGACGGGCGGGATCCGTCAGAGCGGACGCAGCCGCAGCCGGCTCTCGAACCGGTGCGGTTCGCCCGTCACCGGATCGGTGAACTCCAGCACCCTGGCGAGGAGTTGCAGCGGCCGGCCGTAGTCGTCGTCGGCAGGCTCCTGGACGAGCGGATAGACCGGGTCGTCCAGGAGCGGCAGCCCGAGAGCGCACATGTGGACCCGGAGCTGATGGGTACGGCCGGTGACCGGCAGCAGCCGGTAACGGCCGTACCCGCCCCGGTGCTCCAGCAGCTCGATCCGGCTCTCCGCGTTGGGCACGCCCGCCACCTCCCGCGCGGCGATCACCCCGCGCTCCTTCTCGATCCGGCCGCGCACCGTGACGGGCAGCGCCACCGCCGGGTCGTACGGTGCCACCCCCTCGTACTCCTTGCGCACCAGCCGGTCCCGGAACATCGTCTGGTACGCGCCCCGGTCCCCGGCCCGTACGACGAAGAGCACGAGCCCCGCCGTCAGCCGGTCGAGACGGTGCGCGGGCTGCAGCTCCGGCAGCCCCAGCTCGCGTCGCAGCCGCGCCTGCGCGGTCTCGGTGACATGCCGCCCGCGCGGGGTGGTGGCCAGGAAGTGCGGCTTGTCCGCGACGACGATCCGCTCGTCCCGGTGGACCACCCCGACCTCGAACGGCACCCGCTCCTCGGGGGCGAAGTCCCGGTGGAACCAGACGTACCGCCCGGCGGTGTACGGCTCGGCGGTCCCGACCGGCCCGTCCTCCCCGACGAACCGCCCCGCCCGCACCATCGCCCCGACGCGCTCCACACCGACGGCGTCCCCGAACCGCGCCACGAGGTGCTCCCGTACGGTCGCCCACCGCCCGTCCGGATCCGGGGGCAGCCGCAGCCGTACGGGGTCGACGCCGTCCCGCTGGGGGAGGGGCGGGCGCGGCGGGGCGGGATGTCTGCGGGGCACGGGCCGACAGCGTACCGGGGCCGGCGGCCGCGCCGTGTCCCTCGTTCGGCCCCAGGACCTGCGGCGCAGCGCCGGGATGAGAACGGATCCGGTCGGGGCCGCCCGCATGATGGGCCGGTGATCAGTGTTCTGTTCGCCGTCCTGACCGCGGTCAGCAACGGCTCCGCCGCGGTGCTCCAGCGCCGTGCCGCGGCCACTGTCCCCGACTCCCAGGCGATGCGTCTCTCGCTGATCGGACGGCTTCTGCGCCAGCCGGTCTGGCTGGCGGGGATCGGTCTGGTGCTGGTGGCCGCCGTCTGCCAGGCGGTGGCGCTCGCGACCGGGCCGATCGCCGTGGTCCAGCCGATCTTCGTCATCGAACTGCCCGCCACCCTGCTGATCGCGGGCCGTCTCTTCAAGGTCCGGCTGCCCCGCCCCATCTGGTACGGGGCCGCCGCCGTCACCTGCGGCCTGGCCCTGGGGCTGGCCGCCGCGGCCCCCGGCGGCGGCTCGGAGAGCGTCCACGGGACCGCCTGGATCATGGCGCTGCCGCTCACGGGGGTCTTCGAGGCGCTGGTGATCCTCTGGGCGCTGCGGCTGCGCGGCAACGCGCGCGCCGCGCTCCTCGGACTCGCCGCCGCCTGTGGGTACGCGCTGACCGCCGCCCTGATGAAGGACGCGGTGGCCCGCCTCGACCAGGGCGGGGCCGGCGCGCTGTTCGCCTCCTGGCAGCTCTACGCCATGGCCGTCGCCGGGGTGGGCGCGCTCTTCCTGCTCCAGAACGCCCTTCAGGCGGGCTCGCTGGCCGCCTCCCAGCCGATGCTCACCCTGGGCGACGCGCTGATCAGCATCGCGTACGGGGTGACCCTCTTCGGCGAGAGCGTGCGCACCGGCTGGTGGCTGCTGCCCGAACTCGCCGCGATCGGCCTGATCGCGGCGGGCTGTGTCGTACTGGCCCGCTCCCCGCTGGCCGGGGGAGGACCGCCGCCCCGGCGCCGCGTCCACTGACCGGGGCGGCGCGGGGGCGGCGGGGCGGGGGCGGCGCTTACGCGGCGACGCTCAGCCGGACAGGTCGGCGGACGCGGCGGACGTGACGGACGTGACGGACGCGGCGTTGGCGGGGACGCCCTCCCGCACGAGGCCGTCCAGATGCGGCAGATGGTGGTCCAGCCGCTCCCGCTTGGTCCGCAGATACGAGAGGTTCTCCTCGCACGGCGGTATCAGCAGCGGAACCTGCTCGGCGACCTTGACGCCGTGCCGCAGCAACGCCTCGCTCTTGCGCGGGTTGTTGGACAGCAGCCGTACCGAACGCACCCCCAGATCGAGCAGCATGTCCGCCGCCACCTGATAGTCCCGGGCGTCGGCCGGCAGTCCGAGGGCGAGGTTCGCCTCGACCGTGTCCAGGCCCTCCGCCTGGAGCTGCATCGCCCGCAACTTCGCCAACAGGCCGATCCCGCGCCCCTCGTGGCCCTGGAGATAGATGAGTACGCCGCGCCCCTCGCGCACGATGGCGTCCAGCGCCGCACCGAGCTGCTCGCCGCACTCGCAGTGCTTGGAGCCGAAGGCGTCCCCGGTCAGACACTCCGAATGCACACGGGTAAGGGCTCCGTCGCCCGCGACATCGCCGTATATCAGGGCTATTTGTTCGTCCCCGCGATTACGGTCCAGGTAGCCGACTGCGAGAAAGTCTCCGTGCACGGTGGACAGCCGTACTTTCGCCGCTCGTTCGACACCTGATGAACGAGTACTTTCGAGGCACACGCCATCACTGTCTGTCATGCCTCAATCATATCCGCTGAACCGCTCCCGGTGTACGGAAAGAAAGATAAAAGGGCATCAACTGACGGTCGTCTTCATCACGTTCGGACGATCACCAGGCCATTGCCGCGTAGTCTGCTCCGGTCGACACGCACACGGAAAGAGAGGACCGGAAAACATGAACGGTTCGGGAACGCCACCGGTGACGCCCGGTCTGCTGCCCCGGGAGACGACGCGGGACGTAGGGGCCGCGCGGCCCCGGGCCGCCGTCCTTCCCGTCGGCAGCTTCGAGCAACACGGCGCGTATCTCCCGCTGGTGACCGACACGGTCGTGGCCTGCGTCATCGCCCGCGAGATAGCAGCCGCGCACCCGGTCCACCTGCTCCCGCCGATCACGGTCTCCTGCTCGCACGAACACGCCGACTGGCCCGGGACCGTGAGCATTTCCGCCGCCACGCTCCACGCCGTCGTCCAGGACATCGCGGGATCGCTGCGCCGGTCCGGAATAAAATCCTTGATTCTGGTGAACGCGCACGGCGGAAATTACGTACTGCGCAACGTGGTTCAGGAATCCGCCGGCAGCGGAACGCGCATGGCGCTTTTCCCCGGCTCGGCCGACTGGGACGCGGCAAGGAGCAGAGCGGGGGTGGAGACCTCTTCGCACAGCGATATGCACGCGGGTGAAGTCGAGACATCCATCCTGCTGCACGCGCATCCCGAACTCGTACGGCCCGGTTATGAGACCGCCGATTGCGTCGCCGACGACCGGAAACATCTCCTCACGCTCGGCCTGGCCGCCTATACGGAGTCCGGCGTCATAGGCCGGCCGTCGAGGGCGTCCGCCGGGAAGGGAAAGGAACTCCTGGCCGGACTGGTCGACTCCTTCGACGACTATCTCTCCCTTCTCACCCGCCAGGAGTCCCGATGACCGGCCACCGCTCCGCCGAACCGCCGCCGCGCACGGAGTTGGACACGGACAAGGCGTGGGAGCTGCTGCGTACGGTCAGGACCGAGGCGGACGCCGAGGCCGCCGGGCTCGTCAGGGACGCCGAGGGCCGGCCGCGCTGGAACCGGGACTCCTCGCCCGGGGCGCGGGAGCTGGCCGACCGCTATCTGCCGCTGTGCCTGGCCGGACCGCGCCTCACCTTCGCCCAGCTCGGCCAGAGTCTGGACGGCTTCATCGCGACCCGTACGGGAGACGCCGACTACGTCACCGGCGAGGAGGACCGCCGTCATCTCCACCGCCTGCGCGCGCTCGCCGACGCGGTGGTCGTCGGAGCCGGTACGGCCGTCGCCGACGACCCCCAGCTCACGGTGCGCGCCTGCACCGGGGCCCACCCCGTACGGGTCGTCCTCGACCCGCACCGCCGGGTACCGCCGCATCGCAAGGTGTTCACCGACGGGTCAGCCCCCACCCTGTGGGTGGTGAGCGCCGGCCGCGAGGGCGGGCACACCCCGGCGGACGACCGCCCCGGCCCTGGGGTGGAGGTGCTGACCCTTCCGGACAGCGCCGCGTTCGCCCCCGGCAACCTGGTGCGCGTGCTCGCGCGGCGCGGTCTGGGCCGGGTGCTGATCGAGGGCGGCGGCGTCACGGTCTCCCGCTTCCTGCACGAACGCGCCCTGCACCGGCTCTACGTCACGGTCGCGCCCGTCCTGCTCGGCGACGGCGTCCCCGGGCTCCGCTTCGCCGGTACGCCGGTGATGCGCGACGCCCTGCGCCCCCCGACCCGGCGCGCCGCCCTCGGCGAGGACACCCTCTTCGAACTCGACCTGGGGACGCCGCACCCCGGCCCACCACTGGACGGCGAGCACCCCGAGCCCCGGCAGGCTCGCGGCGAGCGAGAGCACCCCGTACACCACGGCGACAGTCAGCCCCTGGGCGGCGCCGAGACCGGCGGCCCCGAAGGCCCAGGCGGTGGCGCCCTCCCGGGGCCCCCAGCCGCCGACGTTCAGCGGTAGCGCCATCGCGAGCAGCGCCAGCACCATCAGGGGCAGCAGCTCGGCCGCGGGCGCCGTCACCCCCGCGGCCCGGGCGGCCAGCAGGAACGTGGCGAGGAACCCGGCCGGCACCACGACCGACGCGAGCACCACCCCCGGCCAGCTCCGCCGGGCGAGCAGCCCGAGCCGCACCTCGGCGAGCGCGGTCCGCACCGCACGGCGCCGCCGCGAGACGGCGGGCGCCGTGCGCAGCCGCCAGGCGGCCACGGCCACCAGGGCGGCGAACGCGACCAGCACCGTCAGGGCGGCCGGCGTCCCGAGCGTGTCCCGCACGGCCCGGCGGGCCGCCGCCGGAGCCTGCGACGGCCACCAGGCCAGCAGCGTCACCCCGAACGCGACCAGCACGACCTGGCCCGCGACCCGTTCGAGGACGACCGCGCGGACCCCCAGGCCGACATCACCGGCGCTCCGCCCGTGCCGTACCGCACGGTGCACATCGCCGAGGACCCCGCCGGGCAGCGCCGCGTTCAGGAACAGGGCGCGGTAGTAGTCCGCGACGGCGCCGCGCAGCGGCAGCCGGATCCCCAGACCGCGGGCGACCAGACACCAGCGCCAGGCGCTGAACACGGTGGTGACCAGGCCCAGTCCGACAGCGGCCAGCAGCGTGGGCCCGTCGATCCCGCGCACCCCGGCCAGCAGCGGACCGGTGCCGAGCTGCCACAGCAGCACCCCGAGGACGGCCACTCCCGCGACCATCCCGAGCCGCCCTCGCAGAGGCCCTGTGCTCCTCGGCGTACGCGGGGCCCCGGCACCCCGCGCCGTCACGTGACGCCGCCCGTCCGGGGCAGCGCCAGCAGATCACTGTGGTGCACGACCACCCGCAACACGCCCGCCTCGCACTGCTCCAGACGGCGCCGCAGATACTCCTCGGCGCGCGGCGCGAGATCCGGCCGCTGCTCACAGGCCGCGCCGACCCAGCCCCGCAGCCACTCGGCCGTCAGCGCCGACTCGGCGGCGCCGAGCCGCCACGGGCTGGCGTGCACCCGTACGGTCGCCCCGCACCGCGCGAAGGCCGCTGCGGCCACCGCGACGGCGTCGGGCCCCAGCATGGTCCGGCCGTGCTCGGCCCGCCGCTGGTGCGCGTTGAACGCCTCGGCCAGCTCCGCGTCGAGCGGATCGGCCGGGCTCAGCTCGACCCGCCCCACCACGGAGAGCGCCAGCAGCGCCGGGCAGCCCGCCCCGGCGCAGGCGGCGGCGAGCGCGTCCACCTCCTCGCGGGTGAGCACGTCCAGCAGCGCGGAGGCCGTCACCAGCGAGGCGCCGGCCAGACCGTCCGCCGTCAGCTCCGCGAGGTCGCGCCGCTCGGTGGCGACCGTGACCCGGCTGCCGTCGGCCGAGATACGGGGCGTCCGCGCCGCGGCCAGCTCCAGCAGCTCGGGGTCATGGTCGTGCAGGACCCAGCGCTGCGGTCCGGCCAGCTTCGGGGCGAGCCAGCGCCCCATGGAGCCGGTGCCGCACCCCAGATCGTGGATCACCAGGGCCCGTTCGCCGTTTCCGGCGGGTCCGGCCAGTCTGCCGCGCAGCGCGTCGAGGAGTTCCGTCGCACGCGCGGCGCCGTCCGGTCCCTCCCGCAGCTCCAGCCACGCGGGGGCGTAGCGGGTCGCTTCCGAACGCGGAGCTTCTGAGGTGGTCACGCGGCCCTCCCGGTTTCCTGACGGAGCTGTTCCAGCGCACCGGCCAGACTCCGTGATGTCGTTCCCCACCCGTCCAGGGCGGTACGCCGCCCCCGCGCGGCGGCCGTCAGCGTCCGCCGTGTGTCCGGCTCACCGAGCCAGCCGCGCAGCGCCGCCGTGAGCGCCGCCGGGTCGTCCGGCGTGACGAGAACGCCCGGTACGGTGCCGTCAGGCGCTCGCCCGACGGCCTCGGGGACCCCGCCCACCTCCGTCGCCAGGACGGGCACGCCCCGTGCGAGGGCCTCGGTCACGGCCATGCCGTACGTCTCGGCGTCCGAGGCGAGCACCAGCAGATCGGCGGCGGCGTACCGACCGGCCAGCTCCTCGCCGTCCAGCGGGCCCGTCAGCCGCACCCGGTCGCCCAGGCCGTGCCGCTCGATCAGCTCCCGCAGCCCGGCGACATACCCCGGATCCTGGTCGAGCCCGCCCGCGCAGACACAGCTCCACGGCAGGTCACCGAGGGCCGCCAGGGCCTCCACCAGCCGGTGCTGTCCCTTGCGCGGGGAGACGGTGGCCACGCACAGCAGCCGCGAGCCGTCCCCCGATCCGGTCGCCAGGGGCGCGATGTCGGCGCCGGGCGCGGCGACATGGACCCGCTCCGGGGCCAGTCCGTGGTGGTGTACGAGCCGCCGCGCCGCCCAGTCGCTGGTGGCCACGACCACGGGCACCGCGCGCAGTGTCCGGCGCTCGCGTTCGTCGAGATCCGCCGCCTCGCCGGGCGTGAGCCCCGTCTCGTCGGCCAGCGGCAGATGCACCAGTACCGCCAGCCGCAGCCGCGCGGCCTCGGGGGTGATCACGCCGGGGACGCCGCAGGCGACGATCCCGTCGAGCAGGACGACCGCGCCGTCCGCGAACGCGGCCAGCAGCCGCGCCAGTTCCGTACGGGCCGCGTCCCCGGGCCGGGGCCAGGCGCCCGCCACGGTGTGTTCATGGACCCGCCACCCCGCGCCGGGCAGCTCCCGGCAGACCCGGCGGTCGTACGTGTTGCCGCCGCTGGGCGCGGCCGGATCGTCGATGCCACCGGGCATGACGAGATGCACCGTACGCGCGGAACGCTCCCCGGACACCGGCGGGACGGCGTCGGGCGCGGTGGCGTCGGTGTCGGTGGCGTCGGCGGTGGCGGCGTCGGCACGCCTCACAGGGCGCGCTCGTAACTCGCCCACGCGACATGCGACTCGTGCAGGGTGACCTGGATGGCCGCCAGCCCGCGGGCCCCCTCGCCGAGCGCCCCGGCGTGCACCCGCTCCGCGAGCCGGTCCGCGATGATCCGGGCCAGGACCTCGGTGGAGGTGTTGACCCCGGCCAGGGAGGGTTCCTCGTCGAGGTTGCGGTAGGTCAGCTCACCGACCACACCGCCCAGTTCCCGGGTGGCCAGGCCGATGTCGACCACGATGCTGTCGGCGTCCAGCTCGGCGCGGCGGAAGGTGGCGTCCACGAGGAACGTCGCTCCGTGCAGGCGTTGCGCGGGTCCGAAGACCTCGCCGCGCAGACTGTGGGCGATCATGATGTGGTCGCGGACGGTGATGCTGAACAACGGATGACCCTCCAGGTGCGGCACGTCTGGCCTCGGCCCCGGCACGCGAGGCCGGGGCATGGTGTGTAGTACGGCCGGTCCGGCCGTCCTGTTCAGACGAGTTCAAGCCATGTCCACCCCCGCACACCAGCCACCACCGCCGCCCTCCTCACACCGGCGCGTCCGGCCCGTACACCACGCGGTGGCAGAGCCCCGGCAGGTCGCCGGCGGCGATCCCGGGCAGCACCCGGGGCAGTTCCTCGAAGCCGCACTCGCCGGTGACCAGCGCGTCGAAGGCGGGCTCGGCCAGCAGCTCCAGGGAGAGCGCCAGCCGGTCGGCGAAGCTCCGCCGGGCGCTGCGCGCCGGGGACACCGTGCCGACCTGGCTGCCCCGCAGGGTCAGCCGCCGCGAGTGGAACGCCTCGCCCAGCGGCAGTGCGACCCGCCGGTCCCCGTACCAGCTCAGCTCCACCACGGTCCCCTCCGGGGCGAGCAGTTCCAGCGAGCGCGCGAGCCCCGCCTCGGTGGCGCTCGCGTGGACGACCAGGTCGCAGTCGCCCAGCGCGTCCCTGGGGAGCGCGAAGCCGACCCCGAGCGCCTCGGCGATCCCGGCCCGCGCGGGCTCCGCGTCGACCAACTGGACGCGGACGCCCGGGTAGCGGGCGAGCAGCGCGGCCACGGAGCAGCCGATCATGCCGCCGCCGACCACCGCGACCCGGTCCCCGATCAGCGGCGCCGCGTCCCACAGGGCGTTCACCGCGGTCTCCACCGTCCCGGCCAGAATGGCCCGTCCGGCGGGCACGTCGTCCGGTACGGGGGTCACCGCGCTCGCCGGGACCACGTACCGCGTCTGGTGCGGGTAGAGGCAGAAGACCGTACGGCCCAGCAGCTCGGGCGGGCCCTCCTCGACCAGGCCGACGTTGAGGTAGCCGTACTTGACGGGCCCGGGGAACTCACCGTCCTGGAACGGCGCCCGCATCGCGGTGTGCTGACTGCGCGGCACTCCGCCGCGGAAGACCAGGGTCTCCGTACCCCGGCTCACACCGGAGCAGAGCGTGCGCACCAGGACGTCGCCGTCGCCGGGCTCCGGCAGGGTGACCTCCCGTATCTCGCCGTGGCCGGGTGAGCGGAGCCAGAAGGCGCGCGCGGCACGCTTCATCGGTGTCCTCCTGAACGCTGGGGTGACGGTTCACGTTCTTAGTTCACGAGGCCGCGCTCGGTACGCGGCGCCAATCGACTCTGTCACACGGCCGGAGGGTGCAACGGTGGCCCTGAACGACACGTACCACCTGAACAAGTACCACCTGAACAACACGTACGACCTGAACGAGACCAGCACCACCCGGCTGTTGCGACGCACGGGACTGCTCCGCCAGGAGACCGCGGTGGGCGCGGGCGCCCAACTCCTCCTGCTGGCCCTGATCGGCACGGTGACCGGACTGGGACCCGCGGGCTGGCTGGCGGGCCTGGCGTTCACGGCGGGCACCTGGGCCGTGCTCACCCGCGCGCTCTCCCGCACCTGGCCGGGCCCCTTCGGACCGGCCAACGGCGTCACGCTCGCACGGGCGACGCTCGTCGGCGCGGTGACCGCGCTGGTCGCGGACTCCTTCACACACCGGGCCCCCGTCGCGCTCCTGGTCACGCTCACCACGGTGGCGCTGATCCTGGACGCCGTCGACGGCCAGGTCGCCCGGCGCACCGGCTCCGTCTCCTCCCTCGGAGCCCGCTTCGACATGGAGGTCGACGCCTTCCTGATCCTGGTGCTGAGCGTGTACGTCGCCCTGTCGCTGGGCACCTGGGTGCTGCTGATCGGCGCGATGCGGTACGTCTTCGTCGCTGCGGCCCGGGTCCTCCCGTGGCTGAACGGCGCACTCCCGCCGAGCATGGCCCGCAAGACGGTGGCCGCGCTCCAGGGCATCGCCCTCCTGGTGGCGACCGCCGGCTTCCTCCCGCACCTGCCCGCGCTCGCCGTGGTCCTGCTCGCCCTGGCGCTGCTGACCTGGTCCTTCACCCGAGACGTCGGCTGGCTGTGGCGCACCGACCGCGCCCGCGTGACCGTGGCCGCCCGGCGGGCCTGAACAGAAAATCAGGCCGTGACCGGGGGACTTGAACTCTCCACTCGGACACCAGCCTCCAACCGCTCTGACCTGGGAAACGCTCGTCAACTGCTTTTCGGCGGGCGCTTCTCCAATTCTTTCGTGCTGTTTCCTGCGGCTTCGGGGCGCTGCTGGTCAGGCGTTGGGCACGTGACCATCCCGTCCTGCCCCTGTCTGATCAGGCCCTATCGATGGCCTCGAAGACGTCGACGCCGGTCTCCTGCTGCGAAGTCGGGAGGCCGTCCAGTTAACGGAAGCAACCCGGCTTCAGGTCCTGGAAGCGCCCGAGCATCTACGTTGTCCCAGCACCTCGCCGCAGACCGGCTCTGCTACTCCCGGGTGAGTCTTGAGGCGTGTCCGCCGCTCATCTCGGCGAACTGGCGCACCTGCTCGTAGACGGCCCCTTCGGCCTTCCCGCTCCCAACGTGACGTTGTCCTCCCACCCCTCCCACAGGGGCACATAGCTCTGCTCTGGCTTGCTTGGGAAGTGCTGCCGAACCTCAGAGATCCACGCCTCCGTAATGGCCGTACATCGGCGGCGAAGTCGGCAACTGCGGACAGCTCACCGATATGTCTTCGGCGGACTTGCCTTCCACGTTCGGTCGAGGCAATTGTCCCAAGTGCCTTCCCGGTCGAAACTCGCGGCCCGGCAACCACGGGACATGGGTGCCGCAGCGCTGTGGCGCCAGGGAGCGTCTCCAATCCGGGCTATGGCGTGGCCGCAGTACCGGCAGGCGGTGTGCGCCATCAACTCGTCATTCAGCCGCTCGAATTGCGCGGTGCGGTCCGCCACTTCCTCTTTGAGGCATCGCAGCACCTCCTCGGCACTGGAAATCCCCGCCGAACCCATGATGTCGCGCACGAGGTTCGCCGCCTCGATCGCGATGTCGGCCCGCCGTGCGGCATCGACCAGGTTCTGCGCACCATTGCTGTCGGGCGACTTGCGCACCGTCCGTTCCGCCAATTCAACCGACGGACGGCTCGACACCGCCGACTGGTCATTGCCGGCCTCGTGCTCCGCAACTCCGTCTCTCAGGCGTCTGCGTGCCACTTCGAAGGCCCATGCCTCGGTGGATGCCTTCTTGGAAACGTTGAAGTGAGTACTGGTCGCCGAGTCCATCACCGTGTGGAACTCTTCCATCAGCGCTCCCCAGTGGTAGCCGCCAGCGAAGTCCTCCGGGCACCAGCCGTAGTGACGAATGAGTTCGTCACGGACCCGGTCGAAATGGCGCAGGCTCTTCCGCACCGGTCCGCGCGTCTCGATGTGGAGGCCGACGTGTTCCGCCTTCGCCAGCAGTTCAGGGTCTACGCCCTCCCACTTCATATGGCCGTCGCGTTCACAGGCATAGTCGACCCAGGACCAGAACGCCTCGGCGTCCGCGACATCGGGCGCCTCACGGTGATGGCGCGGACAGAGGAGGGCGAAGTTGCGCACATCGTTGGAACCGCCGAGCGACTCCGGGACCACATGGGCCCTCTCCACCGGCGCCTGCCAACAGATCAGGCAGATTGGCTCATCGAGACCGAGGTAGTCGGCGATGGCCCGGACCGGAGGTCTGGACCGGCGGCTGTCAGGGCTGTTGTCCCGGTTGCGTACGCGCAACTCGCGGTGGTCGTAGGAGTGTTCACGGTCGGGGTCTCGTACGGTGAGGTTGTCAGGGATGTCCTCGCGTTGCGGCTCGGGGTTCCTCGCATGGTAGAGCGGTGTACTGATCTCCGTGAGGTACGGGCCGAGGAACCCCAGCAGGAACTCGCGGATGATCTCCAGAGCATCGGCGTCATAGCCACCGGCTGCGTTGCGGTGCCCCTGGATGTCGAGGTAAACGTAACGCGGGGCGCCAGGGTTTGTTGCTGCGGCCTTTTTGAGGATTGAGAAGAGGCGGGTGGCGCACTTGGCGAAGTCCTCTTCGACCCGCATGTCGTGATACAGCGCGATGCCCTGCGGCTTCGCATCGGCTCCCGGTTGCCCAGGAGGGGCTGCGTTCTGCGTGGTCTCGGGGCGGGAAGACCGAGCTGTCATCGACTCCTGTTGGCTATCGTTCATGGGCGCAAGCTAGCCGCCGCCTCTGACAGTCGGTGTTCGCGGCGCCCGAGCGACCCACGCTATGACCGGACTCCGGCGACAAGCGATAGGGGCGAGGACCGCGCACTTCCCCGACACCACCGACACGGCGGGCCTGTTCTCCGGGGACGACCTGAACCAGATCATCGCCACGCAGCGACTGGAGCCGCCTCGGCTGCGCCTGTCAGCCGATGGTGAGATGGTCCCCCTCACCGCCGCGCGGTCACCTGGTCCCGCGTCCAACCGTCCGACTTCCACGCCCAGCTCAGAGACGGCGCATCGGTGGTCCTCGATGCGGTGGAGAAGATCCCCCGCCCGTAGGTGCGGCTGCCGAAGGACTTGAACGCTTCCTCGGGACTTCTGTGCCAGGCCAATGTTTTGAAGGACGTTTTTGGGCTCCATGGTTGGGCCGGAGGGGGCGTGAGGCGGTGTGATTCACGCCCCTGCAGTGAGGTGATTTGGCCCCACTTCGATCGAGTGGTTCCGCTGGTCCTGGTCCTGGGGTCTCGCGATAGCCTCGATCGTTCATGAGTCCTCGTCGGTTCGCTGACGGGGGCTCTGTGCTTGCGAGATGCGTAATTTCGTGGGCTGGGGCAGGTTGGCGGCCCGGCTGTCGTGTCGGGTGAGCGCCGGGTTCCACTGTTCCGGAGACGATAGTGCTGCTCGTAGGGACGGGAAACCTACTGCTCAGACCGGGTTGGGTAGTTGTTCGAGCCGTTCGAGGGCGCTGGTGACGACATGGGTCCATGGCCAGTGGCGGGCGAGGCGGAGGATCTGGCGGCGGCCGGTGGTGACGAACTGGCCGGCCGGGCTGGAACAGGCGGAGCCGTAGGCGGCGGGGCTCCCAGAGGCGGGTCTTGCCGCTCAGGGCAAGCATCGGCATCCAGGCCAACAGGTCGAGTGCGATCTGGACGATCTCCAGCCAGACCCTGTTCTGCGCGGTGTCGTGCAGGGGCAGGTTCCGCAGGCCGGTCGCGCGGGCAGCTCGGACGCGGTCCTCGGCCCGTGCCCGCAGGCGGTGGCGGAGTTCGAGTTCGGCGATGGGCCGGCTGGTGGTGTTGGTGGCGAAGCACGTGATCCGCATGCCGTCGGCGTCTGTGATCCTCAGCTGGGCACCGGGGTGCGGCCGTTCCTTTCGAATGATCAGCCGCATGCCCCTCGGCCGGCCGTCGAGCATGCCGCCGGTGAGTTCGGCGACCCAGGCCCCGTCGCGGATCTCTCCATCGGGCTCGACGGCCGGCGTCCATGCCGCGGGCGGCACCTTGACCGATGAACCGGGCCGGAACAGAGTAATGGCGCTGGCGGACCGTGATCCGGCCGCTGCGGTCGACCTTCGGCGTCAGCGTGATGCCGCACTCGAACTCCTCGAACGGCAACGGCAGCAGGAGATCGGTCCCGGAGACGAAGTTGAACCCGACGCTGGTCAGCCGCCCCGACAGCATCCGCTCGTCCTCCTCCGCGTCGATCTCTCTCAGCCGTTCGTTCAGGGCCTCCAGCGAGACGACGTCGGGAACGAGAACCACAAGGGCGGTGGTGCCCAAGCTGATCGCCGTCAACCCCGACACGACGGCGCACTCTCCCGCGGCCCGGCAGATCCGGGCGCAGGAGTCGAAGTACCCGGCCCTGGACGGCTGTCAGACGACCCCGTGCGCCCCGCTGTGGACCGTGTACGCCGCTACCGGCATGCGCCGCAGTGAGGCGCTCGGCATGAAGTGGCCCCTGGTGAACTGAGATGCGGAGGCCATCGAACTGGGCTGGGTCGTGGTCGAAGAAGGCAACACCTACCGGCTGCGCAAGCTCACCAAGGACGTCGACGACAACGCCGTCATCTATGTGGACCAGTCCGTGATGAACGTTCTGAAGTGGCAGAGGGCAACGCCAGAAGGCGGAGCGGAAACGACTCCGCCCGGCATGGGTGGACAGTGGTCTCGTGTTCGCCTGTGACGGCTTCAAGCTGTACCGGGGTGAGGCGGGTGGGCCGCAGGACCCTGAGAAGGTGTCGGCACGGGGGCGAGCCCTCCGCGACCGGCTGCACCTGCCGGAGGACTTCCGCATCCACGACTGGCTACACAGCAAGGTCACGATGAGCTGGAGGCCGGGTAGAACCCTGTGGAGGTCTCCGCCAACGTCCGGCACCATTCGCCGGGCTGCACCATGGCCCGGTACGGGCACTCACGTAAGGATGGAGCGCGGCGACCGGCCGCCTCCGGAGCGGGCCGATTCGGCCTGTCATCCCTGGCCTGACCAGGGGATTCGCTGGGCTGCTGGTCACGTGGTTGGTCACGCAACCGCCCGGTAACGCAGAAAACCCCACATGAAGTGGGGTCTCAGCTCGTGTCCGAGGGGGGACTTGAACCCCCACGCCCGATAAAGGGCACTAGCACCTCAAGCTAGCGCGTCTGCCATTCCGCCACCCGGACAAGGTGTCTGCCGGGAGGCCCTGGGCCGTTCCGACGTGGAAAACCATAGCAAACATTCGACGGTGCCCGATCACGCCCCGATCCGTGTGACTGGCGTGTGGCGGGCCGGGTCCGCCCTTGGGTGAGGGGGGCCGGCGCGGGAGGATGGGGAGGACCACCAGCGAGAACCACCTAGCAACGACCGTGGGAGTGAGCAGCGTGAGCGAGCCGAACGCGGGCAGGACCGTATCGGGCGAGGACGAGGTCGTCGACCTCTGCCGGGATCTGATCCGGATCGACACCAGCAACTACGGGGACCACTCCGGCCCCGGGGAGCGGGCCGCCGCGGAGTACGTCGCGGAGAAGCTCGCCGAGGTGGGGCTCGAACCGAAGATCTTCGAGTCCCATCCGGGCCGTGCCTCCACCGTGGCCAGGATCGAGGGCGAGGACCCGTCGCGGCCCGCGCTGCTCATCCACGGTCACACCGACGTCGTGCCGGCCAACGCCGAGGACTGGACGTACGACCCGTTCGGGGGCGAGATCGCGGACGGCTGCGTGTGGGGCCGGGGCGCCGTCGACATGAAGGACATGGACGCGATGACCCTCGCGGTCGTACGCGACCGCATGCGCAGCGGACGCAAGCCCCCGCGCGACATCGTGCTGGCCTTCCTCGCCGACGAGGAGGCGGGCGGCACGTACGGCGCGCGCCACCTGGTCGACCACCACCCCGGTCTCTTCGAGGGCGTCACGGAGGCGATCAGCGAGGTCGGCGGCTTCTCCTTCACCGTCAACGAGAACCTGCGCCTCTACCTCGTCGAGACGGCCCAGAAGGGCATGCACTGGATGCGGCTGACCGTGGACGGCACCGCGGGCCACGGTTCGATGACCAACAACGACAACGCGATCACCGAGCTGTGCGAGGCAGTGGGCCGGCTCGGCCGCCACCAGTGGCCGGTACGGGTGACCAAGACCGTACGGTCCTTCCTGGACGAGCTGTCCGACGCGCTCGGCACCCCGCTCGACCCGGAGGACATGGAGGCCACGCTCGCCAAGCTCGGCGGCATCGCGAAGATGATCGGCGCCACCCTGCGCAACTCCGCGGCCCCCACCATGCTCGGCGCCGGCTACAAGGTGAACGTCATCCCCGGCCAGGCGACCGCCCATGTCGACGGCCGGTTCCTGCCGGGGTACGAGGAGGAGTTCCTCGCGGACCTCGACCGGATCCTCGGCCCGCGCGTGCGGCGCGAGGACGTGCACGGCGACAAGGCGCTGGAGACCAGCTTCGACGGGAACCTGGTGGACGCCATGCAGAGCGCCCTCTCGGCGGAGGACCCGATCGCGCGGGCCGTCCCGTACATGCTCTCCGGCGGTACCGACGCCAAGTCCTTCGACGACCTCGGGATCCGAGGTTTCGGCTTCGCCCCGCTCAAGCTGCCGCCGGAGCTGGACTTCGCCGGGATGTTCCACGGGGTGGACGAGCGGGTACCGGTGGATGGTCTGAAATTCGGTGTACGGGTCCTCGACCGGTTCATCGACCAGAGCTGACCGGCCGAACGGAAAATCGTCCACGCGTGCGTCATTGACTGAGAAGAGTGAATGCGCTCATAGGCTCGTAGCCTCATTACTTCCCCTTCGTTACAGGTGTGCGGTCCGCGGCTGGGACCGCGTTTGCCAACAAGGAGGAATAATGATCAAGAAGGTCGTCGCTGCTGCGGCAGTCACTGGTGGTCTGGTGCTCGCGGGTGCGGGCATGGCCGTCGCCGACGCGGGCGCGCAGGGTGCCGCCATCGGTTCCCCCGGCGTTCTCTCGGGCAACGTGGTGCAGGTTCCGCTGCACGTTCCGGTGAACGTGTGCGGTAACACGATCAACGTGATCGGGCTGCTGAACCCCGCCTTCGGCAACGTGTGCGTCAACAGCTGACGTTGTATCTCTCACCCGTGAGGGTCTGAGCCCGAGCGGCCCCGGAGCGCGTGCCATGCGCTCCGGGGCCGCTGGGCATCCTGCCCCGGCACCGATGCCCAGGGCAGTCCCGCAAGGCAGAAGGCAGGGATCGAAGCTATGAGACAGGTCACGCGCAAGGGCCTGATCACCGTGGCGGCGGCGGGCGGAGTGCTCGCGCTCGGCGGTGGCTACGCGCAGGCGGACGCGGGGGCGGGCGGCGCGGCCGTCGGTTCCCCGGGCGTGCTGTCGGGGAACAACGTGCAGGTTCCGGTGCATGTGCCGGTCAACGTGTGCGGCAACACCGTGGATGTCGTCGGGGTGCTCAATCCGGCCTTCGGCAACAAGTGCGGCAACTTCTCGGGCAAGCCGTCCGGCGGCCACGGCAGTGGACACGGCGGCGGCTACGGGGACGACGGCGGCTACGGCGGGGGCGCGCATGCGGGCGGGGGCTCGCACACCGGCGGTTCGCACCCCGGAGCCACCCACACCGAGCCGTCCGGAGGCTCCCACGCGGGAGGCGGCGCGATCGACTCCCCCGGAGTCGGCTCCGGCAACTCCGTCGAGGTACCGATCGATGTCCCCGTGAACGTGTGCGGGAACAGCATCGACCTGATCGGGCTGCTCAACCCGACCTTCGGCAACAACTGCGCCAACGGCTCGGTTCCCAACCGCCCCGGCCCGGAGCGCCCCGAGCACCCCGAGAAGCCGGTCACCCCGGTCACGCCGGGTACCCCGGGCCCTCCCACCGAGGAACGGGTGATCCCCCCGGTCCCGAGCACCCCCGAGACGCAGCCGGTCTCCCGGACCACCGAGCAGACCGGGTCCACCGAGGTCCTCGCCTCGACCGGAGCCGGCGGGCTCGGGATCGCGATCCCGGCGGGCGCCGGACTGCTGCTCGCGGGCACGATCCTGTACCGCCGCGCCCGTTCCGCGGCCTAGTACCGTGACCGGCGACGTTTGCCGGGAGGGGCACTAGGCACGCGGCAGGCCCGTAGCGCCCGTACCCACGCGTACGGGCGGGACCGGGCAGGCCGGGGCGGGCCTCGCAGCAGCGGGGCCCGCTCCGTCATGTTCACCAGGTGGCGCGCACCTGACGAATGATGCGCCGGCGCAGCCGCACCCTGCGGCTGCCGTCCCGGTGCAGGCTCAGGCGGTCCAGTTCCCAGTGCCCGTACTCGGCATGATCGGTGAGCAGACGGGCCGCATCCTTGCGGGAGACCCCGCGCGGCACGTACACGTCGACAAATTCGTATTCCGGCATCGCATCTATTGTGCGGGCAGAGGCCCGGTACGGATAGCGTCTGCACTATGTCTGATGCTGCGCAGCCCACCGCTGCCGAGGTACGCGCCGCCGCCGAGGCGGTGAAGGTAGCCCTGGACCGCCACCTCGCGGCGGTCGAACATCGCACGGGTGAGGACGACCCGGCCGTTTCCGAAGCGTTCAACGCCCTCGCCGTCGCGGCCGAGGTCTACGACGAGCGGCTCTACAACCGGTACGACGAGGTCACCCCGTTCGAGATCCCGGACCCGGACGATTCCCTGCCCCCGTACAACGGTCCCGAGGAGCCGAACGCCCTCAGTGTGCTGATCCGGCGCGACTACGCGGTGGTGGAGCCGCAGCGGCTGCTCGCACAGGCACAGCGCATCGCCGACGTCGAGGGTGACACCGACACCGGAGGGGTCGTGGGCGGCAGTGTGCACGCGGCGCTCGGTGTGCTCTTCGGTGAGTACGAACCTGACGAGATCGCCTCCCGGCACAAGGAGTTCGGCCTGGAGGAGGGCGACTCCACCCTCTGGGTCTCGGCCGCGGACGACCTCCCGGAACCGGGGGAGTGGCTCTCCGCCCCCTTCGACCAGGCCGACCCCCAGCAGGTGGTCTGCCGCTTCGACGTCAGCGCGGTCTTCGACGAGGACGACCTGGACGCGGACCTGGACGACCTGGAGGAACAGGACGCCTGACCCTTCGGCCCCGCCGCCGCCCCGCACAGGGGCGGCGGCGGACGCCCCGGGTGTCAGCTCGGCTGTGCCGCCGGGGCCAGGAGCGATTCCAACTGGCCGCGCAGCCGGGTGGTGCGGTCCTGGGAGGGGACGTCCGACACCGCCTTCGGGAGAGCCTGGTCGACCCCGTGGACCACGGAGAGATGACGGTCCCCGCGGCTGAAGGCCGTGTAGACCCAGGGACGGCTCAGGCCCTGCGCGGCGTCGCCGGGCAGGACCACGACCGCGGCGGGCCAGCGCATCCCCGCCGCCTGGTGCGCGGTGAGCGCCCAGCCGTGGCGTACGGCGTGCTCCACCCGGTCCTTGGGTACGACGACCGCCGCGCCCCCGCACTCCAGCCGCAGCCCCTCGGCGTCGGCGGAGACCACCGCGCCCTGGAGCGTTCTGCCGGGGGAGGGGACGTACGCGACCCGGTCCCCCGGGTCGAAGCCGCCGAACCGGCCGGGGCCGGGGTTGAGCCGCTGCTTGAGCGCCGCGTTCAGCGCGCGGGTGCCGGCCGAGCCGCCGTGGCCCACCGTGATCACCTGCGTCTGCCCGGCCTCCGTACCGAAGGCGCGTGGTACGGACTCCGCGACGAGCTGGACCGTACGGTGCACCGCCTCGCCCGCGTCCCGCACGGGCACGATCACGACCTCCTTGCCGGGCGCCGCCACCTGGTTCAGCTCGCCGACGCCGATCCCCGACACCAGCTCGCCGATCGGTCCGGGGTCGGGCGTACGGGAGCTGATCCGCGGGCACACCCCGGCGGCCAGCAGATCGGCGAAGACCCGGCCGGCACCCGCCGACCAGAGCACCCCCGGATCGCCGCTGAGCACCAGCCGTCCGCCGTCCGCCAGCGACTCCACCAGCACCGCGGCCGTCTCCACGTCGAGCTGCGGCGCGTCCAGGACCACCAGGAGATCCAGCGCGAACAGGCCGTCCGCGTCCCGCCCCGGGCCCTCGGCGCCGGTGAGCAGTCCGGCGACCGTGACCGCCTCCGCGTCGGGCGCCAGCCGGTCGCGGCCGTTCTCGCTGTGGACCGCGACGACCGCGCGCACCCCGAGCGCGCGGGCCGCCACGGCCAGCGCGACCGGCTCGGCGCGCGCCGCCTCCCCGCCCGAGTGCAGGACGAGCCCGTGGACCGCCACCGCGCGGATCAGCTCGGCCGCCGAAGGTGACGGGGCGCCCGCCGCGGCCTCCTCCCAGGAGGCGTCCTGCCCGGTCCTCGCCAGCCGCGCGAGACCGTCGGCGAGACTGTCCTCCGCCAGCGCGTACCGGTCGAGCCCCAGCAGCACCGGGCCCGGCTCGGCGGCCGGCTCCCCGCCCTCGCCGGCCTCGTCGGGTTCACCCTCGGCCGACTCCTCGGCCTCCGGGGACTCGTCCGCGTCCTCCTCCGGGAACCTCAGCACCACGGAGTCCTCCACCGCGTGCCGTACGGCCCCGTCCGGGTCGGGCACGGAGTGACCGGCCAGCGCGCTCCGTACCGCCGACGCCTCCAGCGCGGTGTGCCCCTGGAGCGCGGCGCGCTCCAGCAGCCAGCTCACCAGGGCGGCGGCCCTGCGCTCGTCACCGGGGCCGCAGGCGGCCCCCAGGAGCGCCCGCGCGAACCCGTCGGCCTGCTCGGGCCGCACCCCGGGCACGGCGAGCAACTGCCAGGGGTTCTCCCGCAGCAGCTCCGGGGCCTGCTCCCCGAGCGCCTCGGAGACCTGGCCCGCCAGCGCCTCGGGCGCGCCGCCCTCCGTGAGCACCGCCCGTACGGCGGAGACGGTCCCGGGAGCCACGGCGCGCGGCTCCTGAGCCTGCGGCTCCACCCGTGAGGGTGGCTGCGGCTGTGACGGGGCCCGGGGGCGGTCAGGGGCGGCGGCGGGCGCCGCCGTACGGAGCAGCGCCGGATCGACCGGCTCGCCGCTCTCCATGGCCCGTACGGCCGCGAGCAGGTCGGCGGCCTGCCCGCTCAGCTTCGCCCCGGCGGCGATGGGCCCGGCCTTCTCGGCCTTCCGCTGCTCGATCCGCTCCCGCAGCTCCCGCTGCGCGGCCAGCTCGGCCTGCGCCTCGGAGACCGCGGCGGCCTCGGCGGCCTCGGCGGCGGTGGCTTCGGTGGCGTCGGCCTCGGGTGCGTCGGCCTCGGTCGCGGAGTCGGCGGCGGCACCCGTATCGGTCGCGGCGGCCTCGCCGTCCGACTCCGTACCGCTCTCGGCGGCAGCGGCGTCGGCCATGGGCCCGGCCTCCTCGGCGGGGTCGCGGTCCGTACTCACAGCGTGCTCCAGTCCTGGTCGGGATAGCGGTGCACGGGCGCCGACACATCGTCGAGCGCCTGGCAGATCTCGTCAGGAAGACTAAGGCTCTCCACTGACAGAGCGGCCGTGAGCTGCTGCGCGTTGCGCGCGCCGATGATCGGCGCCACCACGCCCGGCCGGTCCCTGACCCACGCCAGCGCCACTTCCAGTGTCGTCGTCGCGAGCCCTTCCGCGGCCGTCGCGACCGCGTCGACGATCCGCCCCGCCGCCTCGTCGAGATAGGGCTCGACGAACGGCGCCATCTGCTCGGACGCGCCCCGCGAATCGCTGGGCGTGCTGTGCCGGTACTTGCCCGTGAGCACCCCGCGGCCGAGCGGCGACGACGGCAGCAGCCCCACGCCCAGATCGACCGCGGCGGGCAGCACCTCGCGCTCCACCCCGCGCTGGAGCAGTGAGTACTCCATCTGGGTGCTGGCCAGCCGGGTCCGTATCCCGGGTGAGGCGAGCTGCCAGGTGGCGGCCTTGGCGAGCTGCCAGCCGCAGTAGTTCGACACCCCCGCGTACCGCGCGCGGCCCGTGCTGACCGCGATGTCCAGCGCGTGCAGGGTCTCCTCCAGCGGGGTGTCGCTGTCGAAGGCGTGTATCTGCCAGAGATCCACGTAGTCCGTGCCGAGCCGCTCCAGCGACTCGTCCAGCGCGGCGAGCAGATGCCCGCGCGACCCGTCGAAGCGGCGGTACGGATCGGGCACGCTGCCGGCCTTCGTCGCGATGATCAGATCCCGGCGCGGGACCAGCCGCTCGACGAGCTGACCCAGCAGATATTCGGCCTCCCCGCCGCCGTACACGTCCGCCGTGTCGACCAGCGTTCCGCCCGCCTCCCAGAAGACCTTCAACTGATCGGCGGCGTCATGCTCGTCGGTGTCCCGGCCCCAGGTCAGGGTGCCGAGCCCGATCCGGGACACACGCAGGCCGGTACGGCCGAGATGCCTCTGCTCCATGCGGCTTGAGATTACTGGCCATGGCCCCACGCGGAGAGAGCCTGTGGACAACCCGCCCCCCTGACGGATCCCCGTGTCGCGCGCTAGAGTCCCCGGAACAGGGACGTTACTCATCGGTAATCGCTGATCGGCCGCCGCCCGTCGCACACCGGCGACGGACGCGGCGCCCGGCCACCGGTGATCGCAATCGGCAAAGGAGTGGTTATGCGGCTCGGCATCAACCTCGGCTACTGGGGCGCGGGGATGGACAGCGACAACCTCGCGGTCGCGCAGGAGGCCGACCGGCTCGGCTACGACGTCTGCTGGGCCGCCGAGGCGTACGGCTCCGACGCCCCGACCGTACTGAGCTGGGTCGCCGCGCAGACGGAGTCCATCGACGTCGGCTCCGCCATCCTCCAGATCCCCGCGCGGCAGCCCGCGATGACCGCCATGACGGCGGCCACCCTCGACTCCCTCTCCGGCGGCCGGTTCCGGCTCGGCCTCGGCGTCTCGGGACCGCAGGTCTCCGAGGGCTGGTACGGCGTCAAGTTCGACAAGCCCCTCGCCCGCACCCGCGAGTACGTCGAGATCGTCCGCAAGGCCATGACCCGCGAACGGCTCGCGTACGAGGGCGAGCACTGGACGCTGCCGCTGCCCGGCGGCCCCGGCAAGCCCCTCAAGCTGACCGTGCACCCGGAGCGCGAGCACATCCCGCTCTACATCGCCGCGATCGGCCCCAGGAACCTGGAACAGACCGGCGAGATCGCCGACGGGGCGCTGCTGATCTTCCCCTCCGCCGAGCACCTGGAGGACACGGCGATCCGCCCGCTCCGGGCGGGCCGCGAGAAGGCGGGCCTCACCATGGACGGCTTCGACGTCTGCCCCACCGTGCCGATCGCGGTCGGTGACGACGTCAAGGCCCTGGCCGACGTCTTCCGCCCGTACACCGCCCTCTACGTGGGCGGTATGGGCAGCCGCAAGCAGAACTTCTACAACCAGCTCGCGCGGCGCATGGGGTACGAGAAGGAGGCCACCGAGATCCAGGACACGTACCTCTCCGGCGACAAGGACGGCGCGGCGGCGGCCGTACCGCACGAGCTGATCGACTCGACCACGCTGCTCGGCCCCGTCGAGCGGATCGCCGACCGGATGAGCGCCTACGCCGCCGCGGGCGTCACCACGCTGACCCTCTCGCCGGCCGGCTTCACCCTCGACGAGCGGATCACGGCGCTGCGCGTCGGCACCCAGGCCCTGGAGCGCGCCGGTCTCGTCTCGTAGGCCGGACGAGAGGCCGCGGGGCGAGGTCCGCGGCCGTGGTGGGGGCTCGGAGGTCTTCCCCGCCACGGCCGTCGCCTACTACAACGCGGCCACGCGCGCCCGGTTACGCGCCGGGCGCGCCACCACGCTCCTTCTTTCGGCTCAGTCTTTCGGCTCAGCGGGGCGCCGCTGCTGTTGCCGCCCGTCGCGCGCGCCCGTTGACTCGTTTTGGGCGGACGCCTGCAAGGAGGTGGCAGTGATGCTCTCGGCCCGAAGCCTGTTCCAGGAGATCCTGGACGACGATCGTTCCTTCCGGCTGTTCTGCTCCATCGCGGCCAGCGGCGAGGCCCAGGGCGGCTGGGAGAACGGCCGGATCGCCGCCCTGGTGCCCGAGTCCCTGCGGTACCTCGCCCCGAAGATCACCCGCCACGGCGCCGACGAGGACAAGCACGGCCGGATCTTCCACGCCCTCCTGAAGAAGCGCGGTCTCGAACCGGTCGAGGTCCCGCCCGAGGCCGACTACACCATGCTGCTGGAGGGGCGCGGCATCGGACTCACCCATACGAAGCTGCGCCGTGACGAGACGCTGACCGAGGACGACATCCTCGTGTACCTCGCCCACAGCAGGATCACCGAGCAACGGGCCGCCGAACAGATGGAGATGCTGGTCAGGTACTTCGGTGACCACCCCGAGGTCGGCAAGGCCGTCAGGATGATCCGCGCCGACGAGGACAACCATCTCGCCTACTGCCACGAGGAACTGCTCTGGCTGGCCCGGCGGGGCCACGGCCGCGCCATCCAGCGCGCCCTGCGGGAGTGCGCCCTCGCGGAGATCCAGGTCTACCGCGAGGTGAGTCTCGCGGTGATGGACCGGATGGGCCGGCTGCTCGGCTGGCCGGCGCCGAAGGCCGCGCTGCTCGCCGCCGGTATCCACGCCGCGTACGGGTACGAACGGCTCGTCGGCTGGCGCCGGATGGTCGGCCTCACGATGCCGGAGCGCCGCGACCCGCTGGGCGGCCCCGTGACGCCCGCACCGGCCTTCTGAGCGGCTTACGGGGCCACGGGCGGCCCCGGACACGGTCAGGGGGGCCGCGGCACGGTCAGGGCCCCGCGGACACGGTCAGAGGCGCGGGCGCCCGCGCCTACGGTCAGAGCCAGCCGCGCCGCTTGAACTGCCGGTGCAGTCCGACGACCGCCACCGCCATCAGGGCGACCACCGTCGGGTACGCCCACACGTACCTCAGCTCCGGCATGTGCTTGAAGTTCATGCCGTAGATGCCCGCGACCATCGTCGGTACGGCGGCCATGGCGGCCCACGCCGAGATCTTCCGCATGTCGTCGTTCTGCCGTACGCCCATCTGCGCCAGATGCGCGGACAGGATGTCGGTCAGCAGCCGGTCCAACCCCTCCACCTGCTCGTTCACATGCAGCAGATGGTCGTTGACGTCCCGGAAGAACGGTTGCGCGTGCTCGTGGACGAACGGCACGCCCGCGCCCGCCAGCCGCGCCACGGGGGCCGCCAGCGGCCCGGTGGCCCGGCGGAACTCCAGTACCTGCCGCTTGAAGTTGTAGATCCGCGCCGCGGTCGGCGCCGAGGAGCCCGAGTCCGGGGCGAAGACATCCGCCTCCAGTTCCTCCAGGTCCAACTGGAGTTCGTCGGCGACCTCCACGTAGTGGTCGACGATCGCGTCGCTGACCGCGTACAGCACGGCGGTGGGGCCGTGCTTGAGGACCTCGGGTTCGGCTTCGAGACGCGTGCGGACGGCCGCCAGCGGGGCGCCCTCGCCGTGCCGCACCGTCACCACGAAGGAGTCGCCTATGAAGACCATCAGCTCACCGGTGGTGACGGTGTCGCCCTCCGGCTCGTACACCACCGGCTTGAGCACCACGAAGAGCGAGTCGTCGTAGACCTCCAGCTTGGGACGCTGGTGTGCGTGGAGCGCGTCCTCCACCGCCAGGGGATGCAGCCCGAACTCGCTGCTCACCATGGCGAACTCCCTCTCCGTGGCCTCGTGCAGCCCGAGCCAGAGGAACGCGTCCCCTTCGGCGCGCGCCTCGGCGAGGGCGTCGGAGAAGTCGGCGGGCCCGTCGGTGCGGCGTCCGCCCCGGTAGATGGCGCAGTCCACGATCACGGCGGGCATTCTTCCCTTTTCTGGCGACGGCCGCATCCCCTCGTCCCTCGGGCGGCCCGGTGCGCTGTCGTACCGAGCGCCTACCCTTGCGGACATGGCCACGTTGATCCTCGTACGTCATGGACGGTCCACCGCCAACACCGCGGGGCTGCTCGCCGGCTGGACGCCCGGCATCGCCCTGGACGAGCGGGGCGCCGAGCAGGCCGCCGCGCTGCCCGGGCGGCTCGGGGGCATCCCGCTCGCCGCCGTCGTCAGCAGCCCGCTGCAACGGTGCCGGGAGACCCTCCAGCCGCTGCTGGACGCCCGTCCCGGGCTCGCGGTACGGACCGACGACCGGATCGGCGAGTGCCACTACGGCGACTGGTCGGGGCGCAAGCTGGCCGAGCTGGCCGACGAGCCGCTGATGACGGTCGTGCAGCAGCACCCCTCCGCCGCCGTGTTCCCCGGCGGCGAGTCGATGGCCGCGATGCAGGCGCGCGCCGTCGAGGCGGTCCGGGAGTGGAACGCGCGGATCGACGAGGAGCACGGCGAGGACGCCGTCTTTCTGATGTGCTCGCACGGGGACATCATCAAGGCGCTCGTGGCGGACGCCCTCGGGATGCATCTCGACCTTTTTCAGCGGATCCATGTGGATCCGTGCTCGCTGACCGCCGTCCGTTACACCCGGTTGCGCCCGTTCGTGCTGCGCCTCGGCGACACCGGCGATCTCGCCGGACTGGCGCCGCGCGGGAGCGCGAGCGGTGGCGACGGCGTGGTGGGGGGCGGCGCGGGAGCACCGTGATCGCTCCGCGCAGTAGGGTGGACGGGCCGTCCGAGCGATCCGGGCGGCCCTTCCGGACCTCCGGTCCGCCCCATGCCGTTCCCCATTGCCTTTTCCGACGATTTCCAAGGGAGACAGAACGTGTCCCGTCAGGTGTTCCTCTACGATCCACCGGACCGTTTCGTGGCCGGTACGGTCGGGCTGCCTGGACGCCGTACGTTCTTCCTCCAGGCGTCCGGCGCGGGGCGCGTGACCAGCGTCGCCCTGGAGAAGACGCAGGTGGCCGCACTCGCCGAGCGGATCGATGAACTGCTGGACGAGGTGGTCCGCCGTACCGGCGGCAACGCCCCCGTACCGGCCATGGCGCCCTCGGAGATCAGCGACTCCGCCCCGCTCGACGCCCCCGTGGAGGAGGAGTTCCGGGTCGGCACGATGGCGCTGGCCTGGGACGGCGACGAACAGCGCATGATCGTCGAGGCGCAGGCGCTCGTCGAGCTGGACGCCGACACCGACGAGGATCTCGCCGAGGCCGAGGAGCGGCTGCTCCAGGACGAGGAGAACGGCCCGCCGATGCTCCGGGTCCGGCTCTCCGGCGCCCAGGCCAGGGCCTTCGCCAAGCGCGCCCTGGACGTGGTCAACGCGGGCCGGCCGCCGTGTCCGCTGTGCAGCCTGCCGCTCGACCCGGAAGGACACGTATGCCCGCGCCAGAACGGATACCGGCGGGACGCGTGAGCGCGCCCGCGGCCGGTCCGGCCGCCCCGGGGAAGGCCGGCCACGGTCAGGACGGCCAGACTCCGGACGGGCACGCTCCGGACGGACATGCTCCGGACGGCCAGGCCCCGGACGGGCACGGTCCGTCCGACAAGGACCTGATCGCCCACGGGGAGCTGACCGCACTCGGCCGGATCCGTGAGGCGTCCAACGCCGTGCTGTACTGCTCCGTCTCGCACGAGGGGCGTACGGCCCACTGCGTCTACAAGCCCGTCGCGGGGGAGCAGCCCCTGTGGGACTTCCCCGACGGGACGCTCGCGCAGCGCGAGGTGGCGGCGTACGAGGTCTCCGAGGCGACCGGATGGGGGCTCGTCCCGCCGACGGTGCTGCGCGAAGGGCCATACGGCGAGGGCATGTGCCAGCTCTGGATCGAGCCGGCCGAGGACGACGGCGGCGAGGAGGGGGCGCCGCCCCTGCTGGCCCTCGTCGAGGACGACGAGCCCGGCGACGGCTGGAAGGCCGTCGGGTCCGCCGAGGTGGGCGAGGGCAGGACCGCCCTGCTGGTGCACGCCGACGACGAGCGGCTGCGGCGCCTCGCCGTGCTCGACGCGGTGATCAACAACGGTGACCGCAAGGGCGGCCATCTGCTGCCCGCGCCCGGCGGACGGCTCTACGCCATCGACCACGGCGTCACCTTCAACGTGGACGACAAGCTGCGCACCCTGCTGTGGGGCTGGGCCGGCGAGCCCCTGACCGAGGAGGCGCTGGACGTGCTCGCCCGGCTGGCGGACGCCCTCGCGGACGGCGCGCCCCTCGCCACCCGGCTGGCCGAACTCATCACCCCGGCCGAGACCGACGCCGTACGGTCCAGAATCCGTGAGCTGCGCCACACGGGCCGTCACCCCGAGCCGTCGGGGCAGTGGCCCGCGATCCCGTGGCCGCCCGTGTGACACCGGGGACGGCGCCCCGGGACGCTCCGCGCCCTTCTCCGCGAAGCACGCGGGGACGGATCGCGCAAGAGCGCCCAACCGGCCAACCGCGCGTATCCGGTTCGTATCCGGAAGTTCCGTCCGGTTACGCTCATGACATGCATGCCTGGCCCGCTTCCGAGGTCCCCGCCCTGCCTGGCAAGGGCCGCGACCTCAGGATTCATGACACGTCGACCGATGGCCGAGTCACGCTTGAGCCCGGTCCCGTCGCCCGTATCTACGTCTGCGGCATCACGCCGTACGACGCGACCCACATGGGTCACGCGGCGACCTACAACGCGTTCGACCTCGTGCAGCGCGTGTGGCTCGACACGAAGCGGCAGGTCCACTACGTCCAGAACGTGACCGACGTCGACGATCCGCTGCTGGAGCGGGCGCAGCGCGACGGAGAGGACTGGGTCGGGCTCGCGGAGCGCGAGACGGCGCTCTTCCGGGAGGACATGACCGCCCTGCGGATGCTGCCGCCCCAGCACTACATCGGCGCCGTCGAGGCGATACCGGGCATCGTGCCCCTGGTGGAACGGCTGCGCGACGCCGGCGCGGCGTACGAACTCGAAGGCGACGTCTACTTCTCCGTGGCGGCCGATCCGCACTTCGGCGAGGTCTCCCGGCTGGACACCGAGGCGATGCGGCTGCTTTCGGCCGAGCGCGGCGGCGACCCGGACCGGCCGGGCAAGAAGAACCCCCTCGACCCGATCCTCTGGCTGGCGGCCCGCCCCGGCGAGCCGAGCTGGGACGGCGGCTCCCTGGGCCGCGGCCGGCCAGGCTGGCACATCGAGTGCGTGGCCATCGCCCTCGACCATCTCGGCATGGGCTTCGACGTCCAGGGCGGCGGCAGCGATCTCGCCTTCCCGCACCACGAGATGGGCGCCTCGCACGCGCAGGCCCTCACCGGCGAGCACCCGTTCGCCCGGGCCTATGTGCACGCCGGCATGGTCGCCCTGGACGGCGAGAAGATGTCCAAGTCCAAGGGCAACCTGGTCTTCGTCTCGGCGCTGCGCCGCGACGGCGTGGACCCGGCGGCGATCCGGCTCGCGCTGCTCGCACACCACTACCGCTCCGACTGGGAGTGGACGGACCAGGTCCTCCAGGACGCCGTCGACCGCCTCGCGCGCTGGCGGGCCGCGGTGTCCCGGCCTGACGGGCCTTCGGCCGAGGCGCTGGTCGAAGAGGTCCGCGAGGCACTGGCCGACGATCTGGACGCGCCCACCGCGCTCGCGGCCGTCGACCGCTGGGCGGCGCTCCAGGATGCCACGGGCGGTACGGACGAGGGGGCGCCCGGCGTGGTGTCCCGTACCGTCGACGCCCTGCTGGGCGTCGCGCTCTGACACGTCGTACCACGAGGGAGGGCGGCGCCGACCGGCGCCGCCCTCCCTCGCTCTGTCACCCGGTCTCTGTCACCCGGTCCGCTCCGTAAGCCGGTCCGCTCGGTCACCCGGTCCGGCGGTGGTCAGTCCTCGGACGAATCGTCGTCGTCGCCCTGTTCCCGTTCCTGAGCCGGGCCTTGACCCTGGTCCTGGTCCTGGTCCGGTCCCCGGTCCTGCCCCTGTGCGGAAGGACCCGTGCCCTTGTCCGTGCCGGCCCCGCCGCGCTGCGGTCGCTGCGGACGGGTACGGCCACCGGACGCGTCCCGCAGGAATGACGGCCCGTCACCGCTCTCCGTGGCATGGCCGCCCGGCGCCTGGCCGAGGCCGCCGTCCCTGCGTCGCAGATACCGCTCGAACTCCCGGGCGATGGCCTCGCCGGTGGCCTCCGGAAGCTCCGCGGTGTCCCGCGCCTCCTCCAGCGACTGGACGTACTCCGCCACCTCGCTGTCCTCGGCGGCCAGTTGGTCCACGCCGAGCTGCCAGGCCCGGGCGTCCTCGGACAGTTCGCCCAGCGGGATCCGCAGACCGATCAGGTCCTCCAGGCGGTTGAGGAGCGCCAGCGTCGCCTTGGGGTTGGGCGGCTGCGACACGTAGTGCGGTACCGCGGCCCACAGGCTCACCGCCGGCACGCCCGCGTGCGTGCACGCCTCCTGGAGGATGCCGACGATGCCGGTCGGCCCCTCGTACCGCGTCTCCTCCAGATCCATCGTCCTGGCCAGGTCCGCGTCCGAGGTGACCCCGCTGACCGGCACCGGCCGGGTGTGCGGGGTGTCGCCGAGCAGCGCGCCCAGGATGACCACCATCTCCACGCCCAGCTCATGGGCGAAGCCCAGCAGCTCGTTGCAGAACGAGCGCCAGCGCATGGACGGCTCGATGCCGCGGACCAGTACCAGGTCACGGGGTTTCTCGCCGCCGACACGCACCACGGAGAGCCGGGTGGTCGGCCAGGTGATCTTGCGCAGGCCGCCCTCCAGGAAGACCGTGGGCCGGTTGACCTGGAAGTCGTAGTAGTCCTCGGCGTCGAGCGCCGCGAACACCTCGCCCTTCCACTCCCGGTCCAGATGACCCACCGCTGTGGAGGCGGCGTCGCCCGCGTCGTTCCAGCCCTCGAACGCGGCCACCATGACCGGGTCGATCAGCTCGGGAACCCCCTCGAGCTCGATCACCCAGTGCCTCCTTCCGAAGTTACCTCTTGTACGCACCAACCTTACGGCTTCACCTGTGCCCGCCCGCAGCCCTGTGCACGCTCCGCGCACGGCCGGGTGAACCCGGGGTCTTTCGTCCGGATCTTGCCGGATCCGGCGGAAAACCCTTGCCCGCACCGGGACATGGTGCCGAGAGCGTATCCATTTCCCTCCCGATTCATCCGAGCTGTGGCCGTGAATTGACGCGAGGCTCTGGACGGACGTGCCTCCAGGGCGCTATACATCGGATGACTGAAGAGATCCGATGTTCTTCTCAAAGGGGCGTGCATGAGCCAGACCGTCACGGGGTTCGAGGTACACGACATCCGGTTCCCCACCTCGGAACAGCTCGACGGCTCCGATGCCATGAACCCCGACCCCGACTACTCGGCCGCCTACGTGGTGCTGCGTACCCAGGACGGCACCGAGGGACACGGCTTCTGCTTCACCATCGGGCGCGGCAACGACGTCACCGCCGCCGCCATCGAGGCGCTGCGGCCCTATCTCACCGGCAGACCGGCGCCGCTCACCGCGGGGGACCTCGCCGCCCTCTACTTCGAGCTGACCCACGACTCCCAACTGCGCTGGCTCGGCCCCGAGAAGGGCGTCATGCACATGGCCGCCGGCGCCGTCGTCAACGCCGCCTGGGACCTGGCAGCCAAGAGCGCGAACCTGCCCGTCTGGGAGTTCCTCGCCGCGATGACCCCCGAGGAACTGGTCTCGCTCGTCGACTTCCGCTACCTCACCGACGCCCTGACCCCGGACGACGCGCTGGCCATCCTGCGCGCCGCCGAGCCCGGCCGCGCCGAGCGGGCCGCCCTGCTGCGTACCGACGGCTACCCCGCCTACACCACCTCGCCCGGCTGGCTCGGCTACTCCGACACCAAACTGGTCACCCTCGCGGAGCAGGCCGTCGCCGACGGGTTCGAGCAGATCAAGCTCAAGGTCGGCGGCGATCTGGCCGACGACGTCCGGCGCATGAAGCTGGCCCGCGCGGCCGTCGGCCCCGCCATCCGGATCGCCGTCGACGCCAACCAGCGCTGGGACGTGCCCGAGGCGCTGCGCTGGATGTCCGCCCTCGCCCCGTACGACCCGCACTGGATCGAGGAGCCCACCAGCCCCGACGACATCCTCGGCCACGCCGCCGTACGGGCGGGCCAGCCGGTCAAGGTGGCCACCGGCGAACACGTCGCCAACCGGGTCGTCTTCAAGCAGCTCCTCCAGGCCGGCGCCGTCGACTACGTCCAGATCGACGCGGCCCGCGTCGCCGGCGTCAACGAGAACCTGGCGATCCTGCTGCTCGCCGCCAAGTACGGCGTCCCCGTCTGCCCGCACGCCGGCGGCGTCGGCCTCTGCGAACTCGTCCAGCACCTCGCGATGTTCGACTACGTCGCCGTCTCCGGCAGCCAGGAGGGCCGGGTCATCGAGTACGTCGACCACCTCCACGAACACTTCGCCGACCCCGTGGTGATCGTCTCCGGACGGTACGCCGCCCCCGCGGCGCCCGGCTTCTCCGCCCGGATGCTCCCCGAGTCGATCGCCGCGCACCGCTACCCGGAGGGGCCCGTCTGGCAGGCCCGCCGTACCACCGAGGAGGTCACCTCATGACGGCCGCACGCGACTTCGAGGGGCTCTGCGCCCTGGTGACCGGCGGCGCTTCGGGCATCGGCGCGGCCGTCGCGACCCTGCTCGTGGAGCGCGGCGCCCGGGTCGCCGTACTGGACCGGGAGACGGCCGGGGCACCCGCGGGGACCCTGCCGCTGACGGCCGACGTCACCGACGACGCGGCCGTGAAGGCGGCGGTCGACGCGGCGGCGGCGGAGTTCGGCGCCCTGCACACCCTCGTCTCCAACGCGGGGATCGGCGCCGTCGGCACCGTCGAGGACAACCCCGACGACGAGTGGGGGCGCGTCCTCGACGTCAACGTCCTCGGGATGGTCCGTACCGCCCGGCACGCCCTGCCCCATCTGCGCCGCGCGGTCCCCGGCCGACCCGGCGCGGTCTCCATCACCCACACCTGCTCCATCGCCGCCACGGCGGGGCTGCCCCAGCGCGCCCTGTACTCCGCGAGCAAGGGCGCGGTCCTCTCGCTGACCCTGGCGATGGCCGCCGACCACGTACGGGAGGGCATCCGCGTCAACTGCGTCAACCCCGGTACCGCCGACACGCCCTGGGTCGGCCGGCTGCTCGACCAGGCCCAGGACCCCGCGGCCGAGCGCGCCGCCCTCGAAGCGCGCCAGCCCACGGGACGGCTGGTCGGCGCGGACGAGGTCGCCGCCGCGGTCGCCTACCTCGCGGGACCCGCCGCGGCGGCCGTCACCGGAACGGCGCTCGCGGTCGACGGCGGAATGCAGGGACTCCGCCTGCGCCCCGCCCCCTGAGAACAGCGCATCCCGCACGCACACCGAAGGGACAAGGACGGGACTTCCATGCCGGGACACACCGTGGGGCGCTCCCCACTCCGCAGACCCCGTACGGCCACCACCTCGGCCTGCGCCTTATTACTTGTCGCGGTGGCGGCCCTGACGGGCTGCAATCGCGACCAGGAGGCGGGGAAGGGGAGCGGCGGCACGGTCGGCATCGATCTGCCGCGCAGCGACAGCGACTTCTGGAACTCCTACCAGCAGTACATCGAGAAGGGCGTCAAGGCCGGTGAGGTCAGCGCGCTCCCGCTGACCAACTCGCAGAACGACATCGGGAAGCTCGTCTCCAACGTCCAGGTCTTCACCGACCAGGGGGCCAAGGCCGTCGTCATGGCACCGCAGGACACCGGCGCGATCGCCGAGACGCTGCGGACGCTCGCCGAGAAGAAGATCCCCGTCATCAGCGTCGACACCCGCCCCGACCAGGGCGAGGTCTACATGGTCGTACGGGCCGACAACCGCGCGTACGGCGAGAAGGCATGTCAGTTCCTGGGCGAGCGGCTGAAGGGCAAGGGCAAGGTCGCCGAGTTCCAGGGCGACCTGGCCTCGATCAACGGCCGGGACCGCTCCGAGGCGTTCAAGAGCTGCATGGCCCAGAAGTTCCCCGGTATCCGGGTCTTCGAGCTGGCCACCGAGTGGAAGGGCGATGTCGCCTCCGCCAAGCTCCAGTCCACCCTCGCCGCCCACCCCGACCTGGGCGGCATCTACATGCAGGCCGGCGGCGTCTTCCTCCAGCCCACCCTGGCGCTGCTCGAACAGAAGAAGCTGCTCAAGGCGCCGGACGCGCCCGGACACATCGCGATCGTCTCCAACGACGGCATCCCCGAGGAACTGGACGCCATCCGGGCCGGGAAGATCGACGCCACGGTCTCCCAGCCCGCCGACCTGTACGCGACCTACGCGCTCCACTGGGCGAAGGAGGCGATCGCGGGCAGGACACCCAAGGCCGGGCCGACCGACCACGGCTCCACCGTCATCAAGATCCCCGGCGGCTTCGAGGACCAGCTCCCCGCGCCCCTGGTGACCAAGGAGAACGTGGACGACCCGAAGCTGTGGGCCAATCAGCTCGACGCGGGGGAGTAGCCGTGGCACCGGCAAGCGCATCCCCCGAGGCCACCGGGGCGGCGGCGCCGCCCGCCGTACGGGCCGAGGGCATCGTCAAACGCTTCGGGCCCACCGTCGCGCTCGACGGGGTCGGCATCACGGTCGCCCCCGGCGAGTCGCACGCCCTGGTCGGCCGCAACGGCGCGGGCAAGTCCACCCTGGTCGGCGTCCTGACCGGGGCGCACCGGGCCGACGCGGGCGAGGTGCGCTTCGGCGGCGCGCCCGCGCCCGCCGCCGGGGACACCGCCGCGTGGCGGACCAGGGTCGCCTGCGTCTACCAGAGACCGATGATCGTGCCCGATCTGACCGTCGCCGAGAACCTCTTCCTCAACCACTACGGCCTGGGCGGACCCGGCTCCGGAACCGCCGGACGCCGCCTCATCGACTGGCGCGGACTGCGCCGCCGCGCCCGGGACCTGCTCGCGGAGTACGGCGTCGAGGTCGACCCGGACACCCGCGCCAAGGATCTCCCGGTCGAGCAGCGGCAGTTCGTCGAGATCGCGCGGGCGCTCTCCTTCGGCGCCCGGCTGATCATCCTGGACGAGCCCACCGCGCAGCTCGACGCCCGCGGCATCCAGCGGCTCTTCGTCAAACTCCGCGCACTGCGCGGCCAGGGAGTGGCGTTCCTCTTCATCTCCCACCACCTCCAGGAGGTGTACGACCTGTGCGCCACCGTCACCGTCTACCGGGACGCGCGCCATGTCCTGACCGCCCCGGTCGCCTCCCTCACCCGTACGGAACTGGTGGCCGCGATGACGGGGGACGCCGCGCGCACGGCCGCCGCCCGGCACGCCCGGCGCCCGGACGCACCGGACCCGGCGGCCGGGCCGCCCGTACTGGAGGTCCGGGGACTGGCCCTCGCCGGGGAGTTCGGGCCGCTGGACCTCTCCGTACACCCCGGTGAGGTGCTCGGCGTCGCGGGCGCCGCGGCCGGCGGCACCACCGCGCTCGGCGAGACCCTGGCCGGGATGCGGGCGCCGACCGCGGGGCGGATCGCCGTACACGGCCGTACGGTACGGCCGGGCAGCGTCCCGGACGCGCTGGACGCGGGCATCGGCTACATCCCCGAGGACCGGCACCGCCAGGGCCTGATCCCCGACCGCAGCGTCGCGGAGAACGCCACGCTCACGGTCACCGGCAGGCTCGGCCCGTGGGGGACCGTTCTGCCCGCGCGGACCAGGGAGTTCGCCCAGTCCATGATCGACTCGCTGGACATCAGGACACGCGGCCCCGGCCAGCCGGTCTCCGGCCTGTCGGGCGGCAACCAGCAGAAGGTCGTCGTCGCCCGCGCCCTGGCGCGCGACCCCGGCGCGCTGATCGCCGTACGCCCCACGGCCGGTGTCGACATCAAGTCCAAGGACGCGCTGCTCGGTGTGGTGCGCGGGGTGGCCGACGAGGGCCGCGCCGCCGTGATCATCTCCGACGAGCTGGACGATCTGCGGGTCTGCGACCGGGTGGTCGCGGTGTTCCACGGGCAGGTGGTGGCCTCGTTCGGGAGCGACTGGACCGACCGGGAACTGGTGGCGGCCATGGAAGGCGTGGACGGGACCGACTGCGGCGCCGAGGGCCGTACGGACGACACGGGGGAGCGGGCATGACGCAGACCGTACGGACCGGGGCGGTGGCGCCCGTCGAGGAGACCAGCCCGCTCCACCGGCTCCGGATCATCCGCTGGAGCGACTTCTCCCTCGTGCCGGTGATCCTGGTGCTGATGGTGATCGGCTTCATCGTCTCGCCGGTCTTCCTCACCTCCGGCAACCTGATCAGCGTCGTCCAGCAGTCCTCGGAGCTGAGCCTGCTGGTGCTCGGCCAGGCGCTGATCCTGATCTGCGGCCGGATGGACCTGTCGCTGGAGTCGACGATCGGGATCGCGCCCGTCCTCGCGATGTGGCTGGTGCTCCCCTCGGAGGGCGGCCGCTTCGCCGGGCTGGACCTGCTGCCCGTCTGGGCGGCCGTACCGGTCTGTCTGCTGGCCGGGATGGCCATCGGCGGGATCAACGGCTTCCTCATGCTGAAGCTGCGCGTCAACGGCTTCATCGCCACGCTCGGCATGCTCACCATGCTGCGCGGGCTCCACATCGGGATCACCGAGGGCAAGTCGATCACCGAGGTGCCGGAGTCCTTCCGGTACCTCGGCAAGACCGACTGGCTGGGCGCCCCGGCCGCCGTCTGGATCTGTCTGGCGCTCTTCGCCGTGGGCGGCGCGGCGCTGGCCTGGCTGCGCCACGGGCGGGCGCTGTACGCGATCGGCGGCAACCCGGAGGCGGCGCGCGCCGCCGGGATCCGGGTGGACCGCGTCACCTGGGTCGTGCTGGCGATCGGCGGGCTGCTGGCGGCGTTCGCCGGCATCCTCTACACCGGTCACTACGGCTCGGTCGCGGCCACCCAGGGCAACGGCTGGATCTTCCAGGTCTTCGCGGCGGCGGTCATCGGCGGCATCAGCCTCCGGGGCGGGCGCGGCACGCTCTTCGGCGCGCTGACGGGGGTGCTCACCCTGCAACTCGTGGTCAATGTGATGACGCTCGGGGGTGTGCCGGCGCTCTGGAACCAGTTCCTGAACGGCGCCATCATCATCGTCGCCCTGGTCATCTCGCGCTTCGCGAGCGGCGAGAAGCAGGACTGACCGCCCCTCACGCCCGGTGGGGCGTCAGAGCGTCGACCTGAGCCACATCTCCACGCTCGCGATATGGACCGTGGCCCAGGACCTGGCCGCCTCGGCGTCCCGGTCGCGCAGCGCCGAGAGGATCGCCCGGTGCTCGTGGAGCGTACGGCTGACGGCGTCCTCCTGGGTCAGCCCGCGCCAGATCCTGGCCCGGGTGGTGGGCCCGGAGAGCCCGTCCAGCAGGGAGCAGAGCACCGCGTTGCCGGACTGCCGCACGATCCCGTGGTGGAACTCCAGGTCGGCGGCGACCAGTTCCTCCACCGAGGGCGACGGGCCGAGCGCGTCGAGCTGGGCGTCGAGCGCGTCCAGCTCCTCCGCGGTGATCCGGGTGCTCGCCATCGCGGTGGCGGCCGGTTCGAGTATCCGGCGTACGGCCAGGAATTCCAGCACGGTGTCGTCCCGGTGGAAGTCCACCACGAAGCTGAGCGCCTCCAGCAGGAGCTGGGGGGCCAGGCTGGTCACATACGTACCGTCGCCCTGCCGCACGTCGAGGATACGGATGAGCGACAGCGCCCGTACCGCCTCGCGCAGGGAGTTGCGGGAGAGCCCCAGCTCGGCGGCGAGCTCGCTCTCCTTGGGCAGCCGGTCGCCCGGGCGCAGCGCGCCGGAGACGATCATCCCCTTGATCCGCTCGATGGCCTCGTCGGTGACAGCCATGGGCACCCCTCCATACATCCGATGTATCGGCCCCCATTATGCGTCCCTCAACGCCCGGACGGCGCATGAAAAGGGACGCACCCGGGAAGGATGCGTCCCTCTCTCGTCCACGCGTCGCACGTATGTGCTGATGTGTGGCTGTGTCGCTGTACGGTCAGTCCCGCTTGCCCAGCAGGTCCTCCACCCGGGCGCGGACCTCGTCCGTGTCCAGGCCCCGGATCGTCAGCGTCGTACGCCGGCGCAGTACGTCGTCGACCGTCTCGGCCCACTCGTGGTCCCGGGCGTAGACGACCTGCGCCCAGATCTCCGGGGCGTCCGGGTGGATCCGCTCGGCCAGCTCCGGGTACTCGTTCGCCAGCCGCACGATGTCGAAGGCGAGCGAGCCGTAGTGGGTGGCGAGATGGCGTGCGGTGTCCACGGCCATCGAGGGGCCCGTACCGCCGCCGTCGATCAGCAGCCGGTGCGCGACCGCGTTCGGGTTGGCGATGCCGGGCAGCGGGAGCTTCTTCGGCAGGTGCGAGATCGGCTCCATGCCCTCGCCGAGCGGGTGGCCCGGCAGGGTCGCCAGCTTGTGCATCACCGTACGGCCGATGTGGCGGAAGGTGGTCCACTTGCCGCCCGCGACCGACAGCATGCCGCCGCGGCCCTCGGTCACGACCGTCTCGCGCTTCGCCTTGGAGGTGTCGCCGGGGCCGCCGGGCAGCACGCGCAGGCCCGCGAAGGAGTACGTGATCAGATCGCGCGAGAGCTGCTGGTCGCGGACCGAGAACGCCGCCTCGTCCAGGATCTGGTGGATGTCCTTCTCGTTGACCGCGACGTCCTCGGGCTCGCCCTCGTACTCCTCGTCGGTCGTACCGAGCAGCAGCATGTCCTCCCAGGGGAGGGCGAAGGTGATGCGGTACTTGTCGATGGGGGTCGCCAGCGCGGCCTTCCAGGGGGAGGTCCGCTTGAGGACCAGGTGCGCGCCCTTGGAGAGCCGGATGGAGGGCGCCGCGTCCGGGTTCTCCATCTTCCGCAGGTGGTCGACCCAGGGGCCGGTCGCGTTGAGGACCAGCCGGGCGTTGACGCCGAACTCCGTACCGTCGGTCCTGTCGCGCAGCTCGGCGCCGGTGACCCGGCCCTGGGTGAAGCGCAGCCCGGTGACCGTGGCGTGGTTGAGGACGGTGGCGCCGGAGTCGACGGCGGCGCGGACGGTCATCAGCGCCATCCGCGCGTCGTTCATCTGGTCGTCGCCGTACACGGCCACGGCCTTGAGGTTGTCCGTACGCAGCTCGGGCACGGCCTGGCGGGCCTTGGCCGGGCTGATCACATGGCCGACGCCGTCGCCGAACGCGGAGAGCGCGGAGTAGGCGAAGACGCCCGCGCCGAGCTTGGCGGCGCCGTGCGGGCCGCCGTTGTAGACGGGCAGGTAGAAGGTGAGCGGGTTGGCCAGGTGCGGCGCCACCTGCCGGGACACCGCCCGCCGCTCGAAGTGGTTCTCGGCGACCAGCTTCACCGCGCCGGTCTGGAGGTAGCGCAGACCGCCGTGGAGGAGCTTGGAGGAGGCGGACGAGGTGGCGCCGGCGAAGTCGCCGCCGTCCACCAGGGCCACCCGCAGTCCCGACTGGGAGGCATGCCAGGCGGTGGAGATGCCCAGAATGCCGCCGCCTATCACCAGGAGGTCGTACGTCGCGTTGGACAGTTGTTCCCGGGTTTCGGCACGGCTCGGCAGGGAACCGCCGGCCGGGTGCGTCCCCAGGGCGGGGACGCTGTGCGGGGTGCTCATTCGTAACTCCTCTTCAGCTCGTCCCGGCTTCTCGCGCCGGTGGCTGTTGGTCGGTCAGCTTGCGTCGTCGACGTCGAGCCAGCCCTTGGTCCGCTCGACGGCCTTGAGCCAGCTCTTGTACTCGCGGTCACGGGTGGCCGCGTCCATCCGGGGTGTCCACTCGGCGGCCCGGCGCCAGTTGGCGCGCAGCGCGTCGGTGTCCGGCCAGAAGCCCACGGCCAGTCCCGCGGCGTAGGCGGCGCCGAGGCAGGTGGTCTCGGCGACCATCGGGCGCACCACGGGGGCGTCCAGGACGTCGGAGAGCGTCTGCATCAGCAGGTTGTTGGAGGTCATGCCGCCGTCGACCTTGAGCGAGGTCAGCTCGACGCCGGAGTCCTTGGTCATGGCGTCGCTGATCTCCCGGGTCTGCCACGCCGTGGCCTCCAGCACCGCGCGGGCGATGTGCGCCTTGGTGACGTAGCCGGTGAGACCGGCGATGACACCGCGGGCGTCGGGGCGCCAGTGCGGGGCGAAGAGCCCGGAGAAGGCGGGCACGAAGTACGCGCCGCCGTTGTCCTCGACCGAGGACGCCAGGGTCTCGATCTCGGCCGCGGACTTGATCAGGCCCATCTGGTCGCGCATCCACTGCACCAGCGAGCCGGTGACGGCGATGGAGCCCTCCAGGGCGTACACCGCGGGCTCGTCCCCGATGCGGTAGCCGACCGTGGTCAGCAGGCCGTTGTACGAGTTGACGGGCTTGTTGGCGGTGTTCATCAGCATGAAGGTGCCGGTGCCGTACGTGGACTTGGCCTCGCCCTCGGCGAAACAGGTCTGGCCGAAGAGGGCCGCCTGCTGGTCACCGAGCGCGGAGGCGACCGGGATGCCGTCCAGGACGCCGCCCTTGGCGTGTCCGTACACCTCGGCGGAGGAGCGGATCTCCGGCAGGAGCGCGGCCGGGACCTTCATCGACTCCAGGATCTTGGCGTCCCACTTGAGGGTGTGCAGGTTCATCAGCATCGTGCGGGAGGCGTTGGTGACGTCGGTGACGTGCACACCGCCGTCGCTGCCGCCGGTCAGATTCCAGATGACCCAGGAGTCCATGGTGCCGAAGAGGATGTCGCCGCGCTCGGCGCGCTCGCGCAGCCCCTCGACGTTGTCCAGCAGCCAGCGCGCCTTCGGCCCGGCGAAGTAGCTGGCCAGCGGGAGGCCGGTCTCGCGGCGGAAGCGGTCCTGGCCGACGTTGCGGCCCAGCTCGCGACAGAGCGCGTCGGTACGGGTGTCCTGCCAGACGATGGCGTTGTGGACGGGCTCGCCGGTGTTCTTGTCCCACAGCAGCGTGGTCTCGCGCTGGTTGGTGATGCCGATGGCCTTGACGTCGGCGGAGGTGATCCCGGCCTTCTCGATGGCGCGGGCCACGACCTCCTGGACGTTGGTCCAGATCTCGGTGGCGTTGTGTTCCACCCAGCCCGGCTTGGGGAAGATCTGCTCGTGTTCCTTCTGGTCGACGGAGACGATCCGGCCGTCCCGGTCGAAGACGATGCAGCGGCTCGACGTGGTGCCCTGGTCGATGGCGGCGATGAACGGGCCGGTGCCGTGGGAGGAGGTGGTGTTGGTGTCGCTCACGGTGTCTGCTCCTGCTCGGTTCGAAGAGAAGATTCGAGAAAGCCGCTCACGCGAGGGCCAGGTTGTAGTACCCGCCCGCCAGTACGGCGCCGATCAGCGGGCCGACGACCGGTATCCAGGCGTAGCTCCAGTCCGAGCCCCCCTTGTTGGGCAGGGGCAGGAGCGCGTGCACGATACGGGGGCCGAGGTCGCGCGCCGGGTTGATGGCGTACCCCGTCGGGCCGCCCAGCGAGAGACCGATGGCGACCACGACGAACGAGGTGATCAGCACGCCGAGGGTGCCGAGCCCGTTGCCCGAGTCGTTGAGACCCTGCGTGAGGATCGCGATGACCAGCACGAAGGTGGCGATGATCTCCGTCAGCATGTTCTGCGCCACATTGCGGACCTCGGGGCCCGTGGAGAAGACGCCGAGCACGGGGCCGGCCTTCGGGGCCGTCTTCTGGTCGACGAGCCCTTCGACCGAAGGCTGCGCCGCGAGGATCTCCGGGTCGGTGAGATGGGCCTTGAACTGGCCCAGGTACGCCACCCAGACGAGGAAGGCACCGATCACCGCCCCCAGCATCTGGGAGCCGATGTAGAGGGGCACGTCGCCCCACTTGAGGCCACCCTCGACCGCGAGGCCGACGGTGAGCGCCGGGTTGAGCACGGCCCCGGAGATCGGCGCGGAGAGATACGCGCCGACCATGACGGCGAAGCCCCAGCCGAAGCTGATGGCGACCCATCCCGCGTTCTGCGCCTTGGAGCGCTTGAGCGTGACTGCGGCACACACGCCGCCACCGAGCAGGATCAACAGGGCGGTGCCTGTGACCTCGCCTATGAAGATGTCGTAGTTGGACACCCGAGACTCCTTCGTCCAGGGGGAGGCAAACCTCCGGTTCGCACCAGTGGTCCGCGCCTTCAGATGAGGGCGTTACCCGCCGGTTGGCGCTGTCACACACTAACTCGTATTACCGGTAAGTGTTCGACAATGCCGACCGACGAACGGCAGTTTTCTCCTTCGGGCAACGTGCCGTCAAGGGTGCTGTGGCCGAAACCTCGCTCTATACCGATGATCGGGCATCTCGCTCAGAACCGCCCGGCGCCGATGTCCCGCGAAACGGCGCGGGCGCACTCGCGTACCGCCGTCACCAGCTCCGACCGCACTTCTCCCTCAGGGCAGATCCGTTCCACCGCGCCGGTGATCGCGATCGCCCCGACCGGCATCCTGCGCCGGTCGTGGATGGGCGCCGCGACCGCCGCCACGCCCTCCCAGGTCTCCTCGACGTCGGCGGCCCAGCCGCGCGCCCTGGTCAGATCGAGCACCGCCTCGAACTCCGCCAGACCGGTGATCGTCCGGGGTGTGAAGGCCGTCCGCTCGCTCTCCACGGCCTCGCTGTGCGCCACCGGGTCGTACGCCGAGATGACCTTGCCCAGCGCCGTGGAGTGCATCGGCTGCATGGCCCCCACCTCCAGGACCTGCCGGCTGTCGTCCGGGCGGAAGACGTGGTGGACGATGAGCACGCCCTGCTGGTGCACGACCCCGAGATGGACGCTCTCACCGCTGGAGCGGGCCAGGTCGTCCGTCCAGACCAGGGCGCGGGCCCGCAGCTCGTGCACGTCCAGATAGCTGTTCCCGAGCCGCAGCAGCTCGGCGCCGAGCTGGTAGCGCCCCGACGCGGCGTCCTGCTCGACGAACCCCTCCGCCTGCAGCGTGCGCAGGATCCCGTGCGCCGTCCCCTTGGCCAGCCCCACGGAGGAGGCGATGTCGGACAGACCGAGCCGCCGCTCGCCGCCCGCGAGCAGCCTCAGCATCGCCGCCGCCCGTTCCAGCGACTGGATGTTCTTCGCCATCGGACCCGGACCTCCACTACGTTCGACAATGCTGAACACTATCGGTCGATGCCGACCTTTTCTCTTCGTCGAGAGGATCTGTCAAGACCCGGCACGCCGAATGTTGCAGAGGACAGGATGCCGTCCGCCCGCTGGGACGACGCACCGTGACGAGGCGCGCCCGGCTACGCTGGCCGGGTGTGCCTGCCATCAGCACACGCAGAAGCCGACAGCCGTCGCAGCCCCGGGAGTACTTACATGGCCTCGTCGCCGACCCCCACCACCGACAGCCGGACCCGCACCGCCGCCCTCCGAGAGGCGCTCGCCACCCGTGTGGTGGTGGCCGACGGTGCGATGGGCACGATGCTCCAGGCACAGGATCCGACGATGGAGGACTTCCAGGATCTGGAAGGCTGCAACGAGATCCTCAACGTGACACGCCCGGACATCGTCCGCTCCGTCCACGAGGAGTACTTCGCGGTCGGTGTCGACTGCGTGGAGACCAACACCTTCGGTACGAACTACGCCGCGCTGGCGGAGTACGACATCCCCGAGCGCGTCTTCGAGCTCGCCGAGTCCGGCGCCAGGATCGCCCGTGAGGTGGCCGACGAGTTCACCGCCTCGACCGGACAGCAGCGCTGGATCCTCGGCTCCATGGGCCCCGGCACCAAGCTGCCCACCCTCGGACACGCCCCGTACCTCACGCTCCGCGACGCCTACCAGCAGAACGCCGAGGGCCTGATCTCCGGCGGCGCCGACGCCCTGCTCGTGGAGACCACCCAGGACCTGCTCCAGACCAAGGCCGCCGTCCTCGGCGCCCGCCGCGCCCTGAAGGTCACCGGCGCCGACCTGCCGATCATCTGCTCCGTGACGGTGGAGACCACCGGCACGATGCTGCTCGGCTCCGAGATCGGCGCGGCCCTGACCGCGCTGGAACCGCTCGGCATCGACATGATCGGGCTGAACTGCGCCACCGGTCCCGCCGAGATGAGCGAGCACCTGCGCTACCTCGCCCGGCACTCCCGTATCCCGCTCTCCTGCATGCCCAACGCCGGCCTCCCGGTCCTCGGCAAGAACGGGGCCCACTACCCGCTGTCGCCCGGCGAGCTGGCCGACGCGCAGGAGAACTTCGTCCGCGAGTACGGGATGTCCCTGGTCGGCGGCTGCTGCGGTACGACACCGGAGCACCTGCGCCAGGTCGTCGAGCGGGTACGGGGCGCCGCCCTCACGGAGCGCACCCCGCAGCCCGAGCCGGGCGCCGCCTCGCTCTACCAGACCGTCCCCTTCCGCCAGGACGCCGCGTACCTCGCCATCGGCGAGCGGACGAACGCCAACGGGTCGAAGAAGTTCCGCGAGGCCATGCTGGACGGCCGCTGGGACGACTGCGTGGAGATGGCCCGTGACCAGATCCGCGAGGGCGCCCACCTGCTCGACCTCTGTGTCGACTACGTCGGCCGGGACGGCGTCGCCGACATGGCCGAGCTGGCCGGCCGCTTCGCGACCGCCTCCACCCTGCCGATCGTGCTGGACTCCACCGAACTGCCCGTGCTCCGGGCCGGCCTGGAGAAGCTCGGCGGGCGCGCCGTCATCAACTCGGTCAACTACGAGGACGGCGACGGCCCCGAGTCGCGCTTCACCAAGGTCACCGAGCTGGCGGTCGAGCACGGCGCCGCGCTGATCGCGCTCACCATCGACGAGGAGGGCCAGGCCCGTACCGTCGAGCACAAGGTCGCCATCGCCGAGCGTCTGATCACCGACCTCACCACCACGTGGGGCGTGCACGAGTCGGACATCCTCATCGACTGCCTCACCTTCACCATCTGCACCGGGCAGGAGGAGTCGCGGGGCGACGGCATCGCCACCATCGAGGCGATCCGCGAGCTGAAGAGCCGTCACCCCGACGTCCAGACCACCCTGGGCCTGTCGAACATCTCCTTCGGTCTCAACCCGGCCGCCCGTATCGTGCTCAACTCCGTCTTCCTGGACGAGTGCGTCAAGGCCGGTCTGGACTCCGCGATCGTCCACGCCTCGAAGATCCTGCCCATCGCCCGGCTGGACGAGGAGCAGGTCAAGGTCGCCCACGACCTGATCTACGACCGGCGCGCCGAGGGGTACGACCCGCTCCAGCGGCTCATGGAGCTGTTCGAGGGCGTCAACACCAAGTCCATGAAGGACGGCCGGGCCGAGGAACTCCTCGCCCTGCCGCTGGACGAGCGCCTCCAGCGCCGCATCATCGACGGCGAGAAGAACGGCCTGGAGGCCGACCTGAACGAGGCGCTGGAGACCCGGCCGGCGCTCGACATCGTCAACGACACGCTCCTGGAGGGCATGAAGGTCGTCGGCGAGCTGTTCGGCTCCGGCCAGATGCAGTTGCCGTTCGTCCTCCAGTCCGCCGAGGTCATGAAGACGGCGGTGGCCCATCTGGAGCCGCACATGGAGAAGACGGACGACGACGGCAAGGGCACCATCGTGCTCGCCACCGTCCGCGGCGACGTCCACGACATCGGCAAGAACCTCGTCGACATCATCCTCTCCAACAACGGCTACAACGTGGTCAACCTGGGCATCAAGCAGCCCGTCGCCGCGATCCTGGACGCCGCCGAGGAGCACCGGGCCGATGTCATCGGCATGTCCGGGCTGCTGGTGAAGTCGACCGTGATCATGAAGGAGAACCTGGAGGAGCTGAACCAGCGCAGGATGGCCGCCGACTACCCGGTCATCCTCGGCGGCGCGGCGCTCACCCGGGCCTATGTCGAGCAGGACCTGCACGAGATCTACGAGGGCGAGGTCCGCTACGCGCGGGACGCGTTCGAGGGCCTGCGCCTGATGGACGCGCTGATCGCCGTCAAGCGCGGCGTCCCCGGCGCCACGCTCCCCGAGCTGAAGCAGCGCCGCGTCAAGGCGACCACGAACACCGTGGTGGAGGAGCGCCCCGTGGAGGGCGCGGCCCGCTCGGACGTCTCCGTCGACAATCCCGTGCCCACGCCGCCGTTCTGGGGCACCCGCGTCGTCAAGGGCATCCAGCTCAAGGAGTACGCCTCCTGGCTGGACGAGGGCGCGCTCTTCAAGGGGCAGTGGGGGCTGAAGGAGGCCCGAAAGGGCGGCCCCAGCTACGAGGAACTGGTCGAGAGCGAGGGCCGGCCCCATCTGCGCGGCTGGCTGGACCAGTTGCAGACCAGGAACCTGCTGGAGGCGGCCGTCGTCTACGGCTACTTCCCCTGCGTCTCCAAGGGCGACGACCTCATCCTGCTCGGTGAGGACGGCTCCGAGCGCACCCGCTTCACCTTCCCGCGCCAGCGCCGCGGCCGGCGGCTCTGCCTGGCGGACTTCTTCCGCCCGGAGGAGTCCGGCGAGACGGACGTGGTCGGCCTCCAGGTCGTCACCGTCGGCTCGAAGATCGGCGGCGCGACCGCGGAGCTGTTCGAGGCCAACTCCTACCGCGACTACCTCGAACTGCACGGGCTCTCCGTCCAGCTCGCCGAGGCGCTCGCCGAGTACTGGCACGCCCGGGTCCGCTCCGAGCTGGGCTTCGCCGGTGAGGACCCGGCCGAGGTCGAGGACATGTTCGCCCTGAAGTACCGGGGCGCGCGCTTCTCGCTCGGATACGGTGCCTGCCCGGACCTGGAGGACCGCGCGAAGATCGCGGAGCTGCTGGAGCCCGAGCGGATCGGCGTACAGCTCTCGGAGGAGTTCCAGCTCCACCCCGAGCAGTCCACCGACGCCATCGTCATCCACCACCCCGAGGCGAAGTACTTCAACGCGCGCTGAGCCCGTCGGCCGACGGGCCCATGGGCCGCCGAGCCCATGGGCCCGCGCCGGACCCCGTTTCCTCCCCGCCCGCCCCGGCCGAGGGAAACCGGGCGGCGCGGGGTCCGGACGAGTCGTACACTTGTCGGTCCAGCGCAGGCCGGTCGCCTGTCCCGGCGGGAATCCCCCGTGGGGAAGGTGACCGGCCTTCTCGTCCCTCACGGAGGTGTGCCGGATGACCAGTACGGTCCCCGCGTCCTTGACCCGAACGGCCGAGGGCTCCGCCCTTCAGGCCGTCCTTCTCGACATGGACGGCACCCTGGTCGACACCGAGGGGTTCTGGTGGGACGCGGAGGTCGAGGTCTTCAAGGACCTCGGGCACGTCCTCGACGAGGCATGGCGCGATGTGGTGGTCGGCGGTCCCATGAGCCGCAGCGCGGGCTTCCTGATCGAGGCCACCGGCGCCGACATCACCTTCCCCGAGCTGACCGTCCGGCTCAACGACGCCTTCGAGGACCTCATCGGACGCGGCGTCCCGCTGATGCCGGGCGCGCGCCGGCTGCTCACCGAACTGGCCGCGCACGAGGTGCCCACCGCCCTGGTCTCCGCCTCGCACCGGCGCATCATCGACCGCGTCCTGGTCTCGCTGGGACCGGAGTTCTTCGCCCTCACCGTCGCGGGCGACGAGGTGCCCCGTACGAAGCCGCACCCCGACCCGTATCTGCTCGCCGCGCGCGGCCTGGGCGCCGATCCGGCGCGCTGCGCGGTCATCGAGGACACCGCCACCGGAGTCGCCTCCGCCGAGGCCGCCGGGTGCCGGGTCGTGGCCGTACCGTCCGTGGCGCCGATCGGCCCGGCCGACGGGAGAACCGTCGTGGGCTCTCTCGAAGAGGTGGACCTGGTATTCCTGCGTGCTCTGATGACACACGGAGACCGTCCGGTGCACTGAGCGTCGCCATGAAATGCGCTACGGGAACTGTCGGCATTGGCCTGGATATTTTCCGTCACTTCACGTGGCGCATTCATGATCCCCGCAAAAGGGTGGGGGAGTGACCTTTATCACCTGCGCACTCATCGACAGCGGCGGAAGGTGCTGATCCACGGCCGTCCCCGCTGGGGCTGCCTGTGCCCATGTGTCCCCCTTTGGGGCGGCCCGGAAGAAAGGTGCCCCCGCCCGGATATCGACGCGCCGCTATTTCCGATCACTGTCCGATTGCGATTCCGATCGGCCCGGGTCCGGCATTACCGGCGCGTCCGACTAATCTCGTCGCGAGCACTTCGCCGTATCAACGACGTGTCCCCGACGGCCACCAAGTCGCCATGTACACAGGACCGATCGCCCTGTATCCCGGCCCGATCGCACTGCCCCGACCGGGTGGAACGCGGCGGAGTCTCGTCAGCACCGCTGTATCTCAGTGCCGGATGAGGGAGTACGTCCAGGATGAACCGCAAGACTTTGGCGCTGTCGGCCGCGCTCGGCCTGCTTGTGCCCGTGCTCGCCGGTTGCGGGGGCTCGGACGGTGGCTCCGGCGGCGGGGAGGCCATTGTCGTGGGCACCACGGACCAGTACATCGCCACCAAGGACGGCCCCGCGCCCCTGGACCCGGCCTTCGCGTACGACACCGGCACGTGGAACGTGCTGCGCCAGGTCGTGCAGACGCTGGTCTCCGTCCCGCGCGGCGGCGGCAAGCCGATACCTGACGCGGCGTCCGAATGCGGCTTCACGGACCGGGCGAACGAGAGCTACCGCTGCACGCTGCGCGAGGGGCTCAAGTTCCCCGGGGGTGACGCGATCACCGCCGACGACGTGAAGTTCTCCATCCAGCGCGCCCTGGACATCCAGGACGAGAGCGGTGTGGCCACCCTGCTGGGCAACATCGACACGATGGAGTCCGACGGCGCCCGCAAGATCGTCTTCCACCTCAAGTCGCCGGACGCGACCTTCCCGTACAAGCTCACCACCCCGGTGGCCGGCATCCTCAGCGCCAAGGACTACTCGCCGAAGAAGGTCCGGAAGGGCTTCGAGCTCTCCGGCTCGGGCCCGTACACGCTGAAGACCGAGGTCAAGGGCGACGCGGTCGTCAAGGCCGTCTTCACCAAGAACCCGGACTACAAGGGCAGCGTCAAGCTCCAGAACGACAAGGTCGAGCTGCGGCCCTTCAAGACCCCCGACGACATGGGCAAGGCGCTCGACGCGGGGGACATCGACATGATGACCCGCGCCATGTCGCCCGAGCAGGTCCAGGCACTCGTCGAGAAGCCCAGGGACGACATCCAGCTCACCGAGATGCCGGGTCTGGAGATCCGCTACCTCGCGTTCGACACCGACGACCCGCTCGTGAAGGACAAGGCGGTACGCCAGGCCATGGCGTACATCATCGACCGCGGCCAGATCGTGACCAAGGCGTACGGCGCCATGGCCGAGCCGCTGTACTCGCTCGTCCCGTCCACCGTGGCCACCCACACGAACCCGTTCTTCAACAAGTACGGCGACGGGGACGTGTCCAAGGCGGTGAGCCTGCTGGAGAACGCGGGCGTCACCACGCCGGTGAAGCTGACGCTGAACTACACCACCGACCACTACGGCTCGGCCACGGGCAAGGAGTTCGAGACCCTCAGGGATCAGCTCAACGCCACCAAACTCTTCGATGTCGACATCAAGGGCCATGAGTGGAAGGAGTTCCGGCCGAACGGGCAGAAGGGCGAGTACGCCGTCTACGGCATGGGCTGGTTCCCCGACTTCCCGGACCCGGACACCTACGTCGGCCCCTTCTTCGACAAGCCCAACTTCCTGAACAGCCCGTACGACAACCTGAAGATCCGCACCGAGCTTCTCCCGGAGTCGCGGAGGCAGGCCGACCGCAGCGCGGCCACCAAGGCGTTCGGCCAGATCCAGAACCTCGTCGCCGACGAGGTTCCCGTGCTGCCGCTCTGGCAGGGCAAGCAGTACGTGGCGTCCCGGACCGAGATCTCCGGCGTGGAGTGGGCGGTCAACTCCTCCGCCGAACTCCACCTGTGGGAGCTCGGCCACGGAAACTGATCCTCCGGATCCACCGACGACGAAGGGCTGCCGGGACGACCCGGCAGCCCTTCGCGTATGTCGTGCGGTACGTGTCCTGTGACGCCCGTACGGCCGCTACTGGGCGCCGGGACGCACCAGCCCGCTCTCGTACGCGTACACCGCCGCCTGCACCCGGTCACGCAGGCTCAGCTTCGTCAGCACATGCCCCACATGGGTCTTGACCGTCGTCTCGCTGACGAACAGGTCCGCCGCGATCTCCGCGTTGGACAGCCCACGCGCCACCAGCTTCAGCACCTCGACCTCCCGCTCGGTCAGCGTGTGCAGCGTGTCGGGGACCGGCTCCTCACCCGACGGAAGGTGGTCCGCGTACTTGTCGAGCAGCCGGCGCGTGATGCTCGGCGCGAGCATCGCCTCGCCCGCCGCGACCACCCGGATGGCCTGCACCAGCTCATTGGCGGGCGCGTCCTTCAACAGAAAGCCGCTGGCCCCCGCGCGCAGCGCCTCCACCACGTACTCGTCGAGGTCGAACGTCGTCAGGACCAGCACCTTCGCCGGACCGTCCCGGCCGGGGCCGGTGATCTGGCGGGTCGCCTCCACCCCGTCCATCCGCGGCATCCGGATGTCCATCAGGACCACATCGGGCTGGAGCGCACGGACCTGGTCGATGGCCTGGAGGCCGTCCCCGGCCTCACCGACGACCGCGATGTCCTGCTCGGCCTCCAGGATCATCCGGAAACCGGTGCGCAGCAGTGGCTGGTCGTCGACCAGTAGGACGCGGACAGTCACGGGGCAACTCCTTCAATAGACAGCCCCATTCTGCCCTGACGGCCCCGCCCCGGGTCAGCCGGGCGCGGGTGCCTCCACCGGCGTCTCCACCGGCCGCACACTCAGCGGATAGACCGGAGGCGTACCGCCGAACTCCGGACACACCGCCCGGTGGTCGCACCAGCCGCAGAGCTTCGTGGGCCTGGGCCGCCAGTCGCCGGTCGCCGTGGCCAGCTCGATCGCCTCCCAGAGCGCCAGCAGCTTGCGCTCCACCCGCTCCAGATCCGCCTCCACCGGGTCGTACGTCACGACCTCGCCGCTGCCCAGGTAGACGAGCTGGAGCCGGCGCGGCAGCACCCCCTTCAGCCGCCGCACCACCAGGGCGTAGAACGTCATCTGGAACAGCGCGCCCTCCGCGTACTCCGGACGCGGCGCCTTGCCCGTCTTGTAGTCGACGATCCGCACCTCGCCGGTCGGCGCGACATCCACCCGGTCGATCACCCCGCGCAGCCGCAGCCCCGACTCCAGCTCCGTCTCCACGAACAGCTCACGCTCGGCGGGCTCCAGACGCGTCGGGTCCTCCAGCGAGAACCACCGCTCCACCAGCCGCTCCGCCTGCCCCAGCCACGCCGCCAGCCGCTCGCCCTCCGCATCCTCCGCGAACAGCTCGCCCAGCTCGGGCCTGGCGGTCAGCAGCCGGTCCCACTGACCGGGCACCAGCGCCTTCGCCCGCGGCGCCGTACGCTCCACGGCCGGCGCGTCGAAGAGACGCTCCAGCACCGCGTGCACCAGAGTGCCGCGCGTGGCCGCCTCGCTCGGCTTCTCCGGCAGCTTGTCGATCACCCGGAATCTGTACAGCAGCGGGCACTGCATGAAGTCGCTCGCACGCGACGGTGACAGCGAAGTGGGCGGCTTGCTCGTACTCATGACGCAGACCCTACGGCCCGCCACTGACAGCGAGCCGAATACCATCGACCACAGAGCCACTCGCACCGCATCATCGAGCGAGCGACGCTGCCGACGAAGGGAACCCGTGAAAGAGGACGACGAGAGCGGCGAGGGCAGGATGCCGCAGCCCGGCAAGGGGGACACGGGCCCCGGTGGCAAGCCGCCGCGCCGTGAAGACCCCGGCGGTGGCATTCTCATGGGCCGCCCCTTCGGCGTGCCCGTCTACGTCGCCCCGAGCTGGTTCCTGGTGGCCGCGCTCATCACCTGGATCTTCGGCGGCCAGCTCGAACGGGTCCTGCCGGAACTGGGCAACCTGCGGTACCTGGTCTCCCTGTTCTTCGCGGTCGCGTTCTACGCCTCCGTACTCGTCCACGAACTGGCCCACACCGTCGCGGCGCTCCGCTTCAAGCTGCCCGTGCGCCGGATCCAGCTCCAGTTCTTCGGCGGCGTCTCCGAGATCGAGAAGGAGTCCGAGACACCCGGCCGCGAGTTCGTCCTCGCGTTCGTCGGGCCGCTCCTCTCACTGGTCCTCGCGGGCCTCTTCTACCTCGGCCTGCTGGCCGTGGAGGCCCGCACGGTCCCCGGCGTCCTGCTCGCGGGACTGATGATCTCCAACTTGATCGTCGCCGTCTTCAACCTGCTGCCCGGCCTCCCGCTGGACGGCGGCCGGATGCTGCGCGCGGTCGTCTGGAAGATCACCGGAAAGCCCATGAGCGGCACCATCGCCGCCGCCTGGGTCGGCCGCGCGCTCGCGGTCACGGTCCTCATCGGCCTCCCGCTCCTCACCCGTACGGGTGCACTCGGCACCTCCGCCGCGAACGTCAGCGGCATGGAGACGGTCATGGACGCGCTGCTCGCCGCGATCCTCGCCGCGATCATCTGGACCGGCGCGGGCAACAGCCTGCGGATGGCCAGGCTCCGCGAACACCTCCCCGAACTCCAGGCCCGCGCGCTCACCCGCCGCGCCGTCCCGGTCGAATCCGCCACCCCGCTCTCCGAGGCGCTGCGCCGCGCCAACGAGGCGGGCGCCCGCGCCCTGGTGGTCGTGGACGGCCACGGCGACCCCACGGCCCTCGTACGGGAGTCCGCGATCGTCGGCGTCCCACAGCACCGCCGCCCCTGGGTCGCGGTGAGCGGCCTCGCCCAGGACCTCACAGAGGGCATGAAGGTCCCGGCGGACCTCGCGGGAGAAGCGCTCCTGGAACGCCTCAGGGCGAGCCCGGCGACGGAGTACCTGGTCCTGGAGGAAACGGGCGAGATCTACGGAGTCCTCTCCACGGCCGACGTGGAACGAGCCTTCGTCTCCGCCATGGCCCGGCCCAGCTAGCTTTTGAGGCTCGGTTCGCCTCCGGGGCGCTTTAAGTCGGCGCCGACGGTCGACCGTGCTCGGTTCGTTCGTTCCTCACGAACCTGCGCGCGCTCTCTCTTACGGCGCCGACGCGCCCCTTCGGCTCACTCGCCGCAGGGTCGGGGAGGCGGGCCTATGGCTGGGGCGCCGTTTCCGATCGAGCGCCGACCAGGTGGTGCGGTGCCGGAATCTTCGGCCCGAGTGCGCGCCTGGCCGGCGAGTGAGCCGAAGGGGCGCGCCGCTGTCGAAAGGGAGAGCGCGCGCAGGCCCCGAGGAACGAGGGGCCGAGCACGGTCGACCGTCGACAGTGGCATAAGGCGCCCCGGAGGCGAACCGAGCCCCAAAAAAATACAGCTAAGCTTCGAACATGTCCGAACCGACCGGTGCCGCCCGACGTCGCGGCCCCTTCAAGGTCGGGGACCAGGTTCAGCTCACCGACCCCAAGGGACGCCACTACACCTTCACGCTCGAAGCCGGGAAGAATTTCCACACCCATAAAGGGTCCTTCCCGCACGACGAGCTGATCGGTGCTCCCGAGGGCAGTGTTGTCCGTACCACGGGGAACGTCGCCTATCTCGCGCTGCGCCCCCTGCTCCCCGACTATGTCCTGTCCATGCCCCGCGGTGCCGCCGTGGTCTATCCGAAGGACGCCGGCCAGATCCTGGCCTTCGCCGACATCTTTCCCGGCGCCCGCGTCGTCGAGGCGGGGGTGGGTTCCGGCTCGCTCAGCAGTTTTCTGCTGCGGGTCATCGGCGACCAGGGCATGCTGCACTCGTACGAGCGCCGTGAGGACTTCGCCGAGATCGCACAGCAGAACGTGGAGCGCTACTTCGGCGAGCCGCATCCCGCCTGGACGCTGACGGTCGGTGACCTTCAGGACAATCTGTCGGACACGGATGTCGACCGCGTCATTCTGGACATGCTCGCCCCGTGGGAGTGCGTGGAGGCCGTCTCCAAGGCGCTGGTTCCCGGCGGCATCCTGTGTGCCTATGTCGCGACGACGACGCAACTCGCGCGTACGGTCGAGACGATCAGGGAGTTCGGCACGTTCAACGAGCCCGCCGCCTGGGAGTCGATGATCCGTAACTGGCACGTGGAGGGGCTGGCGGTCCGGCCGGACCACCGGATGATCGGGCACACCGGCTTCCTGGTGACCGCGCGTCGGCTCGCGGACGGTGTGGAGCCGCCGCTGCGCCGCCGCCGTCCCGCCAAGGGCGCGTACGGCGACGACTACAGCGGTCCGGGCAGCGCGAGCGGCGGAGCCGCTCGCTAGACCCCACGTACGACGCTGCCGCCGCCCGGTTCCCGTTCCGTACGGGCAACTGGGCGGCGGCATCTTTACGTTGGGCTTACGCACCCCGCTGTTCCGTCGCCCTGTGACGTGTGGCACGATGCTGACTCCCTCACACACCGTTGGTTACTCACCGGCACCGCCTTCACAGGAGAGACTCCGCGTGCAGATCTCCGACGCTCCGGACCTCGCGCACACCCGGCCCCGACCGATCCACTGGCTGTCGACGGCCACCGCGATGGCTGCCGTCGTGGCGCTGGCGGGGCTGCTTCAGCCGGGGCCCGCCACCGCCTCCCAGACGGACCCGCAGGGGCTGAGAAACGCCTCGGGGCCCGCCGCCGCGGCCCCGCTGCCCGCGCCCGACCCCGCCGACGCCGACTTTCCCCTGGAGTGCGGGGCGGTGCCCTCGGTCGTCGCCCAGAAGGCCACGGGGGATCTCGACGGGGACGGCAGCCCGGAGACCGTGGCGGTGGTCCGCTGCGACGCTGGCCTGGGCACCCCGCCGAGCGGGGTGTACGTGCTGACCAGGGCGGAGGGGGACGCGCCCCGGGTCGTGGCCACCCTGGTGGACCCGGGGGAGAAGTGGACCGTCGGGCCCGATCTCACCGTCCACGACGGTGTGATCCTGGCCACCCTGTTCGGCTACTCGGAGCCTTCCGTGCCGCGCTGCTGCCCCGACGAGGAGGAGCATGTCTCCTGGCAGTGGAAAAATGGCGCGTTCCTGCGCACCGAGCTGCCTGAGGCGCGCAGTAGCTGACCGGTGGCTCCGGGTGTCCGGAGCCGTACGGGATCAGGCCGCGTCCGGTCCGTACACCTCGACCTGGTCCGCCACCCGGCGTACATGGATGCAGTCGCCGGGGCATTCTTTGGCCGAATCCACCACATCGGTCAGAAGCGGCAGCGGTACGCGTGTGGTCGCGCCGGGCGACTGGAGCAGTTCGTCGTCCGCGCTCTTCACGTAGGCCAGGCCGTCGATGTCCAGCTCGAAGACGTCCGGCGCGTACTGGGCACAGATCCCGTCGCCGGTGCAGAGGTCCTGGTCGATCCAGACCTCCAGCGGCTCACCGGTCTCGGTGACGCCTTCGGTGGGAGCCTCCTGCTGCACGGTCATCTCTCCTGCCGTTTTTCTGCGCCGGACGGCACGTGACGGGGTAAGTCGCGCCAGCCCTGACGGGTGTTGAACACTTCGACGATACAACCGGCCGCTTTCCGATGTCCCTGGGTGGGTATTCCCCTGGCGTGAGGGAGAGCGCAAGGGTGAAGATCGGTACCACCCCGACAGTCTTTGTGATCTAGGGGTTTCAATCATCACCCACCCAGGTAGGGTCAGGAAGCGTCCAGCTCCCCTTGGAGGAGGTGAGGACCGTGGCAGCCCACGACGACGACATCAACCGCGGCATCCGGCCCGGGCGGGGGTCCGAAGACCCAGCCGGCCAGGTTGCCTATCTCGAGCAGGAAATCGCCGTCCTGCGACGTAAGCTCGCCGACTCTCCGCGGCATACGAGAATTCTCGAAGAGCGGATCGTCGAGTTGCAGACGAACCTGGCGGGTGTGTCCGCGCAGAACGAGCGGCTCGCCAATACGCTGCGTGAGGCCCGCGACCAGATCGTGGCCCTCAAGGAAGAGGTCGACCGGCTGGCACAGCCGCCCGCCGGTTTCGGTGTCTTCCTGCACAGCAACGAGGACGGCACGGCCGACATTTTCACCGGTGGCCGAAAGCTCCGGGTGAATGTCAGTCCCGGCGTCGAGCTCGATGAGCTGCGGCGTGGCCAGGAAGTCATGCTCAACGAGGCGCTCAATGTGGTCGAGGCCATGGAATTCGAGCGTGCCGGGGACATCGTCACCCTCAAGGAGATCCTTGAGGACGGCGAGCGCGCCCTGGTGATCGGGCACACCGACGAGGAACGTGTGGTGCGGCTCGCCGAGCCGCTTCTGGACATCACCATCCGCCCCGGCGACGCCCTGCTTCTCGAACCGCGCTCCGGCTACGTCTATGAAGTGGTTCCCAAGAGCGAGGTCGAGGAGCTGGTCCTCGAAGAGGTCCCCGACGTCGACTACAACAAGATCGGCGGTCTGGGCGGCCAGATCGAGATGATCAGGGACGCGGTCGAGCTTCCGTACCTCCACCCGGACCTCTTCAAGGAGCACGAACTGAGGCCGCCGAAGGGCATCCTGCTCTACGGTCCGCCCGGTTGCGGCAAGACGCTGATCGCCAAGGCGGTGGCCAACTCCCTCGCGAAGAAGGTCGCCGAGGTGACCGGGCGTCCGGCGGGGAAGAGCTACTTCCTCAACATCAAGGGTCCCGAGCTCCTCAACAAGTACGTCGGTGAGACCGAGCGCCACATCCGCCTGGTCTTCCAGCGTGCCCGGGAGAAGGCGAGCGAGGGTACCCCCGTCATCGTCTTCTTCGACGAGATGGAATCCCTCTTCCGCACCCGTGGGTCCGGTGTCAGCTCGGACGTGGAGAACACCATCGTCCCGCAGCTCCTCGCCGAGATCGACGGGGTGGAGGGCCTGGAGAACGTCATCGTCATCGGCGCCTCCAACCGAGAGGACATGATCGACCCCGCGATCCTGCGGCCCGGCCGGCTCGATGTGAAGATCAAGATCGAGCGTCCGGACGCGGAGGCGGCGAAGGACATCTTCGCGAAGTACCTGACCGCCACACTGCCGCTGCACGTGGACGACATCTCCGAGCACAACGGCTCGAAGGAGGCCGCGGCCCACGGGATGATCCAGTCCGTCGTGGAGCAGATGTACGCGGAGTCCGAGGAGAACCGCTTCCTGGAGGTCACGTACGCCAACGGCGACAAGGAAGTCCTCTACTTCAAGGACTTCAACTCCGGCGCGATGATCCAGAACATCGTGGACCGGGCCAAGAAGATGGCCATCAAGGCTTTCCTCGACCACGACCAGAAGGGCCTTCGGGTCTCCCATCTCCTCCAGGCGTGCGTGGACGAGTTCAAGGAGAACGAGGACCTGCCGAACACCACCAACCCGGACGACTGGGCCCGTATCTCCGGCAAGAAGGGTGAGCGGATCGTCTTCATCCGCACCCTGGTGACCGGAAAGCAGGGCGCGGACACCGGACGCTCGATCGACACGGTGGCGAACACCGGTCAGTACCTGTAGAGCGCGGACCGGCTGCGGATGCCTCGAAGGGCGTCCGCAGCCGGTTGCTTTCCCCGTACCTCCCACCACACCCGCACACCGGGCCAACCACCACACCAGGCCAATGAAGAAAATGATCTCCCCGTCGGCGCGGAGGCGTTCTAGGCTCTTTCGTACCGCCACGTCGCGCAGTGCGGGACCGGGCACCGCACACGCGTCGGAGAGACAGCGGTACTTGAGCGCCGCTCCCGGAGGGGAGCGCCGCCGGGCAAGGAGGGCCGCATGACCGTACGGCGAGTAATGGGCATCGAGACGGAGTACGGCATCTCCGTCCCGGGCCACCCGAACGCCAATGCCATGCTCACCTCGTCCCAGATCGTCAACGCCTACGCGGCGGCGATGCACCGGGCGCGGCGCGCCCGCTGGGACTTCGAGGAGGAGAATCCGCTCCGGGACGCCCGTGGCTTCGACCTCGCCCGCGAGACGGCGGACTCCAGCCAGCTCACCGACGAGGACATCGGTCTGGCCAATGTGATCCTCACGAATGGCGCGCGGCTCTACGTGGACCACGCCCATCCGGAGTACAGCTCTCCCGAGATCACCAACCCGCGGGACGCCGTCCTGTGGGACAAGGCCGGCGAGCGCATCATGGCGGAGGCCGCCGAGCGCGCGGCGCTGCTGCCCGGCGCCCAGCCCATCCATCTGTACAAGAACAACACCGACAACAAGGGCGCGTCCTACGGCACGCACGAGAACTACCTGATGAAGCGGGAGACCCCGTTCTCGGACATCGTGCGCCACCTCACGCCGTTCTTCGTCTCCCGGCAGGTCGTCACGGGCGCGGGCCGGGTCGGGATCGGCCAGGACGGCCACGAGCACGGCTTCCAGATCAGCCAGCGCGCGGACTACTTCGAGGTCGAGGTGGGGCTGGAGACGACCCTCAAGCGCCCGATCATCAACACCCGGGACGAACCGCACTCGGACGCCGAGAAGTACCGCCGGCTGCATGTGATCATCGGCGACGCGAACCTCTCGGAGATCTCCACCTATCTCAAGCTGGGCACGACCTCGCTGGTCCTCTCCATGATCGAGGACGGCTTCATCAACGTCGACCTGGCCGTGGACCAGCCGGTCCGTACGCTGCACCAGGTCTCGCACGACCCCACCCTCGGCCAGTTGGTCACGCTGCGCAGCGGCCGGACACTCACCGCGGTCCAGCTCCAGATGGAGTACTACGAGCTGGCGAGAAAGTACGTCGAGGAGCGGTACGGGGCCGACGCCGACGAGCAGACCAAGGACGTGCTGGGCCGTTGGGAGGACACGCTCAACCGGCTGGAGAACGATCCGATGAGCCTCTCCGGCGAGCTGGACTGGATCACCAAGCGTGAGGTCCTGGAGGGCTACCGCCGCAGGGACGGCCTGGACTGGGACGCGGCACGGCTGCACCTCGTGGACCTCCAGTACGCCGACGTACGCCCCGAGAAGGGCCTGTACAACCGTCTGGCGGCCCGCGGCAAGATGCGGCGCCTGCTGGACGACCAGGATGTCGAGCGGGCCAGGACCAAGCCTCCTGAGGACACCAGGGCGTACTTCCGGGGCCGCTGTCTGGAGCAGTACGCCGACGACGTGGCCGCGGCATCCTGGGACTCGGTCATCTTCGACCTGCCCGGCCGTGACTCGCTGCAGCGGGTGCCCACGCTGGAGCCGCTGCGGGGCACGCGCAACCACGTCAAGGAGCTGCTCGACCGCTGCCGTACGGCGGAGGAGCTGGTCCAGGTGCTGTCCGGAGGCTGAAACGGTCCCGGCGGGGGAATGATCAGAGTGGCCCCCATACGTTGGCACAAGTGCGGGGCCGATGTCCGACCCTCCTTGTAGGGTCGGATCTTGTAGGTCACATCCAGCGGGGCGAACCGAGCGGGGTGAGGGTTATGGCGACCAAGGACACCGGCGGCGGACAGCAGAAGGCGACGCGTTCCACGGAGGAGACCGAGGAGCAGGCGCAGGAAGCGCAGGCATCCGAGGACCTCAAGGAGCGCCAGGAGAAGCTGTCGGACGACGTGGACTCCGTCCTCGACGAGATCGACGACGTGCTCGAAGAGAACGCCGAGGATTTCGTGCGGTCCTTCGTCCAAAAGGGCGGTCAGTAGGCTCCGTTGTCCGTCCCCGGGGCCTCCGGCGAAAGCCGGTCGCACCGGGGCGGATGACCGGCGACGGCGCGGGTAAGGTCCGTGCACAGATCTAAGATCGGCCCGGTCCGAGCGGGCCGCCGCCCATCCGGAAGGAAACGTGTGGAAGCCAACCCTCGTACCACCGGGCGTCTGCCGGCAGCCTTCCTGACGCCCGGCTCGTCCTCGTTCATGGATTTCCTCTCCCACCAGTCGCCGGACATCCTGCCGGGCAAGCGGGTCCTGCCGCCCGTGCAGGGCGCCGTCGAGGCACCGCACGGCACGACGATCGTCGCCGTGACCTTTCCCGGTGGGGTGATCCTCGCCGGTGACCGGCGGGCGGTCATGGGGAACATGATCGCGCAGCGCGACATCGAGAAGGTCTTCCCGGCCGACGAGTACTCGGCCGTGGGCATCGCGGGCACCGCCGGCCTCGCCGTGGAGATGGTCAAGCTCTTCCAGCTCGAACTGGAGCACTTCGAGAAGGTCGAAGGGGCGCAGCTCTCGCTGGAGGGCAAGGCCAACCGGCTCTCCACGATGATCCGCGGCAATCTCGCCATGGCGATGCAGGGCCTGGCCGTCGTCCCGATCTTCGCCGGGTGGGACGTGGAGCGCGGGAAGGGGCGCATCTTCTCGTACGACGTGACGGGTGGCCGCTCCGAGGAGCGGGGCTACGCGTCCACGGGCTCCGGTTCCGTCTTCGCCCGCGGGTCGATGAAGAAGCTCTACCACGAGGATCTGACGGAGCAGCAGGCGTGCACCCTGGTCGTCCAGGCGCTGTACGACGCGGCGGACGACGACTCCGCGACAGGCGGCCCCGACGTGGCCCGGCGGATCTATCCGATCGTCACCGTCATCACCGAAGAAGGCTTCCGGAGGATGGCCGACGACGAATCCGCCGAGATCGCCCGGTCGATCCTGGAGCGCCGACTCGAACAGCCCGACGGCCCGCGCGCCGCGCTGCTCTGACGCCGCTGCTCTCTTCTGAACAAACATGTCACTGACAGAAAGGGACGGATAGCCGGTGTCGACGCCGTTCTATGTCTCACCCCAGCAGGCCATGGCCGACCGGGCGGAATACGCCCGCAAGGGCATCGCCCGCGGTCGCAGCCTGGTAGTGCTCCAGTACGCCGACGGCATTGTCTTCGTCGGCGAGAACCCGTCCCGAGCGCTCCACAAGTTCAGCGAGATCTACGACCGGATCGGCTTCGCCGCCGCCGGCAAGTACAACGAGTACGAGAATCTGCGCATCGGCGGCGTCCGCTACGCGGATCTGCGCGGATACACCTATGACCGTGACGATGTGACGGCCCGTGGTCTCGCCAACGTCTATGCCCAGACGCTCGGCACGATCTTCTCCAGCTCCGCCGAGAAGCCCTACGAGGTCGAGCTGGTCGTCGCCGAGGTGGGCGCCACGGCGGACGGGGACCAGATCTACCGGCTGCCGCACGACGGTTCGATCGTCGACGAGCACGGCTCGGTCGCGGTCGGCGGCAGTTCCGAGCAGATCAGCACCTTCCTCGATCAGCGGCACAGCGACGGCATGTCGCTCGCCGAGGCGCTGAAGCTGGCCGTGCAGGCGCTGTCCCGGGACACCAACGGCGGCGAGCGGGAGATCCCCGCCGAGCGGCTGGAGGTCGCCGTCCTGGACCGTACGAGACCACAGCAGCGCAAGTTCAAGCGGATCGTCGGCCGGCAGCTCTCCCGCCTGCTGGAGGCGGACGGAGCGGCCTCGACCCCGACGGACGCGCCGTCGGACACCGAGGAGCCCGACGGCGCGACCCCGGTCGCGGCGGACGACGCCCCGGACACGGACGCCTCCGACAAGCCGGATGCCTCCGACAAGCCGGACGGCACCGGCAAGAAGTAACCGTTCCGCTCCTGCCCCGGACCGCTCACGCGCTCCGGGGCGCGGGCGTGCCGGGGCCGGGGCTCAGGGCCCGTCGGCGGTCGGTGGGGCCGGGGCCGTGGAGCCCCGGACCACCAGCGTGACCGGCAGGTCGCCGGTCTCCGGACGCTGCCCGTCCAGGACGCGCAGCAGCGCCGCCATCCCGCGCCGCCCCACCTGCTCCGCGGGCAGCCGTACGGTGGTCAGCTCCGGCTCCACCGCCCTCGCCAGGGCCAGATCGTCGAAGCCGGTGACGGAGATGTCCTCGGGGACGCGCAGCCCGAGCCGCCGTACCGCCTTGCAGGCCCCCGCCGCCAGGACGTCGCCGTCGCAGACCAGGGCCGTGGGGCGGGGCCCCGGCGCCGCGAGGGCGCGCTCGGCGGCCGCCCGGCCCGCGTCGACCTCCAGGGGCGCGGAGACCGTCGTCACGACCGCGTCCGGCACGTTCCCCACCGCCGCGGCGATGGCCTCGGCGCGTACCCGGAAGGTCCAGGAGTCGACGGCGGACGCGAGATGGACCAGCCGCCGGTGGCCGAGGCCGAGAAGATGCTCCGCCACCCGGCGCATGCCGTCGGCGATGTCGACATTCACCCGGGCGGCGGCGCCCGGCGCCGCGGGATCGCTGTCGAGCATCACCAGCGGCAGGTCCGCGCCGTCCGTGCCGCTGATCGCGTCGAGCGCGGCGGTCGCCATCGAGGAGGCGATCACCCCGTCCAGCGCGGCCCGCGCCGAGGCGAAGGGGTCCCTGGCGGGGCCCATCCCCTCGGGCGAGGGGTACAGGACGACCCCGAAGCCGTGCTCGGCGGCGACCTCGGCCGCGCCGGTGTAGACGCGGGCGAAGAAATCGTTGGTGAGCGCGGGGACGACCAGGAGCGCCGTCCTGGTCGTCCCCATGCGGAGATTGCGGGCGGCGAGATTGGGCCGGTAGCCGAGTTCGCGGGACGCCTCCCTGACGACGCCGGCGGTCCGCTCCGAGACCCTGCCCCGCCACTTGTCGCCGAGGACCAGCGAGACGGTGGCCTGGGACACGCCCGCGGCCCGGGCCACGTCCCTGCTGGTGGGCCTGGCCGAGTGCTCTGTCATGACTGCCGTTCTCCGACGCGGGCGGGAATCGCGGTGGACCCGCGCACTGCGCACATGGTACGTATGAGCCCAGACGTTATACGTAAAACCCGGCGTGCCGGGAAACGGGTGAACAGGGAAGCGGGGAGAGGCGGCCATGGCCGACGGAGCCACCGGGTACGCAGACATCATCAAGGCGCCGCATGCCGCGCGGCTGCTCACCGGCACACTCGTGGGGCGGCTGCCGAACGCCACGGCCCCCATCGCGATCGTCCTGCTCGTCCGGGCGGGCGGCGGCAGCTACAGCCTCGCCGGAGCTCTCGCGGCGGTCTACGGCATCAGCAACGCGGTGGGTCAGCCGCTCCTCGGCCGCGCCGTCGACCTGTACGGCCAGCCCCGGATCCAGCTCCCCGCCGCCCTCGTGTCGGCCCTGGGCGCCGTCCTGCTCGTCGTCGCGGGCACCAGCGGCGACGGCCCGGTCCTCGCGTACGCCGCCGTGGCGGTCTCCGGGCTGTTCACCCCGCCGCTGGAAGGCGGACTGCGGGCGCTGTGGCCCAGCGTCCTCGGCGGCGAGGAGCGGGTGCACCGGGCGTACGCGATGGACGCGATCGCCCAGGAGATCATGTTCACGGTCGGGCCGCTGCTCGTCACCCTGCTGGTCGCACTCTGGTCCCCGGCCGCCGCGCTGCTCGTCATCAACGCGATCGGCGTGCTCGGCGCGCTCTCCGTCGTCCTGTCCGAGCCCTCCCGCGCCTGGCGCTCCGCACCCCGTGAGGCGCACTGGCTCGGAGCCCTGCGCTCGCCGGGACTGCTCGCCCTGCTGGGCGCGTTCCTCTTCATCGGGATGGCCCTCGGCTCCATCACCGTCGCGGCGGTCGCGTACGCCGACGACCAGGGCCGCGAGTCGGTCTACGGCTGGCTGATGGCCGCCCTGGGCCTGGGCGCGCTGGTCGGCGGACTCGTGTACGGCGCCCGCCGGTGGACCAACACCCCCGAACGCAGGCTGCTCTCCATCACCGCCCTGCTCGCCCTCTGCTACCTGCCGCTGATGCTCACCCCCGGCGTCCTCGCCATGACCGCGCTCGCCGCCCTCGCCGGTGTCTTCCTCGCCCCCGCCCTCGCCTGCGCCTTCGTCGTCGTGGACCGGCACGCGCCCCACGGCACCGTCACCGAGGCGTTCTCCTGGCTCGTGACGACCTTCGGCGTCGGCGCCTCGCTCGGAACGGCCGTGGCGGGCCCGGCCGTGGAGATCGGCGGTACGTCCACCAGCTTCGGGGTGGCGGGGGCCGCGGGCACCGTCGCGCTGCTGGTCCTGCTGGCCACACAGCGGGTCCTCGCACGTCCCGGCGGTGCGCCCGACGACACCGTTCCGACGGAAAATGATCCAAGCGGTGCGGTCGAACCCGGTTTCAGCTCAGGTCATCAGGCGTAATGTTCAGACATGGACCGCCGCATTTTCGGGCTGGAGAACGAGTACGGCGTCACGTGCACGTTCAGGGGACAGCGCCGACTGTCACCTGACGAAGTGGCGCGCTACCTCTTCCGCCGTGTTGTGTCATGGGGCCGCAGCAGCAATGTCTTCCTGCGGAACGGCGCCCGCCTCTACCTCGACGTGGGATCGCATCCGGAATACGCGACACCCGAATGCGACAACGTGACCGAACTGGTCACGCATGACAAGGCAGGCGAGCGCATTCTCGAGGGCCTGCTCGTCGACGCCGAACGCCGCCTGCACGAGGAGGGAATCGCGGGCGACGTCTATCTCTTCAAGAACAACACCGACTCGGCGGGAAACTCCTACGGCTGCCACGAGAATTACCTCGTCGCCCGCCACGGGGAGTTCTCCCGGCTCGCGGACATTCTCATCCCCTTCCTCGTCACCCGTCAGCTCCTCTGCGGCGCGGGCAAGGTGCTCCAGACCCCGCGGGGCGCCGTCTACTGCGTCAGCCAGCGCGCCGAGCACATCTGGGAGGGCGTCAGCTCCGCGACGACCCGCTCCCGTCCGATCATCAACACCCGGGACGAGCCGCACGCCGACGCGGAGCGCTACCGCCGGCTCCATGTCATCGTCGGCGACTCGAACATGTCCGAGACGACCATGCTGCTCAAGGTCGGCGCCACCGATCTCGTGCTGCGCATGATCGAGGCGGGCACGGTGATGCGCGACCTCACCCTGGAGAACCCGATCAGGGCGATCCGCGAGGTCAGCCACGACCTCACCGGGCAGCGCAAGGTCCGCCTGGCGAGCGGCCGGGAAGCCTCCGCCCTGGAGGTCCAGCGGGAGTACTACGAGAAGGCCGTGGACTTCGTGGACCGCCGGGGCATCCGCACCGGCACCGTGGAGCAGGTCCTCGAACTGTGGGGCCGTACGCTCGACGCGATCGAGGCCGAGGATCTCGACCGGATCGGCACGGAGATCGACTGGGTCATGAAGTACCAGCTCATCGAGAGGTACCGGGCCAAGCACAACATGACCATGTCGCATCCCCGGGTCGCGCAGATAGACCTCGCCTACCACGACATCCACCGTCGCCGCGGGCTCTATTACCTGTTGGAGAAGAAGGGCCAGGCCGCCCGTATCTGCAACGACATGAAGATCTTCGAAGGCAAGTCCGTGCCTCCGCAGACCACCAGGGCCCGACTGCGCGGCGATTTCATCCGCCGCGCCCAGGAGCAGCGCAGGGACTTCACGGTCGACTGGGTGCATCTCAAGCTCAATGACCAGGCACAGCGCACGGTGCTCTGCAAAGACCCGTTCCGGTCGGTGGACGAACGGGTGGAAAAGCTCATCGCCGGTATGTGAGCGTTTCCGTCAACCGGTGGCTGACACGCAGTGGTGGAATGCGGCGCGGGCCCCGTACGTATCGCGTACGGGGCCCCTGTCACGCCCTACAGTGGGCAGCTACTGTGCCGTCTGAGATCTGAGGAACACGTGCGCCGACTTGCCGGCCTGATCGTCGTCCCCTTGCTGCTGTTGTCGACAGCGGCCTGCGGTGGCGACGGAGGCTCCGACTCCACCTCGTCCAAGAACGGACTCCCCGCGATCAGCGAGGGCGCCAAGTTCGGACAGAAGCCGACCCTCGACAAGGGGGAGGGGGATCCGCCGAAGAAGCTGACGGTCGATGTCCTCAAGGAGGGTGACGGCGCGAAGGTCGAGAAGGGCGACGCGGTCCAGGTCAACTACCTGGGCCAGGCATGGAACTCGACCAAGCCCTTCGACAACAGCTTCGACCGGAAGCAGCCGTTCGACCTGACGCTCGGCGCCGGCATGGTCATCAAGGGCTGGGACCAGGGCCTCGAAGGCCAGAAGGTCGGCAGCCGCGTCGAGCTGGGGATCCCCCCGGAGCTGGGATACGGCGCGCAGGGCCAGGGCGACATCAAGCCGAACTCCACGCTGGTCTTCGTCGTCGACATCCTGAAGGCCACCAAGGTCCCCACCTCGGCCAAGGGCACCGCGGTCCCGCAGGACGACAAGGCGCTGCCGCAGGTCGGCACCAACGACGACGGCAAGGAGCCGAAGGTCACGATCCCCAAGGGGACCGACCCGCCGAAGAAGCTGGTCTCCGACTACGTGCTGGAGAGCAAGGGCGACGTCGTCAAGGACTCCGACACCGTCGTACTGAACTACTCGGCGTACCTCTGGAAGGACGCCAAGCAGTTCGACAGCACGTACAAGACCGGCCGCACCACGACGTTCCCGCTGCCGCAGCTCACGCTGAAGGGCCTCAAGACGGGCATCGTCGACAAGAAGGTGGGCAGCAGGGTCCTCATCGTGATCCCGCCGGACCAGGCTTTCGGCAACCAGGAGCAGCAGGGGATCCCGAAGAACTCCACGCTGGTCTTCGCCGTGGACATCCTCGCGAAGGTGTAAGACTGTCCCGGTTGTGCCGTTCATCATTTAGAGGAGCAGTTTCACGTGAGCATCGAGAAGCCCGAGATCGACTTCCCGGGCGGCGAGCCGCCGGCCGACCTGGAGATCAAGGACATCTGGGAGGGTGACGGCGAGGTCGCCACGGCGGGTGCCAATGTCAAGGTCCACTACGTCGGTGTGGCCTTCTCGACCGGCGAGGAGTTCGACTCCTCCTGGAACCGCAGCGGTCCGCTTCCGTTCACGCTCGGCGCCGGTCAGGTCATCGCGGGCTGGGACCAGGGCGTGCAGGGGATGAGGGTCGGCGGACGCCGTCAGCTCACCATCCCCCCGCACCTCGCGTACGGCGACCGTGGCGCGGGCGCCCGCATCGCCCCGGGCGAGACGCTGATCTTCGTCTGCGACCTGGTCTCCGTCTGATACGGAACGGTCCGGCCCCAGGGCGTGTTTCGAAACGCGCCCCAGCCGGGTCCACCGAGGGTCCATGCCGTACGGCATGGACCCTCGGCTTTGCCGCGACACCCCGGGACGGTACGGTCAGCGGGCGGAGGCGGCACGATCAATGAGGGGTGCGAGGCGTCGATGGCCATTGCCAAGGCCGAGCGGCTGATGAATCTGGCGCTGTGTCTGCTCGGGACCCGGCGGCCGCTCAGCAAGCGCGAACTGCGTGGCTCCATCGAGGCGTACCTGGAAGCCGGCACCGACGAATCCTTCAACCGGATGTTCGAGCGGGACAAGGACGACCTCCGCGAACTCGGCCTGGTCATCGAGACGGTGGAGAACCTCGACGGCGAGACCGGCTACCTGGCCCGGCGCGACAGCAACCGGCTGCCCCCCATCACCCTCGACGCCGAGGAGGCCGCGGCCCTCGGCCTGGCCGCCAAGGTCTGGCAGCAGGCGCGGCTGGCCGGCGCGGCGAGCGGCGCCCTCCAGAAGCTGCGCGCCGCCGGGATGCCCGAGGCCGAGGACAGTTACGAGGCCCACCACGGCGCCCTCGAACCCCGTATCCCCGTCCACGAGGCCGCCTTCGAGCCGCTGATGCTCGCCTGCCGCGACCGGCGCCCCGTCTCCTTCGACTACCGCAAGGCCAACGCGGCCCGCGCCGAACAGCGCCAGGTCGAGCCGTGGACGCTGGAGTGCTGGCGCGGACACTGGTACCTGGCCGGCTGGGACCGCGACCGCGGCGCCGAGCGGGTCTTCCGGCTCTCCCGGATCTCCGGCCGGGTCCGCTCACGCGTCGGCACGTTCGGCGCGCCCGTACCCGACGTGGTGACCGTGCGCGAGACCGTGGAGAGCTGGGCGGGGGAGACCGCGACGCGCTCCGCGCTGATCAGGCTCCGCTCCGGCTGCGGCTACCCGCTGCGCTCCCGGGCGCTGTCCACCCGGGAAGTGGCCGACGGCTGGGACGAGCTGGAGATCCCGTACGGACACGGCCTGGACGCCTGGCTGGTGGAGTTCGGCCCGGACGTGGTCGTACTGGAGCCCGCGGATCTGCGGGCCGATGTCCTGGACCGGCTGCGCGCCGTGGCCAAGGGCTGAGAGGGGCTCGGACACCGTGGCAGTCAACGCGATCGACCAGACCCGGCGGATGCTCTCGCTGGTGACCTATCTGCGGGAGCGCCCCGGCGCCCATGTCGGCGACGTGGCCCGCGCGTTCGGGATCAGCGAGGACGAGCTGATCTCCGACCTCGATGTCCTGCCCATGTGCGGTACGAGCTTCCGCGGCGGCGACCTGCTGGACATCGACACCGACGGCGACCGCATCTGGTGGCACAACCCGGACGATGTCGCCGAGCCGCTGCGGCTCGCCGCCGACGAGGCGACGGCGCTGCTCGTCGCGGCCCGCGCGGTCGCCACCCTGCCGGGGCTGCGCGAGGGCGACCGGCAGGCGCTGCTGCGCGCCACCGCCAAGCTGGAGACGGCGGCCGGCGAGGCCGCGGGTGCCAGCTCCCGGCTCTCGGTGACCTTCGAGTCCGAGGGCGGTGTGTTCGCCGAGGTCGACCGGGCCATCTCCGAGCGGCGCCGGCTGTGGCTGCGGTACTACTCCCCGGCGCGGGACGAGCTGACGGAGCGCGAGGTCGACCCCATCCGGCTCTTCGCCGTGGGCCACACCTACATGGAGGCATGGTGCCGGCTCTCCGAGGCGCGGCGTACGTTCCGGCTCGACCGGGTGGCCGAGATCCGGCTGCTGGACGCCCCGGCCGCGCCCCCGGAGCTGGAGCTGCGGGATCTGTCGGAGGGGCTGGTGCAGCCGTCGGCCGAGGACCCCGAGGTGATCGTCGAGGTGGGCCCCGGCGGCCGGTGGGTCGCCGAGTACTACCCGCACGACAGCGCGGTGGAGCTGCCCGACGGAGGGCTGCGGATCACGCTGCGGACCCCGGTACCGGCCTCGCTGCGGCGGCTCGCGCTGCGGCTCGGCGGTGACGGGCGGATCGTCGCCCCGCCGGAGCTGGCGGACAGCGCGCGGCGGGCCGCCGCCGAGGCGCTGGCGGCGTACGAGCTCCACGACTGACCCGGCGGGCCGGACCGAACGGGCGAGAGCGAACGGCTGAGGACAAGGAGAAAGGGAAATATGTCGGCAATGTCTGGGCCGTCTGGTTTTTCGACGGTGGTCCCGGTCCTCTTCAAAGCGGCCTGCCCCGAGTGCCGGGCCGCCTTCGAACTGTCGGCGGGCGCGCTGCGCCTGGCGATCGGGGCCAGCCGGCGCACCACCTTCTACTCCTTCGTCTGCCCCGAGTGCGAGGCCCCGGTCCGCAAGCCCGCGGGCGAACGCATCATCGAACTCCTCACGGGCGGCGGGGTGCGGACGATGCGTCTGCACTCCACGCTCCAGGACCTGCCGGGAACGGTCTGAACACCATGCTCTGGCCCATGATCGCCATCGCCCTGGGTTTCCTCGGGACCGCCGTGCTCGGCGTCCTGGCCGTCCGGGTCTTCCTCGAAGCGCGGCGGCTCGCCCGCCAGGTCGCCACCACCACGGAGCGGATCAGCCTCGCCGCCGAGGAGCTGGAACGGTCCGCGACGCGGCTCGCCGCCACCGGTGACGCACTGCGATAGGGCCTCCCGTTCGGATCCGGCTTGATCAGAACGGAGGACCCCGGTCCCCACGCCCCCTGCTCAGCGCGATTCCGGAGAGGTACGCTGCACGATGTGGCCCGGGCAGCGAGGCGTGGGCCGCAGCGCTTGACGTACGCACGGGGATTGCCCTCTGTTCACCCCCGCGCGTTACGATCGCTGGGCAACCCGTCGGACACACGTCCGGCCCTATCCACGCAGGCCCGTTCCGTGCCGCCTCGGTGAGAAGGTAAAGACTTATGCTGTTCGGAAAGATCGGTGCCCCCGAGATCATTCTCATCCTCGTCGTGGTCATCCTCCTGTTCGGCGCCAAGAAGCTTCCCGACATGGCACGTTCGCTCGGCAAGTCGGCCCGCATCCTCAAGAGCGAGGCCAAGGCCATGAAGTCCGAGGGACAGCAGACCGCCCCGGCCGAGCCTCCGAACGACCCCGCTCAGGACCAGACCGCGCCCCGTACGATCCAGGCATTCCCCGGCGACGTGACGAACGCGCGCCCGGTGAACGAGCCCACGGACTCGACCAAGCGCTGACACCACCTGGGCCGGAGCGGGCACTGCCACGAGGCGGCCCGCCGCACGAGATGAGGACGTGGGTTGCTGAAGTCCGCCCGCAAGAAGGAGACGGACCCCGAGGGGCGGATGCCGCTGGTCGAGCATCTGCGCGAGCTGCGCAACCGGCTCGTCAAGGCGCTCATCGGCATCGTCGCCGTGACCATCGTCGCGGCCTTCTCCTACAAGGAGATCATCGAGTTCTTCACCGACCCGGTGCTGAAGTCGGTCGGATGTTCCGTGAGCTTCACCGACCTCGCCAAGCAGGAAGGGGGCACCTGCGCCCGGATCGTCCTCAACGGTCTGGTGACGCCCTTCACCCTCGCCCTCAAGGTCTCCCTGACGGCCGGTGTCGTCCTGGCCTCGCCGATCTGGCTCTACCAGCTCTGGGCGTTCATCGCGCCCGGGCTCCACAGGAACGAGAAGAAGTACTCCCTCGGCTTCGTCGCCGCGGGGTTCCCGCTCTTCCTGGCCGGTGGCTTCTTCGCGTACAAGACGCTGCCCACCATGGCGAGGGTCCTCCTCGACTTCTCGCCCGCCAACCTGGACAACCAGCTCCCGCTCGACGATCTGCTCGACCTGATCACGCGCATGGTGGTCGTCTTCGGCCTCTCCTTCGAGCTGCCGCTCCTCCTCGTGATGCTCAACTTCGGCGGAGTGATCAGCGGCAAGCGGATGGCCGGCTGGTGGCGCGGCATGATCATGGGCATCACGGTCTTCGCGGCGGTCGCCACCCCGAGCACCGACCCGGTCAGCATGCTCGGCCTGGCCGTACCGATCTGGGTGCTCTACTTCTTCGCCACCGGCATCTCCTTGATCAACGACCGCCGCAAGGCGGCGCGCGACGCGGCGGGCCCCGGTGACGACGAGGCGTCGGACCTGGACCTGACGCCCGAGGCCATCGGCGAGATCGAACCCGTCTCGACCCGGCCCGCGCTCCCCGAACAGTCGGACGGCGCCCGGAACAACCGGGTGAACGGGTACGACGACATCACCTGACCGGGGTCGGCGGAGCGGTGCCGCCCAAAGACGATTAAAGATCGGGCTGACTGTCAGAGGTGGCGGGTAGGCTCGACCGCAAGATGACAGAGGACCTCTCACCAGCCGAGCGCTACGCCGCCGCCCGGATCCGCGCCGCGGAACGGGCCACGGCGCTCACGCCCTTCCGCGAGATGTACGAATTCGGTCTGGACCCGTTCCAGATCGAGGCATGCCAGGCCCTGGAGGCGGGGAAGGGCGTGCTCGTCGCGGCGCCCACCGGCTCGGGCAAGACGATCGTCGGCGAGTTCGCCGTGCACCTCGCCCTGGCCGAGGGCCGTAAATGCTTCTACACGACCCCGATCAAGGCGCTCTCCAACCAGAAGTACGCCGACCTCGCCAAGCGGTACGGGTCCGACAAGGTCGGCCTGCTCACCGGTGACAACAGTGTGAACGCGGACGCGCCGGTGGTCGTCATGACCACCGAGGTCCTGCGCAACATGCTCTACGCGAACTCCCGGGCGCTCGTCGGCCTCGGCTATGTGGTGATGGACGAGGTCCACTACCTCTCCGACCGCTTCCGCGGCGCCGTCTGGGAAGAGGTGATCATCCACCTCCCCGCCTCCGTCACCCTCGTCTCGCTCTCGGCCACCGTGTCGAACGCGGAGGAGTTCGGTGACTGGCTGGACACCGTACGGGGCGACACCGAAGTGATCGTCTCCGAGCAGCGGCCCGTACCGCTGTGGCAGCACGTGATGGCCGGCCGCCGGATGTACGACCTCTTCGAGGAGGAGACCGACCACGGCGGCCGAGGCGTCGCCAAGCGCGAGGTCAGCCCGGACCTTGTCCGGCTGGCCCGGATGGAGAACCAGCGCACGTACAACCCGCGCGACCGCCGCCGCGGCAAGATGGTCCGTGAGGCGGACCGGGAGCGCGAGCGCCGCCAGCGCAGCCGTATCTGGACGCCGAGCCGGCCCGAGGTCATCGAGCGGCTGGACGCGGAGGGGCTGCTCCCCGCGATCACCTTCATCTTCAGCCGGGCCGGCTGCGCGGCCGCCGTACAGCAGTGCATGTACGCGGGCCTGCGGCTCAACACCGACGAGGCGCGCCGCCGGGTCCGGGAGATCGTCGAGGAGCGTACGGCCTCCATCCCCGGCGAGGACCTGCACGTCCTCGGCTACTACGAGTTCCTGGAGGGCCTGGAGCGGGGCATCGCCGCGCACCACGCGGGCATGCTGCCCACCTTCAAGGAGATCGTGGAGGAGCTGTTCGTCCGCGGTCTGGTCAAGGCCGTCTTCGCCACGGAGACACTGGCCCTCGGCATCAACATGCCCGCCAGGTCCGTGGTGCTGGAGAAGCTCGTCAAGTGGAACGGCGAGCAGCACGCCGACATCACCCCCGGTGAGTACACCCAGCTCACCGGGCGGGCCGGACGCCGGGGCATCGACGTCGAGGGCCACGCGGTGGTGCTCTGGCAGCGCGGCATGGACCCGGGCGCGCTTGCCGGGCTCGCCGGGACCCGTACGTATCCGCTGCGCTCCAGCTTCCGGCCCTCGTACAACATGGCCGTCAACCTCGTGCAGCAGTTCGGCCGGCACCGGTCGCGCGAGCTGCTGGAGACCTCCTTCGCCCAGTTCCAGGCCGACCGGTCCGTCGTCGGGATCTCCCGGCAGGTCCAGCGCAACGAGGAGGGCCTGGAGGGGTACCGGGCGGGGATGACCTGTCACCTCGGGGACTTCGAGGAGTACGCGCGGATGCGCCGCGACCTCAAGGACCGCGAGACGGAGCTGGCCAAGCAGGGCGTCGCACAGCGCAGGGCCGCCGCGGCCACCTCGCTGGAGCGGCTCAAGCCGGGCGACGTCATCCATGTCCCGACGGGCAAGTTCGCCGGCCTCGCGCTCGTGCTGGAGCCGGGACTTCCCGCGGGGCGCGCCAACGGGCACCGCGGCTTCGACTACCAGGAAGGCCCGCGTCCGCTCGTCCTGACCGCCGAGCGCCAGGTCAAGCGGCTGGCGGCGATGGACTTCCCGGTGCCCGTGGAGGCGCTGGAGCGGATGCGGATCCCCAAGTCGTTCAACGCGCGCTCGCCGCAGTCGCGCCGCGATCTGGCGTCCGCGCTGCGTACGAAGGCCGGGCACATCGTGCCCGAGCGGCACCGCAAGCAGCGGGCGACGGCGGCCGACGACCGGGAGATCTCCCGGCTCCGTACGGAGCTGCGCGCCCACCCGTGCCACGGCTGCGACGAGCGCGAGGACCACGCCCGCTGGGCCGAGCGCTACCACCGGCTCCAGCGGGACACCCGCCAGTTGGAGCGCAGGATCGAGGGCCGGACGAACACCATCGCCCGCACCTTCGACCGGATCGTCGCGCTCCTGACCGAGCTGGACTATCTGCGCGCCGACGAGGTCACCGAGCACGGCAAGCGGCTGGCCAGGCTCTACGGCGAGCTGGACCTCCTCGCCAGCGAGTGCCTGCGGGACCGGGTGTGGGAGGGGCTCTCCCCGGCCGAGCTGGCCGCCTGCGTCTCCGCGCTGGTCTACGAGGCCCGGCAGGCCGACGACGCGGTGGCGCCGAAGCTCCCGGCGGGCGACGCGAAGACCGCGCTGGCCGAGATGGTCCGTATCTGGGGCCGGCTCGACGCCCTGGAGGAAGACCTGAAGATCAGCCAGACGGAGGGCGTGGGCCAGCGTGAGCCGGACCTCGGCTTCGCCTGGCCGGTCCACATGTGGGCCTCCGGCAAGGGGCTCGACGAGGTGCTGCGCGAGGCGGAGATGCCGGCCGGTGACTTCGTGCGCTGGTGCAAGCAGGTCATCGACGTCCTCGGCCAGATCGCGGCGGCGGCCCCCCGGGAGGACAGCACGGTCGCGAAGAACGCCCGCAAGGCGGTCGACGCGGTGCGGCGTGGAGTGGTGGCGTACAGCTCGGTCGGCTGACGGCGGAGCGCCGCGGGCCCGCACCCCTCTCGGGGGTGCGGGCCCGCGCCATGCCCGCCGTTCGGCAGGGACCGGATCACATCTTCGGCATCAGGACCGTGTCGACGATGTAGACCGTGGCGTTGGAGGTCGGCACGTTGCCGCAGACGACCTTCGACGTGTCGTTCACGGTGTAGGACTCGCCCGAGCCGGCCGTGGTCAGCGTGGACTTCTCCAGGGTCGGGAAGGTGCCGCTCTCCAGCGCCTTCGGGTCCAGCTTCTCGCCCACCACGTGGTACGTGAGGATCTTGGTCAGCATGGCCTTGTCGGCGAGGACCTTGTCCAGGTCGGCCTTGGGGATCTTGGCGAACGCCTCGTTGGTCGGCGCGAAGACGGTGATGTCCTTGGCGTTGTTCAGGGTGTCGACCAGACCTGCCTCCTTCACCGCGGTGACCAGGGTGGAGAGGTCGGGGTTGTTCGAGGCGGCGGTGGCCACCGGGTCCTTCGACATGCCGTCGAAGGAGCCCGCGCCGGACTTCGGCACGGAGGCGCACGCCGTGCCGAAGGGCTGGTCGCCGGTGCCCGCCGCGTTGTCCGCCGGGGTCTCGGCCGTCTCGGTGGCGGCGGAGGCCGCGTCCGACGACTTGGTGTCCTTGCTGTCGTCGCTGGAGCAGGCGGTGAGGGCGAGCGGGAGTACTGCGGCGCCGACGAGGGCGATGGCGGCGCGCTGGAAACGGGTGGCGTTCATGGTGGATCTCCTTGGGAAAGGCGGTGCTCGCCGGAGTGCGGGCACAGGGGGGTAGGGACAGGGGTGAAGTGGCTTGTGGAGTGCGGTGGGACGGCCGTGCGGACGGCGGTCAGGTGACCGCGACGACCACCGAGTGCCAGCCGGTCGCCCCGTTGGGGACGGTGCCGACGCGTTTGCCGGTCTGGGTGTAGCCGTCCTGGTCGGTGGCGCGGACCTCAAGGGTGTGGTTGCCGGTGGTGGCGGGCCACTCCCAGACCCACTGGCGCCAGGTGTCGCGGGTGTCCTGGGCCGCCAGCCGCGCCGTGTGCCAGGGGCCGCCGTCGACCCGTACCTCCACCCGGGCGATGCCCCGGTGCTGAGCCCAGGCGACCCCGGCGACCGGGACCGTGCCGGGTTTGGGGCTGGCGAAGGGGCGCGGGGTGTCGATCCGTGACTCGGTCTTGATCGGTGCTTCCTGCGACCAGCTCCGCTTCACCCAGTACGCGTCGTAGTCGGCGAACGTGGTCAGCTCCAGGTCCTGGATCCACTTGCAGGCCGATACGTAGCCGTACAGTCCGGGCACCACCATCCGGACCGGGAAGCCGTGGTCGAAGGGGAGCGGCTCACCGTTCATCCCGACGGCGAGCAGCGCGTCCCGGCCGTCCATGACCGTCTCGACCGGGGAGCCGATGGTCATGCCGTCCACCGAGCGGGACACGAGCTGGTCGGCGGGACCGCCCTTCGAGGGCGGCCGTACGCCCGCCTCGCGCAGCAGGTCCGCCAGGCGTACGCCGATCCAGCGGGCGTTGCCCACGTACGGGCCGCCCACCTCGTTGGAGACACAGGTCAGCGTGATGTCCCGCTCGATCAGCTCGCGCCTGAGCAGATCGTCGAAGGTGACAGTGAGGGGGCGGGTGACCCCCTTGCCGTGGATCTTCAGCCGCCAGCCGGTGGCATCGACCCGCGGCACCACCAGCGCGGTGTCCACCCGGTAGAAGTCCTTGCTGGGCGTCGTGAACGGGCTGAGACCGCGGATCCTCAGATCCGCGTCCGCCGGTACGGGACGGGCCGGGGAGGCCGGCGGCGGCAGGACGACGTCCTTGCGCGAGGCGACGGCGCCGGCCGAACCCGACGCGTTGAGCCCGCGTCCCAGCGCGCCCGCCCCGGCCGATGCCGCCACCGCCGCCGTCGCGGCGATCACGAAGCGACGCCGGTCGAACGTACCGTCCGTTCCGCCGGCCGCGGGGGACGGACGGAGCGCGAGGGCGCCGGCCAGCAGGTAGAGCACCCCGCAGGCCACCACCGCGCCCACGAGTGAGGGCAGCGCGTCGACGGGGCCGCCGCCGGGACGGCTCACCGCCGCCACCGCGCCGATCGCCCCGAAGACCAGCACCGCCGCGGAGCCCGCCCGCCGGTGGTGCAGCGCGAAGACACCGACCGTCATCGCGAGGAGCGCCAGGACGATCACGATGCCGAGCTGGAGCACCAGCTTGTCGTTGGTCCCGAAGTTCCGTACGGCGAAGTCCTTGAGCCACGGGGGAGTGCGGTCGATGAACGCGCCGCCCACCGCCGTCACGGGACTCGCCTCGGGCCGGACCGCCGCCGCGGCCAGCTCCGCCACGGCCAGCGCGGAGAAACCCGCGATCAGCCCGCCGAGCGCGCCGAGGCCGCGGTGCAGCAGGCGCGCTGTCGGACCGTCGTGCTGACGGGCCTCTGGTTCCGGCACTTTCCGATCTTCGCTCACACCGGCCATTCGGCACCGGAAGCAAGGCGGATTGGTCGGACACCCGAAGGAATGAAAAAAAGTACCGCCGACGGCAGGACAGGCCCCGGAACAGGGCGTCCTCTCCGAAAGATCGCGCCGCGCACCAATCCCCGGCCCGCGCCGCCCCGAATGCCGGGTGAGGAAGGGCCGCGCGCAGCACCTGGGCGCGAGGCCCGGATCGCCGGACGAGGGCGATCGACGCACCAGGGCGAGGGAGCAGCATGAGCGGGGAACGTCGGCGTACCGCCGTGGTGGGCGGCGGGGTGGCGGGGCTGACCGCCGCGTACGTCCTGCGGGACGCGCACGAGGTGTCGCTGTACGAGGCGGACGACCGGCTCGGCGGCCACGCGCACACCCATGAGATCCGCTCGGCCGACGGCCGGGCGCACCACGTCGACTCCGGCTTCATCGTCCACAACGCGCGCACCTATCCGCATCTGCTGCGGCTCTTCGGGGAGCTGGACGTGGCGACCCAGGAATCCAGCATGAGCATGTCGGTCCGGTGCGACGGCTGCGGGCTGGAGTACGCGGGGGCCCGCGGCGCCGCCGGTCTCTTCGCCCAGCCGCGCAACGCGCTCAGCCCGCGCTATCTGCGGCTGCTCACCGAGGTGCCCCGCTTCCACCGGGCGGCCCGCCGGCTGCTCGCCGCCGAGGACGCCGTACGGAGCGGGGAGGTCGGGGGAGAGAGGAGGGACGGGGAGGTCGGGGGAGACGGGCGGACGCTCGGTGAGTTCGTCGCGGAGGGCCGCTTCTCGCCGTACTTCCTCTCCCACTTCCTGACCCCGCTGGTCTCCTGCGTCTGGTCCTGCGACGCCCGGACCGCGTTGCGCTACCCCGCCCGGTACCTCTTCCGCTTCCTGGCCCACCACGGGCTGCTGACGATCTCGGGCTCGCCGGTCTGGCGGACGGTCACCGGCGGTTCGCGCGCCTATGTCGACCGCGTCGGCGAACGGCTCACCGCCGTCCGCACCGCCACCCCCGTACGGTCCGTACGCCGCCACGCCGACGGCGTCGAGCTGACCACCGGGGACGGCACCACCCGGCGGTACGACGCGGTGGTCATCGCCGTCCACCCCGACCAGGCGCTGCGGCTGCTCGCCGACGCCACCGAGGACGAGCGCAGGGTGCTCGGGGCGTTCCCGTACTCCCGTAACGCCACGCAGTTGCACACCGACACCGGGGTGCTGCCGCGCAGCGCGGGCGCCCGCGCCTGCTGGAACTATCTGATGCCCGCCTGCGACGCGGGCGCCGACGCCGTACGGGTCAGCTACGACATGAACCGGCTCCAGCGGCTGGACGCCCCCGAGACCTATGTGGTCACCCTGAACGGCGCGGACCGCGTCGCCCAGGACCGGGTGCTCGCCCGCATGGTCTACGAACACCCGGTCCACACCCCTGAGTCGGTCGCCGCCCAGCGCGAACTGCCCGCGCTCAGCGGCCCGGTCACCGCGTACGCCGGCGCCTACCACGGCTGGGGGTTCCACGAGGACGGCTGTCGCGCCGGCGTGGCGGCGGCCGAGGCCCTGGGGGTGACATGGTGACCACCGGACCCGGCGCCCGCGCCACCCCGCCGGCCTCCGTCGCGCCCGCCTCCGCCGTACCCGCGCTCTACACCTGCGACGTCCGCCATGTCAGGACCGCGCCGCGCCGCTACAGCCTGGGCCTGCGCACCTACATGTGGCTGATCGACCCCGACCGGCCGCCGCGGCTGCCCCGGCCGCTGCGCCCCCTCGCCCGCTTCGACCCACGCGACCACTTCGGCGGGACCCGGCCCACCATCCGCGCCGGGCTGACGACGTTCCTCGCCGCCGAGGGCGTCGACCTGGCCGGCGGCCGGGTGACGATGCTCGCCCACGCCCGGGTCCTCGGACATGTCTTCAACCCGCTCAGCCTCTTCTGGTGCCACCGCGCCGACGGCACCCCGCTGTGCGTCGTCGCCGAGGTCCACAACACCTACGGCGAGCGCCACTGCTATCTGCTGCGCCCCGACACCACCGGGACGGCCACCGTGGACAAGGAGTTCTACGTCTCGCCGTTCTTCCCGGTCGACGGCGGCTACACCATGCGCCTCCCCGAACCGGACGAGCGGCTGCGGCTGACCATCCGTCTGGAGCGCCCCGAGGGCAGCCCGTTCACCGCGACCGTACGGGGCGAACGCCGCCCCGCCACCGCCGGGAACCTGGTGCGCGCCGCTCTGCGCCATCCCTGGTCCACCGCCGTCGTCTCCGCCGGCATCCGCTTCCACGGCATCCGCCTCCGCCTGCGCGGGCTGCCCGTCCAGCCGCGTCCCCGTCACCAGCCCCAGGAGGGTCTTCAGTGAGCGTCTCCGTCTCCCCGGCTTCCGCCCCGTCCCCCGGCGCTCCCGGTTCCCCCCGCCCCGCCGCCCCGGCGCCCGCCCCCGACCCCGACCCGCGGCGCTGGCCCGATGTGGCGGCCCTGCCGCGCGCCTCGTCGCTCCGTACGGCCGTGGCGGAACGGCTCGTCCGGCACGCCTTCGGCCGGCTCCCGCTGCGCGTACGGTTCGACGGCGGCGCGACGATCGGCCTCGGCGGCCCGCTGATGGAGATCCACGATGCCCGCGCCTTCCACCGCCGGATCGGCGCGGGCGGCCTGATCGGCTTCGGCGAGTCCTACATGGCCGGCGAATGGGACGCCCCCGACCTGGTCGGCGTGCTGACCGTCATGGCCGAACGCCTCGCCGAACTCGTCCCCCGGCCGCTCCAGAGGCTCCGCGCGCTCTGGGCGCCCCGGCAGCCCGCCGCGCAGCGCAACACCCCCGAGGGCTCGCGCGACAACATCAGCCGCCACTACGACCTCTCCAACGACCTCTTCGCGCTCTTCCTCGACGACACCCTCTCGTACTCCTCGGCCCTCTTCCGCGGCTTCCCCGCCGACCGCTCGCTGCTCGCCGCCGCCCAGCACCGCAAGATCGACCGGCTGCTGGACGAGGCCGGGGTCGGCCCCGGCACCTCGCTGCTGGAGATCGGCACCGGCTGGGGCGAACTGGCGCTGCGCGCCGCGGCCCGCGGCGCCCGCGTCCGTACCGTCACCCTCTCGGGAGAACAGTGCGCGCTGGCCCGCGAACGGATCCGCGAGGCCGGTCAGGAGGACCGCGTCTCCGTCGAACTGTGCGACTACCGCCTCGTGGAGGGCGTCTTCGACGCCGTCGTCAGCGTCGAGATGATCGAGGCCGTCGGCGCCGAGTTCTGGCCCGAGTACTTCATGACCCTGGACCGGCTCCTCGCCCCCGGCGGCCGGATCGCCCTCCAGGCGATCACCATGCCGCACGACCGGATGCTCGCCACCCGCGACACCCACACCTGGATCCAGAAGTACATCTTCCCCGGCGGCTTCTGCCCCTCCGTCGAGGCGATCGAACAGATCACCGCCGACCGCACCGCCCTGCGCGTGACCGACCGCGACACCTTCGGCCCGCACTACGCGGAGACGCTGCGGCTGTGGCGCGAACGCTTCACCGAACAGGCCGAACGGGTCGACGCGCTCGGCTTCGACGCCGTCTTCCGCCGGCTGTGGACCTTCTACCTCGCCTACTCGGAAGCGGGCTTCCGCTCCGGCTACCTCGATGTGCAGCAGATGCTGCTGACCAAGGAGACCTCCCGATGACCTCCACCCGGAAGGCCCCCCTCCCGGTGCCCGCGCCGCCCACCGGCGCCGCCCCGCGCCTCCACGCCCTCGCCGGACAGCTCCTCGGCGGCCGGCTGCCGCTGCGGCTGCGCGCCTGGGACGGCTCCGTCGCCGGGCCAGCGGACGCGCCCGTCGTGGTGATCCGCAACCGCCGCGCCCTTCGCCGGCTGCTCTGGCAGCCCGACGAACTCGGTCTCGCCCAGGCGTACATCACCGGCGAGCTGGACATCGAGGGGGAACTCGCCGACGGGCTGCGCACCCTCGGGAGCGCCGTGCGCGACCGGGGCCCGCGCCCCTCCCGGCTCACCGCCGCCGACCGCGTCAGGGCGGCCCGTACCGCGCTGAGCCTCGGCGCCGTCGGGGTGCGCCCGCCCGCGCCCGCCGCGCAGGCCCGGCTCACCGGCTCCGTGCACAGCAGGGCCAGGGACCGGGCGGCGATCAGCCACCACTACGACCTCTCCAACGACTTCTACGCGCTGCTGCTCGACGAGACGATGGCGTACTCCTGCGGCTACTGGACCGGCGAAGGACCCGGTTACGGGGCCGCCGACGCCCAGCGCGACAAGCTGGAGCTGATCTGCCGCAAGCTCGCGCTGGTACCCGGCGCGCGGCTGCTGGACATCGGCTGCGGCTGGGGATCGCTCACCCTGTACGCGGCCGAGGAGTTCAAGGCCCGGGTCACCGCCGTCACGCTCGCCGCCGAACAGGCCTCGTACGTCCGGGCCCAGGTCACTGCCCGGGGGCTGGAGGAGCTGGTCGAGGTACGGCTGTGCGACTACCGCGACATCGAGGGCGGCGGCCACGACGCCGTGTCCAGCGTCGAGATGGGCGAGCACGTCGGCGACGCCGAGTACCCCGCCTTCACCGCGCTGCTGCACCGGATGGTCAGGCCCGGCGGCCGGGTCCTCGTCCAGCAGATGTCGCGCGCCGCCACGGCCCCCGGCGGCGGTGCCTTCATCGAGTCGTACATCGCCCCCGACATGCACATGCGCCCGCTGGGGGACACCGTGTCGCTGCTGGAGGGGGCGGGCCTTGAGGTACGGGCCGTGGAGGCGATGCGCGAGCACTACGTCCGGACGATCCGGGCCTGGCACCGCACGCTGGAGGAGCGCTGGGACGAGTTCGCCGCGCTGGTCGGTCTCCAGACCGCCCGGGTCTGGCGGCTCTACCTGGCCGGTTCCGCGCTCGCCTTCGAGGAGCGCCGGATGGGCGTGGACCAGATCCTCGCCGTACGGCCGACGGCCACGGGGGAGAGCGGGATGCCCGCGGGCGGCCCGGCCGGAGCGCTCCGGGAGTGGTACCAGGGCGGTGTGCCGCGGTGAACGGCTACCCGTGGGCCGCGTTCGGGGAGGGGGTCGGCGCCGCCGCGGCGACGGCCCTCGCCGTCATGCTCGTCACCTTCGCGCTCGCCCTCGTCAAAGGGATGCACCGGATCGTGGACATCGCCTGGGGCCTCGCCTTCACGGCCGTCGCGCTCGTCTCGTACGCCGTGTCGGCCGGTGACGGCGGCGACGGGACACGGCGGCTGCTGATCACCGTCCTGACCGCCGTGTGGGGGCTGCGCCTGGCCGCCCATATCGCCGCGCGCGGCCGGGGCCACGGCGAGGACGCGCGGTACGAGGCGATGCTCGCCCGCGCGCCCGGCGACCGGAACCTGTACGCCCTGCGCATGGTCTATCTGCTCCAGGGCGCCCTGGTCGTGCTGGTCGCGCTGCCCGTGCTGGCCGCGCCGTACGTGGCGGGACCGCTCGGCCCGGTCGCGTACGCGGGCTGCGCGCTCTGGCTGGTCGGGCTGGTCTTCGAGGCGGTGGGGGACCGGCAGCTCGCCCGGTTCAAGGCCGATCCCGTGCACCGGGGGCGCATCATGGACCGCGGGCTGTGGAGCTGGACCCGGCACCCCAACTACTTCGGGGACTTCTGCGTGTGGTGGGGGCTCTTCCTGATCGTCTGCGACGAACCGGTGGCCGCCGCCGCGACCGTGGCCGGCCCCGTGGTGATGAGCCTGCTGCTGATCAAGGGGAGCGGGAAGCGTCTGCTGGAACGTCATATGGCGGACCGTCCTGGCTTCGCCGAGTACACCGCCCGTACGAGTGGTTTCTTCCCGCTGCCGCCGAAGAGGCCCCGGGCCGGCGCGCGCTGACCCGACGGGCGCCGACTGACCGGCCGGCGCCTGTCGGCGGTGGATCGGGCGGGGCCGCAAGGTCATGGCCCGCGGCTCCGCCCGATCCGCCGCCCTCACGCGGCCGGGAAGTTCATCAGGGCCAGCGGGGTGGAGGTGGGCTGCTCGGAGCCGCCCGCCGGTTCCACCGTGATGCCCATGCCGGACGCGCCGTCCACCGGCCCGTCCATCAGTACGGAGGCGGAGCCGGTCGCGGGGTTCAGCAGCCCCGCGGCGCGCATCGTGCCGCCGTCGTTGTACCAGAGCTCGTAGACCTTGCCGCTGGGCGGTTTCGGCATCCCGGTGGCGACGAACGCAGCCCGGTCCCGGGCACGGGAGACGATCACGCTCCCCGTCGCGCCGTTCGTCAGACCGCCCGTGGCGACCTGGGCGTCCGGGGCCGCGAGGACGGCGGTCAGTTCCTCGGAGTGCCGCTGCGCCGCCCGTGCCTCCTGGCGCGCGTCCCGCGCCTCCTGGTTCTGCCAGACCGCGACCCCGCCGAGCCCCGCCACGGCGGCCAGACACGCGGCCAGGGCGAAGCGGGAGAGCGCGCGGCCACGGCCGCCGCCGCCGGACCGGGCCTGACGGTGGGTCACCTTCGGTGGGTCCTGACGCTCGGCGGCGATCCGCCGGAGCACCTGCTCCTTGAGCGCGGGCGGCGGGGTCACGGCCACGGCCCGGCCCAGCCGGGCGGCGGTCGCCGAGAGTTCCCGTACCTCCTGGGAGCACGCGTGGCACGCCTCCAGATGGCGTTCGAACTCGGCGCGCTCCTCCGGGGCCAGGGCGTGCAGCGCGTACGCGCCGGTCAGCGTGTGGAGATCCGCAGTGGTCATGCGTTCACCCCCAAGCAGTCGCGCAGCCGGATGAGCCCGTCGCGCAATCGGGTCTTGACCGTGCCCAGCGGCACCGAGAGCAACTCGGCGACTTCCCGGTAGGCCAGGCCCTGGTAGTACGCCAGTGTGACGGACTGGCGCTGGAGTTCGGTGAGAGTCCGCAGACAGCGGCGCACCTGCTCGCGTTCGAAACTGGCCTCCACCTGCTCGGTGACCTCGTCGAAGGCGGGCGTACGGTCGAGCAGCGCGGCCCGGTGCTCCCGGTCGCTGGACGCCTGCGCCGAGCGCACCCGGTCCACCGCGCGGCGGTGCGCGAGGGTCAGCACCCAGGTCATGGCGCTGCCGCGGGACGGCTGGAAACGGGTGGCCGTCCGCCAGACCTCCAGCAGGACCTCCTGCGCCACCTCCTCCGACTGGGCCGGATCGCGCAGCACGCTGCGCACCAGGCCCAGTACGGGTCCGCAGACCTGGTCGTACACCCGGGAGAACGCCTCCTGGTCGCCCCTGGCCACCTGGCTCAGCAATTCCTGAAGATCGGGCCCCGCCGAAGCGGGGCCGCCGATGTGTACGGCTTCTTTCACGCGGCTTTCCTCCACGGTGCGCACATGCGTGCGAGCTTCCATTCGTGCTGGTCGGCGAGTGGTCCGAACAGACTCCACCATGGATTCGGAGCCGGGGTGCCCGCGGATTGGTCCGGCCCGCACCGAAGTGGCTGCCGAGACAGGTCTCGGCAGCCACTTCAAGAAGGTCGTACAGGGAACGTCCACGGGCCCCGGTACGGGCGGACCGCCCGTACCGGGCCCGTGGACGGAGCCCGGCGGTGGTGCGTCAGGCCGCGGGGCGCTGCTCCTGCTCCTTCTCCACCTGCTCGTTCCACTCGCGCTTGACGGCGCGCCACGCCTCGTCGGTCTGGCCGAGCCGCCAGTACCCCGAGATCGACAGCCGCTCGCGCGGTATGTTCCGCTCCAGCCGGAGGTGGCGGCGCAGCTCCTTCACGAAACCCGCCTCGCCGTGGACGAAGGCCAGGACATCGCCGGGCGGGAAGTCGAGCGCGCGCACGGCGGCGGTCAGCGCCTCGCCCACCGGGCGGGAGCCGCGGTGCAGCCAGGTGATCCCGACCCCGTCCGGTGTCGCGATCTTCTGCTCCTCCTCGGGGCCCGGGATCTCCACGAACGCGTGCACCACGGCCCCGGGCGCCACCCGCTCCAGGGACGCGGCGATCGCCGGCAGCGCGCTCTCGTCGCCGACCAGCAGATGCCAGTCGGCTGCCGGGTCCGGCGCGTAGAGGCCGCCGGGCCCCAGCAGTCGTACCGTCTCGCCCGGCTGCGCACGCGCCGCCCACGGGCCGGCCAGCCCCTCGTCGCCGTGGACCACGAAGTCGATGGCCAGCTCCAGGGCGGCCGGGTCCCAGGCGCGCACCGTGTACGTACGGTTCAGGGGCCACTGGTCGCGGGGGAACTCCGCCCGGATCCGGTCCATGTCGAACGGCTCCGGGTAGGTCACGCCGTCCGGGGTGAAGAGCACCTTGACGTAGTGGTCCGTGAACTCCCCGGCCCGCACCGAGGCCAGCCCCTCGCCCCCCAGGACCACACGCACCATGTGCGGGGTGATCCATTCGGTGCGCAGGACCTGTCCCTCATGGACCTTCGGTGCTTGGCGGGCCGGCTGTTCTGCCACGGCGGTCTCCCTCGACTCCACGACGCTTAGGCTTACCTAAGTAAGCTAACACTCACCGTGGAAGTGTGGCGAGCAGACGTTGCAGCGCCCCGCCCAGACCCCACCGCGTGGCCAGCGCGTCGACCATGGCCGGATCGCGCGGTCCCGCGGGCAGCGCCGGGTCGAACTCCGGCAGCGGGACGTCCCCGGCGACCCGGACCACCGTGGGCGCGACCGCCACGTACTCCCGCGCCCCGTCCAGCCGCTTGCGCTGCGACGGGGTGAGCCGGGAGGACGGGTCGTCGACCGCCGCCATGATCCCGGCGAGATCGCCGTAGGCGTCCAGCAGCTTGGCCGCGGTCTTCTCGCCGATTCCCGGTACGCCGGGCAGCCCGTCGCTCGGGTCGCCGCGCAGCAGCGCCAGATCGACGTATCCGGCGCCGTCCACCCCGTACTTCTCGCGCAGCGCCGCCTCATCCATGAGCTGCAGCGTCCCCACGCCCTTGACCGGGTAGAGCACCCGTACGCCCCGGGAGTCGTCGATGAGCTGGAAGAGGTCCCGGTCGCCCGTGACGATGTCGACGGGGCCCGCGGCGCGGCCCGCGAGCGTGCCGATCACGTCGTCCGCCTCGTACCCCGCGACACCCACGCGCGCGATGCCCAGCGCGTCGAGGACCGCCTCGATCACCGGGACCTGCGGACCCAGGGTGTCCGGGGTCTCCTCCTCGTCGGGCCCCTCGGGGCGCTCCTGGGCCACCCGGTGCGCCTTGTACGAGGGGATCAGCTCCACCCGCCAGGCGGGCCGCCAGTCGGCGTCCATGCAGGCGACCAGGTCGTCCGGATGGTGGTCCTGGACCAGCCGGGCGATGAAGTCGAGCAGACCGCGCACCGCGTTGACCGGCGTGCCGTCCGGGGCCCGTACGGAGTCGGGGACCCCGAAGTAGGCGCGGAAGTAGAGGGAGGCGGTGTCCAGGAGCATCAGGCGTCGTGTCACACCCCCGATGATGCCCTGTACCACTGACAGTGCCGGTTCGCGCCGGTCCGTGACCGGGCGGCCGGGTGCGAAAGGGGGTTTTGCGCCGATCCGCTTGTGATCTTGTGTGACCTGTGTCACTTAATTGTTTGCCTTGTGTAAGGACGGGCAGGCGCGCTCCCGGAGCCAGCCAGAGGGCGATTTCACGCATCGTCCCCGGTGGACGGACCGAATCCGCCCGCTCCACGGCCCGCCCGCGGGGGTGACGGGCCGTTTTTCCGTTCAAACCGTGAGGTGTATGTGACCAGGCTGCAAGCCGATCACCTGTACAAGGTATTCGGCAGACGACCGGACGAAGCCGTGACGAAGCTCAAGAACGGTACGGACCGTGACGAGCTCCGCGCCGACGGTACGACCGCAGCGGTGATCGACGCCTCGTTCTCGGTCGAGCCCGGCCAGATATTCGTGGTGATGGGTCTCTCGGGATCCGGCAAGTCCACGCTGCTGCGCATGCTGAACGGACTCCTGGAGCCCACCTCGGGCCAGGTGCTCTTCGACGGCCAGGACCTGACCGCCCTGCCCCCCGCCGAACTGCGGCACGTCCGTTCCACCAAGATCAGCATGGTCTTCCAGCACTTCGCGCTCTTCCCGCACCGCAGCGTTCTGGAGAACGCCGGATACGGACTCGAAGTGCAGGGCGTGCCCCGCGCGGAGCGCGAGAAGCGCGCCGCCGAGGCCCTGGAGATGACCGGTCTGGGCGGCTGGGAGAAGTCCTGGCCCGACGAGCTGTCCGGCGGCATGCAGCAGCGTGTCGGCCTGGCCCGCGCGCTCGCCACCGACGCCGATCTGCTGCTGATGGACGAGTCCTTCAGCGCGCTCGACCCGCTGATCCGCCGCGACATGCAGGATCAGCTCCTCGAACTCCAGAAACGGCTCAAGAAGACCATCGTGTTCATCACCCACGACCTCAACGAGGCCATGCGCCTCGGTGACCGGATCGCGGTCATGCGCGACGGGGAGATCGTCCAGCTCGGCAGCGCCGAGGACATCCTCGTCACCCCGGCCAACGACTACGTCGCCTCCTTCACCCAGGACGTCGACCGCTCCCGGGTGCTCACCGCGGGCGCCATCATGGCCGACCCGGAGACCGCCTTCGGCACCGTCACGGACGGCGGCAAGGAGCTGCGCGACGCCCAGGACATCCTGGCCGCCGCGCCCGCCACCGTCACCGAGTCCACCCCGATCATCGAGCTGTTCACCCCCTGCTCGACCAGTGGGGTGGCCGTCGCCGTCGTCGACGACGAGGGCACCCTCGTCGGCGTCGTCCCGCGCTCGCGGCTGCTCGCCGTCCTCGGCGAGCCGATGACCCCCGCCGACGCGCTCGCCCCGGTCGCCACGGACAAGAACGTCGAGTCCACGGCCGCCAAGGGTGCGGCTGTCAAGGGCACCGGTACGGACAAGGCGGTCGCCAGTGCCTAGGCTGCCCCTCGGTGACTGGGTCGACAGCGCTGTCGACTTCCTTCAGAACCACTTCGCCTGGCTGTTCGACGCGATCGGCTGGGTCGTCTCACACCTGTACGACGCCATCAACGCCGTACTCTCCGCGCCGGAGCCGCTGCTCCTCGCGGGGATCTTCGCCGTGCTCGCCTGGTGGATGCGGAGCCTCAGCGCCGGTCTCCTCGCCTTCGTCGGCTTCGCGCTCATCGACTCGATGGAGCTGTGGGCCGAGGCGATGGAGACGCTCTCGCTGGTGCTGGTCGCGACCATCGTGGTGCTGGCCATCGCGATGCCGCTCGGCATCTGGGCGGCGCGCTCCAAGACGGTCAGCTCGCTGATCCGTCCGGTGCTCGACCTGATGCAGACCATGCCCGCCATGGTCTACCTGATCCCCGGTGTCGTCTTCTTCGGCATCGGCGCGGTGCCCGGCATCATCGCCACGATCATCTTCGCCCTGCCGCCCGGCGTCCGGATGACCGAGCTGGGCATCCGGCAGGTCGACGCGGAGCTGGTCGAGGCCGCCGAGGCGTTCGGCACCACGCCCCGTAACACCCTGCTGCGGGTCCAGCTCCCGCTGGCCCTCCAGACGATCATGGCGGGCATCAACCAGGTCATCATGCTGGGCCTGTCCATGGTGGTCATCGCGGGCATGGTCGGCGGTGGCGGGCTCGGTGGCGCCGTCTACCGCGCGCTCGGCAACATCGACGTCGGCCTCGGCTTCGAGGCGGGCCTCTCCGTCGTGATCCTCGCCGTCTACCTGGACCGGATCACCGGCGCGCTCAGCCTCCAGGTCTCCCCGGTCGGCCGCCGCATCCTGGCCAAGGCCAAGGAGGCCGCGGGCGGTCTGAAGATCTGGCAGCACCGTCCGCAGCCCGTCGTCGCGATCGCGGGCGTACTCGTCCTCGCGCTCGTCGCGGGCGGCATCGGCCTCTTCGGCGGCTCCTCGTCGTCCACCTCGAACGACGCCGGCAACGTGGGCCAGGGCAAGAAGATCAGCATGGGGTACATCCCCTGGGACGAGGGCATCGCCTCCACGTTCCTGTGGAAGGAGCTGCTGGAGCAGCGCGGCTACGAGGTCGACGCACGGCAGTACGAGGCGGGATCGCTCTACACCGGCCAGGCCAACGGCCAGATAGACATCCAGACCGACTCCTGGCTGCCGGTCACCCACGCGTCCTACTGGGCCAAGTACAAGGACGACCTGGAGGACATGGGGGCCTGGTACGACAAGACCTCCCTGGAGCTCTCCGTTCCCTCGTACGTGAAGGGCGTCAACTCCCTGGCGGACCTCAAGGGCAAGAGCTCCACGTTCAAGGGCCGCATCATCGGCATCGAGCCGAGCGCGGGCGAGATGGGCCTCCTCAAGGACAAGGTCCTCAAGGCGTACGGTCTCGACAAGGAGTACAAGCTGGTCGACGGCTCCACGTCGGGCATGCTCGCGGAGCTGAAGCGCGCGTACGCCAAGAAGGAGCCCGTCGTCGTGGTGCTCTGGTCGCCGCACTGGGCGTACGACACGTACGACCTCACCAAGCTGGCCGACCCGAAGAAGGCGTTCGGCGCGGAGAGCGACGGCGTCCACACGCTGGCCCGCAAGGGCTTCTCCGAGGACAACCCGCAGGTCGGCTCCTGGCTCAAGAACTTCAAGATGGACGAGAAGCAGCTCACCAGTCTTGAGGCCGAGATCCAGAAGGCCGGCCAGGGCAAGGAGCAGGACGCCGTACGGACCTGGCTCAAGGCCAACCCCGGTCTCGCCGACAAGTGGACCCCGGTCGAGAAGTCCGGTGCGTCGGGCAAAGGCGAGACCGAGCGCGCCCTGAACGTCGCGTGGTTCCCGTGGGAGGAGGACATCGCCGCCACGTACCTGTGGAAGGCGGTCCTGGAGGAGCGCGGCTACAAGGTCAACCTGAAGCAGTTCGAACTCGGCCCGATGTACGAGGCGATGTCCCGGGGCCAGATCGACGTGCAGTTCGACGCGTGGCTGCCGAACGCGCAGAAACGGTACTGGGACAAGTACAAGAACGACCTCACCCAGCTCGGTTCCTGGTACGGGCCCACCACCCGTGAGGTCGCCGTTCCCTCGTACGTCAAGGGCGTCGAGTCCCTGGACGACCTGAAGGGCCGCGGCGGCGATTTCCAGGGCCGGATCGTCGGGATCGAGCCCGGCACCGAGCAGATGAACGTCCTCAAGGAGGACGTGGTGCCCGGGTACGGCCTCGGCGGGGAGTACAAGGTCGTCGACAGCTCCACGCCCGGCATGCTCGCCGAGCTGAAGCGCGCGTACGCCAAGAAGGAGCCGATCGCCGTTTCCCTGTGGAGCCCGCACTGGGCCTACAAGGAGTACGAGCTGACCAAGCTCAAGGACCCGAAGAAGGCATTCGGTGACGGTGACCGGCTCACCACCGTCGCGCACAAGAGCTTCACCGGGAACTATCCGCAGCTCACGAAGTGGTTCAAGAACTTCAAGCTGAGCGAGGAGCAGCTCTCCGGCCTGGAGAACGAGATCCAGAAGGCCGGTACGGGACACGAGGAGGAAGCCGTGAAGACCTGGATGGGTGAGAATCCGGGCATCGCGGACAAGATGGCCCCGGTGTAGCCGGAAGGCATCACAGAGGTTGACCCGGAAGGGTGGGTGTCGCACCGCGCGACACCCACCCTTCCGGCGTTTCCGTTCCGTCTCTGCCGCGCGCATCATGGAGGACAGCTCTTGTAGGGGCGTCAACTCTGAGAGGATGACGATCCGGTCGGGAGGGAGCCAGTCATGGACGACAAGGAAGCGCTCAGGGTGGGCGCCGCCGTCCGCAGGCGGCGCAGGTCCCTCGGCCTGACCCTGGCGGCGGTCGCGGGCCGCAGCGGGCTGTCCGTGCCCTTCCTCAGCCAGATCGAGAACGAACGGGCCAGGCCGAGCACCCGCTCCCTCGACCGGGTCGCCGAGGCCCTGGAGACCACCCCCGCGCAGCTCCACGCCGCCGCCGACTCCGCCCGTACGGTCGATGTCGTCCGGGCGGCGGAGCCCGGCCCCGGCGTACGGCGCGTGGTGCGCGGCGGGCACCAGCTCAACGCCAAGGAGTTCACCGGCGAGCAGGACACCGGCCGGGAGTACATGCACCGTAACGACGAGGTCATGTACATCGCCGACGGCGCCGCCGAGGTGGAGGCGGAGGGCCGCGCCTACCGGCTGGAGCGCGGCGACACGCTGTACCTCTCCGGTGGCGTACGGCACCGGTGGCGCGCCACCGAACCCGGCACCCGCATCCTGGTCGTCGCCGTGGCGGAGGACGTCGACGCCACCTTCGACCGGCGCTGAGCCCCGGACGGCCGTACGGGGTCACACGGCGCGCACCGGCTCCGGCGCGGGCGCCTCGGGCGCCCCCGGCAGGGCCCCGCCGAGCAGCCCGCGCACCGTGCACCACGCGGCGACCGCCCAGGCCGTCACCAGCAGCGCGAACAGCCCCACGGCCAGCCACGAGAGCGCCACCAGCCCCGTGTGGCGCGCCAGCCCCGCCGCGCCCGTCACACACGTGCCGACCGGGAAGGTGAAGGCCCACCACGTCATCGTGAACCGCATCCCGCGCCGGGCGGCCCGTACCACCAGCGCCGCGGCGAGCGCCAGCCACAGCAGCGCGAACCCCATCACCGGCACCCCGTACACCACGGCGAACGCGGACAGCGCGGCCGCGTACGGGGCGCCGACCGCCGAGGGCGCCACCTCCGCGAGCCGGCCCACGGCGGTGGTCGACTGGCCCAGCGGGCCGAGCACCAGGAAGAGCGCCGGGGTCAGCGCGAGCGGCAGCGGACCGTGCACCACCAGCCGGGCGAAGACCAGCGGCAGCATCATCAGCGTGGCCAGCAGACTCAGCCCGAACAGCGCGTAACAGCCGAACAGCAGCGCCGCACGCCCCTGACCCGCCGGGAGGTACGGCACCAGCGACGGGCCCACCGCCGCCGAGACCATCGGGGCGACCACCGGCAGCAGCCACACCGGCGACGCGTCGGCGGCGGCCGGCCGGTGTCGTACGGCCATCAGGTACGGGATCCCCACCGCGACCACGAGGCCGAGCAGCGTCCCCGCGCCGAACAGCACCGCGTCCACGGCGAGCGCCGCCCGCTCGCCCAGCACGTCGCGGCCCACGGCGAGCGTCGCGGCGCCGACGGCCAGCAGCGCCATCGCGAGACAGCCGTGGAACGGGGCCACGGCCGGGTCGAGGAGATGCGCGCGCGCCTGGTCGCGGTGGTGCAGCCAGTGGCCGGCGCGGGCGGTCAGGACCGCGGCGAGCGCCACCACCGACAGCGCCCACACCGCCACCCAGACCGCCCGCGGCACCGGCAGGGCCGGCGGCAGGGCGGCGCCCGCGGTCGCGACGATCGCGGTGCCCATCACCGTCGCGTACCAGTTGGGCCCGAGATGGCGCAGCGCGGGGCGCCGGGCACCGGGCAGGGCACCACCGGGCAGGGCGCCGGGGACGGGGCGGACGGGGTGCGCGAGGACGGCCATACGCCCAGCGTCCCGCCCGGCCACGGCCCCCACCAGCCCCGCTCTCCCTATGGGGACATAACCTGGACTTATGTCCGAAGACCCGCTCGCCGCCCCGCTCTCGCACCGGGTGCCCGACCTCGGCGCGCTGGAGCTGCTGCTTGCCGTCGCCCGGCTGGGCAGCCTCGGCCGGGCCGCCCGGGAGGTGGGCATCAGCCAGCCCGCCGCGAGCAGCCGGATCCGGGCGATGGAGCGACAGCTCGGGGTGGCGCTGGTCGACCGCTCACCGCGCGGTTCGCGGCTGACCGACGCGGGCACCCTGGTCACCGACTGGGCCCGGCGGGTCGTGGAGGCCGCCGAAGCCTTCGACGCGGGCGCGCAGGCGCTGCGGGACCGCAGGGACTCCCGGCTGCGCGTCGCCGCCAGCATGACGATCGCCGAGTATCTGCTGCCGCGCTGGCTGATAGCGCTGCGCCGGGCCCGTCCCGACACCGCCGTCTCGCTGCACGCGGGCAACTCCGTCGCCGTCGCCGAGCGGCTGCTGAGCCATGAGGCGGATCTCGGCTTCGTGGAGGGGCTGGCCACGCCCGAGGGGCTGGACTCCGTGGTCATCGGCCATGACCGGCTGCTGGTAGTGACGGCGCCCGGTCATCCGTGGGCCCGCCGCAGGAACCCGCTCGAACCGGCCGAACTGGCCGGGACGCCGCTGATCCTGCGGGAGCCGGGCTCCGGTACCCGCCAGGTGCTGGACGCGGCGCTGAGCGCGTACGGAGGCCCGGCCAGGCCGCTGCTCGAACTGGCCTCCACCACCGCGCTGAAGGCCGCCGCCGTCAGCGGGGAGGGCCCCTGCGTGCTGAGCGAGCTGGCGGTCGGCGAGGAACTGGCCGCGCGCCGGCTGGTCCGGGTGCCGGTGGCGGGCGTACGGCTCCGCCGTGACCTGCGGGCGGTCTGGCCGGCCGGCGCCCGCCCGGCCGGGCCCGCGCGCGATCTGCTGTCACTGACGCGCGGCGCCGCCCCCGACCCGCCCGTCGGGCTCTGAGGCGGCCTGGAGCGAGGCGGCCCGCACCGAGGCGCCCCGGTCGGAGGCGGCCCGGACCAGCCAGGACATCACACGGGTGTCCTCGCCCATCTCGGGGTGCCACTGGACGCCCAGCACCGGCCGCGGTTCCGGCAGCTCGACCGCCTCGACCGTGCCGTCGGCGGCGAACGCCGAGACCGTCAGCCCCGCACCGAGCTGGTCCACCGTCTGGTGGTGGTGCGTCGGTACGGCGAACTCCTCCGGCACCAGTTCCCCGTAACGGGTGAACGGCACCGGCTTCACCGGGTGGGAGCCGAAGGAGCCGACGACCGGGGAGCTGTGCCCGTCCACGTGCTGGACGAGCGTCCCGCCCAGCGCCACGTTGAGGAGCTGCATGCCCCGGCAGATCCCCAGCAGCGGGGTGCCGGAGGCCAGCGCCGCCTCGATCAGGGCCAGCTCCCACGCGTCCCGCTCCAGGGCGGGCGGCCCGGTGCGGGGGTCGGTCTCGGCCCCGTACCGCACGGGCTGTACGTCGGGGCCGCCCGCGATCACCACCCCGTCGAGCCGGGCCACCACCGAGGCCGCCGCCTCCGGGGCGTCCGGCGGGAGCATCACGGCCGTACCGCCGGAGCGCTGGACGAGCCGGGGGTAGCCGGCGGGCAGCAGCGCCGCCGGCAGCTCCCAGATGCCCCAGGCGGTGGACTCCTCCAGATAGGTGCTGATGCCGATGAGCGGCTTCACTGTGCCTCCGTGCGGGTGGTTCGTGTGCGGGTGGCGCTGGTACGGGCGGGTGCCGGTGCGGCGGCTCGGGTGCGGGCCGGTCGTGGTCAGCCGCGTTCGAGTTCGGCCTCGGCGGCGGCGAGCGCCGCGAACTCCTCCTCGGGGGCCGCGGCGACCAGCCGGTGCCGACTGTAGAAGGTGAAGTAGGCGAGGGCGACGACATAGACGCCCAGCGCGATGAACGCGGCGTCCTTGTCCACCAGGAACGTCGCCACCAGCGCGGACAGCGCGAGCACGAGGGCGACGCCCGAGGTCAGCATGCCGCCGGGGGTCCGGTACGGGCGGGGCAGACCGGGCTCCCGGCGGCGCAGCACGAGGTGCGAGAGGGCCATCAGCGCGTACGAGATGGTGGCGCCGAACACCGCCACGTTGAGCATCCGCCCGCCGTCGCCGGTGGACGCCGCGAGCGCGAACCCGATCGCGCCGGGGATCAACAGACCCGGATAGGGGGCTTTGCGGCTGCTGGTGAGGGAGAGGAATCGTGGCAGGTATCCGGCGCGGGAGAGCGCGAAGAGCTGCCGGGACCCGGCGTAGATGAGCGAGAAGAAGGAGGCGACGAGACCGGCGAGACCCGCGTAGTTCACGAACCGGCTGAGGGCGGTCGGCTCGCCGTCCCCCTGGAGCGCGACCACCAGCGGGTTGCCCGCCTCCTGGATGGCCGCCGAGCCCCGGGCGCCCGTCGCGGCGAAGAAGGTGAGGAGGGCGAGCAGCACCAGCACACCCATGGAGATCGACAGCGCCTTGGGCATCGAACGCACCGGGTCCTTGGCCTCCTCGGCGGCCAGCGGTACCCCCTCGACCCCCAGGAAGAACCACATGCCGAACGGGAAGGCCGCCCAGATGCCCAGCACGCCGTACGGCAGCCAGGAGGTGGAGCCGAAGGCGTCCGGGTCGGCGGGGATGTCGTTGAGGCCACCGGCGTCGAACTCGGTGAACGCGCCGACCGCGAAGATCAGCAGCGCCGCCACGGCGACGGCGGTCACGACGAGGCTGAAGCGCAGCGCCTCGCCGACGCCCCAGAGATGGATCCCGATGAAGATCACGAAGCAGGCCAGATAGACCGGCCAGCCGGCCGTCAGACCGAAGAGACGGAGGGACTCGACATACTCACCGATGAAGATGGAGATCGCGGCCGGCGCCAGGATGTACTCGATGAGGATGGCCGTGCCGGTGAGAAAGCCGCCCCAGGTGCCCAGCGCGCGCCGGGCGAAGCCGTAACCGCCGCCCGCCGTGGGCAGGATGGCGGACAGTTCGGCGAGCGAGAAGACCAGACAGGCGTACATCACGCCCATGAGGAGGGTGGCGATGGCCAGACCGCCGAAGCCGCCCTCGGAGAGGCCGATGTTCCATCCCGAGAAGTCCCCGGAGACGACGTAGGCGACGCCCAGACCGGTGAGCAGCAGCCAGCCCGCGCTGCCCCGGCGCAGCGCGCGCCGCTGGAGGTAGTCGCTCTCCGGGGGAGCGGCGCCGTCCGCCACGCCGGCCGGTGGGGTGCGCGAGTCCGTGCCTTCGGACATGATCGGCTCCTGCCTCGGGTAAGGGTGCGAGGTAATGGTGTGGGGCCATACCATTGCCGTCGTAACGGCCGCGCGCAAGACCCGTGCGTTAAACGGCTGTTACGGATCGGCCCCGAGGCCGATCCGCGCGTCGGGCCGCGCGTCGGGCCGCGCGTCGGACCGCGTGTCGGGCCGGGGGGCGCTCGGAGGCCGCCTCGCGGGCCCTCAGGTCAGGAAGCCCCGCAGCAGCGCCGCCGTACCGCCGCAGTGCTCGCGCGCGATCTCGCGCGCCCCGTCCGCGTCCCCGTCCAGCACCGCCCCGACCAGTGCCGTGTGCTGCCGCTGCGAGTGCTCCAGATTCCGTACGAGCAGCGGGATGCAGTCCAGCAGATCGTTCACCCCCGCCCGCACGGCCGCGTACTGCGCGGTCAGCGTGGCGGACCCGGACAGCTCGGCGAGCGTGAGATGCAGCAGCGTGTCCAGCCTGCGGTACTCCGCGAGCGGCGCCTCGTGCGTCGCGGCCAGCGCCGTACGCAGCCGCTCCGCCTGCTCGCCGGTCAGCCCGTGCGCCGCGCAGAGCCCCGCCGCTCCGACCTCCAGCACCTCGCGGAAGCGCAGCACGTCCTCGATGTCCACGGCCGCCCCGCGCCGCCGCAGCTCCTCCTCGGCGCCCAGCGCGGGCGCGTCGGGGCGGGGGCGTACGAACGTCCCGCCGTACCGGCCGCGCCGGCTCTCCAGCAGCCCCTGGTCCTGGAGGACCTTGAGCACCTCGCGCAGGGTGACCCGGCTGATCCCCAGCCGGTCCGCCAGCTCCCGCTCGGCGGGCAGCCGCTCCCCGGCCGCGACCAGCCCCAGCCTGACGACCTGGAGGATCTGCTCCAACGCCTCCTCGAACCCGTTCCCGGCCCGCACGGGCCGCAGTACCGGAGTGAGCGGGTCCGCGTCGGACGGGTCCATCGGCTCGTTCTTCCTCGCCACGTCGCCGTTGCCCCTTCCCAACCAAAGGTCTTCAGGCATACCTTATGCCTTCCGGCTGACCGAAGGAGGAGCAATCCCGTGGCAGACCGCACACCCCCGCTCTCCATCGAGGAACTGCGTGTCCTCGTCGAGAGCGGTGAGATCGACACAGTTGTCCTGGCCTTCCCCGACATGCAGGGCCGGCTCCAGGGCAAGCGGTTCGCCGCGCCCTTCTTCCTCGACGACGTCCTGGAGAACGGCACGGAGGGCTGCAACTACCTCCTCGCCGTCGACACCGACATGAACACCGTCGACGGATACGCGATGTCCTCCTGGGAACGCGGCTACGGCGACTTCGCCATGCGCCCCGACCTCTCCACCCTGCGCCGCGTCCCCTGGAACGAGGGCACGGCGATGCTCGTCGCCGACCTCGCCTGGCACGACGGCTCACCCGTCGTCGCCGCGCCCCGCCAGATCCTCCGCCGCCAACTGGAACGCCTCGCCGGCCACGGCTACACGGCGCACGTCGGCACGGAGCTGGAGTTCATCGTCTTCAAGGACACCTTCGAAGAGGCATGGGACAGCGGCTACCGCGGCCTGACCCCCGCCAACCAGTACAACGTCGACTACTCCGTCCTCGGCACCGGCCGCGTCGAACCCCTGCTGCGCCGTATCCGCAACGAGATGGCCACCGCGGGACTCACCGTCGAATCGGCCAAGGGCGAGTGCAACCCCGGCCAGCACGAGATCGCCTTCAAGTACGACGAGGCCCTCGTCACCTGCGACCAGCACGCCATCTACAAGACCGGCGCCAAGGAGATCGCCTCCCAGGAAGGCGTCTCGCTCACCTTCATGGCCAAGTTCAACGAGCGCGAGGGCAACTCCTGCCACATCCATCTCTCGCTCCAGGACGAACACGGCACCAACGCCATGGCCGGGGACGGACCCGGCGGCATGTCGCCCCTGATGCGCCACTTCCTGGCCGGACAACTCGCCGCGCTGCGCGACTTCTCCCTGCTGTACGCGCCCACCGTCAACGCGTACAAACGCTTCCAGCCCGGCTCGTTCGCCCCCACCGCCGTCGCCTGGGGCTACGACAACCGCACCTGCTCGCTGCGCGTCGTCGGCCACGGCCGCTCCCTGCGCTTCGAGAACCGGCTGCCCGGAGGGGACGTCAACCCGCACCTCGCCGTCGCCGGACTCGTCGCTGCGGGGATTTACGGCATCGAGAACGAACTGGAACTCCCCGAGGCGTGCGCCGGAAACGCCTACGCGGCCGAGTACCCCCACGTCCCCACCACCCTCGCCGAGGCCGCCGCGCTCTGGGAGAACAGCCCCATCGCCCACGCCGCCTTCGGCGAGGAGGTGGTGGCGCACTACAGCAACATGGCGCGCGTCGAGGTGGACGCCTTCAACGCCGCGGTGACCGACTGGGAGCTTCGCCGCTCCTTCGAACGTCTGTGAGGAACGACCACCCGTGAGCAACGACGTGCAGGAAGACCACGCCGCCGTACACCAGATCCTCAACCCCGCCACCGGGGAGACCATCGCGGCGATCGCCGCGACCACCGTCGAACAGGTCGACACGGCGGTACGGCGCGCCGCCGCCGCCCAGCGCGGATGGGCGGCGGCGGCCCCGGCCGACCGCGCCCGGCTGCTGCGCCGCTTCGCGACCGTCGTCGACGCCCACACGGAGGAACTGGCCCGGCTGGAGGTCCGCGAGGCGGGCCACACCCTCGGCAACGCCCGCTGGGAGGCGGGCAACGTCCGCGATCTCCTGGACTACAGCGCCGGGGGAGTGGAGCGGCTGACCGGACGTCAGATCCCGGTCGCGGGCGGCCTCGACATCACCCTGCTGGAACCGCTCGGCGTGATCGGGGTGATCGCCCCCTGGAACTTCCCCATGCCGATCGCCGCCTGGGGCACGGCCCCCGCGCTCGCCGCCGGCAACGCCGTCCTCCTCAAACCCGCCGAGACCACTCCGCTCACCGCCCTGCGCCTGGCCGAACTCGCCCTGGAGGCCGGGCTCCCCGAGCATCTCTTCCAGGTCCTGCCCGGCGCGGGCGCCGTCGCGGGCAACGCGCTGGTCGAACACCCCGGGGTCGCCAAGATCGTCTTCACCGGCTCCACCCGGGTCGGCCGGCAGATCATGGCGAGGAGCAGCGCCCTGATGAAGCGCGTGACCCTCGAACTCGGCGGCAAGAGCCCCAACATCGTCTTCGCCGACTCCGACCTCGAACAGGCCGCGGCCTCCGCCCCGATGGCCTTCCTCGACAACGCCGGCCAGGACTGCTGCGCCCGCAGCCGCATCCTCGTCCAGCGCGAGGTCCACGACCGGTTCCTCGAACTCCTCTCCTCCGCCGTCGCCTCGGTCGTCGTCGGTGACCCCTCCGACGAGAAGACCCAGATGGGCCCGCTGATCTCGGCCCTGCAACGGGAGCGCGTCAGGGCGTACGTCCCCGACACCGCGCAGGCCATCCGGGGCACCGCACCCGAAGGACCCGGCTTCTGGTTCGCGCCGACCGTCCTCACCGACGCGGCCCCGGACTCCGCGGTCGCCACCGAGGAGGTCTTCGGCCCCGTCGCCGTCGTCCTGCCCTTCGAGGACGAGGCCGACGCCGTCCGCCTCGCCAACGCCACCGACTACGGCCTCGCCGGATCGATCTGGACCCGGGACGTCGGCCGCGCCCTGCGCGTCTCGCGCGCCGTCGCCGCGGGCAATCTCTCCGTCAACTCCCACAGCGCCGTCCGCTACGCCACCCCCTTCGGCGGCTACAAACAGTCCGGAATCGGCCGGGAGCTGGGCCCCGACGCTCTCGCCGCCTTCACCGAAACCAAGAACGTCTTCCTCAGCACGGAGGTCTGAGCGCCATGACCACTCCCACGACCGACCCGACCGACCCGACCGACTTCGTCTGCCGCCGCCTGGTCGGCCGTACCGCCGTCATCACCGGAGCCGCCAGCGGTATCGGTCTCGCCACCGCGCGCCGCCTCGCCTCCGAGGGGGCGCACATCGTCTGCGGCGACATCGACGAGACCGCGGGCAAGGCCGTCGCCGAAGCGGTCGGCGGCACCTTCGTACGCGTCGACGTCACCGACGCCGAGGAGGTCGAGGCGCTGTTCCGGGCCGCCCACGACACCTACGGCAGCGTCGACATCGCCTTCAACAACGCGGGCATCTCGCCGCCCGACGACGACTCGATCCTCACCACGGGACTGGAGGCATGGAAGCGGGTCCAGGAGGTCAACCTCACCTCCGTGTACCTCTGCTGCAAGGCCGCCCTCCCCTACATGCGCCGCCAGGGCCGCGGCTCCATCATCAACACCGCCTCCTTCGTCGCCCGGATGGGCGCGGCGACCTCCCAGATCTCGTACACCGCCTCCAAGGGCGGCGTCCTCGCCATGTCCCGCGAGCTGGGCGTGCAGTTCGCCCGTGAGGGGATCCGGGTGAACGCGCTCTGCCCGGGGCCGGTCAACACCCCGCTCCTCCAGGAGCTGTTCGCGAAGGACCCGGAGCGCGCCGCGCGCCGGCTCGTGCACATCCCGCTGGGCCGGTTCGCCGAGGCGGAGGAGATCGCGGCGGCCGTCGCCTTCCTCGCCAGCGACGACTCGTCCTTCGTGAACGCCACCGACTTCCTGGTCGACGGCGGCATCTCGGGCGCGTACGTCACCCCCCTGTAGGCCGCACAGGCTGGGCCGATGGCCATGACGACCCCGCCGGTCCGGTATCCCGACCAGCACGTCCCGTCCACCGAACGCCGGTGGAACGGGACCGCCTGGACGGCGCACACCCGCCCGCTCGGCGCGTCGCGCGCGTCCCCAGGGACACCCGGTGGGTCCGGCGGGCGGGGGAGCCCCTGAGGTCAGAGAAAGGTGCGGCCCTCGCCCCGGTACGTGGGCACGGACGCCACCACGCGGTCGCCCTCGACCAGCCGCAGGGTGTCGAACCGCTCGCACAACTCCCCGGCCTTGGCGTGCCGGAACCACACCTTGTCGCCGATCAGCAGATCGTCGGCCGCCGCCCCGAGCAGTGGGGTCTGCACCTCGCCGGGCCCCTCCTGCGGGTCGTAACGCAGCCCCTCCGGGAGGTACGGGACGGGCAGCCGGTCGGCGCCCGCCGCGCCCGACGCCGGGTAGCCGCCGCCCAGCACCGTCACCACACCGACGCCCGGCCTGCGCACCACGGGCTGGGCGAACAGCGCCGCCGGACGGCCCGTGAACGAGGTGTAGTTGTCGAAGAGCCGCGGCACGTAGAGGCCCGAGCCCGCCGCGATCTCCGTCACCGCGTCCTCCGCGGCCGTGTGCTGGACACTGCCCGTGCCTCCGCCGTTGACGAACTCCAGGTCGGGCGCGACGGCCCGTACGGCGCGCACCACCGCGGCGCGCCGCTCGGCCAGTTCCCCGCGGGCGACGGACTGCATCAGCCGGATGACGCGCGAGCGCACCGGCCGGCCCGCCAGGGCGTCCCCGACCCCGGCCACATGTCCCTCGTACGCCATGAGTCCGACCAGCCGGAATCCGGGGCGCCGGGCTATCGACCTGGCCAGCTCGGCCAGTTGGGCCGGCTCGCTCAGCGGGGATCGCAGGGCGCCGATCCTGATCCGGCCGCCCAACAGCCGCAGGGCCGTGTCCAGTTCCAGACAGACCCTCACTTCCTCCCGGCCGCCTTCGCGCGCGGCGTCGATCAGATCGAGATGGGCCGGGTCGTCGATCATCACCGTGACGGCGGCGGCGAGTTTGGGGTCCGCGGCGAGTTCGGCGTAGGCGGCGCGGTCGGCCGACGGATAGGCGAGGAGCACGTCGTCGAAGCCCGACCGGGCCAGCCACAGCGACTCCGCCAGTGTGAACGACATGATCCCCGCGAAGCCGTCCCTGCTCAGCACCCGCTCCAACAGGGCACGGCAGCGCACCGACTTGCTCGCCACCCGCAGCGGCTTGCCGCCCGCCCGCCGGACGAGGTCGTCGGCGTTGGCGTCGAAGGCGTCGAGATCGACCAGCGCGAGCGGCGCGTCGAGGTGGGCGGTCGCCCGGTCGTACCGGGCGCGGTCGGTGGCGCGCGGGGGTGGGGACGGAGTCATGGACCGAGCTTGCCAGAGCGGATTACCGCGCGGTAGGGGGATGATCTGGGCAGATCACCCCGGGCCTTCGCGGACGTTCCCGCGGGGTGCTCTCCAGCCCGTAGAGTGACGCACACACCGCGTCGAACGGGCCCGCGCCGTACGTCCGGTAGCGGTGTGGGGCGGTTCAGGTCTGCATGGGTGTCACAGGGGGTCGGATGAGCACGGAGGCACCACGGGCTCCCATCCCGCCCCGCCCCACGGCACCTCCGCGCGTACCCGCCCAGTCGGCCGGCCATGGCCAGGACACTCCGGAAGGCCGGCAGGCGCCGTCCACGGACGCCGCCGCAGCAGCCGCTCCTCCGTCCGCCCAGGCCCCCGCCGCCTCCGCCACGCCCGCCGCCTCCGCCGCGCCCGCTGCCGCGAACCCGTCCGCGGGCGGGGCACGGTCCGGCGCACCCTCCCCGGTCCTGCCGTACGGCGACGTACGGTTCACCGCCGGCGGGCTCGCGCCGTACGGCCCCCGGCCGTCGGGCGGCGGGTACTTCAGCCGCGAGCGCGGTACCGCCGCCGCCCCGCCGCCCCCGCCCCGTACCGAGGCCCCCGTACCGGCGCCCGCCCGGCCGCTGCCCCCGGCCGCGGCACCGGCCCCCGAGCCGAAGCGCGCACCGGAGCGCGAGCCGGAGCCCGCGCGGACGCCCGAGCCGAAGCCTGAACCCAAGCCCGCGCCGGCGGCTGCCCCGGTGGCCGCCCCGGTGGCCGAGACGCCCGCCGTCCCGCGCCCCGCTCCGGCCCCCGCGGTCCCGCGCCCCGCCGAACCCCCGCGTGCCGACGAGCGCGTCGCCGAGCGGCGCCCCGCCGCCTCGGTGCAGGCGCCCCCGCCGCCCGCCGCCCCGCCCTTCCCGGCGCCTCCCGTCGGCCCCGGCCCCGGCCTCCCGTCGGCGAGCGGCACCACGCCCCGGACCACCCCCGTCCCGCCGACCGGCCTCCCGCGCCCCGCCGCCTCGAACAGCCCGTTCCCCACCCCGTTCCTGATCTCCGGCTCGCGCGCCCCCTACGCGCCGCCCGTCCCGGCCGCGCCCCCGGCCGTACCGCCGCGACCGGCCCGTCCCCCGGCGATGCCGTCCGCCCCGGCCGCGCCGACGGTGTTCCCGTGGGCCGCCGGACCCGCCGGTACGCCCTCGGAGAGCACCGCGCGGCTGCGTCCCGTTCCCGTACGCCGCCCGGCCAGGGCGGCCGCCGCCGTGGCCTGCGTGGTCCTCGGGGTCGGCCTCATCGGAGGCGCCGTCACCGGGAGCTGGCTGACCGGGGACTCGGCTGCGGAACCGGCCGCCAGGGACGACTTCGCCGTCGCACGCGGCCTCTGGCACAGCGTCCCCGTGGACACGCTCTTCCCGCGCACCCTCAAGGGCGACGGCGCGGGACCCGGCGCCGCCGACCGGCGGTGGACCCGGATCGGCGTCGCGCCCGACAGCGGCTGCGCCGGCGCGCTGGACCCCCTGCTGGAGCGGGTGCTGCGCCCCCTGGGCTGCTCACGGGTCGTGCGCGCCACCTACGTCGACGCGACCTCCAGCAGCGTCACCACCGTCGGGCTGGTCTTCACCCAGGGCGACGCGAACGCCATGGCGGCCCTGCGCACCCGCTTCCGGGTCGACGACCTCACCGAACGCACCGATCTGATGCCCCGTACGTACCCGGTCGAGGGCACCGTCGCCGGGACGTTCGGTGACGCGCAGCGTGCGAGCTGGACGGTGAACGTCCTCACCGAGGTCCCCGTCGTCGTGTTCGCCGTCTCCGGCTTCGCCGACGGGCGCCCGGTCGCCTCCCCCCAGCCCGCCGACCACGCCATGGTCAACGGCGCCACGACCCCGGCCGCACAAGCCGGTCTCGGACATGAGGCGAAAGGCGTCGCCGACCGTATAGAACGCGGGCTGCGCACAGCAGTCGACGCCGGCACGGTGGCACCCCGTTGACCCCTACGGGACACGGATCACCGGTGCCCACGAGAACGCGGAGGACCCGGAACCCATGACGTCGAAGACCGCCGCGACCAGGCGCGCGCGCCGCCACCGGATCGCCGCCGTCCTCACCGCCGCGTCCGTCCTGCTGCTCCCCGCGACCCCGGCGCACGCCGACGCGATCCGGGCCCAGCAGTGGGCGCTCGACGCGATGCACACCGAACAGGCGTGGCGCCACTCGCAGGGCACCGGCGTCACCGTCGCGGTCCTGGACACCGGCGTGGACGACACCCACCCGGACCTCTCCGGGCAGGTACTGCCCGGCAAGGACCTGATCGGCTTCGGCGCGCGCAGCGGCGACCGCTCCTGGGCCCGGCACGGTACGGCCATGGCCGGCATCATCGCGGGACACGGCCACGGAACCGGCCGCACCGACGGGGTGCTCGGCATCGCGCCCGAGTCGAAGATCCTTCCCGTACGGGTCATCCTGGAGGGCAGCGACCCGGCCCGCGCGAAGGCCCGCGCCTCCAAGGGCGGCGCCCTCGCCGAAGGCATCCGCTGGGCCGCCGACCAGGGCGCCGACGTCATCAACCTGTCCCTCGGCGACGACAGCGAGTCGGCCCATCCCGAACCGGCCGAGGACGCGGCCGTCCAGTACGCCCTGTCCCGGGGCGCGGTCGTCGTCGCCTCGGCGGGCAACGGCGGCGAGAAGGGCGACCACATCTCGTACCCCGCGGCCTACCCCGGGGTGATCGCCGTGACCGCCGTCGACGAGTACGGCACGCACGCGGCCTTCTCCACCCGGCGCTGGTACGCCACGGTCAGCGCGCCCGGCGTCGATGTCGTCATCGCCGACCCCGACCGCCGCTACTACGAGGGCTGGGGCACCAGCGCCGCCGCCGCGTTCGTCTCCGGCGCCGTCGCCCTCGTCCGCTCCGCCTACCCCGACCTCACCCCCGCGCAGATCAAGAAGCTCCTCGCCGACACCGCGCGCGACGCCCCGTCGAGCGGCCGCGACGACGCCCGGGGGTACGGCTTCGTCGACCCGGCCGCCGCGATCGAGGCGGGCGCGAAACTGTCCCGTACGGACCTCAAGAGCCAGTCCGCGGGGTTCGGCAAGCACTACTTCGGCAGCGGCCCCGACATCGCCGACGAGAACACGGACCCCGCCGTCTGGCTGGCCCCGGCCGCCGGTGCCGCCGGCGCCGTACTGCTGGCGGGCGCCGTGCTGCTCTGGCGGGGATCGGGCCGGCGCATCGGCATCGGACGCTGGCGCTGAGACAGCCGTACGCGGCCCGCCTCAGCCGCGCCGGACCCCCGTGATCCGGCGCACCGCGTCGACGGCGGCCTCCTCGACCCGGGCGATGCCCTCCTCCTTCGAAGCGTGGCCGTCGGACAGGACCGCCAACAGGCAGCCGTCCACCCGCCCCACGGAGTGGACGACCCACAGGCCGCTCTCCGTTCTGGGCAGCCAACCGTTCTTCAGAGCCACGCCGTCACCACAGCGGCTGGTCGCACTCGTCCGGGCTCCGGCGCCGCGCGCCGCCGACACGCCCCAGTCCTGCCCCGGCACCACCCGCCCCATCAGCCCCGCCAGATAGCGGCGCGACCGCAGGTCCAGCGGCGCGTCCGGCCGGGCGTCCGCGTCGAAGACCGCCTTCAGAAGGGTGAGCTGATCGCCCGCCGTGGTCCGCGTCAGCCCCCACGCCGGGGCCGCGGCGGTCCGCACCATGCCGAGTCGCGCATGCGCCGCGTCCAGCCCCGGTACGCCTCCGGCCGCCGCCCGCAGCGCCGTCGCCGCCTCGTTGTCGCTGCGCTCGATCATGGCCTCCGCGAGGCGCTCCTCGCCGGGGGCCGGCCACCGGCCCGCGTCCCGCGCCCGCAGCAGCAGGGCGGCGAGCACCGCGACCTTCACCACACTGGCGGTCACATACGTACGGTCCGCGCCGTACATGGCCTCGCACCCATCCGCCATGTCGTACACCGCCACCGAGAGATCCACCCGAGGACGGTACGCCCCGGCCGACGCTCTAGGCTCGTCCCGTGGCGCTCAAGAACATCCCTGACCCCGGTTTCTCCGACGACGACGGCACCGCCGACCCCGCCCTGACGGCGGCCCTCGCCGCCTGGGCCGAGGACCGCGCGGCCCACGGTCCCGTGCTGGCGGCGCTGCGTACGTCACGGCTGCTGGTGCCCATCGTGGCTGTCCTTGGGGAGGTCGAGGAGGACGAGAACGGTTTGCGCCGGGAGAAGACCAGCGACATGGCCGTGCCCACCCTCCGGGCCGGTGACCGGCGTGCTCTGCCCGCCTTCACCTCCGTCGAGGCGCTGGCCCGCTGGGACCCCGGGGCCAGGCCCGTCGCCGTACCGCTGCACCAGGCGCTCCAGGCCGCCGCGCACGAGCGGGCCGACACGGTCGTGCTCGACCTCGCCGGCCCCGTCCCGTACGAGATCACCGGGCCCGCCCTGCTGGCCCTCGCCGAGGGGCGCCCGGGCACCGGCCCGCTCGACGACCCCGCCGTGACCGCGGCGGTACGGGCCGCCGTGGCCGCGGAGCCCGCGGTGGTACGGGCGTATCTCGGCCCCGGCAGCGCGGACGGCACCGTCGCCCTCCTGCTGGACCCGGCCACGTCCCCGGCGGAGGCGGCCCGCAGCGTCGCGCGCGCCCTCGCGGACGACGACGTACTGAGGGCCCGCCTGGTGCGGGGCCTCGACCTGGCGGTGCTGCCGGCCGAGGCCACCCCACCGGGCGAGCCCCTGTACGTACGCGCCTAGAGCTTGGTCAGCCGTAGACCGGGCCCGTGTACTTCTCGCCCGGGCCCTGGCCCGGCTCGTCCGGTACGACCGACGCCTCGCGGAAGGCGAGCTGGAGCGACTTCAGTCCGTCGCGCAGCGGCGCCGCGTGGAACGAGCTGATCTCCGTCGTGCTCGCGTCCATCAGCCCGGCCAGCGCGTGGACCAGCTTGCGGGCCTCGTCCAGGTCCTTGTGCTCGTCGCCCTCCTCGGTCAGACCGAGCTTCACGGCCGCCGCGCTCATCAGGTTCACCGCGACCGTGACGATCACCTCGACGGCGGGGACTTCCGCGATGTCGCGGGCCATGGCGTCGTAGCCGGGTGATTCCGGGGCCGCCGGGGTGGACTGGGGGGAGGTCGCGTCGCTCATGCCCCACACGATAGGCCCACGCCGGGACCGCGCCGTGTGCGGGAGCGGCGGGGAGACACAGGGTTAGCGGGAGGCCCCGGGGGGTGCTAACCTTGTGTAACGACCGGCCGGTCACTTGTGTGTCCGGCCCACAAGTGGAGGCTCCGATCTCCCACCTGGCTGCCCCTTGAGGGCGGCGGGTCACCGGTCAGGTGGTGCCCATCGTTCCGTACGGACGATGGAACCGCCCGATGCGCCCCGTGGTACGTACGCGGCGGTGCTCCGGTATTCGAGGAGCTCCTGCCTGTGTGCCGTCCGGGGCATTTTTGCTGTGCCGCCGCGGTTGGTCTGAAACAGACGTTACGCGGCTGTCTGCCAGACAGTCGTGTGGTGCTACCGAGGAGGATCCATCAGCGCCGAGCCCCGCATCAACGACCGGATTCGCGTTCCCGAAGTGCGACTTGTCGGTCCCAGTGGCGAGCAGGTGGGCATTGTCCCGCTCGCCAAGGCCCTGGAGCTCGCACAGGAGTACGACCTGGACCTGGTCGAGGTCGCGGCGAACGCCCGTCCGCCCGTGTGCAAGCTCATGGACTACGGGAAGTTCAAGTACGAGTCGGCCATGAAGGCCCGTGAGGCGCGCAAGAACCAGGCGCACACGGTCATCAAGGAGATGAAGCTCCGGCCGAAGATCGACCCGCACGACTATGACACCAAGAAGGGTCACGTCGTCCGGTTCCTCAAGCAGGGTGACAAGGTCAAGATCACGATCATGTTCCGTGGTCGTGAGCAGTCCCGTCCGGAACTGGGCTTCCGACTGCTCCAGCGACTGGCTTCCGACGTCGAGGAGCTCGGCTTCATCGAGTCGAACCCGAAGCAGGACGGCCGGAACATGATCATGGTTCTTGGTCCGCACAAGAAGAAGACCGAGGCCATGGCCGAGGCCCGTGAGGCGCAGGCGGCCCGCAAGGCGGAGCGCCAGGGCCACACGCCCGAGGAGTCGGCCGACGAGAGTGTCGAGGCTCCGGCCGAGACCCCCGTCGAGGCATCTTCCGAGGTGTGATCCGTGGGGGCGCCACCCAGGCGGCCCCCGGCTCCGCTCGGAACCACACACCAGAGATCTGACGCTCCCGCGCGCCGGTCCAGAAGTCCGGACCGGCTGGGAGCGCCACTGACGAGGAGAGAACGGCGCTATGCCGAAGAACAAGTCGCACAGCGGTGCCAGCAAGCGCTTCAAGATCACCGGCTCCGGCAAGGTGCTGCGCGAGCGGGCCGGCAAGCGCCACCTGCTCGAGCACAAGTCGTCAAGGCTGACGCGTCGCCTCACCGGCAACGCCGAGATGGCCCCGGGCGACGCCAAGAAGATCAAGAAGCTTCTCGGCAAGTGATGTCGCCGCCCCCGGTGACCGGGGGCGCGGCAACAGGACCGGGACCTATTCGTTTCCGGGCCGTGTGAGTCCAACCACGGCCCCGCTACAAGGAGTCAACACGTGGCACGCGTCAAGCGGGCAGTCAACGCCCACAAGAAGCGCCGGGCAATCCTCGAAGCGGCCAGCGGTTACCGCGGCCAGCGTTCGCGCCTGTACCGGAAGGCGAAGGAGCAGGTCACCCACTCCCTCGTCTACAACTACAACGACCGCAAGAAGCGCAAGGGCGACTTCCGTCAGCTCTGGATCCAGCGGATCAACGCCGCTGCCCGTGCCAACGGCATCACCTACAACCGCTTCATCCAGGGTCTGAAGGCCGCCAACGTCGAGGTGGACCGCAAGATCCTCGCCGAGCTGGCCGTCAACGACACCAACGCGTTCGCCGCGCTGGTCGAGGTCGCCCAGAAGGCGCTCCCCAGCGACGTCAACGCCCCGAAGGCCGCGGCCTAAGAGCCGAGAGGCTCTTCACCGGCCCGCGCCCTTCCCGCCGGACCCGCAGGCACACCGCCTGCGGGTCCGGCGTGTTCCCGGGCCTCTCCCGCGCACGCCGCCGGGCCGCCGTACGGGACCCGCCCGTACCGCCGTACTCCCTGACCGCCGTACGGGACCGCCCGGCCCCCTGCGCCCCCCGTGCCGCCGGACGAGACCGCCCGTACTCCCGTACCGCCAGACGAGAAGCGAGCCGCCGCCCATGGGCACCCCCGAGCTGATCTCCCCGCGTTCCCCCCGTGTCACGGCCGCGCGCAGGCTCGCCAAGCGTGCCTTCCGCGGCAAGGAACGCCGGTTCATCGCCGAGGGGCCGCAGGCCGTACGTGAGGCGGTGGCCCACCGCGGGGCCGGCGGGGAGCCCACGCTCGTCGAGCTGTTCACCACCGCCGAGGCCGCCGAGCGGTACGCCGACATCGTCGACGCGGCCCGCGCCACCGGTGCCCGGGTGCACTTCGCCCCCGACACCGTCCTCGCCGAGGTCTCCCAGACCGTCACCCCGCAGGGGCTGCTCGGCGTCTGCCGCTTCCTGGACACGCCGTTCGCGGACGTCCTCGCCGCGGGGCCCCGGCTCGTCGCCGTCCTGGCCCATGTCCGCGACCCCGGCAACGCCGGTACGGTGCTGCGCTGCGCGGACGCCGCGGGGGCCGACGCCGTCGTCCTCACCGACGCCTCCGTCGACCTGTACAACCCCAAGTCCGTCCGCGCGTCGGCCGGCTCGCTCTTCCATCTGCCGGTCGTCGTCGGTGTCCCCGTGGAGCAGGCGGTACGCGGCCTCCAGGGCGCCGGGGTGCGCATCCTGGCCGCCGACGGGGCGGGCGAGGACGACCTCGACGACGAGCTGGACGCGGGCACCATGGCCGGGCCCACCGCCTGGGTCTTCGGCAACGAGGCGTGGGGGCTGCCGGCCGAGACCCGCGCGCTGGCGGACGCCGTCGTGCGGGTGCCGATCCACGGAAAGGCCGAGAGCTTGAACCTCGCGACCGCCGCGGCCGTATGTCTCTATGCCTCAGCGCGTGCCCAGCGCGTCCGCGGTATGCGCTGAGGGGGTCCGCCCGGTCACGGTCAGCTAGTAGTGTTGCGTGCTCGGGGACCCACTGAGCTACCCGGAAGAGGTGGGGTGCGGGGATGACCGTCGGGGCGAGCCGACCCGCAGGGGTCCAGGGAGCCTTACCGGCCGCGTTCGGTGCCGGCGCCGGGGAAGCGGGCGGCGTGCCCGCGGCGGACCCCGGTGATCCGGCGGACGACCACGCCGGCATCCCGGACGGAGCGGGGCTGGACCCCGACGAGCTCCCCGACGGGCTGATCGTCGCGGACGAGACCGGCCGCGTCGTCTGCTTCAACGCCGCCGCCGCGCGGATCACCGCCGTCGACCGCTCCGCCGCCCTCGGCCGCCCCGTGGACCGGGCGCTGCCGCTGGAGGACCTCAAGGGCCGCCGCTGGTGGGCGCTGACCGACCCGTACGGCGGCCTCGCCACCCGGACAGGACAGCCGGAGCGCAACCTGCTGCTCCCCGGCGGCCGGGAGGTCCTGGTCTCCGCCCGCTACGTCCGCGCGTACCCCACGGGCCCCGTCCGCAAGCTGGTGATCTGTGTCCGGGGCACGGAGGCCCGCCGCCGTACGGAGCTGAGCCATGCCGAGCTGATCGCCACCGTCGCCCACGAGCTGCGCTCGCCGCTGACCTCCGTCAAGGGGTTCACGGCGACCCTGCTCGCCAAGTGGGAGCGGTTCACCGACGACCAGAAGCGGCTGATGCTGGAGACCGTCGACGCCGACGCGAACCGGGTCACCCGGCTGATCGCCGAACTGCTCGACATCTCCCGGATCGACTCGGGCCGCCTGGAGGTGCGCCGTCAGCCCGTCGACATCGGCGCGGCCGTCGGCCGGCACGTCCAGTCGCACACCGCCTCGGGACAGTCGCCCGACCGTTTCCTGGTACGGATAGAACAGCCGCTGCCCGATCTGTGGGCGGATCCGGACAAGATCGACCAGGTGCTCGGCAACCTGCTGGAAAACGCGGTGCGCCACGGTGAGGGAACCGTCACCATCGAGGTGGCGCCCGCGCGGATCGAACACGCGGCGGAGAGCGAGAAGGGAACGGCCGTCACCGTGTGCGACGAAGGACCCGGCATCCCCGAGGAGTCGATGCAGCGCGTCTTCACCCGCTTCTGGCGGGGCAGCAAACGCGGCGGGACGGGGCTGGGCCTCTACATCGTCAAGGGCATCGTCGAGGCGCACGGCGGCACCATCACCGTGGGCCGCGGCCCCGGCGGCGGCGCGCGGTTCCGATTTATCCTGCCCGTCGGCGCTCCGGCCTACCTCTCCTGACGGTCTCCCGACCGCACCGGAGACCCCGGCCGGGCCGCCCGCGGGCCAATCCACCGTCGTACGACCCTTTAGACTCGGCTTTTGGCACCTTCACGCCCTCAGTGATCGAGCAGGGTCGTTTCGCCAAGCCAATCGGAAGTACGGGAAGAGATGTCCGCACCCAACAAGTCGTACGACCCGGTCGAGGTCGAGGCACTGAAACCGGAGCAGATCGAGCGCCTGCGGGACGAGGCGCTCGCCGCCTTCGCCGCCGCCGGTGACCTCGACGCGCTCGCCCACGCGAAGACCGCGCACACCGGGTCCACCTCGCCGCTCTCCCTCGCCAACCGGGAGATCGGCGCGCTGCCGCCGCAGGCCAAGGCCGAGGCGGGCAAGCGCGTGGGCCAGGCCCGCGCCGCCGTCGGCCGGGCCCTCGCCGCCCGCCAGACCGAGCTGGAGGCCGAGCGCGACGCCCGGGTGCTGGTCGAGGAGGCGGTGGACGTCACACTGCCGTACGACCGCACCCCGGCCGGCGCCCGCCACCCGCTCACCACCTTCATGGAGCGGGTCGCCGACGTCTTCGTGGCCATGGGGTACGAGGTCGCCGAGGGGCCCGAGGCCGAGGCCGAGTGGTTCAACTTCGACGCCCTCAACTTCGTGCCCGACCACCCGGCGCGCCAGATGCAGGACACCTTCTTCGTCGCGGGCCCCGAGGGCACCACCGGTGACGAGTCCGGTGTGGTGCTCCGTACGCACACCTCGCCGGTCCAGGCCCGCGCCCTGATCGACCGCGAACCGCCCGTCTACATCGTCTGCCCCGGGCGGGTCTACCGCACCGACGAGCTGGACGCCACGCACACCCCGGTCTTCCACCAGATCGAGCTGCTCGCCGTCGACGAGGGCCTGACCATGGCCGACCTCAAGGGCACCCTGGACCACATGGTGCAGGCGCTCTTCGGCCCGGACATGAAGACCCGGCTCCGCCCGAACTTCTTCCCGTTCACCGAGCCGTCCGCCGAGATGGACATGGTCTGCTACGTCTGCCGCGGCGCGTCCGTCGGCGACCCCGACCGGCCCTGCCGCACCTGCGGCAGCGAGGGCTGGATCGAGCTGGGCGGCTGCGGCATGGTCAACCCCAAGGTGCTCACCGCCTGCGGCGTCGACCCCAAGAAGTACAGCGGATTCGCCTTCGGGTTCGGCATCGAACGGATGCTGATGTTCCGCCACAACGTCGAAGACATGCGAGACATGGTCGAGGGTGACGTCCGGTTCACCCGGCCGTTCGGGATGGAGATCTGATGCGCGTCCCGCTTTCCTGGCTGCGGGAGTACGTCGACCTGCCGACGACGGAGACCGGCCGTGACGTACAGGCCCGGCTCGTCTCCGCCGGTCTGGAGGTCGAGACCGTCGAGCAGCTCGGCGGCGGCCTCAAGGGCCCCCTCGTCGTCGGCAAGGTCCTCACCATCGAGGAACTGGAGGGCTTCAAGAAGCCCATCCGCTTCTGCACCGTCGACGTCGGCACCGCCAACGGCACCGGCGCACCGCAGGAGATCGTCTGCGGCGCCCGTAACTTCGCCGTCGGCGACAAGGTCGTGGTCGTGCTGCCCGGCGCCGTCCTCCCCGGCGACTTCGCGATCGCCGCGCGCAAGACGTACGGCAGGACCTCGCACGGCATGATCTGTTCCGGCGACGAGCTGGGCATGGGCGACGACGGCTCGGGCGGCATCATCGTCCTGCCGCCGGAGTACGAGCCGGGCACCGACGCCATCGCGCTCCTGGAGCTGGTGGACGAGGTCCTGGACATCGCGGTCACCCCCGACCGCGGCTACTGCCTCTCGCTGCGCGGCGTCGCCCGCGAGACCGCCATCGCGTACGGCCTGCCGCTGCGCGACCCGGCGCTGCTCGACGTCCCCGCGCCGAACGCGTACGGCCACCCCGTGAAGATCGCCGACCCGATGGGCTGCGACCGCTTCACCGCGCGTACGGTCACCGGTCTCGACCCCGAGGCCCGGTCCCCGATCTGGCTGAGCCGCCGCCTCCAGAAGGCCGGCATGCGGCCGATCTCGCTCGCGGTCGACATCACCAACTACGTGATGCTGGAGCTGGGCCAGCCGCTGCACGCCTACGACCGGACCCGGCTCGAAGGCCCGATCGGCGTGCGCCGTGCCGAGGCCGGCGAGAAGATCACCACGCTCGACGGGGTGCAGCGCGTCCTGGACGCCCAGGACCTGGTCATCACCGACGACCGCGGGCCGATCGGCCTCGCGGGCGTGATGGGCGGTGCCCACACCGAGATCGCCGATGTCGTCACCGACGCCGAGACCGGCGCCGTGCACGGCACGACCGAGGTCGTCATCGAGGCCGCGCACTTCGACGCGATCACCATCGCCCGCACCGCGCGCCGCCACAAGCTGCCCTCCGAGGCGTCCAAGCGCTTCGAGCGCGGCGTCGACCCGGAGGCCACCGCCGCCGCCGCGCAGCGCACCGTCGACCTGCTGGTCCTCCTCGCGGGCGGCTCCGCGGAGGCCGGGGTCACCGAGGTCGTCGCGCCCTCCGCGCCGCACACCATCACCATGCCCGCCGACCACCCCGACCGCGTCGCGGGTGTCGGCTACGGCAGGGAGACCGTCGTACGACGCCTCCAGGAGGTCGGCTGCGACGTGTACGGGCAGGACGAGCTGATCGTCACCGTCCCGTCCTGGCGCCCCGACCTCGGCGAGCCCAACGACCTCGCCGAGGAGGTCATCCGCCTGGAGGGGTACGAGAACCTGCCCTCCACGCTGCCGACCCCGCCGTCCGGCCGCGGGCTCACCGAGCGGCAGCGGCTGCACCGCCGCGTCGGCCGCGCCCTGGCCGGCGCCGGCTACGTCGAGGCGCTGAACTACCCGTTCACCGGCGAGGCCGTCCTCGACGCGTTCGGCCTCCCGGCCGACGACGACCGGCGCCGTACGGTCACCCTCGTCAACCCGCTCTCCGACGAGGAGCCCGCGCTGCGCACCACGCTGCTGCCCGGACTCCTCACCGCGCTGCGCCGCAACGACGGCCGGGGCTCGCACGACCTCGCGCTCTTCGAGACCGGGCTGGTCTTCCGGCCGACCGGCGAGGAGACCGTACCGGTACGGCTGCCCGTCGACCGGCGGCCCACCGACGAGGAGATCGCCTCCCTCGACGCCGCGCTGCCGCGCCAGCCGCGCCACGCCGCGGTCGTCCTGTCCGGCGCGCGCGAGCAGGCCGGCTGGTGGGGCAAGGGCACCCGGGCGAACTGGGCGGACGCCGTCGAGGCGGCCCGCACCGTCGCCCGGGAGGCCGGCGTCGAGCTCGCCGTACGGGCCGACCGCCACGAGCCGTGGCACCCCGGCCGCTGCGCCGCGCTGTTCGCGACCGTGGACGGCACGGAGACGCTCGTCGGGCACGCCGGTGAGCTGCACCCGCGCGTCGTCAAGGCGCTCGGGCTGCCGGAGCGCACCAGCGCCATGGAGATCGAGCTGGACCTGCTGGAGCGCGCGGGCACCGGCGTGCTCCAGGCGCCGCGCATCTCCACCTACCCGGTGGCCACCCAGGACGTGGCGCTGGTCGTCGCGGACGACGTGCCCGCCGGTGACGTGGAGCGGGCGCTGCACGAGGGGGCGGGCGAACTCCTGGAGTCGCTGCGGCTGTTCGACGTCTTCTCCGGCGAGCAGGTCGGCGCGGGGAACAAGTCCCTCGCGTACGCCCTGCGCTTCCGCGCCACCGACCGCACGCTGACGGTCGAGGAGGCCACGGCGGCCCGTGACGCGGCCGTCGCGCTCGCCGCCGAGCGGACCGGGGCGGTACTGCGGGGAGCGTAACCGCCTGTCGCGAAGGGTCTTTCGGCCTTTCGTTCGACAGATCGTGAAGCCCCTGAGGGGCGCGTCCGGGTCTCCGGACGCGCCCCTCACTCATTTGAGTGAGAACCCTCGGCGGGTCGCGCCATCGGCGGCCAGTGATCGACACAATCGATCCGGCCGCGACGGTCGACGTACGCCCAACGGCTGAGTGGCCGGACGGCCGAGGGGGGCCGACGTATGAATCGGACCAGTGCAGAAAAGCAGACAACCGAGGAGGAGACCGCCTCCTGGGGTTTCGTGGAGTGCGCGATCCCCGGCGGTCTGCTCGCGCTGGTGATCACCTGGGAGCTGACGCGCCCGCCCTCGGAGCGCGACACGCTCCTTCCCCGCATCGTGACCTGCGTGGCCTTCGTCCTGGTGATGGCCTACCTCGTCATGCGGGTACGGCGCCGCGCCGCCCGGGAACTGCTCCAGGTACGCGCCGTGGCGCGCGCCGCGCAGGAGGTCCTGCTGCGCCCGCTGCCGTCCCGGCTCGACGGGCTCGCGCTCCATGCCCGCCAGCTCTCCGCCTCGCGCGGCGCCGACGTGGGCGGTGACCTGTACGAGGTGATGGCGACCACCCACGGGGTGCGCGTGGTCATCGGGGACGTACGCGGCCACGGGCTGCCCGCCATCGGGGCGGTGGCCGCCGTCCTCGGCAGCTTCCGCGAGGCCGCCCACGACGAGAACGGGCTCGACGGCGTCCTGCGCAGACTCGACCGGGCCCACCAGCGCCATCTGCGGGAGCTGGCGCGGCGGGAGCCGGACTGCGAGGCGGCGCTCCGGGTGGCCCTGCTCGCCCAAGCGGCCGCCGCCACGGAGGAGGCGAGCGCGAGCGCGGCCGAGGTCGCCGAGGCGTGCCGGGCCGCCCACCGGATGGCGGCGGCGGACGCGGCGGACGCCGCGGAGGAGTTCGTCACCGTCCTGCTGCTGGAGATCGGCCCCGACGCGGAGATCCGCGCCCTCAACTGCGGCCATCCCTGGCCCTACCGGCTCGGCGCCGGCGCGGAACCGCTCGCCTGCGGGGAGCCGTTACCGCCGCTGGGCGCCGTACCGCTGCCGGCGGAGCTCACCCCGTACCGGTGCGGACGGCTGCTGCCGGGCGAGGCGCTGTTCCTGCACACCGACGGCGCGGAGGACGCGCGGGACGCGCAGGGGCGCTTCTTCGGCCTCAAGGAGGCGCTGGCGGAGGCGGCTTCGTCCACCACGCTGACGCCCGCGGCGGTGGTACGGCAGGTGCACGCGGCGCTGCTGCGGCACACCGGCGGGCGGATCACCGACGACATGGCGCTGCTGGTGCTGCGCAACGACCGGGTGGACGGCTCCCCGTGCGCGACGGCCGGACGGCAGTCGGGGCCCGTCGACCACTCCGGCGCCGACCGGAGCGGGGCCGACCGGACCGGCGTGGAGCGGGCCGGTCCGGACAGAAGGATCACCGACGGGCCGCGCGCGCCCGACGGTCTCCTCCCCCCGGACCCGCTGCCCCCCGGTCCTGACACCGCGCCCCCACCGCAGGAGCCGCCACCGGTCAACGGCCAGGCGCCGCCGGGCTGTCGCGCCGTACTGGAGGAACGCACACGGGTGCCGACGCAGTCCGGTGACCCGGCGCTGCGCCGTACCCGTCCGGCTCCATCCCGTCCCTAGCACCCCTCCCGGCGCCAGAAGTCGCTGTCGTCCGTGACCGGACCCGTCTCCCACTCAGGAGCACCCCGCCCGTGGTGTGAGGGAACCACCGGCGCGGTGTCCGTGTCGTCCGTCCCGCCGTGGAGTGTCGGGCAGGTCGGCGGGACGGACGACACGGTTGCGGGCCGCCGCACTTGACGAGGGGGAGCCGGCGGCCCGGCCGCCTCCTTGGTGAGGACACTCAGTCAACCCGCCCCGCCCGCCCGGCGGCAGAGCGCACACGGTGCGAATCCGGGCACTCCGTTCACACCCCGTGCGTTTCCCGTTCCGTCCTGACGAGCACATCCGAAGTAGCGTCACCCGCCCCTCTCGGGGCCTCCCGCAGGCGGGAGTTCGGATTTATTTCGTCTAGGCTGGAACGGCCGAGTCTCCGGAGGGGCACATGCAGCCCAACACTCTGCTCGATTCCCTGCTCGACGAGGCGGGCATCTCCCATGCCGGCCTCGCCGCCCGCGTCAACCAGGCGGGCCGTACGAGGGGCCTCGCGCTGCGGTACGAACACACCGCCGTGTCCCGCTGGCTGAAGGGCCAGCGGCCACGTGGCCAGGTGCCCGACCTGATCTGCGCGGTGCTCAGCGACCGGCTGCGCAGACCGCTCACCCTGGACGACATCGGGTTCGGCGTGGCGGGGGAGTCACCCGTACCGCACGCCACCCCGCTCTCCGGCTTCGTGGAGCGCGCCGCCGCGCTGTGGCGCAGTGACGAGCAGCAGCGCCCGCACATAGTGGGCGCCCCCGCCGTCACCGGCACGCCCGCCGTGATGCCCGTCTGGGAGTGGGAGAACCCGCCGGAGGACTCCGACGTGTCCCGCGCGGGCGGTACGAAGGTCGGTCCCGCAGACATCAAGCTGCTGCGGTCCGCCCGTGCGCACTACGAGCTGATGTACCGGCGGGCGGGCGGTGTCGCGACCCGGGCCAGGATCGTCCGCTTCCTCAACGCCGAGACCGCGCCGCTGCTGCGCGGCGGTTACAGCGACGCGCTGGGGCGCCAGCTCCACCGCGCCACCGGCGGGCTGGTCGCGGTGGCCGGTATCTGCGCGTACGACTCCGACGCCCACGGCCTGGCGCAGCGCTACTTCCACCAGGCGCTGCGGCTGGCCAAGGCCAGCGGCGACCGGGGGCTCGGCGCGTACGTGATCGCGCTGCTCGTCAACCAGTCGCTGTTCATGGGGGAGTACCGCCAGGCCGTGGCGTTCGCGGAGGCGGCGCTGCGGACCGCCGGGCGCCAGATCACCCCCGCGCTCGCCGCCGATCTCTACGCGATGCAGGCCAAGTCGTACGCGCATCTGGGGGACGCGGGCGCGGCGCTCGGCTGCATCCGGCGGGCGGAGTCCGAGGCGGAGCGCATCAGTCCGGGGCACGAACCGGACGAGACGGGCTACGTCCAACCGGGCCTGGTCAACGTACAGGTGGCTGAGGCGCTCCTCAGTCTGGGGGAGCTCGCCGCCGCGCGGGTGCACGCGACGGCGGCCGTGGACACACCGGCGCACGACCGCGGCCGGGTCCACCGGCTCGCGATGCTCAGCCACATCGAACTGCGGCAGGGCGAGGCCGACCGGGCCGCGAGAACAGCGGCCGAGATGGCGGAGCGGGCCAGAGGAATGGAGTCCCAGCGGCTGCGCGACCGCTTGCGCCAGGTACGTGAACAGCTTGTGGCCAGCGGCTCTTCCGAAGCCGAGGACACCGCGGAACTGATCGCAGGGGCGCTGCGCGTTCCTCTGTGAGCCCCCTGTTGAGCCCCCCGCGCTTTCCCCGGGTCGGGCGTCGCTGCTGCGATATTGCCATCAACTTGTCGGAAGGTGGCAGAAACGTGCAGTGGACGAAGTTAAACGAGCAGACGGTGTACGAGAATCGGTGGTTCCGGGTCAATCTCGCCGACGTCAAACTCCCCGACGGCCGGCATCTGGACCACTTCCTCATCCGGCTCCGCCCGGTCGCGGTGGCGACCGTGGTCAACTCCGCCAACGAGGTGCTGATGCTCTGGAGGCACCGCTTCATCACCGATAGCTGGGGCTGGGAACTCGCGGCGGGAGTCGTCGAGGACGGCGAGGACATCAAGACCGCGGCGGCACGGGAGATGGAGGAGGAGACCGGCTGGCGCCCGGGACCTCTCCGGCATCTCCTGACCGTCGAGCCCTCCAACGGCCTCAGCGACGCGCGGCACCACATGTACTGGGCGGAGGACGCGACGTACATCGGTCACCCGGAGGACGACTTCGAGTCCTCGCGCCGGGAGTGGGTACCGCTCAAGCTGGTGCCGGACATGATCGCCCGGGGCGAGATCCCGGCCGCCAACATGACGGCCGGGCTGCTGATGCTCCACCACTTGAGGCTGGGCCAGTGAGGTTCCGGTCCAGCAAGGGGCCAGGGACCCGCTAGCACCCCTAGCGGCCCAGGGTCTGCCAGACCGCCACCGCGAGCGCTCCGAGTGAGCAGAGCGCCGCCACGGCGGGCAGCGGCCACCTGGAGTGTTCCAGAGCGGCCACGCGCGCGGCCAGATCGGCCACATCCTTGTCGGTCTGGTCGTTGCGGTGGGCCAGTAGTGCCATCCTGCCCTCGGTTCTGGCAAGGCCGACGTCGAGGCTGCGACGTAACTCCGCGCGCTCCTGGCCGACCACGGAATGGTCGGATTCGGTGGTCACGATTTCCGCTCCTGTTCGGGAGAGTGGTTCCACGATTCGGTTGCCCAGCCACGGCGGGTACTGGCTAAGCGGAATCGAGTCAACTCCCCCTGGGCGGCGGGCATCAGGGTGTACGGGAGTCATATGCGCGCACCCTTCGCACACTCCGTGTGAATCAGGTGTACGAGTAGAAGCCCGCACCCGTCTTACGGCCCAGCCGCCCCGCGTCCACCATCCGCTGGAGCAGCGGGGACGCCGCGTACAACGGCTCCTTGTACTCGGCGTACATCGAGTCCGCGACCGACGCCACGGTGTCCAGACCGATCAGATCGGCGAGCTTGAGCGGGCCCATCGGATGGGCACAGCCCATCTCCATCCCGTTGTCGATGTCCTCGCGGCTCGCGATGCCCGACTCGAACATCCGGATCGCGGCGAGCAGATACGGAATGAGCAGCGCGTTCACCACGAAGCCCGAGCGGTCCTGCGCGCGGATCGCGTGCTTGCCCAGGACGCCCTCGACGACGGTCTCGGCGCGCCGGATCGTCTCCTCGGAGGTCGTCAGCGCGGGGATCAGCTCGACGAGCTGCTGCACGGGGGCCGGGTTGAAGAAGTGGATTCCGATCACCTGGTCGGGGCGCGAGGTCGCGACGGCCAGCTTGACCAGTGGGATGGAGGAGGTGTTGGAGGCCAGGATCGCGTCGGGACGCGTCACCACCTGGTCGAGCACCTGGAAGATCTCCGTCTTGACCTGCTCGTTCTCGACGACGGCCTCGATGACGAGATCGCGGTCGGCGAACTCCCCGAGATCCGTGGTGAAGCTCAGCCTGCCGAGCGCCGCGTCGCGCTCCTCCTCGCTGATCTTGCCGCGTTCCGCGGCCTTCGCCAGGGAGTTCTGCAGCCGGGTCCGGCCGATCTCCAGCGCCTCGCCGGTGGTCTCGGCGACCATGACCTCCAGGCCGCTGCGCGCGGCGACCTCCGCGATGCCTGCGCCCATCTGGCCGCAGCCCACCACTCCGACGCGGGCGATATCGGTCAGGGTGTCGGTCACATCGTGCCTTTCTCCGGTCCATGTCCGTGCAGGTCCCCCGTGTGATTCCGGCGCCTGCCCCGGGAACAGGACGTTACTCCGACAGCGGATGCGCGTGACGGCCCGGGGCGGGCATGCTCGGCGGGTGACCGCACCGCTCATCTCCGTGGTGGTGCGGTCGAGGGCCGGGTACGACACACGACAGGGCGAGGGACGGCGTATGGCACACGACGAGCCGGGACACGGTACGGCGGGAGACGGTACGACGGGACAGGCCGCCGTGAGGGAGGGCGCCAGGGACGGCATGAGCGACGGCATGACAGGGCAGGACCGGCGGCCGGGCACGGGCCCCCTCGGGCGGCGCGGGTTCGTGGCCGCCGCGGCCGGGGTGGCGGCCTCCCTGCTGACCGCGGGCGACACCGCCCTCGCCACCGCGGCCGTACCGGGGCAGGGAGCCGCCGGGCACCACGCCCCGCGCCCCGCGCTGCGCGGCATGTGGGTGGCGAGCGTCGCCAACCGTGACTGGCCCTCGAAGCCCGGGCTGTCGGCCGACCGCCAGCGGACCGAACTGCTCCAGCACCTCGACACGGCGGCGGCCCGCAGGCTCAACGCCGTCGTCTTCCAGGTCAGGCCCACGGCCGACGCGCTGTGGCCCTCGCCGTACGAGCCCTGGTCGCAGTACCTGACCGGAACGCAGGGCAAGGACCCCGGCTGGGACCCGCTGGGCACGGCGGTACGGGAGGCCCACGCGCGCGGGCTCGAACTGCACGCCTGGTTCAACCCGTACCGCGTCGCCAATCACACCGACCCGGCCCGGCTGAGCGCGAAGCACCCCGCCCGGGTCCACCCCGGCTGGGTCCTGCCGTACGGCGGGAAGCTCTACTACAACCCGGGCCTGCCCGAGGTCCGGAAGTTCGTCCAGGACGCCATGATGGACGCCGTCGAGCGGTACGACATCGACGCCGTGCACTGGGACGACTACTTCTATCCGTACCCGGTGGCCGGACAGGTCTTCGCGGACGACGCGGCCTACGAGCGGTACGGGGCGGACTTCCCCGACAGGGCGGCCTGGCGGCGCGACAACACCGACCGGCTGGTGCGCGAGACGGCCGAGCGGATCAAGAAGACCAAGAAGAACGTGCGCTTCGGGATCAGCCCCTTCGGGGTCTGGCGCAACGCCGCCACCGACCCGCTCGGCTCCGACACCAGGGCGGGCGTGCAGACGTACGACGATCTGCACGCCGACACCCGCGGCTGGGTCCGCAAGGGCTGGATCGACTACATCGCCCCGCAGCTCTACTGGAACATCGGCTACGCCGCCGCCGACTACGCGAAGCTGCTGCGCTGGTGGGACGCGACCGTACGGGGGACGGGCGTCGACCTGTACATCGGTGAGGCCCTGTACAAGGCGGGCGACCCGGCCCAGCCCGCCGCCTGGCAGGACCCCGCCGAGCTGTCCCGCCATCTCACGCTGGCGAAGGACTTCGCCGGGGTACGGGGCCACTGCTACTTCTCCGCGAAGGAGGTCGGCGCCGATCCGATCGGCGCGATGACGCGGGTGGTGACCGACCACTACGGCAAGCGGTCAGCGCTCATGAAGTGAGGCCGCGGCGCCGGGTGCCGGCCGGGCGGAGCGCTGCGTCACCGCGATGCAGACCAGCACCGCCACGGCCGCCACCGGAGCCGCGGGGGAGAGGTGTTCACCGAGCAGCAGCACCGACCAGAGCAGGGTCAGCACCGGCTGCGCGAGCTGGAGCTGACTGGCCCGCGCGATCCCGATCGCCGCCATGCCCCGGTACCAGACGTACATCCCGAAGAAGGTGGAGACCAGCGCCACCCAGACCACGCCGATCACCCCGTGCGCCGTCAGCCGCACCGGCTCGTACGACAGCGCCACCGCGCCGCCCGCCAGCGAGAGCGGCAGCGCGCCGATCAGCGCCCAGCCGATCACCTGCCAGCCCGGCATCTCCCGGGCCAGCCTGCCGCCCTCCGTGTAGCCCGCCGCGCACACCAGCAGCGCGCCGAAGAGATACAGATCGCCCGTGGACAGCGCGCCCCCGCTCTGCTGGACCGTGAAGGCGATCACCACGGCCGCCCCGGCGACCGCCGCCACCCAGAAGGTACGGGAGGGCCGGCTGCCCCTGCGGAGCACCGAGAAGGCGGCCGTGGTGAGCGGCAGCAGCCCGACCACCACGGCGGCGTGCGAGGTGGTGGAGGTCTCCAGCGCGAGCGTCGTGAGGAGCGGGAACCCCGCCACGACCCCGAGGACGACCACCGCGAGCCCGCCCCGGTGGCGGCGCGCGGGGACCGGGACGCGCAGCGCCAGCAGACAGCCCCCCGCGAGGAGCGCGGCGAGCACGCTGCGGACGGCGACCAGGGACCAGGGGCCGAAGCTCTCCAGGCCCCACACGGTGGACGGGAAGGTGAGGGAGAAGGCGACGACGCCCAGCGCGGCGAGGAGGGTGCCCCGCTCGGTACGCGGGCCGGCGAGGGGCGGGGATCCGGTGGTGACCGCTATCGCGGTACGTCGAGTAGCGCTATTCTCTGCTGTCATGCATGAGCGTAGCAGCGTGGCGGAGCTGGCACATTCCCTGAAGCAGGAGCTGAACCGCTACTCACCGGGTGGAAAGCTGCCGTCGAGCCGAGAGCTGATCGAGCGCTACCGGGTCTCGCCAGTGACGGTCTCTCGCGCCCTCGCCCGGCTCACCGCCGAGGGCCTGGTCGTCACCCGCCCCGGCGCCGGAGCCTTCCGCGCCCCCGAACGCCCCGCCCCGACCAGGACCGGCGACACCTCCTGGCAGGAGGTCACCCTCAGCGCGGACACCCCGGCCGGCGGCGTACCGCGCGCCGTCGACGCCTCGGGCGTCCTGATCACCCTCGCCGTGCCGCCGCCCGGCGTCATCGAGCTGACCGGCGGCTATCTGCACCCCACGCTCCAGCCCGAGGCCGCGATGGCCGCCGCCCTCGCCCGCGCGGGCCGCCGCCCCGGCGTCTGGGGCCGGCCGCCCGTCGACGGACTGCCCGAACTGCGCGAATGGTTCGCCCGGTCCATCGCCCCGACCTGCGGCACCGCCGAGATCCTGATCACGGCGGGCGGCCAGAGCGCGCTCACCACCGCGCTGCGCGCGCTCGCCCCGCCCGGCGCCCCCGTCCTCGTGGAGTCGCCCACCTACCCCGGGATGCTGGCGATCGCCCGCGCCGCCGGGCTGCGCCCCGTCCCCGTACCGGTCGATCCGGACGGGGTGAGGACCGACCTGCTCGCCGCCGCCTTCCGGGCCAGCGGCGCCAAGGTCTTCGTCTGCCAGCCGCACTTCCAGAACCCGACCGGCGCCGTACTCGCCCCGGAGCGCAGGCCCGAGGTGCTGCGGATCGCCCGGGAGGCCGGGGCCTTCGTGATCGAGGACGACTTCGCGCGCCGGATGGCGCACGCGGACGCGGGCCCGCTGCCCCCGCCGCTCGCCGCCACCGACCCCGACGGCATCGTCGTCCATGCCTGCTCGCTCACCAAGGTGACCTCGCCGAGCCTGCGCGTCGGCGCCCTCGCGGCCCGGGGGCCCGTCCTGGAACGGCTGCGCGCCATCCATGTCGTGGACACCTTCTTCGTACCGCGCCCGCTCCAGGAAGCCGCCCTGGAACTGGTGGGCTCCGCCGCCTGGCCCCGTCTGCTCCGCACCGTGGCCACCGAGCTGAAGAACCGCAGGGACACCCTGACCGCCGCGCTGCGCACCACCCTGCCCGAACTGGGCCTGGCGCACATCCCGGCCGGTGGCTACCACCTCTGGCTCCGCCTCCCGGACGGCACCGACGAGGCCGCCGTCGTCGCCGCGGCCCTGCGCGCGGGCGTCGCGGTCGCGCCCGGCCGCCCGTACTTCGGCGCCGAACCGCCCGCCCCGCACCTGCGGCTGAGCTTCGCCGCGCCGGCCGGCGCAGCCGAGATCACCGAGGGGGTACGCCGGCTCCGTACGGCCTGCGACGAGACCCTCGGCCGCGCCTGACCCCACGCCGTGCCCGACCGACAGACCGGAGGGGCGTGCGCTCGCGCGGACGACCGGCGCGTGACCGCTGTGTGACAGGGCGGGAACAGGGAAGCACCCTCTCCCGATCCCGGGCTGCAACCCCTTGACCGGTACCGCTTTCCGCTCCACGATCGCGGCCATGAGTGTTCGGGTCACCATGGTCGCCGCGGCGCGCAGCGCGGACCTCTACGACGAGCGCTTCGAGGACGACCGCCCCCTCGACCGGGCCGGCTGGCACGAGATGCAGCGCGTCGCCCACACCCTCATCCCGCTCGCCGCCGCCGACCTCCGCTACTGCTCACCCACCCCGCGCAGCCGCGCCACCGGCGACGCCCTCGGCTTCGCGCCGCTCGCCCAACCGGCCCTGCGCGACTGCGGCATGGGGCGCTGGCGCGGCTACACCCTCGCCGAGGTGATGGCCCGCGAACCGGCCGGCGTCGACGCCTGGCTCGCCGACCCGCGCGGCGCCCCGCACGGCGGCGAGCCGCTGCTCACCTTCATCTCGCGGATAGGCGGCTGGCTGGACACCCGCCCGGCCGAGGACGTCGCGGCGATCGTCGCGGTCGCCGAACCGGCCGTCGTCCGGGCGGCGCTGGTCTACGCGCTGAACGCGCCGCCCCGTACCTACTGGTACGTGGACGTCCGCCCCCTCTCGACGGTCACCCTGACCGGCACGCCGGGCCGCTGGAACCTGCGGCTCGACACCGGCGCCTGAGCCGCCTGCCGGGGTACGGACCGGTGGCTCACGCCGTGCCCAGCGTCTCCAGGATCTGCTCCCCGTACTTCGCCAGCTTGTTCTCGCCGACCCCGGTCACCGTGCCCAGCTCCGCCAGCGTCGACGGCGCCAGGAGCGCGATCTCGCGCAGCGTCGCGTCATGGAAGATGACGTACGCGGGCACGCCCTGCTCCTTCGCCGAGGCGCCCCGCCAGGCGCGCAGCGACTCGAAGACCGGCACGGCCTCCTCCGGCAGATCCACCGGCGCGGAACGCTGCTTGGACGACTTCTCCGCGCGCGCGGGCCGCGCCGCCTTCTCGGGCTCGCGCCGCAGCATGACCGGCCGCCGGCCGCCCAGCACCTCGCCGCTCTCCTCCGTCAGCACCAGCGTCCCGTAGTCGCCCTCCACGGCGATCAGCCCCTGCGCCAGCAACTGCCGCGCCACCCCGCGCCATTCGGCCTCGCGCAGCTCCGTACCGATACCGAAGACGCTCAGCGCGTCATGGTCGAACTGGATGACCTTGGCGGTCTTCTTGCCCAGCAGGATGTCGGTGATCTGCCCGGCGCCGAACTTCTGGTTGCGCTCGCGCTTCAGCCGGACGACCGTCGACAGCAGCTTCTGCGCGGGGACCGTACCGTCCCAGGACTCCGTGGGCGTCAGACAGGTGTCGCAGTTGCCGCACGCGGTGGACTTCTGCCCGAAGTACGCGAGAAGCTGCACCCGGCGGCACTCGACCGTCTCGCACAGCGCCAGCATCGCGTCCACATGGGCGCCGAGGCGCCGCCGGTGCGCCTCGTCGCCCTCCGAGGTGTCGATCATCTTCCGCTGCTGGACCACGTCCTGGAGCCCGTACGCGAGCCACGCCGTGGACGGCAGCCCGTCACGCCCGGCGCGCCCGGTCTCCTGGTAGTACCCCTCCACGGACTTCGGCAGGTCGAGATGGGCGACGAAGCGCACGTCCGGCTTGTCGATGCCCATCCCGAAGGCGATCGTCGCCACCATCACCAGTCCCTCCTCCCGCAGGAAGCGTGACTGGTTCTCCGCCCGCGTACGGGTGTCGAGCCCCGCGTGGTACGGCAGGGCCGCGATCCCGTTCTTCACCAGGAACTCGGCGGTCTTCTCGACCGACGCCCGCGAGAGGCAGTAGACGATCCCCGCGTCGCCCTCGTGCTCGGCGCGCAGAAGCTGGAGGAGCTGGCGCTTGGGGTCGTTCTTCGGCGCGATGCGGTACTGGATGTTGGGCCGGTCGAAGCTCGCGACGAAGTGCCGGGCGTCCTGGAGCTTCAGCCGGGAGGCGATCTCCGTGTGCGTGGCCTCCGTGGCGGTCGCGGTCAGCGCGATCCTGGGCACATCGGGCCAGCGCTCGTGGAGCGAGGAGAGGGCGAGGTAGTCGGGGCGGAAGTCGTGGCCCCACTGGGCGACGCAGTGCGCCTCGTCGATGGCGAAGAGGGAGATCGTGCCGCGCTCCAGCAGCCGTACCGTCGCCTCGACCCGCAGCCGCTCCGGCGCGAGGTAGAGCAGATCCAGCTCACCGGCGAGGAACTCGGCCTCCACGAGGCGCCGTTCGTCGAAGTCCTGGGTGGAGTTGAGGAACCCGGCCCGCACACCGAGCGCCCGCAGCGCGTCGACCTGGTCCTGCATGAGCGCGATCAACGGGGACACGACGACCCCGACGCCCTTCCGTACGAGGGCCGGGATCTGGTAGCAGAGCGACTTGCCGCCACCGGTCGGCATGAGGACCAGCGCGTCACCGCCGGAGACCACATGCTCGATGATCTCCTGCTGGCTCCCGCGGAACGAGTCGTAACCGAAGACGCGGCGCAGCACCTCCAGCGCCTCTCCCGCCCCGGGACCGGTGCCCGCGCCGGTCCCCGGATCCGTCGTGGGATCGGCCTCCGGGCGGGTCTCGGTGCCGGTCTCGGGAACGGTGGCGGAATCGGGAGCGCTCATCCGCCGATTCTACGAGGCCCCACCGACAGCGGTCGGCCGGATCCGGCGGATCCCACCCGATCCGGGCGGCTCGGCCGGTCCCTGGGGCGGGACACCCCGGGGCGGGATATAGGACACGACCTGGCCTGTACCCGATCTAGCGTCGAACGCGCAGCACATCGGAAGAACCCGCAGCCCATCGACGCGCAGCCCGTCGAAGAACGGCAGAAGGAGCCCATCATGAGCCAGGTCACGACCAACCAGCCGCTCGGCACCCCGACGTGGATCGACCTGGACGTCCCGGACATCGAGGCGGCCGAGGCGTTCTACGGAGCCGTGTTCGGCTGGGAGTTCAGCGCGCCGGGCGCCGGAGGGTACGTCCTCGCCCTGCTGCGCGGCAGCCGGGTCGCGGGGCTCCGCCCGGTCCCCGCAGCGGCGTCGCCCGGGCCGGCCCTCTGGCGCGTCCACCTCGCCACCGACGACTGCGACGCCACCGCGCGGCGCGTCACGGAGGCGGGCGGCACGGTCACCGCGGGCCCGCTGGACAAGGGGGAGCAGGGCAGGGCCGCCCTCGCGGTCGATCCGGGCGGCGCCGCGTTCGGCCTCTGGCAGGGCGGCGCGCTGCCCGGCTGCGAGATCGTCAACGAGCCGGGGAGCCTGCTGCGCAACGACCTGACGACGCCGGATCCCGCCCCCGTACGGGAGTTCTACACGAAGGTCTTCGACTTCACCCTGGACGGGAACGAGGACATGGCCGACGCGGACTTCACCTTCCTGCGCCGCCCCGACGGCCACGAGATCGGCGGGATCCTGGGCGTTCCGGACGCGCCGGGCGCCGCCTGGGGGACCCTCTTCGAGGTCGCGGACGCGGACGCGGCGGTGGGGCGCGCGGTGGCGGCGGGAGGCACCTCGAAGGGCGCCGAGGACACCCTGTACGCGCGGATGGCGGAGATCACCGACCCGTTCGGGTCGGTGATCCACGTAGGGGCGAGGCCCTCGGCCGCTCCGTCGAGCTGACCGCGGGCCCCGGGTCGGGGATGTGCTGTGGACGGGGGCGGGGCCGGTCCGGGTCAGGCGTGCTGGGGCATCTCGTCCTTCAGCGCCGCCCGGATCTGCTGCCGCAGCTCGGGGTTGTCCTCATGGCCGTGCACGGAGACGGCGTGCTCACTGGCGGCGCGGACCACCTCGTTCTCCTCACCGGTGATGGCGAGCGAGCACTGGGTCTCGCTCGGGAAATCCCGGCAGTCGGCTACTTTGCGCATGACGCACCTCCTCCCCTCCAGTATCCGGCGGCCCCGCCGAGGACGCTTCCCGGAGCCGGAGCCGGAGCCGGAGCCGGAGCCGGAGCCGGAGCCGGAGCCGTCCGACGACGGCGCCCGGAGCCACCCGGCGCGCGGGTGTCCGGCCGCGTCACGGTAAGCAAACGGCTGGCAAACGAAGCGGCAACGCAGACAACCGGTATCCCGTTATGACGGTCTTCGTTCGTATGAAGATCTCTTTACTCATTCACAACGCCTACGGGATCGGGGGGACCATCACGACCACGTACAACCTGGCCCGTTCGCTCGCCGACCGGCACGAGGTGGAGATCATCTCCGTGTTCCGGCACCGCGAGGACCCGAACCTCACGCTGGACCCACGGGTCACCCTGCGTCCCCTGGTCGACCTCCGCGTCGAGCAGGACCACCCGGCCTTCTCGCGCCCCGCGAAGGTCTACCCGTCCTCGGAGTACCGCTACGGGCAGTACAGCGAACTGACCGACGAGCGCATAGGCGCCTGCCTGGCGGAGCTGGACTCCGACGCCGTGATCGGCACCCGCCCCGGGCTCAACGTCCACATCGCGCTCCAGGCCCCCGAACGCACCCTGCGGATCGGGCAGGAGCACCTGACCCTGGACAACCATTCCCCCCGGCTGCGCAAGGCCCTGCGCCGCGCCTACCCCCGGCTCGACGCGCTGACCACCGTCACCGAGGCCGACGCCGACGCCTACCGGCGCAAGATGCGGCTGCCGGGGGTACGGGTGGAGGCGCTGCCCAACAGCGTCCCCGATCCGACCCTGCCGCCGGCCGACGGCGAAGCCCGCGTCGTGGTCGCCGCGGGCCGGCTCGTCCCGGTCAAGCGGTACGACCTGATCATCGAGGCGTTCGCCCAGGTGGCGGCCCGCCACCCCGACTGGCGGCTGCGCGTCTACGGCGGCGGCGAGGAACAGGCCCGGCTGCGCGGACTCATCGACGGCCTCGGTCTGCACGACAACGTTTTCCTCATGGGCTCCGCCACCCCCATGGAGGCCGAGTGGGTCAAGGGCTCCATAGGCGTGATGGCCTCCAACTTCGAACCGTTCGGCATGACGATCGTCGAGGCGATGCGCTGCGGCCTGCCCGTCGTCGCCACCGACTGCCCCTACGGCCCCGCCGAGATCATCCGGGACGGCGTCGACGGAACGCTGGTGCCGGTCGGCGACCGGGACGCCCTGGCCGCCGCGCTGCTCGCGCTCACCGGCGACGACGAACGGCGCCGCCGGATGGGCCGCGCGGCCCTGGAGAACTCCCGGCGCTACGCCCCGGGCCCCGTCGTCGCCCAGGCCGAGCGGCTGCTCGACGACCTCGCCGCGGCGCGCCGGGGCGAGGCACCGGGGACCCCGTCGGCGCGCCGCCCGGTCCGCGCGCTGATCAGCGGAGGTTACGCGGCCAAGGACAGCGCCCGCGTCATGGCCGGCGCGGCCCTCAGAACCGTACGGAAGACAGGCCGATGACCACGACGGAACACGCCCCGCCCGCCGAGCCCGCCCGGCCCGCGGGACTGCCCCGGCTCACCCCGCCCGTCGAGCGGCCCCGCGCCGACTGCACGGTGGACGCCACGGGCCGGATCACCTGGAACGTCCACCTGACGGTGCCCGCCGGCGCCCGCCCCCGGCTGCTGCTGCGGCTGCGCCCCAAGAAGGGGCAGCCCGAGACGGTCCGGCACCTCCTCGACCTGGAACCGGCGGGACCCGACCGGCTGCGGGCCGTCCTGGACCCGGAGCCGGTGCTCGCCGAGGGCCGCTGGGACGCGTATGTCGTACCCGCGTCGGGCGACCACCAGGAGGTGCGGCAGCGGCTGCTCCCCGGGCTGCGGGACCTGCGCGCGCTGGTGGACGGCCGCCCGGCAGGGCGGACCGCGTCACCGCTGGCCGTCCGCATCCCGTACGCCACGGCGGACCGCTACCTCGCGGTACGGAGCTGGCTGCGCCGGGGCCACGCCGAGGCGGCCGGGGTCCGCGTCAGCGGCCACACCCTGACCGTACGGGCGCGGCTGTACGGCGCCGGTCCCGCGGCCGGGACCACGGTCCTGCTGCGCCGCCGGGGCGAGGACGACACGGCCCTGCGGATCGAGCCCCGCGCCGAGGACGGCCGGGACGGCGAGGACACCGACGACGGCGAGGACTTCTCCTTCACCGTCGACTACCGGGACCTGCTGAACGCGGGCGGGTCGGGCCACGAGGTGTGGGACCTCTACGTGGAGCGGCCCGGGGGAGCGCCCCTGATCCGGATGGGCCGGCTGCTGGACGACGTGGCGGAGCGCAAGAAGATCTTCGTCTACACGGCCGCCAGGCTGGGCGGCGCGACCGTACGGCCGTACTACACGCTCGACAACGACCTCTCGGTGGAGGTGACGGGCGACTGAGCGCGTTACGCGACCGCCCCGGCCGGGCGTCGAAGCCGGGCCGGGGCGGTGCCGTACGCGAGGGGAACGCGCCGTACACCGGGGAAGGTGCCGTACGCGAGGGGTGGCGTCAGCCGAGGGTGGCGATCGCCTGGTTGAAGGTCTTCGACGGGCGCATGACCGCCGTGGCCTTCTCCGCGTCGGGCCGGTAGTAGCCACCGATCTCGGCGGCCGAGCCCTGTACCGCGATCAGCTCGTCGACGATCGTGGACTCCTGCTCGGTCAGCGTCTTGGCGAGTGCGCCGAACGCCTCAGCGAGCTGCGCGTCGTCCGTCTGCTTCGCCAGCTCCTGGGCCCAGTACAGCGCCAGGTAGAAGTGGCTGCCACGGTTGTCGATGCCGCCGACCTTGCGGCTGGGCGACTTGTCCTCGTTGAGGAACGAGCCGGTCGCACGGTCGAGGGTGTCGGCGAGGACCTGGGCGCGCGGATTGTCCGTCGTCTGCGCGAGGTGCTCGAAGCTGACCGCCAGCGCGAGGAACTCGCCCAGGCTGTCCCAGCGCAGGTAGTTCTCCCGCACGAGCTGCTGCACGTGCTTGGGCGCGGAACCGCCGGCGCCGGTCTCGAAGAGGCCACCGCCGTTCATCAGCGGGACGACCGAGAGCATCTTGGCGCTCGTGCCCAGCTCCAGGATCGGGAACAGGTCGGTCAGGTAGTCGCGCAGCACATTGCCGGTGACGGAGATGGTGTCCTCGCCCCGCCGGATGCGCTCCAGCGAGAACGCGGTCGCCTCGACCGGCGTCATGATCTCGATGTCGAGCCCGTCGGTGTCGTGCTCCGGCAGGTACGCCTTGACCTTCGCGATCAGGTTCGCGTCGTGCGCGCGCCCCTCGTCCAGCCAGAACACGGCCGGGTTCCCGGTCGCGCGGGCGCGGCTGACGGCGAGCTTGACCCAGTCCTGGATGGGCAGGTCCTTGGTCTGGCACATGCGGAAGATGTCACCGGCGGCGACCGGCTGCTCCAGCACGGCCTCGCCGGCCTCGTTCACGACGCGCACGGTGCCCGCGGCGGCGATCTCGAAGGTCTTGTCGTGGCTGCCGTACTCCTCGGCCTTCTGCGCCATCAGACCGACGTTGGGCACCGAGCCCATCGTCGACGGGTCGAAGGCGCCGTTGGCGCGGCAGTCGTCGATGACGACCTGGTAGATGCCGGCGTAGCTGCTGTCCGGGAGGACGGCGAGCGTGTCGGCCTCGGCGCCGTCCGGGCCCCACATGTGGCCGGAGGTGCGGATCATGGCCGGCATGGAGGCGTCGACGATGACGTCGCTCGGGACGTGCAGGTTGGTGATGCCGCGGTCGGAGTCGACCATCGCGAGCTCGGGGCCCTCGGCCAGCTCTGCGGTGAAGGACGCCGCGATCTCCGCGCCCTCGGGCAGCGACTCCAGGCCCTTGAGGATGCCGCCCAGACCGTCGTTCGGGGTCAGGCCGGCCGCGGCGAGCGTCGCGCCGTGCGCGGCGAACGTCTTCGGGAAGAAGGCGCGTACGACATGGCCGAAGATGATCGGGTCGGAGACCTTCATCATCGTGGCCTTCAGGTGCACGGAGAAGAGCACGCCCTCGGCCTTGGCACGGGCGATCTGCGCCGAGACGAACGCGCGCAGCGCCGCGACCCGCAGCACCGACGCGTCCACGACCTCGCCCGCGAGGACCGGCACGGAGTCGCGCAGCACGGTGGTGGAGCCGTCCTCGCCCACCAGCTCGATACGGAGCGAACCGGCCTCGGCGACGACCGCGGACTTCTCCGTGGAGCGGAAGTCGTCGGCGCCCATGGTCGCCACGTTCGTCTTCGAGTCGGCCGTCCAGGCGCCCATGCGGTGCGGGTGCGCCTTGGCGTAGTTCTTCACGGAGGCGGGGGCGCGGCGGTCGGAGTTGCCCTCGCGCAGCACCGGGTTGACGGCGCTGCCCTTCACCTTGTCGTACCGCGCGCGGATGTCCTTCTCCTGGTCCGACTTGGGGTCGTCCGGGTAGTCCGGCAGCGCGTAGCCCTGCGCCTGCAGCTCCGCGACCGCGGCCTTGAGCTGCGGGATCGACGCCGAGATGTTCGGCAGCTTGATGATGTTGGCCTCAGGGGTCCCGGCCAGCTCACCCAGCTCGGCGAGCGCGTCATCGACGCGCTGGCCCTCCTGGAGCCACTCGGGGAAGCCCGCGATGATCCGTCCCGCCAGCGAGATGTCGCGGGTTTCCACCGAGACCCCGGCCGTCGAGGCGTACGCCTCGACCACGGGCAGGAACGAATACGTCGCCAGGGCCGGGGCCTCGTCGGTGTGCGTATAGATGATGGTCGAGTCAGTCACCGGTGCTCCGCTCCACGTCTGCAACATACGTCTGCAACATTGCTCGACATCAAGATATCTCCTGGCCGCTCTCCGGGGCACAGGGCCCCGGCCACCACGTTCCGTGGCGACGATCCGCCCGTCGGGTCACGTCCGGTCACATCCGGTCACGTCAGATCACGCGGAAGAGGTCGGCGGCGGCATGGACGTCGGTGAGGTCGTCGATCGACCGGAGGTTGTCGCACAGCACGTCCAGGACCGAATCGGCCTCCGCTGCGCGCGGGGCGCCGATGGCCAGGCCGAAGACGCGGAAGCCCAGCCGGTGCTTGGCGTCGTTCCAGCCGCGCATCCACTCCTCGGTGACCCCGCACTCGTCGTCGGTGATCATCACGATGTCGCCGCGGGTGCGGGCCGCGTCGTCGAACTCCTCCGCCAGCAGCGCGGCGGCGGCGCTCAGCGGCGTCTGGTAGCTGGTGCCGCCGCCGAGGAAGGTCTCAGCGAAGTCGAGCACCTCCGCGATACGGGCTTCCCGGCCGGCCGGGAAGCGGCAGACCCGGATCCTGTCGGCGGCGGAGAACAGGATGCCGACGAAGTCACGCCTGGCCTCGCGGGCCTGATCCAGCAGCGCCAGGGCGCACGCCTTGGCCCACGCCTCCCGGGTGACTCCACCGGGCCCCGACACGTACATGGAGTGCGAGGTGTCCACGCACGCGATGACGGCGCCCCGGCCGGTCGCCTGCTCCCCCTGGCTGTCGTAGAGCATCAGCTCCCCGGCGGCGTAGCGCGTCGCGAACACCGCACGCAGCTCGGGCAGGCCGAGGTTGGCCAGCTCGGAGGGGATGACGCGGGAGAGGTCGTCGCCGAGCGTGACGCCGACCAGCTCCCCGGTGGTGTTCTCCACCTTGCGGGCGCGCTCACCGCCGGCCATCTGCCGGAACCGGCCGATCAGCTCGGCCCACTCCGCGAGACGGCTGGTGCGCAGCCGCTCGGCGAGCCGGGCGCGCTGGTCGAACGGCATCCGCTCCAGCTCGCCGGGGGCGACCCCCCATGCCCGCATCAGCGCGGCCTCCTCCCGTACCGCCTCGGCGGCCTTCACCGCCGCGTTCCGCGCGGCGGTACGGATCCCGGGGGCCGCAGCCCCCGCGAGGGCCCGCGCGGCGTCCTGGGCGGCCTGCCGCGCGGCTGCCTCGGCCGCTGTGACCGCCTGTTGTACGGCGTCGGCGGCCGGGGCCGGTACGGTGCCGTCCTCCGCGGCCTCGTCGGCGGCCCGCCGGAGCGCCTCGTCCACGGCGCTCGCCGCGTTCTCGGCGGCCCGCTGGGCCTGCCGCGCCCGCTCGGCCTGGTCCTGGTCCCCCTGGGAGCGCTCCAGCATCCGGCGCAGCGCGGCGGCCTGGGCGAGCACGGCCATGGCGGCGGCGTAGGGGTCACCGGCCGTCTCCCGGCGCAGCTCGGCGAACTCCGGTGACTCCACCAGCGAGGCGATGATCCGGTGGTTGACCAGCCGGGTGGGGTCCATCTCCGCGCGTTCGCGCAACCGCGGGGCGACCTTGTAGGCGGCCAGGAACGCGTCGGTCAGGAGGTCGGCGGTGCGCTCGTGGCGCTCGTCCAGCTCCGCGGCCAGCTCGCGCAGGGCGGCCGACTGCTCGTAGGTGTCGCGCCAGGTGATCCGGTCGAAGCGGTCCGCGACCACGGCCGTGGTGTACCGCTCGGGAGCGGCGGCGGACCGGCCCACCCACTTCCCGGCCCGAACCGCCAGCTCGTCGAGCGTGCTCGGTGTCGTGTCCATGGTCCTGATCCCCCGGTGTTCAGAGCTGCGCCTGCACCATGCTCGCGTCCATCCCGAGGGCCTCGGTGAGAACGCGGGCACGGACGGCGCGCTGGCGGCCGACGACCCGGTCGATGGCGGCGGTGGAGCGGCCGGCGCTCGCCGCCTCCTCGCGCAGTTTCTCCAGCCGTTTCCCCGCCATGGCGAGCTTGTTGTGGGCCTTCTTGATGACCCACTCGCTCAGCGCCTCGCGGGACTGCCCGGCCATGGCGTCGAGCTGGGCCTCCAGCTCCTCGACGGTGTCGGCCAGGTCGAGCGCCTCCTTGGCGTCCGGGTTGACCAGGTGCAGCACCTCGCGCTCGACGGCCGGGCGCTCGGCGGGGGAGTCCCACAGCACATGGGTGAGTACCGACAGGTCGGTCTCGCCGACCGCCGGGCGGCCGTCGAGGTACGCGGACGCCTGGAGCAGGCCCACAGCCTGCCGCCAGCGGCGGTCGGAGGCGACGAGTTCCTTGCGGCGCAGGGCGGCCCGCAGCGTACAGACCGCGTCCACGATCGCGTCGGGGACGTCCACGGCCGGGACGGCCTCGGCCACGGCGTGCTGTAACGCGGCCAGCTCGACGGTGGTCCGGACCGGCGCCGCCGGGCGGCTGACGGCGGAGCGGACCAGCGCGGCGAAGTTCGAGGGGTCCGCGAGATACCCGACCTCGATCCGCACCAGCAGCCGGTCGTAGATCGCGGCCGTGTCCTCTCCGCCGGGCAGTTCGTTGCTCGCCGTGATCGCCCCGATCAGGGGGCAGCGGATGGGTGCGCCGCCGTTCTCGGGATGGTAGATCCGCTCGTTGAGGTAGCCCAGCGTCTCGTTCAGCGCCGCCGTGGAGCACTTGAATATCTCGTCGATGAACGCGATGTGCGCGGTCGTGGCGCGGCCGTCGTAGACCTGCCGGTACTCGCCCCTGGCCAGCGCGGCGACGTCGATGGGACCGAACATCCTCGTCGGCGCGGTGAACTTCGACAGAAGGATCTCCCAGTAGGCCGCCCCCTCGACCCGGCCCGTGAGCTCCCGGGCCATCTCGGACTTCGCCGTTCCGGGCGGGCCGAGCACCAGCGAGTGCTGCCCGGCCAGCAGCGTCACCAGCAGCGTCCGCACCACGTCGGCCCGCTCGTAGAAACGGTCCGACACCTCGTCACCGATCGCCCGCAGCCGCTCGGCCGTGTCCTGCGCGTCCTGTGCGTCCATGTACAACTCCGTGCCGGTGATGCCCTGTTGGGCGGACGGGATGGCCCTTTGCCCGAGCAAGATAACGCGGCCACCGGGAAGGCCCTCGGGGGTGCGCGCGCCCTCGGCGGACCGGTCGGCGACCTCGGCGGACCGGTACGGGTCCATGGATGAGACGTTGCGCTTCAGTTGGCGGGTTGTGCGTGATGGCTGGCGGGCAAGGTAATGCCTATGTCGACCCGGAGGCGGCCCACAAAACCTTGGTGCGGCATGACCTGACCGTTCCTTACGCTGAAGTGATGGACTCTGTGCAGGTCAGGCCGGTGCAAGGGAACGATCTCCCGTTGGCCGAACGTGCTTCGGCGGTGACGTTCTTCGAGGCGGAGGAGGGCACCAGGCGGGTCAGCGATCCGGAAGTCGAGCCACGTTCGGCGGTCGCCTCAAAGCAGTGGATTGACCGGATGCGCTTTTTCCTGAGTGTCGATCCACAAGGGTGCTGGGTCGCGGTGGAGGCGGATGCCGGCGCCGATAGAGCAGTCGGGTTCGCCGGCCGTCCGTGACGCCCCAACTGCCCGCCAGAACCTCCATCGGGGCGAAGCCGCAAGGGCCTCCGCTCGTCTGTGACGGAAGCGCAACGTCTCAGCCCACGAGACGTTGCGCTTCGGTCAGCGGGAGCTGTGCGGTGGTTGGCGGGCACGGTAACGCCCTCGATGAGTGATGAGCGCGGTTTCATGAGAACTGTTCGCGGGGTGCTGGCGGTGGCGGTGTTCTGGTGGCATGGACGCCGTATTCCGTACGGGAGGCGTCGAGTCCTCCGTGGTCTGGTCTCATGTGTGCACGCTTGACGGTCTGTGTGCTCCGTACGCCCTGCCGGAAGGGGCGGTACACCAGATGGACAGCAGTTCGGGCTGGGCACGCCGGTGGACCGCCACATGGAAGACCGGCAAGGCTGATGTTGTCTGCCCGGTGAAGGATCTGGCCGGGGCGCCGGTGTTGTCGTCCGTTCCGCTGCGGCGGTGCGGCCCCACGACCGGCCGCACCGCTCCGACCCGGCATGCGGAACCCGCCTCGACCATCCGGCGCTGACTCCACGGCAGCCGTCCCCACCGGTACTCGATCTCCAGCAGCGCATTCTCGCCATGCTCGATGTCACCCAGCCCGCAGCCACCGCGTCCCCATACTTCAACGACCTGAGGATGCTCAGTGCACTGGCCCGCATCACATGGCCGGCAGCCAGGCCGACCACCCCCGGAATCCCAGCCGAACTCGCGGACCAGCACGTGAACCGGCAGGCGTCAGGCCCACCGCGACATCCGCCACAAAGTCGATGTGCCTGCGAATGCGGCAGGCAGTGTCGAAGCCATGCGCGACGTCGCTCGTCGGCTGGTCGACATCGGCGTCTGCCGACTCGCATCGATTGCCGATGATCTCAACATCACCCAGCTCGGCCTGGACGTCGTGGATGACCTCCGCCAGCAGAGGGCCAGCCGACCTGCACGAGCGGCTGATCTTCGCCTAGCGATGATTCAGTGGCTTTACGGACATTACCTGGACGGCAGCACACCCCAGGTCGCTGAAGATTTCCTCACCTCGGACCGCTCGTACTTCGCAGGCCAACCGTTCTCCTCCACCGAGATCGTTCAGGTCGTTGTTTACCTGAGCGAGAAGGGCCTGGTTGAGGGCCGCACCATCGACCAAAGCGTTCACTTGATCCAGCCCCGCCTGACGGCCAAGGGCGTGGACCGCGCAGAAAGCGGGAAGCCAGTGTCCGAGTTCGGCCTCGGGGAACATCGGTAATCTCGTCCACCTCCAGCCGCCTCCACCCGCTCCAGCGCCCGAAGTTCGGCGAACTGCTGACGTACGCGCGGCCGGGGGACACCGTGCACATCTCCGAGATGTTCCGCCTCGTGCGCGGAAACCAGCACATCCTCGATGTCCTCGAAGTCCTTCACCGCGACCAGCTCGCCCTGCGCATCCACGACGGCGCGTTCTCCGCCATGGACCTCACCGCCCGCCACCCGCGCACCGGACGGACTGATCACTCGCACCGCTTACGCCGAAGTGCCTCCGCGCGTGGAGTACGAGCTCACCCCGCTGGGGCGCGGCCTCCACGAGATCGTCAGCTCGCTGATCGGCTGGGCCGCCGACCACCACGATGAGATCCGCGCCCACCACGACCAGGCTGCCGCTGGCGCCTGAGCCCCGGGGCCACCGCTGCGAGCAGTTCCGGGGGGTTCCGGCAGGACCCCCCGGAACCGTTCGCTTCCGCTGAAACCGGCTCTACGGTTAAGTCATGAGCACCAAGGACGAGGTGCGGGAGTTCCTGATCTCGCGTCGCGCGAACATCACCCCGCAGCAAGCGGGCCTGCCCGACGATGGCGGGGAGCGGCGTGTCCCGGGCCTGCGACGCGAAGAGGTCGCGCAGCTCGCCGGCGTCAGCCTTGACTACTACACCCGCCTGGAGCGCGGGAACATCCGGGGAGCCTCGCAGAGTGTGCTGAACGCGGTGGCGAAGGCGCTGCGGATGACCGAGGTGGAACGGGAGTACCTGTTCGACCTGGCCCGCGCACTCCCGGCGAGCGCGGCCGCGCGCAGCGGGACGCCGGCCGCGGCGTCGGTGCGGACCTCGGTCCGTCGGGTGCTCGACAGCATGGCGTTTCCCGCAATCGTTCAGAACCCCCAGCAGGAAGTCATCGAGGCGAACCCGGTGGGCCGGGCCATGTTCGCCCCGGTCTTCGACACCATCGGAGGGCCGAACTTCGCCCGGTTCGTCTTCCTCGACCCGCGCGCCCGCGACTTCTATGTCGACTGGCCACTGGCCTGCCGTACGTCAGCGGCGATCACCAGGTTCGAGGCCGGACGCGATCCTCTGAACGAAGATCTCACCGCGTTGATCGGTGAGCTGTCCGCCCGTAGTCCGCACTTCCGCCGGGAGTGGGCGCGGCGGGACGTGCACGAGCACCGCACCGGCGTGAAGGCGTTCCGCCACCCCGAGGTCGGGCTGGTGGAGGTCGCGTTCGACGTGCTCGAGATGCCCGGTGAAGCAGGCTTGAAGATCACCACGTACAGCCCGCCGCCGGGCACGGAGACGGCTGAGAAGTTCTCCCTGCTGGCCAGCCTGGCCGCGACCCACGACGCCGCCCATCCGCCGCAGGCCGGTTCCGAGGCCCCCCGGACGCAGGCAGGATCCCTGCCGCCGCCAACGGCACGCAACGACTGACCCTCACCCCCTCGCAGACCGGGACGTACGCGACGACGTCCGGACCACCACCACCGCGTCGGCCGAAGCCGGCCGACGTGCGGATACGCCGGTTCGCGGCCGCATCGTCATGCCCGGAGGAGCGGGGCGAATTATGCAGGCATGTCAGTAATTCGCCATGCAGGCGTGCCACGACTTCACGACACGGGACGCTGCGGCGCTTTGCCGCCTTGGGCCGGTACTGACCAGGTCAAGGCTCTCGAAAGCACCAACCATCGCAGTCCCGCACCACGATCGAGATCCCCTATGGAGATGTTGTATGACCGCGCGCGGACCAGTCCTCCGGACCCCCGCCACCGAACGCACCAGCGACCTTGTTGAGCCGGGCAGGGCGCGCCTGCCGCTGGTCGTGTACGTACTGGCCCTGGGCACATTCTTGATGGCCACCACGGAGTTCGTCGTCGCCGGCCTGCTGCCTGAGATCGTCGGCGACGTGCAGGTGAGCGTGGCCCAGGCCGGGCTGATGGTCACCGTGTTCGCGGTCGGAATGATCGTCGGTGCACCGCTGACGGCCATGCTGACCCTGCGGCTGCCGCGGAGGCTGACGCTTCTCGGCGCCCTGGGCGTCTTCGCCGTGGGCCATCTCATCGTCGCCCTCAGCTCCAGCTTCACCGTGCTGCTGGCGGCCAGGTTCCTGACCGCGGTGGCGACCGGGGCGTTCTGGGCGGTGGCCAACGTGGTGGCCGCCCAGGCCGCCGGTCCCGCCGCAAGCTCGCGGGCACTGGGTGTCGTGGGCGCCGGCGCGATGCTCGCCAACGTCGTCGGAGTGCCGCTGGGGGCCTTCGCCGGGCAGCTCGTGGGCTGGCGGGGGCCGTTCTGGGCCCTTGCCGTCCTCGGCGTGGCCGCCATGGCGGTCATCGCCCGCCAGGTCCCCCAGGAAGCCGGCGCCGACACCGGCCAGCCCGTCTCGGTCCGCTCCGAGCTGGCCGCCGTGCGCTCCGGCCGCCTGTGGCTGACACTGGCGGCCTGCGCGACCACGACCGGCGGAGTGCTGGCGACATACACCTACATATCGCCGCTGCTGACCGACCGGACCCACCTGTCATCCGCGCTCGTGCCGCTGGTCCTGGTCGGTTTCGGTGCCGGGGCCCTGGTCGGCTTCCTCATCGGAGGCCGTCTGGGCGATCGCCGCCCGTACACGACGATGATCGCGGCACCGGCCGTGACCACGGTCCTGCTGCTGGCCATCACCCTGCTGGCGGGGCACGCCGCGCCGACGATCGCGCTGGTCGCCCTGCTCGGACTGTTCGGGCTCGGCGCGAACCCGGTCCTCATCGCCCTGGCCGTCCGCTTCGCGGGCCGGGCCCCCAGCCTGGGATCGGCCCTGACCGTGTCGGCCTTCAACCTCGGCACCGCCCTCGGATCCTGGGGTGCGGGACTCACTCTCACTTCACCGCTGGGAGCCACCGGACCAGCCACGATGGGCATGGTCGTCGCCGCACTCACCCTGCTCCCCGCCATCACCATCGCGCTCACCCAGAGCCGCCCGGCGCCCTCTCGCCTCTAGACCACCAGCCCACACGTAAGCCACCGCAAGGAGCACGTCATGCGCGTCGTCGTCATCGGAGGAAGCGGACACATCGGAACCTTCCTCGTTCCCCGGCTCGTCCAGGCAGGCCACGAGGTCATCAACATCAGCCGGGGCACCAGCACCGCCTACGCCACAGACCTCGCGTGGCAGCAGGTGCGCCAGGTCGTCGCCGACCGGCGGCAGCAGGACAGTGAGGGCACCTTCGGCGACACGGTGACCGCGCTGAACGCGGACGTCGTCGTCGACCTGGTCTGCTTCACCCTCGAATCGGCCACCGCACTGGTCGAGTCCCTGCGCGGCGAGGTCGGGCACCTGCTGCACTGCGGCTCGCTCTTCCGCTACGGTCCGACCGTCAAGTACCCCATTCACGAGGGCGGCGGGACCGAGGCGATCGACGAATACGGCCGCCAGAAGGAGGCCATCGCACGGATGCTCATCGCCGAGACCGCCGCTGGCGGCCTCGCGACCACCTCGATCCACCCGGGGCACATCGTGGGCCCTGGCTGGCTGCCCATCAACCCCCTCGGCAACACCGATGTGAGCGCGTGGCACCGGATCTCGTCCGGCACCCCGCTGCGGGTGCCCAGCCAGGGCGGCGACACGATGCACCACGTCCACGCCGACGACGTCGCGTAGCTGTTCCAGCTCGCAGTGGAGAATCCCGCCACCGCCGGCGGCGAGGACTTCCACGCCGTGGCCCCGTCGGCGCTGACCGTTCGCGGCTACACCGGCATCGCCGGCGGCTGGTTCGGTCAGCCCGGCGAGATCGACCCGATCACCTGGGACCAGTTCCACGAGGAGACCACCGAGGCGTTCGCCCAGCACAGCCGGGATCACCTCCACCGCAGCCACTACCTCAGCATCGACAAGCCGAAGAGCCTGCTCGGCTACGCTCCGCGCTACGAGCCGGAGGCCGCAGTCCTGGAGTCCGTCCGGTGGCTGATCGGCCACGGTGACCTCACAGTGGCCCAGCCACTCACGGTCTAACCCCAGAAACCGACAGCCGCCCCCTGCCTGCCTCGGGCCGCCGCTCGTCCAGGCCACGGGCGAAGCTCCGGCACGCAGAGCCTGGCCGCGCAGGTGCCTACACGTCTTGGCCGTCGTCGTCTTCGTCGAGCTCCGGGGTCTCCGGGTCCCGCAGCGGGCGCAGGGCACCGGCAGCCGGGGCGGAGGTGGTGAAGCTGTAGCGGCCGAGCACGTTCAGGTTGCGGTGCTTGAGCGGGGACAGCCGGGCGATGTCCTCGTCGCGGATCTCGTGGCCCTCGGCGCGGAGCCGGGCGACGGCGGCGTCGATGCAGCGGGTGGTCCACAGCACAATGGCGTTGAGGACCAGGCCGAGCGCGCCGAGCCGGTCCTCCATCCCGGTAGGTGTCGTCGACCGGATCGACCACCCGCAGCAGGTGCTCGGTCTTGGCGATCCGCCCGTACTCAGCGAACGCCGCAGGTCGATCTTCGGGAGCATCTTCTCGACCCGTTTGCGCAGCCAGGTCAGCGACTTGGGCTCGCCGAGCGCGCCGAGCTTGTCGACGTTCAGCTTCACCCGCCCGGCGACCTTTCCAGGAAGCCCAGCGGCACCACCGACCGGTGTGCTAGCCGACCATGATCGTTCTCAGCGCCAACCGCTGTACCGATGTTCCCCGAGGCCGGAGTTCCTCAACCCGTCGCAGTCCCCCAGCGGCCCGAACTTCCACGTGAAGATCGACGGGTCACAGAACGTTACGGTCGGAACGCGGAGCAACTTCACGCGGAACAACACTTCGGGCATTGATCCTGCAGTGCTTGCTCAACTCGTTCACTTCGCGACGGTGGCTCGGCAGAGCCTGCCCAGCTCGGGCTTGGACGAACAGCAGCAGGTCGTGGCGGAGCAGCTGTCGCAGGAGCTGGAGGAGGAAGCCGCCGGCGAGGCGCCGGACCGGGGGCGTCTGCGGAGGCTGGGCGATCGCTTGACCGAGGCGCTGACGCCGACTGCGGAAACCGCACTCGGCGGCATGGTGACGGCCCTGGGGCAGCAGGCAATCGCCGCGATTTCCGGCTGAGCATGCTGGCCGGTCCCAGGTGACGGGACCTCGGCTCGGGCAGGTCAAGCACAACCCGCCAGCTCAAGAACAACCCCGCCAACTGAAGTGCAACGTCTCAATGGATGTGACCGAGAACTTTAGTTGGCGAATCATGGTTCTGAGAGGCGCAGGTCGGGAGCGAGTGGAGACTTCTTGTTGGCGAATCATGAGAGGGATAGTTGGCGGATCATGATTGGGTCCGTTCACTCTCCGTGACAGGTAGCAGTTCTACCGGCGATGACATCGGTGAGGCGAATGTCCTGGTTAGCTGATCTTCCGGCCGTACGCGCTGAAGGCAGGGCCTCCTGGTGGCTCGAGGTGAGACCCCAGTCCCCGCGCCGGTGACCACATCGCTTCTGTGAGCGGTTTGCGCGTGTTGCCGCTTGGCCCGCGACTAACAGGATGAGGGCCCCGTCGCGGGCCCTCCGAAACGTCCTGCTCGTGCGACGTCTTGTGGTCCCAATCGCCTTGGTGTTTCCGCTTGGATGCCGTCAGCTGTGTCTCAGCGGTCCTCCACGATGAAGCAGGCCCGTTGGTAGAGCTCGTCGAATGTGATGACTTCGACGTCCTGGATGGATCGCCTGTACTGCTCGAAGGAGGTGATCTTCTCCGGGTTCACCGAGCCGCGATCGGTGAACTCGCTGAGGTTACCGATCACCAGCACTTGTCGGGGGCGGACGGTGGAGATCTCGATGTCGGTCGGGGCGCCGTCGTCCTCGTAGAGCTTGTGCAGCTCTCCGGTGACCAGGCGTAGGGCCTTGTGAGCGGTCTTCTGTACCTGCGCCACTGCGCCGACGACGTCCTTTGAGACCTGGTAAACGTCCGGAGGCCGGTACGGCGTGCTGGCCAGCAGGGGCGTCATATGGGTCTTGATTTCGCAGAGCAGCAGGCTGCTGATGAAGCCCTTGGAGCGCATGACGGCGTCACTGCGCTTTCCCGCCCCGGTGAAGATGTTTGCACCGGTCGTGATGCGCTCCAGCTTCCCGTCGTTCAGAGGTTCGCAGGCCACGAGGTTGAGCCCGTACCCAAAGATCCAGGGATTCTCTTCGAAGAGGCCTTGCCAGACTGCCTCTGGCCCTGCAGTCTGTTGGCGCTCCCGGTCGAAGTACTCCGGATCGGTCAGGAGTTGGCGGAATCGATCGAGTTGCGCCTTGCGGTTGCTGATCAGCCGGATGTCCTTCTCCGTGAGTGCGCCGCCGACGGCTGTCCTGACGGCTTCGAGGAGCGTCGTGCGGTCTTGGTCGGCCAGGAGCCGAGCCAACTCGGCTTCGTCGCCGACGACCAGCCGCAGGCTGCTGCTCTCAGGGATGTCTAGTCCGACGCAGCTCTGGAGGAAGCGGATGACCTTCCAAAAGCTTTCGTGGACATCGCTGGTGTCGACGAGTGCCTTGACGATCTGAGGGGCCTCGGTGCCAGGTATCGCTTCCATGGCTGCTGTCTTCGCAGTCTTGGTCTTGTCCTTTTTCCACAGTTTGATCCTGGGCGAAAGGAGGCCGTCCTTGTTGATGAGGGTGACATGGCACAGCGTGGCCACCTGCGGCCGGTCGTCGAGGAGGAAATCCGTGATCAGGCGGCCTCTGCGTGTGTCGTAGAAGTAGGGGAGCCCTTGACCGCGAATCTCGAGATCTGAGAAGTCCTGCGCCGTGACGTCGAACTCTGTGGACAGCAGGCCGATGCGGAGACGCCGTAGGACAGGGAGAGCGGGCTCGGCTGTCTGGTACCTCCAGTCTGGTGAGACGGCCGGCAGCGGCCCCATGTCGCCTTCGATCACCAGGGTCTGGACGTCCTTGCGCTGGAGACGGGTGAGTACGGCTTCCAGTCGTTGCCAGACCGCGTTGGTGACCGCCTCCGTAAATGCAGGCCGGAGCACGGAGGGCACGGTGAGGACTGCCTCGTACGTGGCGTCCGTCCATCCGTCACCGGGAATGGGGTGGAAGAAGCCGCCGTCGCGGCGCAGCGTCAGTACAGCCGCGCGAAGCAGGTCTCGGGCGACTTCCTCGCCGTCACGGTCGAGGAGGCTGTAGACCTGTCCGAGGACGAGGTCGAGTTTGCCGGTGTCATCGTCATCGAGCGGCAGTGAGACTAGCGGACCTGTGGCCGGTGCGGGGGCTGACGCGTAGACCGGCCGCCCCGATATGAACTTGAAGGGGCGGAGGGTCCAGCCGTCCGGACCGAGGAGGCGATTCAGCTTCACGACGCGTTGGGATGAGTGGTCAACGTCGGGGTGCACCTCGGGGTGCACGGACCGCGCCAGGAAGGCGAGAAGAACCTCGTCAGGGCCGTCGAGGAGTTGGAACTGGGGGTATTCGAAGACCCAGTCGTCAGACCAGTCGAGTGGGTTGTTGATCCGGTGCTGGATGATGTCTTCGCGTGCCGTCGTGAACCGGGAGTCCGTCGACGCCAGCCTGTCGAGGTCGTACAGGGATTCCAGGAAGTCGATCTCGTCGAGCTTTCCCCACCAGGGGCCGCCCTCACCGCACAGGTAGTCGAAGATGCCGCGTCGCGTGAGCGTCGTGATCCTCTGCGTGCTCTGTGGTGCCGGGGAGGCGGCGAACTGCGTCATGCCCCCCAGGATGGATGTCCGTCGACTCACCCGGCAGGCGATTGAACATCCTGGGTCTCTTTCAGACGTACGCAATCCGCTTTCTGAGCATGATCGTTTGGATCGGGTTAGGGGGACATGAACTCCGGCTAGCGCCCGGCATAGCCGGAACCGGGACGTCAACGCGCGGGCGGTCGTTGCCGGGCAGCGAGCGCTTCGATGATCGCCTTCTGACGGCAGAAGTCGGCGGCTTGCTCCGGGGTGGGCTCGTAGCCGGAAAGGCTGTCGATCTCTGCGAGAGCTGCTGGGATGTCGCTGGTGTAAGCGAGAGTGACCGCCCGGTGCGAACGCAGGCCGAAGATCAGTTCTGGCAGATTATGCGTTTCTGCCATAGGCAGGAGTTGACGTTCGAGGATATTCAGGGCCTGCTGCATCCTGCCAGCGTTGACCAGGATGTCAACGACTTCCTGGCCGGAGTCGACTGCCTGGCGCCAAGCACCGGTGATCGAGTACAGCTTCCATGCGGGAATGGCCACGACGGTCTCGGGGCCGCTAGCTACGCCTTGGCGCCGGCGGGACTTGACTGACAGGGAGAAACAGTCGGCGAGCCGCTTGTAGTCGTCGGGTGAGTCGCTGGCGTGGAGCCGTTCCTGCAGGGCGGCGATCGGCCCGTCGAGGTCGTCGAGACTGAGTCCCAGATACGCGCGGTACGCCTCGGCCACCTGTTGTGCCACCACGTCGGCACGGTCGAACTCGTCGGCGTGGTAAAGAGCTTGGGCAAAGCTGTAGCGCAGGGCCCGTTCCTCTGCAGATTCGCTCTCCACTTGCCGGAGGCCGGTGGTGAAAGCCTCCGTCAGGCGACGTACGTCCTTGTCATGGCCGTAGACGATGAACTGGCGGGCGGCCAGCAAAGCACTCTCCCGCGGGCCGATGCCGCTGTCGCCGTTCACGGCAAGTCGTTCCATGGCGCTCACGTGGCGGGCGCATGCCTGCCAGTCGCCGTCATAGTAGGCCCAGGTGACCAGCGTGTTGTGGGCTTCGAAGCGGATGACAGTGTCCCGGGCCAAGTCTTCGGCGGCATCCGCGACCGCGGCGCGGATCTCGCGGGGATAGCCGCTCTCGTAGAAGCCCTCCTCCGAGGCGAGGTCGAGTAGTTCTTCAACCCTGCCTGTCTCGGTCAGCAGGCGCATCCACCGGCCGAGCTGAGGGAGCCCACGCTGCCCTTCCAGCATCTGCAGGAGGGCGTCGCGGACCCTATGGGTGACGCCATTGGGCAGATCGTCTGCGGCGGAAGAGGCCACGGGGCGGACCGCGTCGTGCAGGGTGACCCGGCCGTCAGCGAAGTCCTGCGTGAACCTGCGGGCGGCCAGGTCACGTACAGCCCTCGCTGCGTGAGCGGGCCGCAGGCCGGCCACCTCCGCGAGCCGCTGGAGCTCTGCGACGGCTAGGGGGACTTCCGCGATCGCCAGGAGCGCCGCGACGGTGCGTGCACGCAGTTCCAGGAGGGCGAAGGCTTCTTCCAGAATCCGTTCCTGGGCGGTGCCGGTGGTGTGGGTCTGGGCCTGTAGGGCGTCGCAGAAGGCAGTCCCGTCCCCGGCGTACGCGGTGGACGTCAGATACGCGGAGTTGAGCACGTACAGCGGCAGGCCTGCGGTGAGGGCGAGGACGCGCTGCACAGTGCCATAGTCCACAACGCAGTCTTCGGCGGCGAAGACCGCGGCGACGGTGTCGATGCTCCAGCCCGCCAGCGCCTCGGCGGTAATGCCGAGATGGGCGGCAAGCGGGATCTGCTCCGGCCTGGGGTGGCCGAGCAGAATCAGCCGGGCCGTCGGTAGGGTCCCAACCAGCATCCGCACCTCGTCGGGGGTGAGCTGGTGGACGTTGTCGACGACCACGGCGATCATGGTCCCCGCCTGGGCCAGCCGGGCGTGCACGGCGCGCAGCACGGCGATGCCATCGGCGGCCGGCAGGGTTTCGGCCTCCGGCTGGGACAGATGCCGGGCAGCCAACTCCTGAGCCAGGGCGCCCGGCACGGAGGCCGACGGGATGCCCGCGACGTCGAAGTAGGTGACCGGATGCGGGCAGTGCGTGGCGGCGTGCGCCGCCCATGTCGTCTTGCCAGCCCCGGAGAACCCGACCACCAGCCGCACCGGCTCCTCACTCGCGAGGTCCGGCTCCCCGTCGTGCGGCCGGTAGACACCGGGTAGCTGCGGGAAGGCCTGCAGCTCCTCGACGAACTGCTCGTACAACTGCGGCAGTTTGGTCGCGGCGAACTCCTGGCCGTGGGCTCCGGTGCACGCGTATTGCACGCGGGCGGCGAGCTTCCACACCAAGGTCGCGGCGCTCAGCGACCCGAAAGGGAGCCGCTCGGCCTGCGCGGTGCACCAGTCGAGCAGGTCCGCCAGGTCGCGGCCCGGCACGGGCAGCCACCTCTCCGCCGGGTGTGGCCTTTCCGGTCCAACGAGCGCGACGTCTGCAGGCCAGGGAGCTTGCTGTGTCCTGGCGAGTAGGTCTGGGCCCAGGGCTGCGTTGGTAACGACGATCAGCCAAGGAGTGCCAGCACGTCGACCTGCGGTGTGTTCGGCACGGATGCCGTCGAACTGCTCAACCGCGCCTCGCACGTCACCCCACGTCAGGTTGCCCTCGCGAGTCTTGACCTGTATGTACAGATGCCGGTCGTCGAACACGATCTCGACATCCTCGTCGCGTTCAACTCGCAGCAGTTGCGCTTGGGCCTCCCGCAGACGCAGCAGGCACCCGGCCGCGTATAGATGCTGGTAGGTAAAACCCCGATGCGTCGAGGTGATGCGCCGAAGCTGCTCGCCGTTGAGGACGTCAGTAGCCTCGCGAACACCCGGCGACCCGGCAGCCGGGGCTGCACGGCGCGTTCCGTCTCCCTGCACCACACCAGGGTAGTTGCCCGCACCGACAGCGACGCACGCCGAACGAGACAAGGCGTTCACCGGGACAAGAGGCCCGGCTGCGACCCCGGCCCTGCGGCTGCGTGAGGCCCTGGCCGCGGTTGGCGCCTCCAACGGCCGGCATCGCGGTGTGCACCGGTTCTGCGTTCGCGGGGTCGGTGCACCGCGCGTCTAGCGTCGCTGGCAGCGATTCCGTAGCTCAGCGATGATTGCCCTCTCGTGCGTGTTGAGATCCCCGTCGACGGCGGCGACCCTTTCGGCGGCGCAGACAACGTCACTGAGATCCCCAGGCTCGGCGTCGATGCGGTGCCATACCTCGTCCGGGTCGATGTTGACTACGCTGGCGAGTTGCTCGTCATCGACCTGATGCCGTTCCCGGGCAAGCCGCGTCAGCTGCTGGAATAGCAGGCTCTCGGCGTCAGCGAGCTTGCCGTCCGCGTTGATGACGAGCCACGCGACCCACAGCATCAGCCGTGGGTGCCGCGTACGTCGGATCAAAGTGTCGGCGAGCTCGATCACCTCCGCCTCGTCACGAAACACGGATTTGGCATAGCGTCCCGCAGCCAAGGTCGTGTAGCGGTTCACGAGGACGGTCAGGGGGATCCCGACGCCGGGGATGCCGAATGTGATGATGTTGCGTTGCAGCAGGTGTTTTCCGACAAACGGAAGGCTTTTCGCGGTGGCAAGGACCGGGCCGGAGTAGTACTTCTTGAGGACTTGACGGACCAGGTCGGGGACGAACTTCATGCTGGTGCGCGCGACTTCGCCGGACTTTACGCCGATTGCAACCCGGACGATTTTCATCATGTCTTCGGGATCGTCCACGTCCAGGGGAATCCGGTAGATCACCGCAATGTCATAGGCCAGGCGCATTTGCAGTTGGGTGATGTATGTCAGGTCAACCATGAAGGTGACGAGACCGGCCGGAACAGTGGCGGGGCTGGCGCCACCCAACGACCCGATGGTCGCGGCGATCGTCCCGTTGTAGAGGCTGGAGGTGATCCCGCCTTCAATCATCGCATTCTTTGCCGCCAGCTTGATTTGCTGCCCGACGATACCGTCCGCAGGCACACCTCTGTACTTCTGCTGGAAGTACTCCCAGGTGGCTTTCTCAGCGTATGACCGCAGCGCTTGAGCGCAGAGTTTCGTGAACCAGCCGCCCGACTTGATGTCGCCCGCGCTCAGCCCTTCGACGAACTCCCGCAGTTTGGCGCGCTCTTGTTCGACAGCTTCGCGGTCGGCATCGTCGTCGGCGGTCGCGGAGCCGGGCAGCACTTCGGTCACAGCGGATCTCCTCCCAGGTGGTTCAGCGACCTGCAAGGTTGCCAGATATGGGCAGAGGAGCGGTGGCACCCGCACGATTCCACCGCTCCTCGTTGTGCGGGGTCAGGTTCGACGTCGTCGGGTGAGGTCGGGGACTGCCGTATGGCCGGCCAACTGGTCTCTCAGGTTTCTGTTGGTCTCCTTGAGCCGGTGGTTCTCGATCTCCAGGACTTGGACGGTCCGGGCCATGAGTTGCAGTTGAGTGCGCAGGTCGTCGCGTTCGGCGCGGACTCGGGCCAGGTCCTGCTGCTTGGCCGCGCGGGCCTGGGCGGTTTAGGACGCCACCGGCAGGAGGGGATCGTGGGCCTTGACCAGGCTGAGAAAACCCGAGTTCGGAGTAGTCGTACATGGTTAGTGTGTCAACTGTGCGAGATGAGACCTGGGAGCCTGCTGTCACGGTTGACGAGGGACTCAGCCGCAGAGCGAAGGCGTTGGCATGTACCGCCCCGTTGCACGAGCTCGACGCCCGTAAGGGCATGATCGACTGGGCCGAGGCGAAGACCTATCTGATGGCGGAGATCGCTCTGTACACCATCGACCAGGTCGCGATCACCATGGACTTCGACACGGGCGCCAGTCACCAGCACATCGTGGACCGAGTCCAGCGGTTTGTCGCGCGGCAGGCGTCGCAGCGCCCCGCCAAGGAGCACGCGCGGGTCACGGCCTGGGTGCTGGAGAGTCTGATCAATGTCGGGGACGTGGATCGCGCGTTCCGCCGCCCGTACGGGGCAGTGGACGCCGACGGCGTCTACCGCGTGCACACGTTCGACTTCAAGCTCATCGAGGAGCGCAGGGACGCCACGGGCAAGCTGTACCTGCGTGCCTCGCACGAGGCTCTGAACGTCCTGGTCGGCGCCCTGGACACCGACGTCGAGTCCGCCCAGGTCGCCGCCGAGGTGAAACTCGACAACCTGATCAGGCGGGGCCAGCTGGCAGACGCCAAGCAGGTCGCCGAGCAGGCGCGTATCCGTACGATCCAGTACGGGGAGATGATCCGGGTCCAGCTGGACGCCACCAAGCGCAACGTGCAGGCGGTGGACTGGCAGGAGAAGGTCCCGAAATTGCTCGACGACGCGCTCGCCCACGTCGAGGAACGGGTCAAGGCCGAGCGGGCGATCGCGAAGTACATGGCCGAGGCACGCGACGAGTCGGAGGAGCCCGTGCGCAAGAGTCGGGCGGCGGAACTCGTCGAAGTCGTCGAGGACTGCGTACGACGCCACATCAAGCTCCACACCCACCTCATGGGAGCCCGGGACCTGTTCCGGGAGCAGCAGGATCGCCAGCAGTTCGCCGACACTCCCCAGCGCCAGACCCTCGACCTGTACGGCCACCTCCTCACGCCTGCTCTCGACCTGCCGGTCACTGATGTCTCCGGATTAGCCGACCGATACTTCACGGATTCCTCGGGCCCGGTCGTCCGCGATCTTCCGGACCTGGCCACCCTCGTTCCCCTGCTGCTGCGCCCGGCACCGGAGCGCACGCGGTTCGCGGGAGAAGTCCTCGAACCCGACCTGGAGACGTTGGAAGAGCAGAAGCGCTTCACTGACCGCCAGTGGGAACAGGCCAACGCGCTCCTCGACCTGCCGGACGAAGTACGCACGCTGTCCGATCTTCTAGACGAAGCGGCAGCCCTCGACCCCGAGCTTCCCGAACTCGTAGCACTCCTGGCGTTGCACGCGTACAGTCCGCAAACCGGAACAGCCCTGCGCCGCGGAGATCCCCGGGTCCTGGTGGCCGTGCACGCCGACGTCGGCCTGGACAGTCAGGGCTTCGAGGGAGATGACCTGCTCATCACCACGGCACGGCTCGTGGACTCGGCCACGGCCGACGGCCCGGAACCGACCACGAAGAACACCGGAGGCGACAACCGATGAGCGGGGTCCTCGGCACCTACAGCGAGCACGACGCGGAGGAGGCGGCACGGCTCGTCGGATACGGCCTTCGCCCCAGGCTGCGTCCGCACCGGGACGCCGACTACGCGGCCCTCGTCCGCCGCTATGACGAGGAACCGGCGTTCGAGCAACTCGTGAGAAGGAGCGCGGCAGGCCTCGGGCTGCGGGTCATCGGAATCACCCAGCGTGCCGGTGCCGTCTTCGGGGCTCTGCCGGGCTCGGTGTTCGAGACCAAACTCGATCACTACGCACGGCAGGCGCGCCAGGCCCATCAGCGAGAGGCAGAGCGGGTGCTGCACGGCATCGCCCACCTGGCCATCGCCGCCTGCTGTTTCCCGCGGCCCGAGGACCTCGCCGACGACGGCTATGTCGGCCAGGCCACGGTTCCGACGGTGGACCAACTGGTACGTCACGCGTGCCAGGAACTATCCGAGCGTGTGGCCGGATCGGAGGAGAACAGCGACCCCATGACCGACGCCCTCGAACTGGAGCGTGCCTGGCGCGTGTACTTGCGCAGACCCGAGGCCGGCTCGACCAGCGACGGCCGCGTCGCCCCGCCGTCCACCGAGGCCATCGTGGGCAAGGCCCTTCGCTACCTGGTCGACCAGGGCATGTTGACCGAGACCGAGGACGACGAGCGCCCGGTCAAGGTCTACCGCACGACCAGCCGCTACCAACTCCAGGTCCGCGAACTGGCAGGCGTCCAGGCGTACGACGAGTTGCTGCGCCTAGGTGCCCCCGCAGGACCGGCTGCCGCAGGCATCGTGCGGGTTTCCGATTCCGGCACGCTGTACTGACGGGCTCGGGCATGCAAAACGCGATGAACTACGAGCTCTCCCGGATCCGCCTCTGCTCGGTCGGCCCCGCGGGCGCACGGTTCCAGGATGTGACTCTGGACCTCAGCGGTGCCGGCCGTCCGGTCGCCCAGGAGCAGGCGGATCTGTTCGATTCCGTGACGCAAACACTGCGTCCGTCGCCCGCCAGCGTGCTCTTCCTCGAGAACGGCGGCGGCAAGTCCGTGCTTCTCAAGCTGGTGTTCTCGGTGCTGCTCCCGGGGCGGGGCCTCGTGAAGGGGGCCGACGACCCCCGCCTCCTCGACAACTACGTGCTGGCCCAGGACGTCTCACACGTCGCTCTCGAATGGACGCACGCGGTGAACGGCCGGTCCCTTGTCACTGGCAAGGCGATGGCGTGGAAGAACCAGACAGTCTCCAAGGCCGCCGACAACCTCCAGGAGGGGTGGTACTACTTCTACCCCACCGAGACGCTGGCCCTGGACACCCTGCCGATCACCGACGGCGGACGCCGCTATTTGTCCTTCGACTCCTACCGCAATGAACTGCTCGAACTCAGTGACGAGGACCCCCGTCTGGGACTCGACTGGCCGAAGTCCCAAACCGACTGGACGGAGCGTCTGGCGAAGGTCGGCATCGATTCCGAACTCTTCCGCTACCAGCGGGTGATGAACAAGGGCGAGGGTGAGGCGGTACGCGCGTTCGACCTCGACTCGGACGCGAGCTTCGTCGACTTCCTGCTCAAAGCCGTGATCAAGCAGGACAGCCTGACCGAGTTGGCCAAGCTGGTGTCCCAGCACCTGGACAAGCTCGCCCGGAGGCGGAGCCTGTTGCTGGAGCAGGAGTTCGTGGAGCACACAGTCGAACTCCACGCACCGCTAATCGAGATGTCACGCGCGGAGGCCGAAGCACGGAAGCACGTCCAGCAGGCCGAGGAGGGCCTGGTGAAGTTCGCCGGGCAGCTCAAGCGTCGCGTCCAGGACGACGACACCCGCCTGGGGAAACTGGAGCAGGAGGCGACCCGTCTCGCACGGGAACGGGACGACGCCGCGCGCTTGGCCAAGCGGTGGAGCGCGACCGTGGCCGAGCAGCGACTCAGCCTTGCCGCGATGCGTCTGGAGGAGGCCAGGGCTCTTGTCGCGCGGGCGTCCACGGAGCGGGACGATGCCAACGCCCTGACAGCAGGATGGCAGGCGACGGCCGTCGTACTGCGCCATCAGGAGAAGACCGGCGAGGCGACCCGGCTTCGTGAGCTGGTCAACGCAGGCGAGAAACAGGCCCGCCCTGCCTTCGAGGCGCGTGAGCAGGCCGCCAGGGCATTTGCCGCCGGGCTCTCGGCCCTCGTCCGCAAAGCCGGAACCCGGGCACGCGATGAGGAGGACGCGGCGCGTCAACGTGACGAGGCCGAGGCGAAAGTCCGCGGCGAGCGAGAGGAGTCGCTCAAGGCCGCGACCGCAGCGGAGGCCGAGCGGCAGAGCCTCGTCCAGCGTATGGAGGCGGTCCGTGCAGACGCCCAGCAGGCCGTGGCCGACGGACTGGCAGCCGACACGGAGGCGCTGCCGCAGGCCGCCCAGGACGCACAGCACGCTCTCGAAGCCGCACGCAAAAAGGTCGACGCGCTGACAGAGGAGGCGGAAGCGCTCGCCGAGGAACACATCGAGGTCCAGCGGCTCCTGGACGAGGCGAAGGAGAACGAGGGGAAGGCACGTCAGTCTGCCGAACGCCTCCAGGACAGGCTGGACCAGGCCACGGGTCCCAAGACGGTACTGGAATCCGAGCCACGGCTGACCGAGCTCCTCGACGGCGAACGAGTCGACCTCGACCAGGACGCGCACCTCCTGGTCGAGCGTCTTGCCGGAGCGATCGCCGAAGACGAACGGGAACACGTTGCGCTGCGGATCGAGGAAGCCCGCGACGAGCAAGCCCGGCTGGCCCTGGCCGATGGGCGGCTGCTGCCTCCGCCGGCCGTCGTGACCGAAGCCTGCCGGATCCTGAGGGGCCGGCAGATCGACGCCTGGCCGGGCTGGGAACATCTTGCGGACTACCCCCAGCGCAAGCGCGAGGAGTTCATAGCCAGGGCTCCCCATCTCGTCAGCGGCGTCCTGCTGAACTCCGGTGGTGATGTGAGTGAGGCCCGTGACATCCTCGCCGCGCTGACACCCCAGCCCACCGCTTACGTTGCCGTGGGCACCAGCGAGGCGCTCGAATCCCTACAGGCGGGGCAACCGGACGGCGTCGCGTTCACCCTCCCCTTCCATCCCGCGCTGTACGACCACGACGCAGCCGAAACCGAACACCGGGCCGTTGAGGAGCGGTGCTCCCAACGGATACAGCGCCTCGCCGAGGTCGTGGCCTCCAAAAGCAGGGATGAGGAACTCAGGCACCGGATCGCCACATGGCGGGAGAGCTACCCGCCTGGTGCCCTCGCAGCCCTATCGGAAACGGCTGCTGTGGCCGCCGATGATCTCGTCACGGCGGAGAAACTCACAGCCGACCGACGGCGCGGCGTCACCGACCTGGTCAAGCGGCAGAAACGGAACCGGACAGCGCAACGCACGGCCGCGAGCGAGCGGGACCGTTTGACCGCGGTGAGCGGCAGACTCGACGACATCGCCCAACGACTGACCCAGATCCCGGGATGGTCGGACCTTGCCCGTGCCGCCGAAGTACGACGAGATCAGCAGAACGAAGCGGCTGACCAAGCCCTGATTGCTGCGGACGAACACCGCCGTCTGGCGAAAGAGCACAGGAACACAGCCGGTGAACAACTCCGGATCAAGGAAGACGCGCTCAAGGAACGGGCGGCACTGCCCGGCGCGCAAGGTGTCCCTGACGAGGCGGATACTCCACACGAGCCCATTGCTCTGCTGCGCAACACCTACAAGACCGCATCCGACAACTACGAGAAAGCCGATGTGCCGGACGAGTTGCGCCGAAGTCTCATCCGGGCGGAGGCGGAGGAAACGGAGGCCAGCGACGAGTACTCCACGCTGGACGATGCTCCTCGTGACCAGGCCCACGGACTCCTGCTGACTCCGGAGGCCTCCGACGCGACCACCCGCGCACAAGCCCTACGGCGCGCGGGCCGTAGGCAGAAGGCGGCCGAAGAGGCGGTCGGGAAGGCCCAACTCGCCCAAGGACAGCAGGAGAACGCCCTCAAAGAACGGGAGAGCGAATTCCGGGTGTTCGTTTCGGAGAGCGTGGCCCCCATGCCCCTGGAGCGGCAGCCCCGCGACATCACCGCATGTCAGGAAGCGGTCGAGGAAGCCCGCTCGAAGCAGTCGGTCGCCGTGGACGCGGAGGCTTCGGTGACCTCCCTGCACACAGCGGCCGTCCTGGCATGGGAGGCGGCGAAGGACACCGCCAAGGAGTTCACCATCCTGGCGGAAACCCTCGCGGTTCTTACTCCCGAGGAAGCCGCCGACGAGCCGTTCGCGGATGACGCCGCTGCGGCACGCCACGAGCACCGCCGACTCGACCATGCTAGGAACACAGCCCGGGACGATCTGGCCAGACATGAGCGGAATCTGCGCAAGGCGATCGAGAGGCTGAAGAAGCATGCGGGCGCCGACAAGTACGACTCCCTGAACATCCCCGTCCGTCGCCAGATCCTGATCCTCCCGCCCGAGGAACTGACCGCCCAGGCACGCGGCTGGGACATCCCCCTCACCTCGCGGCTGCGGAGCCTCACCGACGACCTGAACCAGATCAGCAGACACCGGCAAGTGATCATCGATCACCTCAAGGGCGAGGTTGACAAGGCCCTGGCCGTCCTGCGGTCGGCACAGCGCCTGTCCGCGCTACCGCGCTCCCTCGCCGAGTGGGCCGGGCAGGAGTTCATCCAGTTCAACTTCGACAGGCTCAGCGACGAACTACTCACGGCCCACCTGGGACAGGTGGTCGACGAGGCTGCCGCCGGCGTCACCGGCGACGGACGCAAGACGCGGCGCGACGGTCTCTCCCTGCTGCTGCGTGGCGTGCACACAGCCGTCCCCAAGGGATTCCGGGTGTACATACTCAAGCCCGACAAGGTCCTGCGAACGGAGCGCGTACGGGTGTCCAAGGTCAAGGAGATCTTCTCCGGCGGCCAGGAACTCACTGCCGCCATCCTCCTGTACTGCACGATGGCGGCCTTGCGAGCCAACGCCAAGGGCCGCAGACGCGACCGCCACGCAGGCGTCCTCTTCCTCGACAACCCCATCGGACGGGCCAACGCCGACTACCTGCTCGACCTGCAACGATCGGTGGCGGAGGCGCTCGGAGTCCAACTCGTCTACACCACAGGACTCTTCGACGAGAACGCGCTGGGACAGTTCCCCCTGATCATCCGGCTGCGCAACGACGCCGACCTGAGGGCCGCGCGCAAGTACCTGGTCGTGGACGAACTAATCCGCAACCACCTCGACCGTCTCCCTCCCACGGACGGCACCGGACGTCTGTCCGCCGCCAGGGTCTTCACGCGCGACGCGGAAGGTGCCGGAGAATGACGCGGGAGACACCGACTGACGCGACCGCACTGCGCCGACGGGAACGTGAACTCCTCGCGCTCCTGCGACAGTGGGCCAAGGACAACAAGCGCAGAGCCGACACCAAGACGCAGATCCCGCTGGACGCCGTACTGAAGGCCTTCCGGACCATCCGCAACCGCAATCCCGAAGGAGAGTTCGAGCCGGCGGTGCTCGACGGCTGTCTGAAAGTCCTCGAACAGAATGGTCTGATCAAGGCTTTCCAGGACAGGACTCCCGAGACGGTATCCCTGCCGGTCAGTATTTGGCTCCTGCCCGAGGACCGTCCCGTCCGTACCGAAGAACCGATGCCACGCTGGCATCACGAACTGAGCTGGCTCGCCCGAGAATGGCAGCGAGCCACTCCCAAGCAGCGGACCGCCTACACAGCCCTCAACCTGTGGCGCAAGAGTGACCCGGACCTGTTCGCCATACCGATCCGCGAGCGCGCCCTGGAGATCTTCGGCACCTTCGGCTCCGAGGCAGACTTCCCCATGCCCGAGAAGACCTTCGACGAGCTGAAGTCCGGGCCCCTTTTCTCCGATCCGGACCGGCTCGACGAGGTCATCCGAACCTTCCGGCCGCCCCCACCGCTGCTCACGGAAACCTTCCCCCTGGAGGAAGCGGATGGCCGGTACTGGCGGGTCGGCACCGGTGACGTCCTGCTCGTTGTCGAGAACTCGACCACCTGGTGGTCCCTCGTTAAGTGCCTTCCCGAACAGCACCGCCTCGGATATGTCGCGTGGGGACTGGGCGGCACCTTCCGAGCCTCAGTCCGGGCCATCACTGCGGAGCACCGCATCTCGGAGATCCGCTACTTCGGCGACCTGGACCTCAGCGGTGTACGCATTCCGCTGAAGGCCTCCCACACGGCATCGCAACTCGGTCTGCCCGCCGTGCAGCCCACCGAAAAGCTGTACGAAGTGCTATTGGACCTGGGGCGGCCCCGTAACGCCAAGGAGGCTCCGGCCAGTGCGGCGGAGGCCACACAACTGGCGAGCTGGCTTCCCGCACAACACCGCGCGGATACCGTGGGACTTCTCATGGAAGGCAAACGACTCGCTCAAGAATGGGTCGGGTATCGCTACCTGCAACGAAATGCGGACTGGTACGCGGACGTTCGCTGACGGATCCGGACCCTGCGGTACTTCGTACCGTCTGAGTTTCTCCCGCATGACTGGGGGATCTCAGATGCGGATTACCCGGGGTGTGACCGGCCGTCAGAAAGTCTCGCCAGGGACTCTGCACAGCAATAATCGATCTTCACGGTCGATCGCGGCCAGCGCGGCGCGGCGCGACTTCTCCCGGAATGCGGTCCTCATGCCTGGAGCGTCCACCAGGATCGACGTATACGCTCTTGCTGGGCAGGAAGTGGTACTGCTCCCTCTCCGTGACGCGTGCGAGCCCTGCCTGTAACGCTGTGACCAGAATTCTTGGTTGGTAATCATGGTCCGAACCATGCAGGTAAGGAGCCCCTGGAGAATTATGGTTGGTAGATCTTGAGAAGGTTAGTTGGCGGATAGTGATAGCTGGTGTTTACTGCGCGTGAGTGCCAGGCTGTTCGTTGAGCATTGGTGATCTGCCTGCGCCCGAGTCGATGTCCTGGCCCAACTGTTGGGCATATTCGGCGAGGCGTTTCCTCAGGTCGGCGTAGTGTCGAAAAATATCTGGCCGGACGAGGTTGTACCAGGTAGTGTTGCGACGCAGAGCCCATTCGCGTTGGACGTGTTGGGGCTGTTCGGCTTCAATGGGGCGCGGGGCGAAGAGATGCTCGCCTTGTGTGACCTGTACCCAGATGAATGCAGAGGCGTCCTGGCGTTTACGGTCGCCGACCGCCGGTCGAATGGGGCCCGGGATGGGTGGTAACTCGCTGACCAGGGCGTCCCATTCGTCAGGAGGAAGAGCCCAGTCCCTGAGTGCCTCACGGCGGCGCTGGTAGTCGATGAGTGGTCGGTGGGGTGCTCGGAGTTCGGCGCTGAGCTCGCGGAGGACTCGTTCGAATTCGGCCGGGTTGCGTCCTGCGCGCTCCCAGCGTTGGAAGTCGGTGTTGGATCTGAACCGCACGCGGTCCGGGGCGATGCCGAGGTAGGTCGCGGCCTCATCGAGCGGTCCGCCTATGGCCCACTGGACGAGCCGGACTGCAGCGGTTCGACGCAAGACCTTCGGGGCGATTCCGGCAATGGATGCGAAGTATTTTTCATACCAGTCCGGCTCCAGGTATGCCGGGATGTGTTCTGGTCGGTAGTCGTCCCGCAGCGGTGCTCGCAGTCCTTGCGGGCCGCCGATTTTGCGGTAGGTGCGTGTCGATGGCTCTGCCGCGTCTCGGAATCGTCGAGAGCATGATTCTTCATGGCGGGCGTAGATGCGCACCCAGGGCGTGCGTGTCGGCCGTTCTCCGGGGGTGTGGACGAGTTGGGAAAGGTGCTCGGACAGATCGTCTGCTTCGAGCAAGGAGTGTGCGGCGCGTAGGAGTCCGGCACAGGCGATCGGATCACGGGGCGGTACATCGCGCAAGCGATAGTGCTGCAGACCGTTGCTGGTACTCGAATTCCCTGAAGTGGAGTGGACGTACGCGGTCACATGCCCGGCGAGGGTGGTGTCGAGAAGATGCTGCCCTACTGGCCAAGTAGTGGCGATCAGTGCGGTGGCCAGCCGGAGATCCGTGAAGTACTCGGATGCGTCCGCGGCCTGAGACGGCGGCTCCAGGCGGGCAAGCAGGGACTGCTGGAAGCGGAGGATGCCTGGTGTTGGGTGTGGCCGAAGGCAGGGATCCGTAGTAACTCGCTGATCGAGTCTGCCGCCGCAGGCGCGGGACTTTCGTTTCTGCGTTGAGGTGTCGATCGTCCACCGGCATTGCGCTGGGTGCAGGGTGTGATCGTTGGCCCGCTCAATCAGGCGCCCTGATATGACGCGCGGCTGCCCACAGTGCGGGCAGCTTGCTTCCAGATAGGTCTGGTGTTCCACGCAGCTGAAGACAAAGGGCAGGTGCCAAAGCTTGCGCCAGGGGCCGCCGTGGAGTTGTTGGGCCGGGGTGCAGTCGCCCGCCAGGCAGGTGGGGCAATACCGTGGGGAGCCGACGAAGAGCCAAGGGTCCGGCCTCTTCGGTCCCGGCCCGGGCACGGACGACCAGGCGATGGGGGGATACCGGTCTCGCCACTGTGTCAGTGTTAGTGCCGACACTTCCTCGGCTGTCTGGCGGGTCAGTCGGGCAAATCCTTGTGCCTCCGGCCCGGTGAGATTCAGCAGCAGACTGCCTGGGATGTGAGTAGCTTGGACGCGATCGGTCCAGCCCGCCGCACGGATCAGTTGCAGAGGCGGGAGGCTGAGGCGATGCCCTAGCCGAAGCAGGTAGCTGACAAGGGACTCTCCTGAGGCAGGTTCGAGACTCCGCGGCAGTGGATGCATCGTGGCTTCGCCCGTCAGGCGCCTGTGCGGGCGGCTGGGCCAGCGTCATCGAAGACGGTGTTCCGAGGGCGCTTCGCCGGCGTGGTCTTCTTGTCAGCGGTCGGCGGGGCGGCCGGGATCACGGGCTCGTCCGGCGCCTGTTCGGGCGCGTCCCGTCGGAGCGTGATCTCGTCCAGCAGGCTTTCGTCGATCAGTTCTTTCCCGGACTCCATGGCCTCTTGAGCACCGTCTTCGAGCAGGCGCCCCAGCAGGCCGATGACACCGCCGGTGCGGCGCATCAAATACTCCGGCATGGCGCCGCCGGTGAGCATGCCCCCCTTCGCGTTGAGAAGCCGCAGGTGCTGCTCGATTCCCTCCAGATGATCGACGAAGGCCTGGATTTGCTTCGGGGTGGTGTAGCGGAAGCGGTCGATCTCGATGAGCTCGAAGCGGTGCTCGGTCTGGGTGATCTCCAAGCCGTGGATGCAAGTCGACTCCAGCTGCGCCAATTCCCATTGCCGGGTCTTCTTGTTCCACGTGGCCTCGCGAAGCAGCCCGGTGCCGGGGATGTTGACGCCGGTCAGGATCAGGGTGACGTCCAGGCTCATGAAGGCCCGCATCAAGTCGAGGACGTCCTGATCGTCGGCTCTGTGCATTCGTAGCCGACTGATGTCGTCCAGGATCAGCGCTTTGACGCCGTGGTCGTGGAGGGAATCGGCGACCTGCCGTACCAGTTCCGGCAGCGTGGCCGACTTGCGTGTCTGGGCCCGGAAGAAGCCCAGGATCGATGCGCAAAGGCTCTTCGGGGTCGCGGTCACCGGGGTCGAGACATAGAGGACGGGAGCATGTAGGTCCCGAGTGCCCGGCACAGCCCCAGGGTTGAGAGAGCTGTGCAGTTCCAGCCACTGGTCTTCGAAGACGGCCGCGGATGAGCAGACAGACGCGGTCTTTCCGTAGTTGCCCCAGCCGCTGATCATGACGCCGGCGCGTGTTGGGTCGTTCTTCTTCCTCGTGTTGCCGCTCAACCGGCGCCGGATCAGCCTGCCGACCTTGTCGTGCATGGGGGTGTCCTGCAGCGGGAGGTTCGCGTTCGTCAGCTCTCGGTAGAGGTCGTAGTCGTACTGGCGGCTCCCGGAAAGCATTGACCACTGCTTCGGCGAGATTACGGATGCAGGGACGAGCAGATCGCAGTGGGTGCGGTAGTGCTGCCAGCCGGCGTAGGTGTCAAGGGATGGGCGGCTGCCCAGGATCAACTCGGCGATCCTGGCTCGTGAAGGCAGGCCCTCCACCGAATTGTCGTGAGAGAGAGCTTGGGTCACGTGTCGTCCTCCTGGACAGTTGTGTCGGCTTCCGCGCCGTCGGGAGGCGGGAGCCGGAACATGCGGCGCCGGTTCAGGGCTGCGTGCAGCGTTGCTGGAGCGGCGGGCCTGGTGCCGGCGAGTGCTTCTTCGCGTCGCCGACGGCGGTCGGCGTCGACCGCGTGGTCGATCGTGCGAGCGTGCTCGGCCCAGGCCCCAGGCATCTCGGCCGGAGCTTGCTCGTCTGCGGGGGGCAGTGCGGCGGGGCGGTCGGCCGCCGCGGCCTGTGCTCGGGTGATCTCGCGGGCCTGGGCGACGCGCTGCTTCTTTCCGGCCTTCTTCTTGGCCTGGCTGGGCCACTGGTCAACGGGGGTGACCGAGCCGAGGATCCCGAGCAGGTGCTCCAGGAGCTCACTCTCCGAGTGGATCCTGATGTTGTTCGCCTTGACGTGTGCCAGAAGGGCGCCTGCGGTCTTGTCTGAGAAAGCGGGGATCTCTCCGTCGGGAGGCAGTCCTCGCCAGCGCAGGATGTGCCAGGTCTCATGGTCGGCGTCGTCCTGGAGGAACACCTGCCGGCGGTCCCTTCGGTCGCTGCGGACCACCCATTGGCGCGCGTGCTTGCCGCCTCGGGCAGAGGGCTGCTGGAAACGCGGCTCGTCGAGGACCGGGTCGTGATACCAAAGCCCGAGGATCTTCACTCCCCGCCGGGGATGGATCTTCACGTGGTGCTTGCGCAGGACGTTGTAGTAGAAGCTCGGTTCGGGGAAGTCCAGGTCGAATCCACCCTGTTCCATCGCCGCGGCGAACAGCGTGTTTGGGCTGTGATCTTCGCCCGGTGCCCAACTCGGGGCGTATTCGCCGAGTTTGCGGTTCTGCCAGATCTGGACGATCCAGGTCGCGATGATGTGCTCGGCCTGTGCGAGCGTGAGGCCCGCATCGCGTTCCGGGTCGGCCCCGCGGTCCGCGACATCACCGCCGGTGAAACCCAGCAGGTGCTCGAAGAGCATGGTCTGGACGGTGAGGAACTGGCGCTCGACCGCGAACTTGTCGGTCTGGCGCAGGACGCGGGCAGGAAGGATCCGGCAGCCGATCTCCCGCTCGGCCTCCACCAGGTCGTGGTTCTTGTAGGGGCCGCCATGGTCCGTGGTAACCGTCTCCGGGGCGAAGAACGGCAGAGCGGCGACCCGGTGCCCGGTGAACTCGGCGATAACGTCGGCCGGAACCCCGGCGTAGGGCCCTTCCATGTCCTCACCCCAGCCGTCCCGCATCGGAAGCGGCAGCATTACGTCCCGCAGCAGCATCGCGACATCGACCGAGGTGTCGGACTGCAGCGTCAGCCGGAAGGCCGGCAGCCCGTGAGTGTAGAGGTCGAGCGCGAGGGTGAGCGTCGCGGTGACCGCGTCGCCGAACACGGTCTCGCGCAGCTTCACCGGTATCGGGGTCGAGTCCAGCACCAGAACCTGGCCCGGCCGGTGGACCACCATCCGGCCGGAGACTCCGGCCTCCGCGGCTGCCTCGGCGGTCCGTCCGTAGCGAGGCCGGGCTCCGCCGGGCCCGAACCACTCCTCCCAGACGGTCGCGAACGTCCAGCGGGAAGGGATCTTCTTGGTCGGGAAGGTCGGGAACCGCTCGCGCATGTACTGGTGCATCAACCGGTGTCTGGCGGCCCAGCTCAGGCTGGCGCGTTCGCGGCACTCGGCCTTGACGGCGAAGATCGCCTCCCGGACCTCTTCGGTGATGCTGCGGTGCCCGCTGCGTCGCCGTGTCCAGCGCCCGTCGGCGCAGGCCAACAGGAGACTGTCACCCGACAGTCCCGACAGACGCATCAGTGTCCGGTAGCTGAGGTGCTGCAGGCCGAGCCGGACCGCTTCCGGGCGGGGCATCGCCTTCATCTCCGCAGCCTTCGCGTAGCGGCGCTGGGTCAGCGTCGTGAGGTCCGGGTTGTAGGCAGGCCGGGGCTCACCTGGCACGGCCCGAGCCGGGTGGCCCTCCCGGAACCCCGTCTCGGCTTCCAGCACGTGCGCAGCCCTCAACCGGGCCCGCTCCAGCTGGTCCTTTGTCAGGTCGGCCAGGGTCCTCGGCTGCTGGGCGACTGGCGACGGGTGCCCCGACGCTTCGGCTTCCGGCAAGAGCCGCAGGTCGGGATGGTTGAGGAGCCAGCGGAACGAGCGGGTCTCCGTGCGGCCGTCGTCATCCGTAAGGACGAGCCGACCGTACTGACCGTGGACGTCTTCGATTGTCCACTCGACGCCGTTGAGCGCGACCCGCCTTCCCGGCGCGATCTGCAAGAAGCCCATGGTTGCCATCACACCGCCCAGATCAGCGAGCTGTCCCGCAAAGGACTGCCCAGGTCAACGCCGAGCTCGCGTTGCCAGAGCAGCCGGACGATGTGCGCCCGGCCAACGGACGGCACGCTGGTCGAGTCCGCCAGCTCGCAGAACGGCATCACCCGTTCCTGTTGACCGCCTATAGCGGTGAGCAGCTGGTCCCGTATGCCGAGCAGGTCCCTGGCCGGCCGCCGGCGCGAAGACAGGTGATCAAGGACGCTCCAGACATGCGGGCGCCAGCCCGCGATCACCGAGTACCGCCAGCCGCAGGCGGCAGCCACTTCCCTGGCCGCCGCGAACTTCAGCGCGTCCTCTTCCTTGATCAGCTCCATCGGCCGGACGTCCAGCAGCCACATCCCGCCGTCGATCACGGCCAGGAAGTCCGGGATGTGCCATGCCTGCCCGCCCGTATGCTCGAAGTCCAGCCGGAACGGCTGCGACAGCACCTCCGATGCCCTCAAGAAGTCCAGCGCGACCAGCAGCCGCATCTCCTCCAGCGACTCGAAGCCGTGCGTCCTGCCCGTTGACGCCATCACCTCAAGCCCGGGGCGGTGCCGCTGCTTCGCCCGCCACGTGAACCCCCGCATCGGGCGGGACGACAGCACCGGTACGTGAGCCATATCCCGGATTGGCCAGCAGACCGTGCCCTTGCTCACCTGCCATGTCGAGCTCCACCGACGTACCCAGTCATCCCCGAGCCTCAGCCGATCCCGTAGCCCGACGTCCCCGTCGTACGCCACTACAAGTTGGTTTAGATGACTTGCATCCGACGGGATCTTCGCAATCGTTGCCTCGCCCACTCACCCAGAGCAGCACCACTCGACCGGCCATGCGCACGCTTCTTCGGTACTGACTGCAACGCAGCGTTACGGGAGCAAGCGTGACCGAGAATTGTAGTTGGCGAATCATGGCCTGAGATGAGCTGGTTAGAGGGCATGGACAATTCCATGATGTCGCGCAGGTCGTGCCTGGCGGTCGGCCGAAGTCCAGGCCCCTGCCACGGTGCTCGAAGGGCCAGGCCGCCAGCACCGGCTCGATCAACTCCCAGCGAGCATCAAACAGACCACTCGGATACGCGCGACGTTTCGTCATCGCGTCGGCGTACCCGCTGAACTGGGGCGTGCGCCTCCGCCCCGCGGAGGCGCAAAGCTGGGATTGTTTGCCGGCCTTGTGTTCAGGCCTTCAGGAGGGACTCGAGTTTTTAGTGTTCGACCTCTGGTAGGGAGCCGGGGGCGGCGACGGCTTGGACCGCGCTGCTCACGTCGTGGCTAGATTGAATCGCATGAACACCGCGCCGACTGCCGCCGCACCGGTCTACTGCTGGGCGATGGCCGCGCGAATCCGGTGGTCGACGCGGAAGTCGTGCGCCAGGTGGCCGAAGTGCGTCACGCACTCCGAGTGCTGTCGCAGCATCGCCGCCACCGAGCTGGCGGCGTCCCCGCTCAGGGTCGTCCACCAGGAGAAGCCATCGGCCTGGCCGCTCTGGTCGTCTAGGAGAGGGATCCATTCGAACGCGCCACCGCAGCACGCTTCCAGGAGATCGAGCTCCCTCGCCCAGGCCGCCTCCTTGGCGATACCGGCCAGCCACCTGACGGTGGCGCCGAGTTCCTCGGAACCGTGGGAGACGTCCGAACCGAAGAGCGTCGCCATCGCGGACACGACCTCGACCGCACGAGCGGCGTCGGCCAACAGATCCGCCATGATCGAGGCGAGGGGGACCTTGATCAGCACGTCGAAGTAGAGAGCCGCGTCGTCGGGATGCGTAGCGGCCAGCGTCAGGAGGTCCGACCCCGCACCCGTCGACCCGGCGAACAGTTCCCGCTGGAGGTGCTCGCCGCGTAGCGCAACGGGCTCCGCCGGCTCGTCCAGCTCTTGCGCGACGAAATTGAGGAAGGCGGACACCGTGGCCGGGCGTCGCTCCGGGTCCCTTTGGGTCGCCTCCCGGACGATCGCACGCCAGGGGCCCGATTTGGGGAGCAACGGGACGTTCACGAGGGGCATCTCGCCCGTGACGGCCCATCCGATGAGCTGTCCCAGGCTGTAGATATCGGCGGTGGGGCCCACGTGGTGGGCGTCGTTGTAGTGCTCAGGGGCCGCGAAACCCTCGGAGCCGAGGAAGACCCCCACGCGGGTGCGCTGCGGATCGGTGGTCTGGCCCAGGGGCCGCCGCACGATCCCCCAGTCCGCCAGGACCCAGCGGCCCTTCAGGCGCAGGACGTTGGCCGGCTTGATGTCCCGGTGGATCCATCCCTCACGGTGCGCCACCGCGAGGACCGAGCAGAGGGATTCCAGCAGCTCCCGCAGGGCCGCATCATCGGAGAATTCCTCCCGGCAGCTCTCGGCGGTGGCCTCCGCGTACGGCATGACGAACCAGGTGTACTTGGGATCGAAGTCCAGGATCGGCATCGCGTGCGGGTTCCCGATCAGGCTGCGCCCGAATTCGATCTCTCGCTTCATGCGGGCAACTTGACGGCCGGGCGGGTACTTGTCCTTAAGCTTCTTGAGGATGACGACCTTGCCGCTGGGCTTGTGCACCGCCTTGAAGACGTCTGCCTGGCCGCCGTCGGCGAGGGGTAGCCGTTCACACGCGTAGTCCTTGCGCTCGCCCCGTCTGGAGGGGCTGAGCAGCTCTCCGGTGCGTGGCGCGACCAGCGGCTTGCCAGCGATCTCCTCCAGTTCCCCAGCTTCCGAGAAAAGGGTGATCCGGTCACTCGTGTGAGCGATGGCATCCGCGAGGCTCGCCGAAGCCGGCGGGTTCGCGTCTACTGGCCGCCGGGGAGCGACGACGTTCTGGAAGACCTCTGCGGGATCGAACCCCTCGGCGAGGTACTGAAGCACCTCGCGCTGGTCCTCGGGCAGCAGTGGCTGGAAGGCGTCGAACTGCGCCCTGTCCGTGATGGTGCGGATGGCCTCCAGGGTCTGGCCGTCGATGCCCAGCGCTGAGAGGTCGGTGGCGGAGAACCGAGCGAAGAGAGTCATGGGAGCGTGGGAGGCTGGCCGCGAAGTGACCAGCCGCTCCATGGCCGCGACGTCCCGCACCTCCAGGCTTCCCATCGCGGAGTTCACGGAGACGAGTCGGGTGGCGGCCCACTGCAGGGCCTCGTCGTGTGGCAGCACCTTGAGGAGGAGAAAGGTCTCACTTCCGTCGTCGGGCGCGAGGAGCACGCCCCGCCAGAAGGCCGTGATGCGTATCGTCCTCATCCGCGGATCACGGGCCATGCGCGCGACGGACAACCCCAGCCCCTTGTCCGCGTACAGCTCGGCCACCGTCAGCGACTGGAACTTGGCCATTGCCTTGCGAACCCCGGCCCGGACGGGCTTGTCCAGATGCTCGTAGTCGGTCCAGAAGGTGTGCACGACGGCGAGCTGCGGCAAGGCTAAGTCTCCTACGCGAGAGGCTGGTTGTCCGGCTCCTCAGCGTATCGCCCGGGCGTCGCCCGGAGGCCGTTCGTCCCCTCCGGGCGCGCGTACGTCCGCCCCTTCCATGCCGGGCCCCGGCCCCGGTAGTGCAGCACCACCGAGTCCACTGTCATCACGAGATATAGGAACGCGGTGAACGGCAGCAGCGGAGCGATCCACAGCGGCTGACGGTAGTAGCGGAGCATCGGCACCTCCATCACCGCCCAAGCCGTCACCGCGTTCCCGCTCTGGACGCTGGCTACCAAGGCCGCCGGTGGCGCCAGATAGACGAACACGAGACCCGCGATGTTCTGAGCGCATCCCGCCTGCTTCATCACGAACGCCGAGTTCGACACCCTCCGCGCCATCGATGAACGCTTCACCGAGCAGCTCAAGAGCAACGGCGTCGAGGTAGAACAGGTCACAGCCCTCGGGGTGCTGCATGGACACTTTCCCGTGACAGGCTTCGACGCTGCTTACCTGACTATCAATCAGATGACTGCGAGACTCTGCTCCGCAGCCAGCAAGAAGGCGTAGAGGCCGCCCTTCCCTGATCACGCGCGTCAAACCCCGGACCTCGGTGTCCAGGCCGCCGAGAGATGTCGAACCCCGGGCTGTGGATGAGCATGAGGCGAACGAGGACGGGGTCGACGGAGTTGAATCCGGAAGGAGTGTCAGTGGGTAGCAGTACCGTCGGAGCATGACTGCATGGCCGCCAATTGATCGTGACGATCTTCGCAAGGCGCGTGGTGACGCGGGCTTCGATACCGTCCTCCCGCTGCTGATCCGGCGCTTGATAGCCGAGACCGCAAGCGGCTTGGAATCGCTGGACATGCCCGGCGGCTCCGGCACTGCCGTCGGCGGTTTCGACGGCATCGTCACTGCGTCGGGACCGTCGGCGTTCGTGCCCGAGGGAACTTCGGTGTGGGAGTTGTCTGTTGGCGGCGGCAACAGCAAGGCCGAGGATGACTACGAGAAGAGGATCAAAGGTCCGAAGGGGCTCGCGACCCAAGACGTGACCTACGTGGAAGTCGTCCTCGACACGTGGAGAGATGCCCGAACCTGGTCCGCGCGCCACACCGAGGACGGTCGGTGGCGGGAGGTACGCGGGTACAACCTCGACGGGATCGACCTCTAGTTGGAGCAAGCGCCCGCCACCACGGCATGGCTTGCTGACCGGCTGGGGAAGGCGCAGCCGGGCGTGCGGTCTCTGGAATCGTGGTGGACTGACATCTGGCTCCGATCGACGCGCATCCCACTGGACCGGGTGGTGGTGCTGGCAGGAAGAGAGAAGGCAGCCGCCGACTTCAGTGCCCTGCTCTCCACTGGGCGGTCGGTGATCACGCTGGGCGGCGATCTGCGCCCCGACGAAGTCTGCGCCTTCGTTGCCGCTGCCCTAGAACAGGAAGGCATCCTGGGGGCCACTCAGGTGGGGGCGAGGGTCCTGTTCGTTTCCGACAAGCACGGTATCGAGCAACTGGTCACGCAGCGCCAGCCCTTGATTTTGGTCCTCGCGGATCCGGCCCTCGCACGGGACATTCCACAGCAGCAGCCTCACCAGCTCGTGTGGGCGGCGATGCCCGGCGCCCCATGCAACGTGAAGGTGCCCAGGCTCCACAGCCAGGTCATCGAGTCCCTGCTGCTCTCCAACGGCATGCCGAGTGAGCGTGCGGCCCGGCTCGGCGCGCTCGGTCGCCGCAGCCTGCTCGCGCTGCGGCGAGCCCTGGCCCACCACCCGGAGCCACTCACACCGGAACGGGCCTCGACTCTCGATGTGGTCCGCCGACGGCTGCTCCTGCTGAATTCCTGGAACGGGGACAATCGGGAAGACCGCCGTGTGGTTGGACAGTGCTCGGGACTTGAATACGAAGGGTTGCAGGAGCGGGCCCGGGAGTTTGCTGCCGGTTCCGACATCCCTTTCCTCGGCCACCAGGAAGGCATCTGGCACGTGCTCGCCGCCGAGGATGCTTGGGCCTTGCTCGGTACATCCCTCACCAGCGACGACCTCCAATTCTTCCGAACGGCAGTCTTGGAGGTACTGACTGAAACGGACCCAACCCTCGACCTAGACCGTGGCGAGCGGTGGAAGGCCGGCGTGATGGGCGTGAGACGGTCCTTCTCACACACCCTTCGCGCAGGGCTCGCCCAGTCGCTCGCCCTCCTGGGCACCCTGGGCGCGGACCTACGAGGCCCCGAAGGTGTCACGGGAGATCGATGGGCACGGCTGCTGGTTCGTGATCTGCTGAAGCAGGCCAACGCTGATGACACGTACAGCCTGTGGCGTTCCCTGGGCGATGTGCTCACCTTGCTGGCTGAGGCTGCTCCGGAGGAGTTCATAGAGACGTTGGGCGAGGGCCTTAGTGGCACCAAGCCTCTTCACGTTGCCATGTTCACCGACAACCAGCCTGACACCTTGGGGCTTGGATCCAGATCTCCACATACAGAGTTTCTGTGGTCTTTGGAGATCCTGGCATGGTCTCCGGAGCACTTCGACGACGCAGTCGACGTACTGACTGCGCTGGCTGTCTTGGACCCGGGCGGCCGGCTCTCGAATCGTCCCCTCGCGAGTCTGGTGGGGGTTCTCAGCGCGTGGGCTCCCAATACGACCGTCCACGCCGAGGACCGCATCAGAGTGATCCGACGGCTGGTGCGGAGGCAGCCGGCACTCGGCCGCAAGTTGCTCCTCCACCTCATTCCTGACAGCCACGCTGTGCAGATGAGCCATCCTGGTCCGCGTTTCCGTGACTGGAAAAGGGACAGCGTCGTCACCCCGCATGATCGATGGAGTGTTACCACCACCGTAGTCGACCTGCTCCTTGACGAACTCAACGCCGCCCCTGAGCTGTATGCCGACCTGATCGGCAAAATCGATGTTCTCCCTTCCAGACACCGCACTGAGGTCGCGCGACGGCTGACTGAGCTGGCCGGCGACCTGGAAGATGACGATCAGCGTGCGGTTTTCCACCGGGCACTGCGCGATCAGGTCGCCCGGCACCAGGAGTATGCGGACACCGCGTGGGCCCTTCCCGCGGACGAGCTTCGCCCCCTCCAAGCCGCGTGCGAAGCGCTTGAGCCTCGGAATCCGGTGAAGCGGTACGCATGGTTGTTCCAATCCGGCTGGATCACGCTTGGCGACATCAGGCGCCGTGACGACCTCGCTGCCTACGACGCGGAACTCCTCGCCAGGCGGGCCGCTGCGGTCGGGGAGACAGTCGCGAACGGAGGTTTGGCGGCTCTCGTCGAGCTTGCCTCCGCAACCGAGTTCGCCGACCTGGTGGGCATCGCTCTTGCAGAGCACTCCGAGGACCATGACCAGGAGTTGCTGTCGTGGCTTGAGGAGGACGCCTCACCAGCCAAGGAGGTCGCGGCTGGGTACATGCGCCGGCGCATGTGGACCCAGGGGAATGATCTCCGCGACAGGCTTCTTACTCTCACAGAGGTTCCGCATGTTCAGGCAGTGATCCTGCGGCTCGCCCCAGAACCAGCCGCCGCGTGGTCCAAGCTCGCTGAACTCAGTCCGGAAGTAGCAGAACATTATTGGCGTGAGTTCTCCTACTTCGGGCTCGGCTCCAACTTCCCGCGAGCGCTTGATGCGGCCCGGTCGCTGCTGGATGCAGGCCGTCCTGCAGCCGCGCTGGACCTGATCCTCCTCTACGACAGGGAAGGGGACACTCCAGAGGCCGCCGAGACTGTCGTCACCGGGCTTGAAAACCTCATCGCAGCTAGGTTGAGCGATCCTGAGATCGGGCGACTCAGTTCACGATTCCAGGATCTATTTGCGCTGCTGGCACGGCACTGCGAGCAGGTCGGGCGTCAACGCATCCTCAGTCTGGAGTGGCAACTCTTGCCTGCGCTCGGATTCGACGCTAAAGCTCCAATCCTCCACAAGACGCTGGTCGAGGACCCTGAGGCGTTCGCGGATTTGGTGACGTGGTCCTTCCGCCCCAGCACCACTTCCGAGGAAGATACGGTAGATGCCGTAGAACAGGAGAATAGACGCAATGTCGCGAACCATGCCTACCGAGCCCTTCACGCTTTGCGAACGTGTCCAGGACTTACGGCCGACGGAACCCTCGACCCGGTTGTACTGCGCACGTGGGTTATGGCGGCACGGGCGGAACTGGCTGCCAGGGATCGCGCCAGGGTAGGTGACGTGCAGATCGGTCAGGTCCTTGCTTTCGCCCCGCGCGACCAGGGCGACTTGCAGGTTCCGGAAGCTGTCCGAGACCTACTTGAAGAGATCAATAGCAGCGATCTCGAAAGAGGTCTCAGTATTGGTATCTACAACAAGCAAGGTGTGACCAGCCGGGGACTCCTGGATGGCGGAGTTCAAGAGACGGAGTTGGCCCGGTCCTTCCGGGAGCAGGCCGAACGCGCACGCGAGTGGCCGCGAACAAGGAAGTTGCTTAAGGGGCTTGCGGAGTCGTACGAAGCAGACGCTCGGCGGGAAGACCAAGAGGCAGAGCGACGCCATCAGGGCTTGGAGTAGGCCTTGCCACCAGGACCCGATGCGAAAGCGCAGGCCGACGCCGCTCATTGAGTGCGGCTATCAGCACGGTCGCTCTGCGGGAAAAACGAGCTTGTCGTACCTGGTGGCTACGGCCTGGTGGCGATCGATACCGCACTCAACCGCGTGCCGCTGCTTGTAGTCATCTGGACCGAAGGGTACAGATTCTGCTCGGCCACGCCGTCGCTACGTTACGCCGTGACTCTGACATGGCCTGATGCCAGGGGTTCATTTCGGGTTATCGGGATGCTGGCTAACCCAGGCCAAGCCCGATGGGTCGAGGTGACGTCGGGCGCGGGTGACGGCAACGTAGGCCAAGCGGGCTTCCGCCTCATCGATGGCTCCCGGAATGGGGCGCCCAGAGGCATCGATGTCGTCAGTGTCGGGCGGTGGGGTGAAGTCGGGGGCGATGCGTACCCGGGCCCACTCCCGGCCCTTGGCTTTGTGCACGGTGGAGACGGTGACCTGGGCGTGGTCTTCAGGAACAAGTCGGCCAACGGCTAGGAGGATCGCCTCTGGGCCGTGTTCGTCGACCAGGTTCGCGAATGGCTGCAGGTCGCTGCCAGCGGGGTCGTGCTCGGCGTAGTCACGCAAGGCTGCCCAGGTGGTGAACAGCACGAGTTCGGGGTGGTGGGTGCGCCGGCCTTGAATGAGGTCGTGGGCAGCCTGAGCGAGGCCTCGCAACGACGCGCCCCCTCCGACCAGTGCTGGAAGGACGCCTTCCTTCAAGAGATTGAGAATCTCACTGATCGCCCCGATGTTGGTGCGGCACAAGACCGCATCGGGGTGGCCGAGTTGTGGGCCGACCGAGGTGGAGATGTCGGCGGATCCGGTGAGCTGGATCGGGGCCTTGCTGATCGTGAGCCAGCGGTTGGCTTCGTCGGCGAGGTCAGGACCGAAGCGGAATGAGCGGGTGAGGGTGAGGTGACGGGCGTCGAAGTCAGCCATCACGTCACGGGCACCGCGCCAGCCGTAGATCGCCTGGGCCGAGTCGCCGACCATCACGATCTGCGAGCGCTCTTGCTGCGCGAGGACGATCTGCTCGACCACGCTGTTGGTGTCCTGGGCTTCATCCAACAAGAGGTAGTCGCCGTTCAGGACGGGGTCTGTCAGGGCCCACATTTTCAGGTAGTGGTCGTGTTCGAAGCGCACTGTACCTGCCTGGGGGGACTGTAGGTCCGCCCAAGCTTTCATCGCGTACGGAAGGATGAGATCGGCTAGTTCCGCATGAGCCTCTTCAGTCTCAAGGCCCCGTAGACGTGGAACGTGATGGTGGGCCAGTTCCCGGTCGGCGGACTGGCAATAGCGTGCCACCGCCCGCAGGCTCGTGTTGGACAGGGTTGACGGGGGTAGATCCTGGCCTTGGATACGGGCGGGGGCGTGTAGCCCCAGATCCTGTCCGACCTGCCAGCCAGGCCTGCGCGGGCTGTTGAGACGGTCCCGGTAGCGGTAGCCGAGGGCGGCATAAGCCAGGGAGTGAGCAGTCTTACAAGCCACGGTCGCGGGGAACCGACTGGCGGCGTCCAACGCGATGGCACGGTTGAAGGCGATATAGCGGCCGCGGCGACCAGGCGCCTGCTCCGCGAGGAAGGCCAGCGTAGAGGTTTTGCCAGTACCCGCTCCGGCCTGGATAGCGAGCGGTTCACCACTGGTGAATGCCTCAGCAGCGGCAGACTGTTCTTCGGTGGGGGCGAAAGACATGGATGAGCTCTCCGGAAGGGGTAGCAGCCCACTCGTCGGAGCGGGCGAACCGTGGAGACCTGCCTTGAAGCAGGTGCCGGAGTAAAAGTGCCAACAGACACGCTCATCAGCCGCGCACGCGCCGCACTATCCCCTCGATGCGGTGATGACTGCGCGACAACCGACCGAATCTGGAACTGACGTACGAGACGGCAATCCCTTTCGAGTGCCGTCGATCGCTGTAGGTCAGCTCGCTGAGCCAGGCGGATCGTGAGGGGCGCACAGCGGATCGAGGAGCTCGCCCAACGGAACGGAGAAGGCGTGGGCAAGGGCGTGCCAGGTAGCTAGTGAGCCGACAGTGCGACCCTGTTCGATCTCGATCAGAGTGCGGCGGGATAGGCCACTGTGGGCGGCAAGTTGGTCATAACTCCAGCCCTGCTCCGCGCGCCGACGGGCGAGGGACTGCCGCAGTGCCGTCGGGTCGGGATCCGGCGGCGGGGAGATCATCACCCGACCATCCGACGGTGCAGACCACTGCCCTGGCAGTGTAGACCTCTGCCCTATTTGTGCGGGTATCGAGGCGTCCCCGCCAGGGCATAGGTCTGCACTACCGTGTCCGCGCTCCGGGCCGCCATTGACGGGGGACTCGGCTTCGTCGAATACGGCTTGGAGGGACCGATGAACACCGCCCTGCCTTCACGTGCTTGGACGCTGAGAATCAGCAGTCCAGCTGGGCGGCCAGTGCTCACGTGCAGCGCCTGCTTGCTCCGAGGACCGGCTGCGGTAGGCGTCAGCGTTCAGGCGATTCGTCAGCATCTTGCCCGTCACTTGCAGCAGGTCCAGCTGCCACCGCACCTGCGTACCTGCCAGTGTCGCGAAAAGTGCTGCGCATGGCACCGGCGCGTGGGGCCGTGTGCCGGTCCGCTGCGGCTACTGCTCATCCGTGCGGACCAGGGGCGAACTTGGCATCTTGCTGATACGTGCGGTGCCTGCGCCATGGCCATTCCTCAAGCAGCTACCGTCCCTGAGCCTGCTGCTCCGAGGGTCGTGTTCGCTAGTCGGTCGATTTCGGTAGATGTCCCATCGGTGGAGCATCCCAATGAGTCTGGTGAGTGGGTGGAGGAGCACTGACGTCGGACGGGGCTGCCCTCGGTCGACTACTGAGGCCCTGGAGCGGTTGTCGTCGGCGCAGCATTCCCGTAGATCGGTGACAGGCTTAGTCGATCCTGTAGCCCGGCGTCCCTGTGATTGAGACTGAGCAGCCGATCTGGCGGACTGAGCACATGACCTGGCGGAGCTGGGCAGGCAGATTTTGCCGGTCAGGGCGTTACCGCTGTTGTCGCCGACGACCATGGCGATGTGGGACATGAGGGTGGTGTCTGTGGCGCCATGCCAGTGCGCAACCGCGTTGACAGCGAACCCGGTCGTTTCTACGGGATGGTGAGCAGGATGCGGCCGTGGCCAGCGCCGGCGTCGACGTGGTCGTGGGCTTTGGCGATGTCGTCCAGCGGGTAGCGGTCGCGGACGTCGACGGTGAGGGCGCCGACGGCGGCTGCGGAGGTGAGGTCGCGGGCGGCCTGACGCTTGGCCTCGGCAGGGAAGTCGTCGCTGCCGAGCAGTCGCAGGGTGACGTTGTTGAACAGCAGGGGCCAGAAGGGGATCTCGGTGCGGTCCGCGCGGGTGGCGTAGGCGGCGATGACGGCCTCGTTGGCGGCGACGGCGTTGTCGAGGTCGGCGTTCTCGGACAGCGCGACCTCGACGATGCGGTCGACGCCCCGTGGCGCGTACGAGCGGATGGCCGCTGCGGGGTCGCCGGTGTCCAGGGCGACGGCGTGGGCGGCGACGGCCGGGTCGACGTGGTCGAGGTCCGTGGTTCGGCGGACGGTGGCGATCACGGTGGCGCCGGCCCAGTGGGCGAGCTGGGCGGCCAGTGAGCCGACGCCGCCGAGAACTCCGTGGACCAGGACCAGCTGGCCGTCGACCGGGCCGTCGGCGAAGACGGTGCGGTGGGCGGTGATACCGGAGATGCCGAGGCTCGCGCCCAGCTCGTCGCTGAGGTGGTCGGGTAGCGGGACGGCCAGATCCGCAGGGACGACGGTGTACTGGGCGGCCGTGCCGAAGGGGCGGTAGGACTGGGCCCCGTACACCCAGACTCGTTGCCCGACGCGGCGGGCGTCGACTCCGGCGCCCACGGTGTCGATGACTCCGGCGGCGTCGCTGTGCGGGATCACCCGCGGGAAGGGCATGGACGAGCCGAGCCAGCCGCGCCGCTTCTTGGTGTCGCCGGGGTTGACGCCCGAGACGGTGATGCGGACGCGGACCTCGCCGGGGCCGGGGACGGGATCAGGGAGTTCACCGACGTGCAGGACATCGGCGGCGGGTCCCTGGTCGTCGTACCAGGAAGCAAGCAAGGGGGTACCTCCGTGGACAGTCAGCTCGCGGGAGCGGCGGGCGCATGCGGATCGCTCTCGGTGCATCCGGTGTCGAATGCGGGCGGTTCCTCCCCGAGGGTCTCGCGCAGCCAGGTCCGTTCGGCGCGACTGGTGGCGCGGGCGGTGAGCAGCATGCCCCGCCGGTAGGGGTCGGCGACCTCCTCGGCACGCAGGGGCCGCTCGTTGTCGTAGAAGAAGCTCGCCGGTTCTTCCAGGAACTCCAGCCGTCTGCGCAGCACCGCGTGCCGTTCGGCCACGTCGGGCAGGTGGGAGAGGAATGCCAGGACGACGTAGAACCGGGTGAAGTCGGTGATCTCGTGGTCGGCGGGCTTGCGCAGGCCCTGAAGCATTTCGGCCCGCCCGGCCGCGGTCGGGCTGAGCACGTACCGGGCCGCCCCCGCGGCCGGGTCGGCGCGCCGCACGATCAAACCCGCCCTGGTCAGACGATTGATCGCCGGATACAGGCTGCCGTCACTGACCGGCCGCGTATAGCCGGTCAGCTGTGAGATGCGGCGGCGCAGCTCGTGTCCAGGCAGGGGTCCCTCGGCGAGGAAGCCGAGTATCGCGAGTTCCAGCATGAGTCCATCTTCGCACGCGAACATCGAATCGATGTGGACATCGATTCGATATTACGCTCGCAGGTACCCGCCCAAACGTCTCTGGAGAGGCACAGCAAGATGCCATCGCAGTCCACCGAGTCAGTGATGAACCGTTTCGTCGAGTTCATCAACACGGGCAACGAGGATCTCGCCCGCGAGGTCATTTCTCCGGACGCGGTGTTCCATGCACCCAGCCACCCGGAACCGCTGCGGGGGCCCGATGGGTACATGGAAGTCCTCGGGATGATGCGCAGCGCCTTCCCGGACGTCCAGTGGACGCTGGAGGAGACGGTCACCGAAGGTGAAACGGTCGCCGCGCGGTTCACCATGCGGGGAACTCACGACGGTGAATTCTTCGGGATCCCGGCGAGCGGCAACAAGATCTCGGCGCAGGCCATGAACTTCTACTATCTGGCCGACGGCCGGATCGTCGGCGAACGGGGGCAGCCCGACCTCCTTGGGGTGATGCAGCAGATCGGTGCCGTACCGGGGCCGTGAGCCCAGTCGCGCTGGGTACCTTTTCGCGCGCTCCGGCACAGCGGAGCCATCTCTCACTGGCGTGGCTTCACGTGAAGACCGCGCAGTGGAGAGACGGGGCCGCCGCCCTGCCCGGCATCTGAGCTGATCGGACCCGCCAGGTCAGATGCTCAGCCGCCAGATCGGCTGCACAGTCACAGTGATGCGCCATGACGGTCTGGCCCAGATAGCTTGAATTCGATGGGATCGTCGCCTCGCTCAGCCGGAGTGGCATCGCTTGGCCAACGGTGAGGAGGCTTCTTCGGTATCGGCCGCAACGCAGCGTTACGAGACCGAGAGGTGCCAACTAGCGTGCTCCGTGTGCCAACTAAAACTCTCGGTCACAATGGACACCTGCCCCCGCGGGACATCTCATTGCATAAAACTGCATCGCTACGTATAGTCATGCCATCACTGAGGAGGGCTTTTCGATGGCTGTACGTGCAGCGGTGGCAGGGGCGAGCGGATACGCGGGCGGGGAACTGCTCCGTCTGCTCCTCACCCACCCCGGGATCGAGATCGGGGCCCTCACCGGCAACTCCAACGCGGGACAGCGGCTCGGCGGGCTCCAGCCGCATCTGCTTCCCCTGGCCGAGCGTGTCCTCGCACCCACCACCGCCGAGGTGCTCGCGGGTCACGAGGTGGTCTTCCTCGCGCTTCCGCACGGGCAGTCGGCGGCCGTCGCCGAGCAGCTCGGCGACGAGGTCCTCGTCATCGACATGGGCGCCGACTTCCGGCTGAAGGACGCCGCCGACTGGGAGCGGTTCTACGGCTCCGCGCACGCCGGGACCTGGCCCTACGGCCTCCCGGAGCTGCCGGGCGCCCGCGCCGCGCTGGAGGGGTCCAAGCGCGTCGCGGTGCCCGGCTGCTACCCCACGGCCGTCTCGCTCGCGCTCTTCCCCGCGTACGCCGCCGGACTCGTGGAGCCCGAGGCCGTGATCACCGCCGCCTCGGGCACCTCGGGCGCCGGCAAGGCCGCCAAGCCGCATCTGCTCGGCTCCGAGGTCATGGGCTCCATGACCCCGTACGGCGTCGGCGGCGGCCACCGGCACACCCCCGAGATGATCCAGAACCTCAGCGCCGCCGCGGGCGAGCGGGTCACCGTCTCCTTCACGCCCACCCTCGCGCCCATGCCGCGCGGCATCCTCGCCACCTGCTCCGCCAGAGCGAGGCCCGGCACCACCGCCCAGGACGTGCACGACGCGTACGAGAAGGCGTACGCCGACGAGCCCTTCGTACACCTGCTCCCCGAGGGCCGGTGGCCCGCCACCGCCTCCGTGTACGGCTCCAACGCCACCCAGCTCCAGGTCGCGTACGACGAGGCCGCGGGACGCGTCATCGCCGTCAGCGCCATCGACAACCTCACCAAGGGCACCGCCGGCGGCGCGGTGCAGAGCATGAACATCGCCCTCGGACTCCCCGAGTCCACCGGACTGACCACGATCGGAGTGGCACCGTGAGCGTCACCGCAGCGAAGGGATTCACGGCGGCGGGCATCGCCGCCGGGATCAAGGAGAACGGCGGACCCGACCTGGCCCTCGTGGTCAACAACGGTCCGCGCCGCGCCGCCGCGGGCGTCTTCACCTCCAACCGCGTCAAGGCCGCCCCCGTCCTCTGGTCCGAGCAGGTCCTCAAGGGCGGCACCGTCTCCGCCGTCGTCCTCAACTCCGGCGGCGCCAACGCCTGTACGGGACCCCAGGGCTTCCAGGACACCCACGCCACCGCCGAGCACGCCGCCGAGGTCCTGGGCGGCCACAGCGCCGGGGAGATCGCCGTCGCCTCGACCGGTCTGATCGGGCTGCTGCTGCCCATGGACAAGCTGCTGCCCGGCATCGGGGCGGCGGCCGGGGCCCTCTCCGAGCACGGCGGCGAGAAGGCCGCCATCGCCATCAAGACCACCGACACCGTCCACAAGACGGCGGTCGCCGGCGGCGAGGGCTGGACCGTCGGCGGCATGGCCAAGGGCGCGGGCATGCTCGCCCCCGGCCTCGCCACCATGCTCGTCGTCCTCACCACCGACGCCGATGTCGAGACGGCCGCGCTGGACACCGCGCTGCGCGCCGCCACCCGTACCACCTTCGACCGGGTCGACTCCGACGGCTGCATGTCCACCAACGACACCGTGCTGCTGCTCGCCTCCGGCGCCTCCGGGGTCACCCCCGGGTACGACGCGTTCGCTGAGGCCGTCCGTACGGTCTGCGCCGATCTGGCCCGGCAGCTCATCGGGGACGCGGAGGGCGCCTCCAAGGACATCCGCATCGAGGTGATCAACGCCGCGACCGAGGACGACGCCGTCGAGGTGGGCCGCTCCATCGCCCGTAACAACCTCCTCAAGTGCGCCATCCACGGCGAGGACCCCAACTGGGGCCGGGTGCTCTCCGCGATCGGCACGACCGGCGCCGCCTTCGAGCCCGACCGGCTCAACGTGGCCATCAACGACGTCTGGGTCTGCAAGAACGGCTCCGTCGGCGAGGACCGCGACCTGGTCGACATGCGCTACCGCGAGGTCCGTATCACCGCGGACCTGTCCGCCGGTACGGACACGGCCGTCATCTGGGCCAACGACCTCACCGCCGAGTACGTCCACGAGAACAGCGCGTACAGCTCATGAGCACCCGCAAGCACACCGCGCTGCCCAAGGCGCAGATCCTCATCGAGGCGCTGCCCTGGCTCACCCGGCACAACGGGAAGATCGTCGTCATCAAGTTCGGCGGCAACGCCATGGTCGACGAGGACCTGAAGGCCGCCTTCGCCCAGGACGTCGTCTTCCTGCGGCAGTCGGGGCTCAGGCCGGTCGTCGTGCACGGCGGCGGCCCCCAGATCAGCGCCCAGCTCGACCGGCACGGCCTGGTCAGCGAGTTCAAGGCCGGGCTGCGCGTCACCACGCCCGAGGCGATGGACGTCGTACGGATGGTCCTCGCCGGGCAGGTGCAGCGCGAGCTGGTCGGGCTGCTCAACCAGCACGGCCCGCTCGCCGTCGGCATGACCGGCGAGGACGCGCACACCATCTCCGCCGTCCAGCACCGGCCGCTGATCGACGGCGAACCGGTCGACATCGGCCGGGTCGGTGAGATCACCGCGATCGACACCGGCGCCATCGAGGCGCTGCTCGGCGACGGCCGGATCCCGGTCATCTCCTCCGTGGCGCGCGGCGCCGACGACGGCCAGGTCTACAACGTCAACGCGGACACCGCCGCCGCCGCGCTGGCCGCCGCGCTCGGCGCCGAGACGCTGATGGTCCTCACCGACGTGGAGGGCCTGTACGAGGACTGGCCGAACAGCGACGACGTGATCAGCAGGCTCACCGCCACCGAGTTGGAGACCCTGCTGCCCGAGCTGTCCAGCGGCATGGTGCCCAAGATGGAAGGGTGCCTGTTCGCCGTACGCAACGGCGTCACCACGGCACGCGTGCTCGACGGCAGGGTCCCGCACTCGATCCTGCTGGAGATCTTCACCGACGAGGGAATCGGCACCATGGTCGTGCCCGACGCGCGGGACAACGGAACGACGACCACCGAGGGAAGGGGAGCGAAGTGACCGGCAACCAGGAGCTGACCCGGCGCTGGCAGGGCGTCATGGCCGACAACTACGGAACGCCGGGACTCTCCCTCGTCCGCGGTGAGGGCGCCCGGGTCTGGGACGCCGACGGCACCGCGTACACCGACTTCGTCGGCGGCATCGCGGTGAACGCGCTCGGCCACGGACACCCCGCGGTCGTGGAGGCCGTCTCCCGCCAGATCGCCGCCCTCGGCCATGTCTCCAACCTCTACGTCGCCGAGCCGCCCGTCGCCCTCGCCGAGCGGCTGATTCAGCTCTCAGGACGCCCGGGACGGGTCTTCTTCTGCAACTCCGGCGCCGAGGCCAACGAGGCCGCCTTCAAGATCGGCCGGCTGACGGGCCGCCCCCACATGGTCGCCACCGACGGCGGCTTCCACGGCCGGACGATGGGCGCCCTCGCGCTCACCGGCCAGCCCGCGAAGCAGACCCCCTTCCTCCCGCTGCCCGGCGAGGTCACCCACGTGCCGTACGGAGACGCCGACGCCCTGCGCGCCGCCGTCACCGAACGGACGGCGTTCGTGATCATCGAGCCGATCCAGGGCGAGAACGGCGTGGTCGTCCCGCCCAAGGGCTATCTGGAGGCCGCCCGGGAGATCACCCGCGCCACCGGCACCCTGCTGGTCCTGGACGAGGTGCAGACGGGTATCGGGCGGACCGGCGGCTGGTTCGAGCACCAGGCGCACCAGGGCGTCGAGCCCGATGTCGTCACCCTCGCCAAGGGCCTCGGCGGCGGACTGCCGCTCGGCGCGGCCCTCGCCTTCGGGGACGCCGCCGACCTGCTCAAGCCCGGCCAGCACGGTACGACGTTCGGCGGCAACCCGGTCGCCTGCGCCGCCGGACTCGCCGTGCTCGACACGCTCGCCGCCGACGGACGCCTCGACCAGGTGAAGCGGCTCGGCGAGAAACTGCGCGACGGGGTCGAGGGTCTGGGCCACCCGCTCGTCTCCCATGTCCGCGGCTCGGGACTGCTGCTGGGTATCGTGCTCACCGGGCCGCTCGCGCCGACGGTGCAACAGGCGGCCCAGGGTGCCGGTTTCCTGGTGAACGCCCCCGCCCCCGACGTCGTACGTCTGATGCCTCCCCTGATCATCGGCGACAGCGAGGTGGACGCGTTCCTGGAAGCCCTGCCGGGCATCCTCGACGACGCGCACGGGGACGGATGATCCTGAGAAATGAGACGACGACGATGACCGACGCCCAGGAAGCAGAGCACGGCGGGCCGTCCGTGCCGCAGACCAGAACAGCCCGCCACCGCCGGATCGTCGACATCCTCAACCGGCAGCCGGTGCGCTCCCAGAGCCAACTGGCGAAACTGCTCGCGGACGACGGGCTGAGCGTCACACAGGCGACGCTCTCCCGCGACCTGGACGAACTGGGCGCCGTCAAGATCCGTAACACCAACGGCGAACTGATCTACGCGGTCCCCAGCGAGGGCGGCTTCCGCACCCCGCACGCCCCGCTGGGGGGATCGGCGAAGGAGGAGCGGATGCGCCGCCTCGCCGGTGAACTCCTCATCTCCGCCGAGGCATCCGCCAACCTCGTGGTCCTGCGTACGCCTCCGGGCGCGGCCCAGTTCCTCGCCTCCGCCATCGACCAGGCCGAACTGAGCGACATCCTGGGCACGATCGCGGGCGACGACACCCTGATGCTGATCAGCCGCGACCCGGCCGGCGGCCAAGCGCTGGCGGACCACCTGCTGAAGCTGGCGCAGAACGACCGCTGAGCGCCGCGGGTCTCACCCTCCAACGTCTCACTCTCCAACGGCCGTACGGGCGGCCCGGGTTGTCCCCCGGGCCGCCCGTACGACGCTTCGGCGGCCCCGTACGACGCTTCGGCGCCGCCGCTCAGACCCCCACCGTCGCGACATGCCGGTGGAAGCCGCTCGTCGCCCAGGTGTCGCCGTACGGGGTGACCGCGAAGCCCTCGGTGCCCGGCAGGGACTCCAGCCACTCCCTCGCCCGGTCGCCCATCGCGTACGCGGCCGTCGCCCGGGTGTCCGCCACCGTCACGCCCTCCTGGCAGGCCACGGTGACCGAGGCAAGGCCGCCCGCCGGGGCCTCGCCCGTGTGCGGGTCCAGGACGTGGCAGCCGCGCTCCGCCGGGCCCGAGGTGGCCACGCCCAGGCCCTGGTGGGTCTCCACCACCGTGGCCAGTTCACCGGGGTGCAGCGGGTCGGCGATGCCCACCCGCCAGGGGCCGCCCACCAGTTGGATGTCGCCGCCGCCGTTGAGGCAGACCGAGGCCGCCCCGGACGAGGCGATCATCCGGGCCGCCCGCTCCACCGCCCAGCCCTTCACCAGCCCCGTCGGGTCGACACCGCCCGCATAGCCGGGGGTGAACCAGCCGCCGCTCTCGCGCTCGGCCTCCGCGCACAGGTCGAGCACCTCCACGACCTCCGTCAGACAACCCGAGAGCGTCAGCTCACCCCGGTTCAGCCGCGAGATCTGGCTGTCGGGGCGGTACGTCGAGAAGATCTCGTCCGCCCGGTGCAGCGAGGCCACCGCCGCCTGAAGCCCCGCTCGTACCCGCGGCCGGTCCCGTACCCCACGGATGTCGAACGAGAAGACCGTGCCCATCGACTCCTCGACATGGCGCAGCCGCACCCCTTCGGGCGCCATCAGAGGCCCGCCTTGTCGAGCGCGCTCTGGAGCGAATCCTGGTAGCCCTTGCTGGTGTAGCTGGCGCCGGACACGGCGTCGACCTGTGCGCTCTGCGCGGTGACCGCCGCCTGGTTCAGCTTCGGTACGGCACCGGCGGTGATCGACTTGCTGCGCGCGTCCGCGGAGGGAGCCTGGACCGCGTCGGACGCGGTGACCCTCCCGTCGGCGACGGTGATCTGGACCTGGACCGTGCCGTACTGGGTGTCGACCGGGTTGCCGAGGACGGTCTTCGGGGCGGTGGGCGCCCCTCCCGTAGCCGCGCCGGTGTCGGCGCCCGCGTCCGCACCCGCGTCCGCGCCGGTACCCGCTCCGGTGTCCGCGCCCGCGCCGGGGCCGCTCGCGTCGGCCGAGCCGCTGCCCGCGCCCCCGCCCGTGGAGCCCGTGGCGCCCGCACCGCCCGTGGCGCCCGCACCCGCCTTGTCCAGGGCGCTCTGGAGCGATTCCTGGTAGCCCTTGCTGGTGTAGCTGGCGCCCGTCACGGCGTCGATCTGCGCGCTCTGCGCCGCGACCGCCGCCTGGTTCAGCTTCGGTACGGCGTCGGCCGTGATCGACTTGCTGCGCGCGTCGGCGCCCGGTGCCTGCACCGCCTCGGCCTGGGTGATCTTCCCGCCGGCCATGGTGAGCCGCACCTGCACCGGCCCGTACTGGGTGTTCACGGCGTCCCCGAGCAGTGGCTGTGCGCCCGTGGCGCCCGCCGCCCCCGCCGACGCGCCGGCGGCCGCGCCGGGCGGCGCCGTCGCCCCGACCACCGAGGACCCGCCGGGCTGCTTCAGCGCGAGCAGCAGCACTATGCCCGACGCGGTCGCGGCGACACCGATCATGATCCGCCGTAGCGGATGCTTCCTCTTCACCGGCTGCCTCACATTTCGAAGGACTCGTGATGGATGCGCCGGGCGGGCACGCCCGCCTCGCGCAGTGCTTCGTACGATTGACGGGCGAGCCCGGCGGGCCCGCACATGTACACGTCGTGGTCGTCGATGTCCGGCAGCAGTTCGCGCAGCCGCTGCGGAGTGATCTCGGGCCTGACCCCGTCGGGGCCGTTGACCGCGTACAGCAGCCGCGCCCCGCGCGCCGAGGCGATCTGGCGCAGCTCGCTCCACAGCGCCAGGTCCTCGGTCTTGCTGGCCCGGTAGAGCAGGGTCAGATCGCCGGGCTCACCGGGCAGTGTCTCGAACAGCGCCCGCATCGGGGTGATCCCCGCGCCGCCCGCGATCATCAGCACCTTCTCCTGGCTGCGCCGGCCCGCGGTCAGCGCGCCGTACGGGCCCTCCGCCCAGATCCGGGTGCCCGGCTCCAGCCGGGCCAGGGCCTCGCTGTGCTCGCCGTTGGCCTTGACGGTGATCCGCAGCAGATCCGGCCGAGGCGGCGCCGACAGGGAGTACGGGTTGGAGCTCCAGCGCAGCCCGTCCGTGAGGAACCGCCAGCGGAAGAACTGGCCCGGCTGCGCGCCGATCCGGTGCAGCCGCCGCCCGGTGATCAGTACGGAGACCACACCGGGCGCCTCGTACACCGTCGAGTCGACCCGCATCCGGTGGCGCATGTTGAGCCGGACCGGGGTCAGGACGCGGTACCAGAACAGCAGGGCGCCGGCCGTGGCGTACAGCACGTACCAGACGGTCCGCGCGGTCGGGTTGCCGACGAACTCGGCGCCGGTGGCGAGCTGGTGCCAGAACGTCAGGTACACCGCGACATAGGTGAGGAGATGCAGGTAGTACCAGGTCTCGTAGCGCACCTTGCGGCGCACCGTCCCGGCCGAGACGAAGCCGACCAGGATCAGGAGCACCGTCCCGATCGTCGCCTCGATCATCCGCGGGAACTCGGTGATCACACTGATGGTCTGCGCCACGATCGGGCTGTTCGCCTGGACCGCGTACCCCCACACCGTGAGCACGACATGGACGATCACCAGGCTCACCGCGTACCGGCCGGCCACCGCGTGCCAGCGCGCCACCCGGTCGGAGCCCACCCGCCGCTCCAGCGCGGGCACCCGCGCCATCAGCAGCACCACGATCGCGATCAGATAGCCGCCCAGCAGCCCGGTGAGCCGGCCGCCGCCGATCAGCCACTCGGCCAGCGCCATGTGGACGACCGCGGTGTTCTGCCACCACAGCGCCATGACGGCCGCCGCGCCCGCCCAGCACATCACCAGCAGGGGCAGCGCGCCCGACCGCTGGGGGCTGATCGCGCGCATGGTCTGCCGTCTGGCGGCCCGACCGTTGTGCATCATCGCCACGGAACTGCACCTCAACTCTCCTCCGTGTCCGCCGATACGGATTTGAATGACGGCGGGTTCAAAGAAGAGGGGCCGTGGCGCGACGAGTTCAATCTTTGGTGGTTCCTCCGAACCGGGTGACGGAGGTCAGTGCGGTCGGCCCGTCGACCGTGCCGATCGCGATGTGCGGGGCACGCCCCGGGTCGGCCCAGGCCAGCACGGACCGCATCGCGTCGGCCGGTACGGAGACACAACCGGCCGTCGCGCCCGCGCCGTTGACGTGCAGGAAGATCCCGGCGCCCCGGCCGCGCACCGGACGGTCGTAGTTGAAGCCGATGACCATGCCGTGGGCATACTGCTCCGTGTAGTCCGCCATCCGCTCGGCCTCGGCGGCCCGGCAGTCCGCCGGCAGCCCCTCCACCCACCGGTTGTAGTCACGGGAGTCGTTGTCCTGGCACCACCAGGACGACCCGGTCACGGGCCGGTAGGAGTACGCGGTCCCGGCGGGCGCCGGGGCGATCCCGAACGCGTACGGCAGGTCGTACACCCCGGTCGGGGTGGTGGAGGTGCCCTGCCGGCGGCTGTCGCCCTCGGTGAGCCCGCCGGAACCGAAGCGCGCGGCGGCGGAGCCGGCGGCCACCCACCGGCCGTCCCGCCGGTCCCACCAGGTGAGCCGGCCGGTGGTCGAGCCGGTGTCGGGCGCCTCGGCGGTGAGGAGCTGGCTGCCGCCACCGGTGTCCGCCATCCGCTCGGGCAGCGGGGTGTCGACGGGCCGGTCCGTGCGGGCGGCGGCCGTGCCGGTGACCAGGGTGAGGAGGGTGACGGCGGCGAGGACGACGGCGGCGCGAGCGGTACGGGTGCTACGGGCCGTACGAGCAGGACGAGTGCTACGAGCGGTGCGCATGGCCGGACCGTACGTGCCAGGTCCGCCCCCCGTCCTCCCGGAAGCCGCCGCGCTAGGCCGAACGCAGCCCGGATTCAGCCGGCCGGTCGGCGAGGTCCGTCCGCGGGGGCAGGGGCATCGGCAGCGCGGGGAGCCCGTCCAGGCTCACCGGGACGTGCTCCTTCTGCGCGCAGTACGCGGCGAACTCCTCGTCGGACTTCCGCCCGAAGTGCTCGGCGTGCTGCGTGCGCTCCTCGCGGTACTCCATGAAGGGGACGGCGAATCCGCACGCGTCGGCGATCCGCACGGCGTGGATGACGATGATCGCGCGGGCGGCCGGTCCGTCGGCGTCCGCGAAGTACGGGATGTACGTGGCCCAGCGCGGGTCGTCACGGAAGACCGGCTCGCCCCGGCCGTGCACCCGCAGCACCTTGGGCGGCCCGGTGAAGGCGCACCACATCAGGGTGATGCGGCCGTTCTCCCGGAGATGGGCGATGGTCTCGGCGCCACTGCCGCCGAAGTCGAGATAGGCCAGGGTCAGCTCGTCGACCACGACGAGGGTCCCGGCGCGCCCTTTGGGCGAGAGGTTGACGTGGCCGTCGTCCGCCAGCGGTGCGGTGGCGGTGAAGAAAACGGGCTGGTCCTCGATGAAGGCGCGGATTCTGCCGTCGATCCGTTCATAGCGTTTCCCCATACGGGCGATTATCGCTCCGCACCCGTACGGACGCCGAGACGCCGGGAGCGCGGGGATGCCGGAAACGCCGTCGCCACTCGTCAGCGGCAACGGCGTTCCCGGTCAGACCGGTCGGTCCACGGTCAGTGGGTCAGTGGGTCAGTTCAGGGTGCAGGGGGCGAGCGCGTCCAGTCCGGCGGGCTTCTCGGCGGTGCGGCCGATGGCGGTGGCCATGCGGTTGATGGTGGCGACGCGCTTGTCCTCCAGCGGGCCGAGGATCGCGTTCTGTACGAAGTTGGGGCCGCCCTGGCCGACGGTGTCGGTGATCCGCTGGTTGGCCTCCGCGATCTGGGTGTTCAGCAGGGCGAGGTTACGGTCGATCTCGGCCTGGGCGGAGGCGGGGATCGCGGGCAGCGAGCCGGCGACGTCGGGGCAGTTCACCGTACCCGCGGCGCCCGCGTCCCCGGCTCCGGCGTCCCCGGCGCCCGCGTCACCGGCACCGGCATCCCCGGCTCCGGCGTCACCAGCACCGGCATCTCCGGCACCCGCATCTCCGGCTCCGGCGTCACCAGCGCCCGCGTCTCCAGCGCCCGCGTCCCCGGCACCGGCATCTCCAGCCCCGGCGTCCCCGGCACCCGCGTCACCGGCGCCGGCGTCCCCCGCCCCGCCGCCCGCCGCGTTCAGGGTGCAGGGGGCGAGCGCGTCCAGTCCGGCGGGCTTCTCGGCGGTGCGGCCGATGGCGGTGGCCATGCGGTTGATGGTGGCGACGCGCTTGTCCTCCAGCGGGCCGAGGATCGCGTTCTGTACGAAGTTGGGGCCGCCCTGGCCGACCGTGTCGACGAGCCGCTTGTTCGCCTCCGCGATCTGGGTGTCGAGGAGGGCGAGGTTACGGTCGATCTCGGCCTGGGCCGAGGCCGGGATCGCGGGCAGCGAGCCGGCGACGGCCGGGCAGCTCACCGTGCCCGGCGAACCGGCCGCCGTACTGCTGTCGCCCTCCCCGGCCAAGGCGTTACCGGCGATCACGGCACCGGACAGGACGACCGCGGCGGCGCCGCCGGCGATGAGCACACGGCGCTTGTTGTACTTCGGAAGAGCCCTGGACATGCGGAAACCTCACTCGGATAAGGGTGGGGTGGGAGTCGTCCGGTGAGTGGCCGGACGGCTCGACCTCGGTTCGTACAACGCGGCGCCTGCGTTCGGTGAGGTGTACGAGGCGAGGGCGCGCGCCGTTCAAACATCACTCCAATCTCATCGAGATTGACGAATCATACGGACGGGTGCATAGTTATGCCTGTCAGTGAATGCACCGTAAGGAGAAACCCGTGACCGAGCGCGTCGTACTCGCCTACTCGGGCGGCCTGGACACCTCCGTCGCCATCGGCTGGATCGCCGAGGAGACGGGCGCCGAGGTCATCGCCGTTGCCGTGGACGTCGGCCAGGGCGGCGAGGACCTGGACGTCATCCGCAAGCGCGCGCTCGCCTGCGGTGCGGTGGAAGCCGAGGTCGCGGACGCCAAGGACGAGTTCGCCGAGGAGTACTGCCTCCCGGCGATCAAGGCCAACGCCCTCTACATGGACCGGTACCCGCTGGTCTCCGCCCTCTCCCGCCCGACGATCGTCAAGCACCTCGTCGCCGCCGCCCAGAAGCACGGCGCGGGCATCGTCGCCCACGGCTGCACCGGCAAGGGCAACGACCAGGTGCGGTTCGAGGCCGGTATCACCGCGCTCGGCCCGGACCTGAAGTGCATCGCCCCGGTCCGCGACTACGCGATGACCCGGGACAAGGCGATCGCCTTCTGCGAGGAGAAGAACCTCCCGATCGCGACCACCAAGAAGTCCCCGTACTCCATCGACCAGAACGTCTTCGGGCGCGCCGTCGAGACGGGCTTCCTGGAGGACATCTGGAACGGCCCGATCGAGGACGTGTACGAGTACACCTCGAACCCGGCCACGCCGCGCGAGGCCGACGAGGTGATCATCTCCTTCAAGGAGGGCGTCCCCGTCGCGATCGACGGCAAGCCCGTCACCGTCCTCCAGGCCATCCAGCAGCTCAACGAGCGGGCCGGAGCCCAGGGCATCGGCCGGATCGACATGGTCGAGGACCGGCTCGTCGGGATCAAGTCCCGGGAGATCTACGAGGCGCCCGGCGCCATCGCGCTGATCACCGCGCACCAGGAGCTGGAGAACGTCACGGTCGAGCGCGAGCTGGCCCGCTACAAGCGGCAGGTCGAGCAGCGCTGGGGCGAGATCGTCTACGACGGCCTGTGGTTCTCCCCGCTCAAGCGCGCCCTGGACGGCTTCATCAACGAGGCCAACCAGCACGTCACCGGCGACATCCGGATGACGCTGCACGGCGGCCGCGCCGTCGTCACCGGCCGGAAGTCGGACGAGTCGCTGTACGACTTCAACCTGGCCACCTACGACTCGGGCGACACGTTCGACCAGTCCAAGGCCCAGGGCTTCATCGAGATCTTCGGCCTCTCCTCCAAGATCGCCGCCCGGCGCGACCTCGCCTGACCCGCGCCCGTACGACGGCCGCCTCCCCTTCCTCCGCCGCGGGGGAGGCGGCCGTACTTCCTCCACGCTTCACGTTCGCGTTCCATGCTTCACGTTCGAGGCTTCACGAACCCTCCAAGGAGTTCAGCAGTGAGCAGCAACAACGGTGACGTCCGGCTCTGGGGCGGACGCTTCGCCGACGGTCCCTCGGACGCGCTGGCGGCTCTGTCGGCGTCGGTCCACTTCGACTGGCGGCTCGCGCCGTACGACATCGCCGGGTCCCGCGCCCACGCCCGCGTGCTCCACAAGGCGGGGCTGCTCACCGCCGACGAACTGACCCGCATGATCGCCGGTCTCGACCAGCTCGAAGCGGATGTCGCCGACGGCTCGTTCACCGGCACCGTCGCCGACGAGGACGTCCACACCGCGCTGGAGCGCGGGCTGCTGGAGCGCCTCGGCGCCGACCTCGGCGGCAAGCTGCGCGCCGGCCGCTCCCGCAACGACCAGGTCGCCACGCTCTTCCGGATGTACCTGCGCGACCACGCGCGGATCGTCGGCGGGCTGATCGCCGACCTCCAGGACGCGCTGGTCGGTCTCGCCGAGGCCAACCCGGACGTCGCCATGCCCGGCCGTACGCACCTCCAGCACGCCCAGCCCGTCCTCTTCGCGCACCATGTGCTGGCGCATGTGCAGTCGCTGTCCCGGGACGCGGAGCGGCTGCGGCAGTGGGACAAGCGCACGGCGGTCTCCCCGTACGGCTCCGGCGCGCTGGCCGGTTCCTCGCTCGGGCTCGACCCCGAGGCGGTCGCCGCCGACCTGGGCTTCGAGCGCGGCTCCGTGGGCAACTCGATCGACGGCACCGCCTCGCGCGACTTCGTGGCCGAGTTCGCCTTCATCACCGCGATGATCGGCGTCAACCTGTCGCGGATCGCGGAGGAGATCATCCTCTGGAACACGAAGGAGTTCTCCTTCGTCACCCTGCACGACGCGTTCTCCACCGGCTCGTCGATCATGCCGCAGAAGAAGAACCCGGACATCGCGGAGCTGGCGCGCGGCAAGTCGGGTCGGCTCATCGGCAATCTGACCGGGCTGCTCGCCACGCTGAAGGCGCTGCCCCTCGCGTACAACCGCGATCTCCAGGAGGACAAGGAGCCGGTCTTCGACTCCTGCGACCAGTTGGAGGTCCTTCTCCCCGCCTTCACCGGCATGATGGCCACGCTGACCGTCAACCGGACCCGGATGGAGGAGCTGGCCCCCGCCGGTTTCTCGCTCGCCACGGACATCGCGGAGTGGCTGGTCCGCCAGGGCGTGCCGTTCCGGGTGGCGCACGAGGTCGCGGGGGAGTGCGTCAAGGAGTGCGAGTCCCTCGGTATCGAGCTGGACGAGCTGACGGACGAGCAGTTCGCGAAGATCTCCGCGCATCTCACCCCGGACGTCCGCTCGGTGCTCAACGTGGCGGGCTCGCTGGCCTCCCGCAACGGCCGGGGCGGCACGGCCCCCTCCGCAGTGGCCGTCCAGCTCGCGGAGGTCAAGGCGGACCTGGTGATACAGCACGCCTGGGCCACCGCCAAGAAGCAGTAGCAGGAAGCAGTAGCGGGAAGAGAAGGAAGCAAGCAAGCTCTACAGCGCCGTCGCCCAGCGCGCGAGCGCGTCGAAGTCCGGCCGGGTCAGTCCGATGCCGGGGTCGACGCGCAGCAGCAGGGCGGCGGCGAGGTGTTCCCGCTCCACCCACTCGCGGTCGTACGACGTGATCTCGTCGTCGATCCAGGCGAACGGCCGCCCGGCCGCGTACTCCAGGACGTACCGCGTCTTCCAGAAGGTCCCGCGAGGGGCCTTTCCGTGCGTTTCGGGCCAGCCGATGTACGGCAGCTCCGGCAGCCCGAGCCGCGGCCCGATCCACTCGTTGGCGTCGCCCTCCCAGGTCGTGGCCCAGACCAGTTCGTAGCGGTCGGCGAGGGCCAGCAGCTCCGCGCCGTGGCCGGGGTTGAGCAGCACGGACAGCGGCTGCGGATACGGCCAGGCCGCCGGGCGCATCACATGCCTGGTGTAGCCGCGCGGGGGCCGCGCGTCCGCCAGGGCGTCGTACGGATTGAGCGGACCGTCGACATCGATCAGCAGCAGCGGTTTCATCCACCCCACCTCTCTGGTAGATCATCGTATTGAATGAGACGTTGATGTCTCATTCGGGTTATGGTTGCCTCATGACCATGGATCGCGACCAGGTGCTGCGTACCGCGGCGGCCCTGCTCACCCGCAAGGCGACCGCCACCATGGACGAGGTCGCCCGCGCCGCCGGCATCGGGCGCGCGACCCTCCACCGGCACTTCGCCGGACGGGACGCGCTGATCAAGGCGCTGGAGGCGCTGGGCCTCCAGGAGCTGGAGACCGCGCTCGACGGCGCCGGGATCGACGAGGGCCCCGCGGACGAGGCGCTGCGCCGGCTCGTCGCGCGGGTCGAGCCCTCCGCCGGGCTCCTCGCCTTCCTCGTCACCGAGAACCAGCTCTTCGAGGGTGAGGTCAACGAGGGCTGGGACCGGATCGACGCCCGGTTCTCCGCGCTCTTCCGGCGCGGACAGGAGGAGGGCCACTTCCGGATCGACCTCAGCCCCGCCTGGCTGACCGAGGCGCTGTACGGGCTCATCGGCGCCGGCGCCTGGGCGATCCACGACGGCCGGGTCGCCGCCAAGGACTTCCAGTACATGATCGTCGAGTTGCTGCTCGGCGGAGCGCGACGGAGCGTGGACACATGATCAGCACCCACCCGGCGGCGGAAGCCGAGTTCCGGCCCCGCCCGGGTCGCTGGATCGCGCTCGCCGTGCTCGTTCTCGCGGTGCTCCTGGTGGCCGTCGACGCGACCGTGCTCGGCCTCGCCACCCCCTTCCTCAGCGAGGACCTCAAGCCGTCCGGCACCCAGCTCCTGTGGATCGGCGACATCTACTCCTTCGTCATCGCGGGCCTGCTGGTCTCGATGGGCAGCCTCGGCGACCGCATCGGCCGCAAGAAGCTGCTGCTGACGGGCGCGGTCGCGTTCGGCGGTATCTCCGTGCTCAACGCCTACGCGTCCAGCCCGGAGATGATGATCGTGGCGCGGGCGCTGCTGGGGGTCGCGGGCGCGACCCTGATGCCGGCCACGCTCGCCCTGATCCGTAATCTCTTCCACGATCCCCGGGAGCGCAGTCTCGCCGTGGGCATCTGGGGCGCGATGGCGTCGGCCGGCGCGGCGGTCGGCCCGGTCGTCGGCGGCTTCCTGCTGGAGCACTTCTGGTGGGGCTCGGTCTTCCTGATCAACCTGCCGGTGATGGCGGTGCTCGTACTCGTCGGCATCCGCACGCTCCCCGAGTCGAAGGATCCGGCCCCCGGCCCCTGGGACCTGCTGAGCGTGGCGCTCTCACTCATCGGCGTCGTCGGCGTCGTGTACGCGATCAAGGAGGTCGCGGCGCACGGGGCGGGCTGGGGCGTCGCGGTCATCGCGGTGGCCGGCGTGGCCGCGCTGTACTGGTTCGTACGGCGCCAGCTCACCCTGCCCACCCCGCTGCTGGACGTACGCCTCTTCCACCACCGGGGCTTCTCCGGCGCCGTACTGGCCGATCTGCTGACGATCCTCGGCCTGTCCGGGCTGGTCTTCTTCCTGTCGCAGTTCCTCCAACTGGTCCAGGGACGCAGCCCGCTGGAGGCCGGACTCGCCGAACTCCCCGCGGCGGTCGGCGCGGTGACGACCGGGCTGCTCGCCGGCCGGGCCGCGCGCCGGTTCTCCGTACGGGCGGTGGTGGCCGGCGGCCTGGCGGCGATCGGTGTGCCCCTCGCCGTGATGACCGGGCTGAGCCAGTCCACGGGCTATCCGCTGCTGGGCACCGTGCTGCTGCTCGTCGGGGCCGGCGCGGGCTTCTCCTTCACCGTCACCGCGGACGTGATCCTCTCCAGCGTCCCCAAGGAGCAGGCGGGTTCGGCCTCCGCGGTCTCGGAGACGGCGTACGAACTGGGCGCGGCGCTCGGTATCGCGCTGCTCGGCTCCATCGTCACCGGCGTCTACCGGGACTTCCCCACGCCCCCCGGCATCCCCGCGGACACGGCAGCGGCGGCCCACCAGTCGCTGGGCGGCGCGGTGGACGCGGCGGCCACCCTGCCGGGCCCGGGCGGCACGGAGCTGCTCGCCGCGGCCCAGGGCGCGTTCGTCGACGGCCTGCGCCTGGCGTCGGGCCTCGGCGCGGCGGTGCTGCTGGCGACGGCGGCGGCCGCCTGGTTCCTGCTGAAGGGCCAGAAGCTGGCGGAGGGGGTGATTCCCGAGGAGTGAGGGAGTGAAGGAGGGAGGGCGCTACGCGGCCTTGGCCTTCGTGGCGTACATGTCCACGTACTCCTGGCCCGACAACTCCATGACCTCGGTCATCACCGAGTCCGTCACCGCGCGCAGCACATAGCGGTCGCGGTCCATGCCCTCGTACCGGGAGAACTCCATCGGCTTGCCGAAGCGCACCGTCACCTTGCCGGAGCGCGGCATGCCCGAGCCGTTCGGCTGGAGCTTGTCCGTGCCGATCATCGCGAACGGGACCACCGGGGCGCCCGTCATCAGCGTGAGCCGCGCGATCCCCGTACGCCCCCGGTAGAGGCGGCCGTCGGGGGAGCGGGTGCCCTCCGGGTAGATGCCGAAGAGCTGGCCGCGCTCCAGCACCCGGCGGCCGGTCATCAGCGCGGCGACACCGCCCCGGCCGCCGTCCCGGTCGACCGGGATCATGCCGACACCGGTGAAGAACCAGGCCATCAGCTTGCCCTTGAGCCCCTTGCCCGTGACGTACTCGTCCTTGCCGATGAAGAAGACCTGACGGTCGCAGACCAGCGGCAGGATCATCGAGTCGATGAAGGTGAGGTGGTTCCCGGCGAGGATGACGGGGCCGCTCCGCGGGATGTTCTCGGCGCCCTCCACCCTCGTACGGAACATCAGGCGCATGACCGGTCCGAGCAGTGCCTTGATGAGGGCGAAGCGGGACAACGGGTCCTCCGGTGTCGTGGTGCGGTTGTTGGACGGCCGAGTAAATCCATGCAGGTGAGTACGGTACTCGCGGCTCAGGGGGAGCGCACATCGGGTTCACGGAGTGGATACGCACTGTTGACCTGTGTTTCCGCCACGTTCGCACCACGGTCTCCCGTACGACGGGGACGGCCGCCTACGCTCAGGCGTCGTTCGGCAGGCGCGGACCTCGCCGGGACACCACATCGAAGGAGCGTTCATGACACAGGGTGCGCGGAACACGCCCGGACGGCGGTCCGTACTGGGCGCGGCGGTGCTCGGCTCGGCGGCCGTGGCGCTGCCCACCGCGGCGGACGCGGCCGAGCGGGGACGGGGCGGCCACGGGCCGTCGAAGCCGGCCCTGCCCGTGCCCACGATCGTCGGCCACCGCGGGGCCAGCGGCTACCGCCCCGAGCACACCCTCGGCTCGTACCAGCACGCCCTCGACCTCGGCGCGCACGTCATCGAGCAGGACCTCGTGCCCACCAAGGACGGGCACCTGGTGTGCCGTCACGAGAACGACATCACGGCCACCACCGATGTCGCCGACCACCTGGAGTTCGCGGACCGCAAGGCCACCAAGTCCGTCGACGGGGTCAGCCTCACCGGCTGGTTCACCGAGGACTTCACCCTCGCCGAGCTGAAGACCCTGCGCGCCAAGGAGCGCATCCCCGGCGTGCGCCAGCACAACACCCTCTACGACGGCCGCTGGACGATCCCCACCTTCGAGGAGGTGCTGCGCTGGGCCGACGAGCAGGGCCGCCGCCTCGGCCGCACCGTCTGGCTCTACACCGAGACCAAGCACCCCACCTACTTCCGCGGTCTCGGCCTCGGCCTGGAGGAGCCCTTCGCGAAGCTGCTCCGCAAGTACCGGCGTGACCGCGCCGACTCCGCGATCTTCCTCCAGTCCTTCGAGCCGAGCAGCATGCGGCGGATGGCGAAGCTGGTCGACTCCCCGCGCGTCGTCCTGCTCGACGCGGCGGCCACCCGCCCCTGGGACTTCACGGTCGCGGGCGACCCGCGCACGGTCGCCGATCTGGTCACGCCCGAGGGGCTGAAGTGGATGGCGTCCTTCGCGCAGGGCATCGGCCCGACGCTCGACCTGGTCATCCCGAAGGACGCCGCGGGCAAGCTCGGGAAGCCCACCACGCTCGTACGGGACGCCCACGCCCAGGGACTGATCCTGCACCCGTACACGCTCCGCAACGAGAACGCCTTCCTGCCCGCCGACTTCCGGCGCGGCACGGACCCGAACGCGTACGGCGACGCCTTCGGCGCCCTCAGGGCCTACTTCGAGCAGGGCATCGACGGGATCTTCACCGACAACCCGGACACCGGTCTGCTCGCGCGGGCGGACTTCGTCAGCCGCTGAGCCGGCATCCCCCGGTCGGGTGATCGCCCGGCCGGGGAGCAACCATCCCCCACCGCCCGGACGTCCCGCCGGACATGACGCCAGTCCGTGCCACCCGGCCCCTCCGCGTACCCCGTCCTCCGCAGCCCGAGGCGCAGCACCCGCCGGATCTCGTCCGGGCGCTGCTGCCCCTCGTCCGTGCCGAGGCGGCGGCGGAGGCGCCGGCGGCCGGGGTCGAGGCGGGCGATCTCGAACAGGGCGCCTGGGTACGGCTGCTGGAGCGGCCGGCCAGGGCGGGGACGCCCGGCGATCCCGCGCGCTGGGTGCGCGACGTCGTACGGGCGGAGGCGCGCCGCGCCCGGCGCACCGCCGCCAGGGAACGGGTGTACCGCCACGAACCCGCCGCCGACGCCGAGACGGACCCCGAACGGATCGCGCTGCGCACCGACTGGAACCGGGCGGTGCACGCGGCGGTCGGGCGCACACCGGGCCGCTGCCCCGGCGTGCTGACGGCGATGCTGTCGGCGAAGGACCTCACCTACCGGGAGATGGCCGGTGAGTTGGGTATGTCACAGGGCAGTTTGGGCCCCTTGCGATCGAGATGCCTGGGATGCCTGCGCAGAATGCTGGCGGCGGAGGTTGCGGCTCCTGAACGTGGGGGAAAGGAGCGGTAGACACCGGCGGACCAAGTGAGCGGGAGGCATGCACACATGGGCATGAGCGTGACCATCTCAGCGGCGAGTGCGCAGGACGCGGAGCAGATCCTGAAGCTCCAGTACCTCTGCTATCAGAACGAGGCCGAGCTGTACGGCGACTACACCATCGAGCCGCTCACCCAGACGCTCGACGACCTGAGGGCCGAACTCGACGGTGGGCACGGCCTGGTGGCGCGCCTCGGCGACGAGGTGGTGGCCTCGGTACGGGGCAGCGTGGACGCGGACGGCACGGCCAGGATCGCCAAACTCATCGTCCATCCGCGGCTGCGCAGGCACGGCCTCGGCGGGCGGCTGCTCGACGCCATAGAGGTCCACTTCGCGGCGGAGCCGGCCGCGCAGCGCTTCCAGCTCTTCACCGGCCACCGCAACGAGGGCAATCTGCGGCTCTACCGCAGCCGCGGGTACGCGCCGGTGGCGACGGAGCAGGTCGGCCCGAAGCTGCGGCTCGTCAGGCTGGAGAAGGTGGCGGCCGACCGGGTGTACGTGGCCAGCGCCTGAGGTGAGGGCGGAATCCTCCTCGTCCGCCGCACACCGGCGGGGGGCCGGCCGGGGGATTCCGCTTCTCGAAACCCGCTCCTCGAACACCCTCCGGGGTCAGCCCCGCGCGGACGCCCGCTTCCGCAGCCACGCGATGCCCGTGACCGGCAGCAGCACCGGGATGAAGAGATAGCCCATCCCGTAGTCCGACCAGACGGTGGTGTCCGGGAAGGCCGAGGGATCGGCCAGCGTCCACGTCCCCACCGTCAGGACGCCGACGAGTTCGGCGGCGCAGCACACCAGGGCCGCCCTGCGCGCCGACTCACCGCCGCGCACGAGGGTGTACGTGATGAAGGCGTAGACGAAGGCCGCCACGGCGGAGAGCGAGTACGCCAGCGGCGCGTGGTCGAACTCGGTGGCGATCTGGTAGACCGACCGCGAGACGGCGCCCACGGACATCACCCCGTACAGCCAGACCAGCAGCAGGCCGGGGCCCTTGACCAGCCGGCTTCCTCGCGCCCCGGACGTCCGTGGCACCTCGGTGGTCATCGGGTCAGCCTCCCCAGATGTCGTGGAGCCGCACTTCCAGCACGGCCAGGACGACCGCCCCGGCGGCGACCGTCACCGAACCCCAGCGGGTCCGCTCACCCAACGACAGAAAACCCGCCGCGGGCACTGCCAGCAGGGCGCCCAGCAGATACGAGACGAAGATGACCGAGCCCTCGTCGGCCTTCTCCCCGCGCGCGAGCTGCACGATCCCCACCACGCACTGGATCAGCGCCAGCAGGGACACCACGGCCATGCCGATGAAGTGCCAGTCCTTGGTGGGCTGGTCGCGGTAGGCGGCGTGACCGCACCAGGCGGCGAGGACGAGCGCGGTCACGGAGACCGCGACCGTCAGGGCGACAAGCATGGGCCCGAGGGTATTACGGCGCAAAAGACCCCCTGCGGGCACCCCCGGGCCCGTGTCCGCCCGCCCGCGCGCGGGCGCCGTCAGGACCGTGGCCTTGACCACAGCGGACAGCGGCCGTACGTCGCCCACCCACCGCTCGCGGATCCGGCCCCGCCCGCCCCTGTCGCCGTATCCGAGCAGGTCAGACCCGATGGAGCGGTGACACCCGAGGTCAGGCGAGCGATCGGGCCCGCAGGTGCCGCGGCCACCGAACTGTCCGTATGGTGCGACAAATCATTCCGCTATACGGACACCTGCCCGACGGGCGTCCTGATGTCTGTTTTACTTGCCGCATGACCACGACGAGCTACCGCGACCCCGCGACCGAGGCGATCACGACGCCCGGTGCTCGTTGTCTGTGTCGAATGTGCTCCTTCTGAGGGCCCCCGCCTGAGCCTCGCGCCCCGAAGCGAGACCCGGCCTCCTCGCGCGCCCGCGCCCGGTAGGGCCTGTCCCCGCACGCGCCGCGCCCCGGTCACCCACCGCGCCGGCGTGCGCGCGGCACCGACGAATGCCTCGTGCCCGGCGTACCCCGCCGCGCACTCGACAGTGACGGAAACCTCCTGTGATCACTACTTCGGGCCTGACCAAGGTCTACCGGTCCGCGCAGTCGCGCGGCCGTGAGGTCACCGCGCTCGACGGCGTCGACCTGCACGTCCGCGAGGGCGAGGTCTTCGGTGTCGTGGGCCGCAGCGGCGCCGGCAAATCCTCGCTGATCCGCTGCGTCAACCTCCTCGAACGCCCCACCGCCGGCACGGTCACCGTCGACGGCCAGGACCTCACCGCGCTCGCCGGGCGTGGCCGCAGGGCCGGCAAGGAGCTGCGCCGCGCGCGCAGCTCGATCGGCATGGTCTTCCAGCACTTCAACCTGCTGTCCTCCCGCACCGTCCAGGACAACATCGAACTCCCGCTGGAGATCCTCGGCGTCTCCGGCCAGGAGCGCGGTCGCCGCGCCCTGGAACTGCTCGACCTCGTCGGGCTCGCCGACAAGGCCAAGACGTACCCCACCCAGCTCTCCGGCGGCCAGAAGCAGCGCGTCGGCATCGCCCGCGCGCTGGCCGGCAACCCGAAGGTGCTCCTCTCCGACGAGGCGACCAGCGCCCTCGACCCGGAGACCACCCGCTCCATCCTCCAGCTCCTGCGCGACCTCAACCAGCGGCTCGGTCTGACCGTCCTGCTCATCACCCACGAGATGGAGGTCGTGAAGGCGATCTGCGACTCCGCGGCGCTGATGAGCCAGGGCCGGATCGTCGAGTCCGGCACGGTCGGCGAACTGCTCGCCACCCCCGGCTCCCAGCTCGCCCAGGAGCTGTTCCCGGTGGGCGGCGCGCCCGCGGGCCCCGGCCGTACGGTCATCGACGTCACCTTCCAGGGCGAGGCCGCCTCCCAGCCGGTGATCTCGCAGCTCTCCCGTACGTACAACATCGACATATCGATCCTGGGTGCCGCGATGGACACCGTCGGCGGACGCCAGATCGGCCGGATGCGGATCGAACTGCCCGGCACGTACGAGGAGAACGTCGTCCCGGTCGGCTTCCTGCGTGAGCAGGGCCTCCACGCGGAGGTCGTCGACCCCGAAGCGCCCGCACGCGGTTCCGTACCCGCTCCGGCCAAGACCCTCGCCCCGGTGAAGGAAGATGCCAAGTGACCTGGTCGGAAATGCAGCCCCTGCTCTCCCAGGGGACCATCGACACCCTCTACATGGTGCTGTGGTCCGCGCTCGTCACCATCGCCGGCGGACTGCCCCTCGGCATCCTGCTGGTCCTCACCGACAAGGGCGGACTGCTCCAGAACACGGCGGTCAACAAGGTCGTCGGCGTGATCGTGAACATCGGCCGCTCGCTGCCGTTCATGATCCTGCTGATCGCGCTGATCCCGTTCACCACCCTGGTCGTGGGCACCTTCATCGGTCCCACCGCGATGATCGTGCCCCTGGCGATCGGCGCCATCCCCTTCTTCGCGCGCCTCGTCGAGACGGCGATCCGCGAGGTCGACCACGGGCTGGTCGAGGCCGTCCAGGCGATGGGCGGCTCGATCCCCACGATCGTCCGCAAGGTCCTGCTCCCGCAGGCCCTGCCCTCCCTCGTCTCCGCCGTCACCACCACCCTCATCGTCCTCATCGGCTACTCGGCGATGGCGGGCGCGGTCGGCGGTGAGGGGCTCGGCTCCAAGGCCGTCACCTACGGCTTCCAGCGCTTCGAGAACGGCTTCATGATCGCCACGGTCGTGGTGCTGATCGCGATCGTCACCGTGATCCAGCTCCTGGGCGACGGCGCCGTACGGCTGCTGGCCCGCCGCGGCCGTACCGCCTCCTGAACCCACCGACCTCCCTCAACGGCCCGCACTCCTTGTCCGGGCCACGTCACCCGCATCACCGGAAAGAGGCACTCTTCGTGCGTACCACCCTCAAGATCACCGCGACCGCGGCCGTCACCACGGCCCTCGCCCTCGGCCTCAGCGCCTGCGGCACCTCCTCGGACCCGGGCGGCGGCGCCGCCGCGGCCGGAGCCTCCGCCGACCCCGCGAAGCCGCTGGTCGTCGCCGCGTCCCCGACGCCGCACGCCGACATCCTGAACTTCGTCCAGAAGAACCTGGCGGAGAAGGCGGGCCTCAAGCTGGAGGTCAAGGAGTTCACGGACTACGTCCTGCCGAACACCGCCACCCAGAGCGGCGAGGTCGACGCCAACTTCTTCCAGCACAAGCCGTACCTCGACGACTTCAACAAGAAGAAGGGCACCGACATCGTGCCCGTCGTCAACGTCGAGCTGGAACCCCTCGGCCTCTACTCCAAGAAGGTCAAGGACCTCAAGAGCCTCAAGGCCGGCCAGACCGTCGCCATCCCCAACGACACCACCAACGAGGGCCGCGCGCTCAAGCTGCTCGCCGACAACGGTCTGATCACCCTGAAGGACGGCGTCGGCACCGACGCCAACCTCTCCTCCGTCAAGGACGCGAAGGGCCTCACCTTCAAGGAGCTGGAGGCCGCCACCCTGCCGCGCGCCCTGAACGATGTCGACGCCGCCGTCATCAACGGCAACTACGCCATCGAGGCCAAGCTCAAGCCCGCCGAGGACTCCCTCGCCCTGGAGAAGGCCGACGGCAACCCGTACGCCAACTTCCTCGCCGTCAAGCGCGGCAACGAGAAGGACCCGCGCGTCGAGAAGCTCGCGAAGCTCCTCAACTCGGACGAGGTCAAGAAGTACATCGACGACACCTACGACGGCTCGGTCATCGCCTCCTTCGGCGCGGCCAAGTAGCCACAGCGGTAACGTCCTTGTCCGTGCCCGCCCCGCACACACGCGTCGTGTGCGGGGCACACGCATCCGTGAGGACCCGGCCATGCGCATCCCGTCCGGATGCTGCATGCTGTGCATTTACGGCGGACAGAGGCATGGAGCTCGCATGACTACCACCTTTCCGGACGTTTCCATCAGCACGGAGCGGTTGGTGCTGCGCCCCTACGAACTCGCTGACATCCCGGCGCACATCGAGATGATGAACGACGAGATGGTCACGGCCTGGACCTCCGTGCCCCATCCGTACACCGACAAGGACGCCGAGGTGTGGGTCCGCAGAATCGCCCCCAACGAACGCCGCACGGGACGCGGGATCGCCTTCGCCGTCCATGAGTTCCTCACCCAGCGGCTCGTCGGCGTCGTCCGGCTGCGCAACACCAACTGGCGCGCACGCGCCACCGAGGCGTCCTACGTGACCGGACCCTGGGCTCGGGGCGAGGGATACGCCACCGAAGCGATGCTCGCGGTCGCCCAGTGGCTCTTCCGCGACCTGCGGTTCGAACGCATCGAAGTGCGCACCGCCGCCGACAACACCGCCTCCCAGCAGGTCGCGCAGAAGATCGGCTGCATCAGCGAGGGCGTCCTGCGCAACGCCTGGATAGCCCGCTCGCAGACCGAGGACGGCGGCTGGACCGACATCCGCACCGACCTCATCGTCTGGAGCCTCCTCCCCGAGGACCTCGAAGGCATCGGCGAGCAGATGGCCGACGCGGGCGGCTACGCCTCCTTCCCCGACTGGCGCTGACCTCTTCCCCGTACTTCGGCCCCTCCGCCCGGCCGCCGTTCCACCACGCCAGGTACTCTCACCGTGCCTCGTCGTGCCCGGCCCCAGGGCGGTCCGTACGAAGCGGCACCCTCGCGCGATCCACCGCCCCACCCGCGACAACCCCGGGAGACTGACGACGATGGCCGACCGCGTCACGGTGATCGGCTGGGACGGCTCGCCCCTCACCGCCGCAGCCAGGTCCGCCCTCTCGGCCGCCACCCTGGTGGCCGGTGCCGCCCACCATCTCGCCCTCCCCGAAGTACCCGCCGGCGCCGAGCGCATCAGACTCGGCTCCATCGACCTGGCCGCCCGCAGGATCGCGGGACACCGCGGCACCGCCGTCGTCCTCGCCGACGGCGACCCCGGCTTCTTCGGCGTCGTACGCACCCTGCGCGCCCCCGAACACGGCCTGGAGGTCGAGGTCGTCCCCGCGGTCTCCGCCGTGGCCGCCGCCTTCTCCCGGGCCGGCATGGCCTGGGACGACGCCCAGATCGTCGTCGCCCACCGCCGTACGCTGCGCCGCGCCGTCAACGTCGTCCGCGCGCACACCAAGGTCGCCGTCCTCACCTCCCCGGGCGCGGGCCCCGCCGAACTCGCCCTGCTCCTCGACGGCGTCCACCGCACCTTCGTCATCTGCGAGGAACTGGGCACCGACCGCGAACAGGTCACCGTCCTCACCTCCGACAAGGCCGCCGACCACGTCTGGCGCGACCCGAACGTCGTCATCGTCATCGGCGGCATCGGCACCGCGCCCGCCCCCTCCGGCGGCTGGATCGCCGGCCGCGACCCCGGCTACCCGCCGGAGCGCCGCGGTTGGGCGCTGCCCGGCGAGGAGTACGGCATCAACCTCGACGAGGGCGAGTCCACCTGGCTGCGCGCCGCCCAACTCGCCCGGATCGGCGCCCGCACCGGCGACCTGATCTGGGACATCGGCTCCGGCAGCGGGGCGCTCGCCGCCGAGGCGGCCCGCTTCGGCGCGGCCGTGATCGCCGTCGACGACGAACCCGGGGCCTGCGCCAGCACGGCCGCCGCCGCCCGCCGCGCCGGCGTCCAGCTCCAGGTCGTCCAGGGCCGGGCCCCCCACGTACTGGAACGGCTCCCCGAACCCGATGTCGTACGGATCGGGGGCGGCGGCGTCGATGTCGTCATCGCCTGCGCCGACCGCCGGCCCGAGCGGATCGTCACCCACGCCGCCACCAGGGACGAGGCCGAGGCCGTCGGAACGGCCTTGGCCGGAGGGGGATATGAGGTGGAGTGCGCCCTCCTCCAGTCCGTCGCACTCGACACCGGAGGCTGGACCGAACGCGAGCGCTCCGTCGTCTTCCTGGTCTCGGGACGGCGCCAGGACCTCTCCCCATGACCCTGCCGCGCCCCTCCGCGAGGTAGGCTGGCCGATCGTTGTACCGCTGCCGGTCGTTCGTCGCTTCGTTCGTCAATGTCCGGAAAAGGGGCCCGTTTTAGGCCCTGATGTGGTACAGCGGAGACCGGGGGGACGCGCGACGTGGCGCAGTCCACAGCGGGCCGCGGCGGATCCCCGCCACGGCTGGGCAAGCCCGCGGGAAGCCGTGACACCACGGAGGGACCGCGGGTCGATTCGTGCCGCGCGGCGCCCACGCTCGTTGTTCCTGACGGGCGCCGGACACAGGCCGCGGATCGGGCGCCCCGGTGGAAGGGCCGAAGGAGCGGAAACAATGGGCGAGGGGTACGCATGACTGACACCGGCCAGGTCCCGGGCGAGGGACTGCCGGAGAACGCAGGCATGGTGGAGCAGCCGGGCGTACCCGCTCCCGGCACGTACACCTACCTGACCCCCTCCGAGCCCGCCACCGAGGACGAAGACCTGCTGCTGATGCCGAGTTCGCAGGGCGGCTGGAGCGACCCCCAGGTCGTCCCCGCTGACCCGCACGCCGCCTACGCCACACCGGAGGGGTACGCGGCCCCGGAGGGCTACGCCGCCGCGCCCCAGCAGGCGTACGGGGTCCCCGAGGGCTACGCCGCCCCGGAGACGTACGCCGCCGCACCCGAGACGTACGCGCCCGCCGACCCGTACGCCACCGCGCCCGAGGGCTATGCCGTCCCGGAGGAGTACGCCGCCGCGCAGGTGCCCGTCCAGCAGCAAGTGCCTCCCATAGAACAGCCGGCGCCGATGACGGAGCCGGTGTCACAGATCCAGGCCCAGGTCCCGCCGGGGACACCTGAGGCGTACGAGGCCCCCGCGGAGCCCGAACCGCAGGAGCAGCAGCCCCCGGTCGCGGCCGCCCCGCCCGAGCAGCCCGCGCCGGAGGAGCCCGCGGCCGAGGTGCCGCAGGCACCGCACCAGCCGGACGCGCACGAGGCCGGCGGCCGGGACTCCGGCTCGGTCGACCTGAACGGCGTACGCGTCCCGCCGCCCGCCGCGGCCCCCGCGCCCGCTGCGGCCCCGCCGCGCCGCCCGCTCCACATGGGCCCGCCGGTGCCCGACCCGACGGGCGGCGTGGTCCGCTCGCTCGCCGACCGCGGCCCGGCCGGCGCGCCGACCCAGGCCGTCCGCGTACGCCCCCGCACCCAGACGCCGCCCACGGCCCCCGAGCCGGAGACGCCCGCCGTGGCCGAGGCGGCACCGGAGGCGCCCGCGGAAACGGTCGCCCCTGAACCGGAACCCCAGCAGGAGCCGGAGCCCCAGCCCGAGCCGGTCGTGGTGGCGCAGGCCCCGGAGCTCCAGGAAACCCCCGAGCCGGAACCGCAACCCGAGCCGGTGGCGGCCGAGGAGCCCCCGGCCCCGGCCCCGGAACCGGAGCCCCAACCCCAGCCTGTGGCGGAGCCGGAGCCCGTCGCCCCCGAGCCGGAGCCCGCGGCCGAGCCCGCCGCCGTCGCCCCCGAGCCGGAACCGCAACCCGAGCCGGAGGCCGAACCGATCACCCCTGAGCCCGCGGCCGAAGTACCGGAGCCCGAGCCGGTGGCCGACGAAGCTCCCGCACCCGCACCCGCACCCGCACCCGCACCCGTCGCGGAGCCGGACCCGGAGCCCGTACCGGAACCCGAGCCGGTCGCAGCGGTGACCCCCGAACCGCCCCAGGAGCCGGAGCCGCAGCCCGAGCCGACGGCCGAGGAAGCCCCCGCACCCGCACCCGTAGCGGAGCCGGACCCGGAACCCACCCCCGTGGCGGAACCCACCCCCGTGGCGGAACCCACCCCCGTGGCGGAGCCGACCCCCGTAGCGGAGCCGACCCCCGAGCCGATCCCCGACCCCGTAGCGGTAACGGCCTCCCCCGAACCCGAACCCGCACCCGCCCCGGAGCCCACCCCGGAGCCGGAACTCGCCCCGGAGTCGGCCGCGCAGGAGATCCACGACGATCACGAGGCGCAGGAAGAGAAAGGCCAGGAGGGCACAGCGGAGGGCACAGCGGCCCCGTCCGGCTACGACGACGCCGAGCGCGACGCCGTCCTCCGCGTGATGCGCGAACGCCGCGACATCCGCAACGGCTTCCGCTCCGACCCGATCCCGCACGAGGTACTGCTCCGCGTCCTGGAAGCCGCGCACACCGCGCCCAGCGTGGGCCACTCGCAGCCCTGGGACTTCGTCGTCATCCGCTCCGCAGAGACCCGGCGGTCCATGCACGAACTGGCACAGCGTCAGCGCGACGCCTACGCCAAGTCGCTGCCCAAGGGCCGGGCCAAGCAGTTCAAGGAACTGAAGATCGAGGCCATCCTCGACACCCCGGTGAACATCGTCGTCACCGCGGACCCGACCCGCGGCGGCCGGCACACTCTGGGCCGCCACACCCAGCCGCAGATGGCCCCGTACTCCTCCGCGCTCGCCGTGGAGAACTTCTGGCTCGCCTCCCGCGCCGAGGGCCTGGGCGTCGGCTGGGTCAGCTTCTTCGACGAGCGCGAGATGGTCCGCGTCCTGGGCCTGCCGGAACACCTCGAAGTCGTGGCGTACCTGTGCGTCGGATACGTCGACGAGTTCCCCGAGGAGCCCGAACTGATGCAGGCGGGCTGGTCGAAGCGCCGCCCCCTGTCCTGGGTCGTCCACGAGGAGACGTACGGCCGCCGCGCCCTGCCGGGCGAGGAGCCGCACGACCTGCTCCAGGAGACCGTCGCCGGAATCCGCCCGCTGGACGCCAAGGCGCTGGGGGAGGCGTGGGAGCGCCAGAAACGGATGACGAAGCCGGCCGGCGCGCTCGGCATGCTGGAGATCATCTCGGCACAGCTCAGCGGCCTCTCCCGGCTCTGCCCGCCCCCCATCCCCGAACCGGCCGCCGTCGCTGTCTTCGCGGGCGACCACGGGGTGCACGCGCAGGGGGTGACCCCGTGGCCGCAGGAGGTCACCGGCCAGATGGTCGCCAACTTCCTGGCCGGCGGCGCCGTGTGCAACGCGTTCGCGACCCAGGTCGGCGCGGAGGTCTGCGTCGTGGACGTGGGCGTCGTGGGCGACTTCCCGGCGACCCCGGGCCTGCTGCCCCGCAAGGTCCGCGCGGGCACGGGCGACTTCACGACCGGCCCCGCGATGAGCCGCGACGAGGTCCTCGCCGCGATCGAGGTGGGCATCGAAACGGCCCGTGACCTGGTGGCGGCGGGTAACAAGGCGCTGCTCACCGGTGAGATGGGCATCGCCAACACCACGGTTTCGGCCGCGCTGATCTGCGTCTACACCGGACAGGACCCGGCGGAGGTCACCGGCAGGGGCACGGGCATCAACGACGAGATGCACGCCCGCAAGGTCGACGTGGTCCGCCGCGCCCTCGACCTCCACCAGCCCGACCCGGCCGACCCGATCGGCGTCCTCGCGGCCGTCGGCGGCCTGGAACACGCGGCGCTGGTCGGCTTCCTGCTGGGCGGCGCGTCGATGCGTACGCCGGTGATCCTGGACGGCGTCAGCGCGGGCGCTGCGGCACTGGTCGCCCGCGCGATCGCCCCGGAGGCCCTGGCGGCCTGCATCGCCGGCCACCGCAGCGCGGAGCCGGGCCACGTGGCGGCCCTGAACAAGCTCGGCCTGCGCCCCCTGGTCGACCTGGACCTCCGCCTCGGCGAGGGCACGGGCGCGCTGCTGGCCCTGCCGGTGATCCAGAGCGCGGCACGGGCGATGCACGAGGTGGCAACGTTCGACTCGGCAGGAGTGACGGAGAAGTAAGCCGCACGGCCCTCCCTCCCCGACCGGCGACGGAGGGCCGTGGTCGCCCACCGGAGGGAGGGGGTCGGGGTCGGAGGAGGTGCGTGTCCGGACACTAAAGCGTGATTTGTGCCGCACAAGGCCCGCACTCCTTCCATCGACCCGCACGCGGCGTAAATCATGCCGTCCGGACATGTACCTCCGGAGGCCCCGGCACCCGTCACCCAGCCACGCACAGCGGGACCGCACAGCAGGACCGCACAGCGGGCCGACCCACGACCGCCCACGACCCCGCCGCGTAAGCTGGACCCACCCCAAAACGCCACCTCAGCCCACCTCACCCACCGCCCACCTCACCCACCGCCCACCTCACCCGCACCTTCGTCACGTCCCGCCGCCCGAGGAGCCCGCGCCCACATGGCCCAGCACGCCGACCACCCCGCCTACCCCGTAGGACTCCGCCTCTCCGGGCGGCGCGTCGTTGTCGTCGGCGGAGGCCAGGTCGCGCAGCGCAGGCTCCCGTCGCTCATCGCCGCGGGCGCCGACATCGTGCTGGTCTCGCCCTCGGCGAAGCCGTCCGTCGAGGCCATGGCGGCGGCCGGCGAGATCCGCTGGGAGCGGCGGCGGTACGAGGAGGGCGACCTCGCGGGCGCCTGGTACGCGCTCGTCGCCTCCAGCGACCCCGAGGCCAACCGCACCGCCTCCGCCGAGGCCGAGCGCGACCGGGTCTGGTGCGTACGCAGCGACGACGCGGAGGCGGCCACCGCCTGGACCCCCGCGACCGGCCGCAGCGAGGGCGTCACCGTCGCCGTGCTCACCGGGCGCGACCCGCGCCGCTCCGCCGCCGTGCGCGACGCCATCGTCGAGGGCCTGCGCGACGGCACGCTCGCCGCGCCGCACCACCGCACCCGTACCCCCGGTGTCGCCCTCGTCGGCGGCGGCCCCGGCGACCCCGACCTGATCACCGTGCGGGGCCGCCGGCTGCTCGCCGAGGCGGACGTCGTCATCGCCGACCGGCTCGGCCCGCGCGACCTGCTGGACGAACTGCCGCCGCACGTCGAGGTGATCGACGCCGCGAAGATCCCGTACGGCCGTTTCATGGCCCAGGAGGCCATCAACGCCGCCCTGATCGAGCACGCCAAGGCGGGCAAGGCCGTCGTCCGGCTCAAGGGCGGCGACCCGTTCGTCTTCGGCCGGGGCATGGAGGAGGCGCACGCGCTCGCCGCCGCCGGCATCGCGTGCACGGTCGTGCCCGGCATCTCCAGTTCCATCAGCGTCCCCGGCGCCGCCGGGATCCCCGTCACGCACCGCGGTGTCGCCCATGAGTTCACCGTCGTCAGCGGCCATGTCGCCCCGGACGACGACCGGTCGCTGGTCGACTGGGCCGCACTCGCCCGGCTGCGCGGCACGCTTGTCCTGCTGATGGGCGTCGACAAGATCGGTTCCATCGCGCGGGCCCTGATCGAGCACGGCAAGGCCCCCGAGACCCCCGTCGCGCTGGTCCAGGAGGGCACGACGGCCGCCCAGCGGCGCGTGGACGCCACGCTCGCGACGGTGGGGGAGGTCGTACGGGCCGAAGAAGTACGCCCCCCGGCCGTCATCGTCATCGGCGACGTGGTCGCACTGGGCAACGGCCACTGACAAGGCCCCACCCCACTCCCACCCCACCCGCACCCACCCCGTACAGGACAGGGCACGAGCACCCCGTGGCTGAACTCATCACCGTCGAGGACCCCGAAGACCCCCGCCTGCACGACTACACCGGCCTGACCGACGTCGAACTGCGGCGGCGGCGCGAGCCCGCCGAGGGTCTGTTCATCGCGGAGGGCGAGAAGGTCATCCGCCGGGCCGGGCAGGCCGGCTACGCCATGCGGTCGATGCTGCTCTCCGCCAAGTGGGTCGACACCATGCGCGACGTCATCGACGCGGCACCGGCACCGGTCTACGCGGTCAGCCCCGAACTCGCCGAGCGGGTCACCGGCTACCACGTGCACCGCGGCGCCCTCGCCTCCATGGCGCGCAAGCCGCTGCCCGCGGTGGCCGACGTGCTCCGTACGGCCCGCCGCGTCGCCGTCATGGAGGCGGTGAACGACCACACCAACATCGGCGCGATCTTCCGGAGCGCCGCCGCGCTCGGTATGGACGCCGTGCTGCTCTCCCCGGACTGCGCGGACCCGCTCTACCGGCGCTCGGTGAAGGTGTCGATGGGGGCGGTGTTCTCCGTGCCGTACGCCCGGCTGGAGGGCTGGCCCAGGGCGCTGGACACCGTACGGGGAGCGGGGTTCCGGCTGCTGGCGCTCACTCCCGACGAGCGGGCGGTCCCGATGGACGCCGCGGCGCCGCACCGGATGGAGCGGGTCGCGCTGATGCTCGGCGCGGAGGGCGACGGTCTGTCGCGGCGGGCGCTGGACTCGGCCGACGCCTGGGTCCGTATCCCGATGGCGCACGGCGTGGACTCGCTGAACGTGGGGGCCGCCGCGGCGGTCGCCTTCTACGCGGTCACGACGGGCCGCCCGGAGAACTGACCAGCCCCGCACATACCGACGGCCCGCACACACCGGCGGCCCGCACACCCCGACGTCCCGCGCCCCTTCAGAGCTGCTGCGCCGCCGCGATCCCCAGCGCGACGATGAGCGTCACGACGACGAAGACGATCAGCCGCTGCCGCAGCAGCCGCGGGTTCGCGGGCCGCAGCTTGGACGACCGCGTCCGGGGTCCCGCGGCGGGCCGGCCGTTCGTCCGGGCCGCTCCCCGGGACGGGTCCCGGGGCCGAGGGGGCCGGGTGGAGCCCGATCGCCCGCCGGAGGAGCCCGTCCGGCCGGGCGTTCCGCCGGTACGGGAGGGGACAGCGCCGCCGTTACGGGAGGCGCCGCCGGGACGCGGCCCGGAGCCGTCCGGCACGCCGGGCGCGCCCGCCCGGCCCTGCGAGCCGCGCGCGACCTCCCGCTCCGTGTACCGCTCCGTCAGTCCGCCCCCCGCCGGTTCCTGACCGCCGCGCGTCCGCTGCACGGGCGGCCGGCTGTCGATGAGCCCCTGCGCCTCCCGCGCGGCGATCTCCTTGAGCCGCATGGAGAGCTGGAGCGTGCTGGGGCGGTCCTCCGGATCCTTCGCCAGGCAGGCCCGTACGAGCGGCGCGAGGGAGTCGGGCACGCCGTGGAGGTGCGCCTCCTCGTGGACCACCCGGTAGAGCATGACCTCGGAGCTGCCGTGCCCGAAGGGCGAGTCGGCGGTCGCCGCGTACGCCAGCGTGGCGCCCAGCGAGAAGACGTCGGTGGCGGGGGTGACGGCGGCGCCACGCACCTGTTCGGGCGCGAGGAAGCCGGGCGACCCGACCGCCGTCCCGACATGGGTCAGGGTGGACGCGCCGGTGGCCCAGGCGATGCCGAAGTCGATGATGCGCGGGCCCTTGGGGGAGAGCAGGATGTTCGACGGCTTCAGGTCGCGGTGCACGACCCCGGCCTCGTGGACGGCGACCAGACCTTCGGAGAGCGCGGCGCCCACCGAGGCGACGTCCGCCGCGAGCAGCGGGCCCTCCTCGTTGACCTTGTCGTGGAGGGAGGGGCCGGGTACGTACTGGGTGGCGAACCAGGGGCGGTCGGCGTCCAGGTCGGCGGCGACCAGCCGGGCCGTACAGCCGCCGCGGATGCGCCGCGCGGCGGAGACCTCGCGGGCGAACCGCGACCGGAACTCCTGGTCCTCCGCCAGGTCGGGCCGGATCACCTTCAGCGCGACCCGCTGGCCGCGCCGGTCGGATCCGAGGTAGACGACGCCCATGCCGCCCGCCCCGAGCCGTCGGTGCAGTCTGAACGAGCCGACGACACGCGGGTCCTCGCGCCGGAGCCGCATCATCGCCATGTCCATCCCCGCTGCCCGGTCGTCCGTGTGACGTGGCACAGCTTACGTACCTGTGCCCGGGTGCGCTCATAGGCCGCGCCCTCGCGCACCGACCGATTGTCAGTGCGGCGCGGCAGAATTGAAGAAAAGTCAGTGATCGGACCCACCGCGCGGCCCGGCCGGTGCCCCTCCCAAGGGTCGTACACACCAAGGGAATTGGGGGGAACGGATGTACGGGGCGGGCGGCGTTCCGCCGGGGAGCGGCGGACGTGAGAGAAGTCACCAGAAGTGGATCAGTCCGGCACCGGGACGGCCAGGGGCGGCCAGGGGACGGCCGGGACGGCCGGGACGGCCAGCGGACGGCCAGAGGAGGCCCAGGGCGAGCGCGCGCCTCATCCTTCCGGGCGAGAGGCCGGTCCTCCGTAAGGCATCGCGGATCATCCCCTCCGGGAAGACCCCAACTCCCGGCACCCGCTCTCCACCCTGGGGAGTACGCCGCCGGTGCACGGCTCATCCTCCGGGAGGCCCGGCAATAGGTACGCGGGCATGACGCCCCGACATCCAGGTGTCCCTAATCTTGAGATCAAGCGGCGGGTGAGGAACTCGTCCCCCGAGGTCGGACACTCGCCGCTGTCGAATCGAACAGGAGAAGGACCATGGCGGACACGGCAGCGCGGGCAATGATCCGCACGCAGGGACGTAAGGCGTACGCCGCGTTCGGCACCCGCCCGTCCGGTACGCGCCACCCCCTGGTGGCGACGGCCATGGTCCTTCCCCTGGCGGCCCTGCTCGTCGTCGTCTTCGGCGGCTGGGAAGCAGTGGTCACACAAGCGTCGTCCGTGGGCGTGATGCTGGGGCGCTGAGCGGCGCCCCGGACCCGGGAGAGCGGCCCGGGTCGGGGACATCCGGCCAACAACCCCGTGGGGACGGGGGTGCGGCGGACGGCAGCGGTGGGCCGGTTAGCTGGGGAGCTGACCGGCCATCGCGCTTTTCCCGTACGGGAACGCCTCGCCGCCCGACGGCGAGGCGACGACGGAGGCTCCACGCCCGACGGCGAGGCGACGTACGCTCCACGTCCGACACCCTCGACACCCCCACACCCCCACACCTCCAACACCTCCAACACCTCCAAGACCTCTGACAGGCATTCGCCTGCACATCGCCGGGGACCACCGTGACCACATCCGTCGTCCGCGCGCTCGGCCGCGTGGCCCGCGACGCGGCCCACCCCGCCGGGCCCCCCACGCCCGACCCGGCGTCCGCCCCCTGCCCTACCTGCCCTACCTGCCGCGCCTGCCGACAGAGCGTCACCGTGCTCGCGGACCGGCCCGACGGAACCGTCGTACGGCACGGCGAGGCCGTCGCCAAGGCGCACGCCGACGGTACGGACCCCGCCGAACACCGCGTCAGGCTCGCCGTCGCCGCGCACCCCCGGCTCGCCGGGATCCTGCTGCCGCCGCTCCCGGTGGACGCCGAGGACGTGGACGGCCGGCCGGTCACCGCCTGGCCCTACGGGACGCCCGTCGACCCCGCGGACCCCGATGCCGCCCCCTGGGAGCAGGCCGGGACGCTCCTGGCCCGGCTGCACTCCGTGCCGCCCGCAGACCTGGCCGATTTGGCCGGTTCCACGGACCGACCCCGGCCGGACCTCCGGGGCCTGCCCGTCATGCGCGGCCCCGCCAAGGCCGCCCGCGCCCTGGCCCGGCTGCGCGCCGCCGGCCCGCACCCCGCCGCCGTACCCGTGCGGCAGGCATGGGAACAACTCCCCGCCTGGGCCCGTGGCGAGGCGCCGGCGCCGGGTCCGTACGCCCTGTGCCACGGCGATCTCCACCTCGGCCAGCTCGTACGCCACCCCGCCCCCGAAGGGCCCTGGCTCCTGATCGACGTGGACGACCTCGGACTCGGCGCCCCCGCCTGGGACTTGGCCCGCCCCGCCGCCTGGTACGCCACCGGGCTGCTGCCCCCGGAGCCCTGGCAGCGGTTCCTCGGCGCCTATCGCGCCGCGCGCGGCCCCGCCGTGCCCGCGGACCCCGCCGCCGATCCCTGGCCGGCCCTGGACATCGCCGCCCGCGCCCTCACCGTGCAGACCGCGGCGCTCGCCGTCGTCAAGTCGGTCGCGGAGGACCGGGAACCGGACGAGGTGGAGCTCCTGATGATCGACGCCTGTGCCCGGATCGCGGGCCTCGCAACCGGTTTGGGGCCAGAGGCGTCGTCATAGGGTGAACGGACGGTCGTCGGGAGCGTGTTCCCATGATTTCCCGCGATGCCGGACGAACGACGAGGAGCGATTCGACCATGCAGTGTCCCAAGTGCCGTGCGGCGATGCACACGTACAACCGCAATGGTGTCCAGATAGAACAGTGCAGCGGTTGCCGGGGGATCTTCCTCGACTACGGCGAGCTGGAGTCCCTGACCCGCCTGGAGTCGCAGTGGGCGCAGCAGGCGCCGCCCGTACAGCAGGCCCCGCCGCCGCAGGCGTACCCGGCCGCTCCCGCCCCCGCCTGGGGCGCCCCGCAGCCCGGCGGCCACTACGGAGGTCACCACGGGGGTCACCACGGCGGGCATCACCGGAACAAGGGCTTCGGACGGATGCTCTTCTCGTCCTGACGACGGGCCGACGACGGAGCCCCCGGTCGCCGTGGCGACCGGGGGCTCCGGGTGGTGCGCGATACTGGGATTGAACCAGTGACCTCTTCCGTGTCAGGGAAGCGCTCTCCCGCTGAGCTAATCGCGCGGGTGCCGTGCTGCTGGTACTGCGTGTGCGTGCGGTACATGTACGGCGTGTGCATGTACCGCGGTGTGTCTGCACTGCTGTGACTGCGTGCGCGATACTGGGATTGAACCAGTGACCTCTTCCGTGTCAGGGAAGCGCTCTCCCGCTGAGCTAATCGCGCGGGTGATCCCGAAGGATCCAGTGGACGATACTGGGATTGAACCAGTGACCTCTTCCGTGTCAGGGAAGCGCTCTCCCGCTGAGCTAATCGTCCTTGGAGGTGGAGACGGGATTTGAACCCGTGTAGACGGCTTTGCAGGCCGTTGCCTCGCCTCTCGGCCACTCCACCAGGAGTGTGGGGGTTCCGGAGAACACCCCACCATCGAGCGGACGACCAGGTTCGAACTGGCGACCTCAACCTTGGCAAGGTTGCGCTCTACCAACTGAGCTACGTCCGCGTGCCGTTTCCCGGGCCCGTCTGCGCGGCCCGGCGACGTGTTGAACTCTAGCGGATTCCGGGGCCAGCACAAAAACGCGTTTCCGCAGCGTGACGCGGTACGTTCGCCGCGCGTTCGGCCCGGAGCCGCCCGGCGGCGCCTGTTCTAGACTCGCAAACGTGCACGACCTCGCTCCTCTGGCCCGCTTCGGCGGCCTCGTCGCCTCCGGTCTGCGGGACGTCACCCACGATCCGGAAGCGCTCGACTCCGCCGGATTCTGGGCCGTCGCCGCGGACTTCGAGGGCGGTGTCACCTGCGCCCGTTTCGACGACATACGGCACGAGCCCGTGCCCGCACCGGTCCCCGGACGGTGGCGGGGCCCCGGCGCCGGTGACTGGACGTCGTCCCTCGACCGCGCCGCGTACACGAAGGGCGTGCGCCGGATCCGCGAGTACATCGCGGCGGGCGACGTCTACCAGGCCAATCTCTGCCGCGTCCTGACCGCCCCGCTGCCCGGGTCCGCCGCGGCCGATCCCGCCTCCGCCGACGTCGACGCGCTCACCGCCCTGCTCGCCCGCGACAACCCGGCCCCGTACGCCGGGACGATCCGGCTGCCCGCGCACGGCGTGGAGATCGCCACCGCCTCGCCCGAGCTGTATCTGCGCCGCGACGGCCGCACCGTCGAGTCGGGTCCGATCAAGGGCACCGGGCGGACCGCGGCGGACCTGCTGGAGAAGGACCACGCCGAGAACGTGATGATCGTGGACCTCGTCCGCAACGACCTGGGACGCGTCTGCGCCGGCGGATCCGTGACCGTCCCCGCCCTCTGCGCCCTCGAACCCCACCCGGGTCTGGTCCATCTCGTCTCGACCGTACGGGGCGAACTCACCGAGCGGGCCGGGTGGCCCGAGCTGCTCGCCGCCACGTTCCCGCCCGGCTCGGTCACCGGCGCCCCCAAGTCCAGCGCGCTGACGATCATCGAGGAGCTGGAGACCGCCCCGCGCGGCCCCTACTGCGGCGGCATCGGCTGGGTCGACGCCGACCGGGGCACGGCCGCGCTGGCCGTCGGGATCCGTACGTTCTGGATCGACCGCGCCACGCACCCCCGCCCCGTCCTGTGCTTCGGCGCGGGCGCCGGGATCACCTGGGGCTCCGACCCGGAGGGGGAGTGGGCCGAGACCGAGCTGAAGGCGTCCCGGCTGCTCGCGATAGCGTCGGGGACGTACCGGCCCGGAGCCGACGACTCCGGTACGGCCGGGGGCGGCGCCGGTGCGACAGCGACCAGCGGAAGGACCGTGTGATGAGGATCTGGGTCAACGGCGCACTGCACCCGGCCGACGCCGCCCGGGTGTCCGTGCTCGACCATGGACTGACCGTCGGCGACGGCGTCTTCGAGACGGTCAAGGCCGTCCGGGGCCGCCCCTTCGCCCTCACCCGCCATCTGCGCCGGCTGGCCCGCTCCGCGCACGGGCTCGGCCTGCCGGAACCCGATCTGGACGAGGTGCGGCGCGCCTGTACGGCCGTCCTCGACGCCAACCCGACGGAACTGGGCCGGCTGCGCGTCACGTACACCGGGGGAGTCTCCCCGCTCGGCTCCGACCGCGGCGACGCGGGCGCCACCCTGGTCGTCGCCCTCGGCGAGTCGGAGCGCCGCCCCGACACCACCGCCGCCGTCACCGTCCCCTGGACCCGGAACGAACGCGGCGCGCTGACCGGGCTCAAGACCACGTCGTACGGGGAGAACGTCGTCGCGCTCGCCCGCGCCCGCGAGCGGGGCGCCAGCGAGGCGCTCTTCGCCAACACCACCGGCGCGCTCTGCGAGGGCACCGGCTCCAACGTCTTCGTCGTCCTCGACGGCGTGCTCCACACCCCGCCCCTCACGTCCGGCTGTCTGGCCGGCATCACCCGCGAACTGGCCGTCGAGTGGTGCGGCGCCCGCGAGACGGATCTGCCCTTCGACGCCCTGGAGCACGCGGAGGAGATCTTCCTGACCTCGACACTCCGCGACGTCCAGGCCGTCCACCGCGTCGACGACCGCGCCCTCGGCTCCGCCCCGGGGCCAGTGACCGGCAAGGCGATGCGCGTCTTCGAGGAGCGGTCAGGCGCCGATCTCGACCCGTGAGCCGCAAATCGGGTGACGCGTAGGCGCCCCCGAGGGTAGAACTCCCCTGATGACCACCACCCTGCGGCCCACCGGACCGCTTCAACAGGCCGACGACGGCACGAAGTCACGCTCCTACGAGGTCTGCGTGAACGGCCGCCCCGCGGGCGCGGTCGAGATCGCCACGGACCCCGGCTTCGCCCACCGGGCCGGCATCGTCCGCTCCCTCCGGATCGACGGGCCCGACCGCCGCCGCGGCCGGGCCACCGTCGCCGTGCTCGCCGCCGAGGAGGTGCTGCGCGGCTGGGGCTGCGACCAGTCGCAGGCGCTCGTACCGGCCGACGCCGAGGCCGCGCTGCACCTGGCGGAGACCCTCGGATACACCGAACGCAGCCGCAACATGGACAAGGAACTCCTCCCCGGACCGGCCGCGCTCCCCGAGGGCGTCGAGGGCCGCCCCATGACCGAGGCGGAGTACGAGGCGTGGCGCGCCCGCTCCGTCGGTGACTTCGCCCGGAGCTGGACCGACCGCGGCGTACCGCCGGATCAGGCCCTCGCCAAGTCGGAGGCCAGCCACCGCGAGAACCTCCCCCAGGGGCTCGCCACCCCGGGCGTCTCGTTCACCGTCCTCGCCCACGAGGGCGCCGCCGTGGGCCATGTCTGGGTCGCGCCGCGCGAGGTGCGACCCGGCCGGCCCGGCTCGTACGTGTACGACGTGGAGGTGGCCGAGGAGCAGCGCGGCAAGGGGTACGGCCGCGCCCTGATGCTGCTCGCCGAGCGGGTCGCCCTGGAGGCGGGGCCGCCCCTGCTGGGGCTGCACGTCTTCACGACCAACACGCCCGCGCTACGGCTCTACACCTCGCTCGGGTACCGGACGACGCAGCGCAACCTCGTCCGGCCGCTCCTCTGACCGTCCGACGGCCCCTTACGGCGTCCCGTCGGCCAGCAGCCGGTCGGCGATCGCCTCGACGCGCTCCCGCAGCCCCTCCTGGCTCTTGCCGCCGTCGAGCCGCTCCCCGTCGATGACATACGTGGGCGTACCGGTCACCCCGATCGCCTTGCCCTCGGCCTGGTCGGCGTCGACGGCCAGCAGATGGCGGCCGTCGATCAGGGCGGTGTCGAACTCCTCTGCGTCCAGCCTCAGTTCGCGCGCCACCTCCAGCAGGAACGGCTCACCTCGGGCGGCCAGCTCCCCGCTGCCCGCCAGGACGGCCTCCACGTACGGCCAGCCGCCGCCCTGTTCGGCGGCCTCCTCGGCGGCCTGGGCGGCGGCGTACGCGTGCCGGTGCTTCTCCAGCGGGAAGTGCCGCAGCCGTACGTCCAGCCGGTCGCCGTAGCGGGCACGCAGCGCGCGTACGTCCTCCAGGGCGCGGTCGCAGTCGGGGCACTGGAGTTCGCACCAGAGGTCGAGGACGACGGGGCGCGGGGTGGTGGAGTCGTTCATGGCCCCAGTCTTCCAGCAGGCGGGACCGCCCGTGCCCGAGGGCGGTTCTCGTCCCCGGGGCACGGCGGACCGGGACCTGGGGAGGACATCGCCCCCGAGATCTCCCCCAGATCCGCCGGTCGGGGCTCCGCACCGTGGCCCCGACCCCGGTGCCAGGTGCAGGATGGAGGGAGACGAGTTCGGCCGTTGACGTGCGATGCCTGGAGGACCCGATGATTGCCGAGACCATTTGCTCCGCGGTGTCAGCAGCGGGCCTGGGCATCGCCGTGATCACGGCGTACCGCAAGCGGTTCCTCGCCGCGACCCGTATCGCCGCGTACGCGCTGGTCCCGGTCGCCCTGGTGATGACGGGCGTCGTGCAGTGGGCGGCCGGTACCGCCTTCAGCCCGGTCGCCTGGGCGGGCTTCGGGGTGCTCGGGGTGGCGTGGGTGCTCCTCATGACGACCCGCGCGGTCGAGCGGCGCGGCGGCGGTACGCGCAAGGAGCGCAGAGCGGCGGCGAAGGCGGCCAGGGGCGCCGCCGTCGAGCCCGGCGCCTCCGCGCCCTCCCTGGGCGCAGGCGCCCGCCCCGTGGAGCGGCCCAAGGCGAAGCCGGGGACCGCGGCGGGGACCACGGGGTCCGGTGACGACTTCAGCGACATCGAGGCGATCCTGAAGAAGCACGGCATCTGACCCTCCCGGTAGGCCCGGTAGACCCGGGCGCCCCGGAGGGTGCCCGGCAGCATGCCAGGTCCGCGCGGATCCTGTGGGGGTTCCGGGCCTTTTTCCACGGAATATGATGAACTCCCGGGCCGATCACGGGTGGTTGGTCATCGGCCGGGTTCGCGGTGAGCCATGATCGCCCCGAGATGCTCGATAGCTCACGGGGTGAGAACCCCGCCCCCACCGAGGAGCCGCGCGGCTGTCTGTTCGCGCTCTCCCAACCGCCGTTGATGATCTTTCTGACGGTGATCGGCGCGCTGCTGCTGATGGCCGCGGTGCACGATCTGTTCCTGCTGTGACGTTCAGCCCGCCGCTTCCTTGCGGCGTGCCCGGTACGCCGCCACGTGCAGTCGGTTGCCGCAGGTGCGGCTGTCGCAGTAACGGCGGGAGCGGTTGCGCGACAGGTCGACGAACGCGTGCCCGCAGTCCGGGGCCTCGCAGCGGCGCAGTCTGTCCTGCTCGCCCGCCACGACCATGAAGGCCAGCGCCATGCCGCAGTCGGCCGTGAGGTGGTCCGCGACCGAGGCGCCCGGCGCGAAGTAGTGCACGTGCCAGTCGTAGCCGTCGTGATCCGTGAGCTGCGGAGTCGTCCCCGCGGCGGCCACCAGTTGATTGATCAGATCGGCCGCGGCCCGCGCGTCGGTCGTCGCGAACACCTCCGTGAAGCGGGCCCGTACCTCCCGTACGGCCCGCAGATCCCGCTCGCCGAGGTCGCCCACGCCGCTGATGTTGTGGTTCCGTACGAAGTCGTACAGCGCCTCGACGTCCGCGAGCCGGTCCGCCGCGTCCTCGCCCGAGCCGGCCTCCGGCGCGGTGTTCACCAGATCGACGACCGTGTCGAGGGCGATCCGGGTGTCGTGTGGAATCAGCACGGTCCGCTCCCTGGCCTGCCGCGGGCCGGTGCCCGCCGAACCCGGACGACTTTAGACCGTCCGGGACCGGTGTGACGCCAGACATACGCGCCGGCGCCCGCGCCGCGGTGGGTTCCGCGGCGCGGGCGCCGGTGTCCTCCGTATGCGGTTGTCCGCGCGGCGCCGTCTCCCCGAGTCGGACGGCGCCGTGCAGCCCTCTGCCTGGCTCAGCTTTCGGCCAGGATGTGGGAGAGCTCCGTGTCGAGATCGAAGTGACGATGCTCGGTGCCTGGTGGCACCGCGGCGTCGGTCCTCTTGAGGAACGACTCCAGGGCCCGCGCCGGGGCCTCCAGCAGGGCTTCGCCCTCCGGGGAGCTCAGAGCGATGCAGACGACGCCCTGACCGTGGCTGCGGGACGGCCAGACGCGGACGTCGCCGGTGCCGGTGGGCCGGTGCAGCCCCTCGGCGAGAAGGTCGCGGGCGAAGACCCACTCGACCGTCTCTTCGGCTCCGGTGTGGAAGGTGGCGTGCACGGCATAGGGATCGGCCGTGTCATACCGCAGGCCCGCGGGTACAGGCAGTGAGGACTCGCTCGATACAACGAGGCGCAGGTGCAGCTCGCAGCTGACCGTGGTGTTCATAAGCGCCAGGGCCTTTCGCTCAGTGTGCGCTCGGGGATTCGCACGTCGGCGAAATCGACATGCCACCTACGGTGCCGTTGTAAACCCCTCTGTCTGTTTTGTGATCCTTCAGGTAGCTCGTACGGCGGTGTGCTACTTCGAGTCATACCGCCATTCCAGTGATCCGTTCGATTCCGGTACCTTGGGACTCATGCACGCGCAGAGTCACGAGCGGGACCAGGCTGTCGCCCCGGTGGCGACCCGGCCCGCCACGGGGGATACGACGGCGGACGGGACGGACGCGCCGGAGCGGGCGCTGGGCTCCCGCGCGCCGCGCTTCGTCAAGGCGTCCAGGCCACTCCATCTGAGCTGGCAGGTCGGCGTCTTCCTGGCCGGTCTCGCGGTGGTCGCCGCGGGCGTCGCCATGCTGGTGCTGCCCGGCCCCGGCTGGGTGGTGATCTTCGCCGGACTGGCGATCTGGGCGACCGAGTTCGTCTGGGCCCAGCTCGTCCTGCGCTGGACCCGGCGCAAGGTCAGGGAAGCGGCCCAGAAGGCCCTCGACCCCAAGGTCAGGCGCCGCAACATCATCCTCACGAGCGTCGGCCTGGTGATCTTCGGCGTGCTCGCGGGGATCTACCTCTGGAAGTTCGGCATCGTCCTGCCGTGGAAGATCGACCAGTGACCGGTGACGCGTCCAGGGACGCCCCTGACATGGGGTAGCGTATGCCCTGCGCCCGGGCGATTAGCTCAGTGGGAGAGCGCTTCGTTCACACCGAAGAGGTCACTGGTTCGAACCCAGTATCGCCCACCCGGAACCGAGGTCCCGACGACGGAAACGTCGTCGGGACCTCGGTCGTTTCCGGCCGTGGGGCGCGCCCCACGGCCGGGGGCCTCAGCGCATCCGGCCCAGGCTGCGGCGCACCCGGCGCGCGTCCCGCAGCCGCTGCTCGTACGTGGCGCCCACCCCCAGGAGCAGCAGCCCCGCCAGGGCCGGCGGCAGCCAGCGCGGCAGCGCGCCCACCACCTGCACCACGTACGGGGCCAGCTCGTGCAGCGCGACCAGCGCCAGCACCGCCCCGCCCAGCACCAACGGCGCCCGCAGCCTCAGCCGGGCCCCGGCCAGCGTCAGCGCCAGCGCGGCGAGCCCCAGCAGCAGCGGGCGCGCCCAGTGCGGGTCGCCCCACGCGGCCAGCAGGCTCGGCGCGAGCGTCGCCGCCAGCCCCGGCCCGTACGCCGTCCACGAGGACGCCGCCGGGTCCCGGCGCCGCCGTACCGCCCCCACGGCCAGCGCGGCCACCGTCACCGGCAGCGTGTACGCCTCGGGGACCGACACTCCGGACGCGCCCAGCCGTACCCAGGTCGCCGCGACGAAGAGCGCCGTCGCCGCGTAGCCGGCCACCCGGCGCCGCTCGACGCGTACCGCCGTACCCGCCGCGATCACGCCGCCCAGCGCGAGCACCAGCGCCAGCACCGGGAGACTCCCCAGGGCGAGCCCGGCCGCGAGCAGCCCGGCGGCGCCGCCCGTGATCTCGACCGGCACCGCCACCGGGTGCTCGCGCAGCCGCGCGCCGAGCAGCGCCACCGCCGCCGGTACGGCCAGGACCGTCACCGCGACGGTCGCGACGGGCAGCCCGGCCGCCGCCGACCCCGCGACCACCAGGGCCGTCGTGAGGCCGACACAGACGCAGGCGAGGAGCGCGCGCACCGGCTCCCCGAGCGCCGGGCCCTCGCTCCCGTCCCGGCCCTGTACCGGCCCGGACCGCAGTGCCACGGCCGCCGCGGCGAAGAGCGCCGACAGCGTCACGAGCACGGTCAGCGTCGCCGGCCGGGTCGCGAGGGAGAGCGGCGCCACCGAGGCCGCGCCCGCCGACGCGACGATCAGCGCGGTGAGCGCACCGGCCGTGCCCATCGGCCCCCGTGGCCGGACGGCCAGTGCCAGCGCCACCGCCGTCAGGACCAGCGGGACGACCAGCGCCACCGCGTAGGGCAGGTCCCACACGATCGGCACCACCAGCACGGTGGCCCAGCCGAGCACCCCCGCACCGCACAGCGCCGCCGTACGCGACCGCCGCACATCGGTGACCGGCACGATGTCCGGCGCGAGACGCGGCAGCAGGCGGTACGCGAAGAACAGCGTCCCGGCGGCCGTCGCCAGCACCAGCGGCGCCGTGAGCTGCCAGGACGACGCGAGACGCACCCCGAGCGCCGCCCGCGTCCCGTCGGGCACACCCGACCAGATCTCCGTGACCCGGGTCGCCCCGCCCAGCAGCGTGGCCACGACCGAGGGCAGAGCCCAGGGCAGCGAGACGGCCGTCACCGCACCGCCCGCCGCACCGAGCCCCTGGCGCACGCGACGCGGCAGCCGGGTCCGTACCAGCGCCAACAGCCCGACGGCGCAGAGCAGATACCCGAGGACGGCCCAGCCCGCCGGCACGACCGTACGCAGTGGACCGCCCACCGCGACGACCAGGGCGAGCCCCGCCCCGGCCGCGCACACGAAGGCGGCCTCCGGCGCCCGCCGGGCCACGAACAGCCCGAGCGCCGCGCCGGTGAGCAGCAGTAGGGCGGGTTCGGCCATCGCGGCAGGGGTCCCCGCGTCCACCGAGGACCAGGCGGCCAGGAACAGCGCCACACCCGCGGTCGTGAACGCGGCGGCGACCACCAGGCCACGCGCGGCCCTCCGCGAGGGGTGCCGCGCCGGGTTCGCCGTGCGGCGCGGGAGCGGCCACAGCGCGACCGCCGTGTCCAGGACGGCCGTCGCCAGCAGCGCCCACGCCACGGTCGACATCGTCCAGCCGCCCGCCACCGACCAGAGGAGGAGCGGGAGTTGGGCCGTCACCACCGCGGCGGGCAGCGGGCCGCGCAAACCGCCGAGCAGCGCCCCGTACCCACCCCAGAGCGCGGCGAGCACGGCACAGGCGACGGCCGTGTAGCGGAGCCCGTCCACTCCGGACAGCGCCACGGCGTGGAGCGCGTACGCGTCGAGCACCGTCAGCACCAGCCCGAACGCCGCCACGGCCTCGGCGGTCGAGGAGAGCCCCCGGCGCAGCAGCACGGCGGGAACGGCGAGCGCGGCGAGGGTGATCACCGTCAGCACCGCCGAGCGCCCGCCGATGCCGAGATGGCCCCAGCTCACCAGGGTGAAGGCGGTCGCGGCGACCGTCAGCAGCACTCCGCCGAGGGTGAGCAGCACGTTCTGCGCGCTCGGCGGAGCGGCCGCGGGGGAGGCGGGGGAGGCGGTGGAAGCGGTGGCGTGGGTGGCCGGGGGCGGGGCGGCGGGCCGGGCCAGTACGGTCACCAGATACGAGCGGCGCGTCAGCAACTGGCCTCTGCGCGTCTCCATCCGGTGCAATTCCTGGTCGATGAGCGCCAGTTCCCGGGCGGGATGCGGAACGTTCTCCATACGACGGAGTGTGGTCCGGGACACAGTCCCTGCCATGGGCGCGGCTACTCAGATCGTGGCCTGAGTACCTCGGGTCCGGTTTGAAGGAAGGCCGCCGGGGCCTGTATGGTTCAGGTCGTTCCCGGGCGATTAGCTCAGTGGGAGAGCGCTTCGTTCACACCGAAGAGGTCACTGGTTCGAACCCAGTATCGCCCACCGGGAAAGGCCGGTCCGTCGCTGACGGACCGGCCTTCGCGTGTGTCCGGCGGACCGGATCAGACGGCGGCGGCGGGCAGTTCGGGGCGGAGCGGCCACGCGGGGTCCGACGCGCCCTCGCCGGCGCCGCGCGAGAACCACGCCTGGGGTCCCCGTGTCTGCGTCGCGTGCCAGACGGCCTGGAGCGTGTGCAGCTCCTGGGGCGAGAGGCGCTCCATCCGGGCCGCGAACCGGCGCCCGATCGCCCGCACCAGCTCCAGCGCCGACAGGGCCGACGCCGCGGCCATCACGGCCGGAGTGACCGGCGCGGACGGACCGGCCGGGGCGGGCGGCAAGGCCGACCAGGTGGACCAGGCCGGCTCGGTCAGCTCCTCGTCCGTCCCGTCGGGCGCCCCGTCCACCCCGTCCGTCCCCACCGCGTACTGGGCGCAGAGCTCGGTGAGATCGCGGCCGCCCTTGCGGTAGCGGTCGAGATGCCGGTCGAGGACCAGCGGATCCAGCACGCACAGCGACACGTTCTCCAGCCGGCGGCCGAGGGACGAGGCGCGATGGCGCCGCAGCTCCCGGTCGAGGAGGGTCAGACCGAACGGCGCGTTCATCACCACCAGCGGCCTGCCCGCCTTGCACTGCTCGGCCAGCGCCCTGGACACCTCCTCCACCACGGGCGCCGGCCAGCGGCCGTTGCGGTGCAGGAAGTTCTCGGTCAGGCCGTGCGCCTCGGTGGCCCCGGGCGGCACGGGCACCCCGGGGTCGACCAGCCAGCGCCGCACTCTCGGCCGTATCCCCGTCATGTCCTGGACGATCAGCGCGGCCGAAACGATCCGGTCCTTCTCCGCGTCCACCCCCGTCGTCCCGGTGCCGAACGCGGCCAGCGGACCCTCGTACCAACATGTCATTCCCGAACTCCCCGAGCCTCTCGAACTGCTCACGCGGTGGCGAATCGTGCGCCACCGCCCCCGAATCGGTAATACCCGGACAGGTCGCGCGATACGCGCCGTGTCCGGCCATCGCCATACGGTGACGGGTGGGGCGCCCGGGGCCGCCGGGAGCCGTCCCGGTAAACCGTTTCGCGGGCCGCCCGCCCGGCTCGGTACGATGCGCAGTGCGTACGCCATGCGCAGGGTGCGCACCCCACGAGTCAGGAGAAGACCGGTGTCAGACGTCCGTGTGATCATCCAACGCGATTCCGAGCGGGAAGAGCGCGTGGTGACGACGGGCACTACGGCGGCCGAACTCTTCCCCGGTGAGCGCACCGTCGTGGCCGCCCGGGTGGACGGTGAGCTGAAGGACCTCGCGTACGCGATCGGCGAGGGCGAGGTCGTCGAGCCCGTCGAGATCTCCTCCGAGGACGGCCTGAACATCCTGCGCCACTCCACCGCGCATGTCATGGCGCAGGCCGTGCAGGAGCTGCACCCCGACGCCAAGCTGGGCATCGGCCCGCCGGTCAAGGACGGCTTCTACTACGACTTCGACGTCGAGACCCCCTTCACCCCCGATGACCTCAAGGCCATCGAGAAGAAGATGCAGGAGATCCAGAAGCGCGGACAGCGCTTCTCGCGCCGGGTCGTCACGGACGAGGCGGCGCGCGAGGAGCTGGCGGACGAGCCGTACAAGCTGGAGCTCATCGGCATCAAGGGCGCGGCCTCGACCGACGACGGCGCGGACGTCGAGGTGGGCGGCGGCGAGCTGACCATCTACGACAACCTGGACGCCAAGACCGGCGAGCTGTGCTGGAAGGACCTCTGCCGCGGCCCGCACCTGCCGACCACCCGGAACATCCCGGCGTTCAAGCTGATGCGGAACGCCGCCGCCTACTGGCGCGGCAGCGAGAAGAACCCGATGCTCCAGCGCATCTACGGCACCGCGTGGCCGTCGAAGGAGGAGCTGAAGGCGCATCTGGAGTTCCTCGCCGAGGCCGAGAAGCGCGACCACCGCAAGCTCGGCAACGAGCTGGACCTTTTCTCCTTCCCCGACGAGGTCGGCTCCGGCCTCGCCGTCTTCCACCCCAAGGGCGGCATCATCCGCCGGGCCATGGAGGACTACTCGCGCCGCCGGCACGAGGAGGAGGGGTACGAGTTCGTCTACACGCCCCACGCCACCAAGGGGAAGCTCTTCGAGAAGTCCGGGCACCTGGACTGGTACGCCGACGGCATGTACCCGCCCATGCAGCTCGACGAGGGCGTGGACTACTACCTCAAGCCCATGAACTGCCCCATGCACAACCTGATCTTCGACGCCCGTGGCCGCTCCTACCGTGAGCTGCCGCTGCGGCTCTTCGAGTTCGGGACGGTCTACCGGTACGAGAAGTCCGGCGTCGTGCACGGCCTGACCCGGGCCCGCGGCTTCACCCAGGACGACGCGCACATCTACTGCACCCGCGAGCAGATGGCGGACGAGCTCGACTCGACGCTGACCTTCGTGCTCAACCTGCTGCGCGACTACGGGCTGACCGACTTCTACCTGGAGCTGTCCACCAAGGACCCCGAGAAGTTCGTCGGCACGGACGAGGCGTGGGAGGAGGCCACCGAGACGCTGCGCGAGGTGGCCGAGAAGCAGGGGCTGCCGCTGGTCCCCGACCCGGGCGGCGCCGCGTTCTACGGCCCGAAGATCTCGGTGCAGGCACGCGACGCGATCGGCCGTACCTGGCAGATGTCGACCGTGCAGCTCGACTTCAACCTGCCGGAGCGCTTCGACCTGGAGTACACCTCGCCGGACGGCTCCAAGCAGCGCCCGGTCATGATCCACCGCGCGCTCTTCGGGTCGATCGAGCGGTTCTTCGCGGTGCTGCTGGAGCACTACGCGGGCGCGTTCCCGGTCTGGCTGGCGCCGGTGCAGGCGGTCGGCATCCCGATCGGTGAGGCGCACGTCGAGTACCTCCAGGACTTCGCGAAGGCGGCGAAGGCCAAGGGGCTGCGGGTCGAGGTGGACGCGTCCTCCGACCGGATGCAGAAGAAGATCAGGAACCACCAGAAGCTGAAGGTCCCGTTCATGATCCTCGTGGGGGACGAGGACATGAACGCGGGCACGGTCTCGTTCCGCTACCGCGACGGCTCGCAGGAGAACGGCGTACCGCGCGACGAGGCGCTGGCGAAGCTCCTCGACGTGGTGGAGCGTCGCGTCCAGGTGTGACCCACTCGTGGCGGAGGCCCCCGGAGGCGCGTCAGCGCTCCGGGGGCCTTTCCTTGTCCTCCCGGCCGAAGACCTGGATCAGCCAGGACGAGAACGACCCGGTGACCGCCCCCAGCAGCGCCAGCCCGCACACCATCAGAAAGACCGCGTACAGCCGGCCGAGCGGCGTCACCGGTGCCACATCGCCGTAGCCGACCGTGGTGATCGCCGAACAGGCCCACCACACGGAGTCCCCGAAGGTACGGATCGTGGCACCAGGAGCGCCGCGCTCCTGCTGGTAGACGGCGAGGGCGGCGGCGAAGGAGAGCAGGGTCGCGGTGATGCCCGCGTACAGCATCACCCGTCCGTACAGGCTCAGCCGGGGGCGGTCGCGCCGCCGCTGGATCGCCATGTACGTGTTCACGATCCGCAGCGGTCGCAGCAGCGGCAGCACCACCACGACCGTGTCCAGCCAGTGCGTCCGTACGAAGCGCGCGCCCTGGCCGCTGAGGACCAGCCGCACGCCGTAGTCCACCACGAAGGCCGCCCAGATCAGCAGGGACAGCACCAGCGCGAGGTTCCGCCAGAACGGGTCGGGGCCCTGGGCGAGGACGCGTACCGCGTAGCAGGCGAGGAAGAGCGGCGAGGCCACGAGCAGCGGCAGCTCCGTACGCCGCTCCCAGCCGCGCAGCCGTTCGGTGCGGTGGTGGACATGCATCGGCCCAGCATCGCCGGGCGGCGGCCGGTGCGGGCCCGGCGACACGCCTCGCACGGGCGAAGTCATATGCTGCACAGCATGACGAGTGAGCCGGAGCAGCAGATCGGAGTGGGGACCCAGGACGCGTTCCAGCGCCTGTGGACGCCCCATCGGATGGCCTACATCCAGGGTGAGAACAAGCCCACCGGGCCGGGCGCCGAGGACGGCTGTCCCTTCTGCTCCATCCCGTCCAAATCCGACGAGGACGGGCTGGTCATCGCGCGCGGCGAGCGCGTGTACGCCGTGCTCAACCTCTACCCGTACAACGGCGGCCACCTGATGGTCGTCCCCTTCCGCCACGTCGCCGACTACACGGAGCTGGACGAGGCGGAGACGGCCGAGCTGGGGCTGCTCACCCAGCGGGCGATGACCGCGCTCCGCGCCGCGTCCGGGGCCCACGGCTTCAACATCGGGATGAACCAGGGGGTTTCGGCGGGCGCCGGGATCGCCGCGCATCTCCACCAGCACGTGGTGCCGCGCTGGGGCGGCGACACCAACTTCATGCCCGTCGTCGGCCACACGAGGGTGCTGCCGCAGCTCCTGGCGGACACCCGCGCGATGCTGGCCGACGCCTGGCCGACCGGCTCGTAGACGCCGTCCTGAGCGCCCGCCCCGTCCTGAGCGCCCGCCCCGGCTCTCCGGGGCGGGCGCCTTCGGGTTCTACGCGTCGTACGCGTCGATCTTCTTCGGCGACGGGTCCTGCACCGCACCTATCAGCGACGACGACCGGTTGCTGAAGCGCTCGGTGTCCACCCCGTGCTCGTCCAGCACCCGCATCGCCGCGTTGTGCGCCACCCGCAGGACCGGGGTGGCGGCGCGCATCGCGTCGTCGGCCATGAAGCGGTGGTGCCACGGCTGGTCGGCCCAGGCGTGCCGCATGCCGAACGGCTCGGGCAGGCTGAGCTTGCCGCCGAGGAAGTCCAGGACCGGCGGATACCAGGTGAACGGGGCGCGCACCGCGAGCCTGACCGCCTCACGCGGCTCGACCAGCGGCAGATTCCTCGACGTGGTCTCCCAGAACCGTACGGTCTTGGGGCGCGTGACGCTCTTCGGCGACGGCTTCGCGAAGAACAGCGAGTGCACGGGACCCAGCGCGTACCCCGAGACCTCGATGCGCAGCGTCTCGTGGAGCACCGTCACCGAGATCATCATCGTGATGACCAACTGGCTCTCCCAGAGGGTGAACTGCACCCCCAGGTAGTGCCGGTTCCCGCTGCCGAACTGCTGGTGGTTGCAGATCCGCTGTATCTCGTGGCTCTTGACCTGGAACGCCTCCACCTCCGGGCCCCCGGGCCAGGAGACCGATCCCGCGCCCTCGCCGATCGGTGACACGATCCAGTGCTTGACCGAAGGCGTCGGGAAACCACCGGAGTTGAGGGGGCCGCGCTCCAGCAGCTTCATCTGGTCGTGGATCGCCCGTATCACGTCGTAGCTGCGGAACTGGTGGATCTCCTTGCCCGCCACCTTGGGGACCAGCTCCTCCGCGAGCTGCCAGCTTCCCCAGCGGGTGCCCATGCCGAGTATCCCCTTGGGACCGGCGTAGAAGACCACGTTCGAGCGCTGCTCGGCGCTCAGCTTCTCCAGGCCCTGGCGCAGCACCTCCCGCGAGGTGTCGCCGGGGTTCCCCGGGACGGCCTCGGGGATCTTGGCGCCGGTGCCGCCGCCCGAGAGCAGGCTCTCCCAGCGGGCCCGCAGATCCTTGGCGGTCGCCTCGCAGATCTGCTTGGCGAGCAGCCAGCCGATGACCGGGGCGACGACCATGCCGCGCAGATACCAGTTCAGTACGCCGTCGAGGGGCAGCTTGATCAGGACGATCACCGCCAGTACGGCGACGGCCGTCAGCAGGGCGCCGCCGATCGCGCCGGCCCGCCGGTCCTTGGCCCCCGCCAGGGTGCGGCGCAACTGGAACACGCCGAGCCAGATCAGCAGCCCGGGCAGGAAGAGCAGCCCGAGGAGCGCGGTCACCGCCGTGAGCTTCTTGTCCCGCTCCTTGCGGATGTGGTTCGCCGCGAGGCAGTGCTCGACCACGGCCTGCGGGTCCATGCCGAAGGACTGGATGATCGGGCCCCGGCCGCCGCCCAGCGTTCTGAGCTGCACGGCCCGGGCGAACGCCTCGCCCAGATTCGGCTCGAAGAGCGAGAACTTGCCTTTGGTCACACCCGACTTGTGCCAGTCGTTGTCGGCCTTGGAGATCTCTTCGAGCGGACTGTCCCGGTACGCGGCCGAGGCGAGGGCGAACGTCGCCGCCGTACCCCCGGCCGCTCCCTGGAGCGGAACCTGTGCCCCCGGGCTGAAGTCGAATAGATCGTCCGCCACTGCCGCCCCCTCGCCGCAAGGATTCGCTGCCGCGGCCTCTTCCCGGCCCGCGCGCCCCGCACACCTGCTGGAGCTGGGCACCCCAGCGTAACGGTGCGACGCCGCCCGCGTCATGGGACTGGCTGTCTTTCGCCAACCGGCATCAAGCGCCCGCCCACCGGGTATGAGGCGCCGTCGAACGGGTGGGCGGACACCCCCTGTTGACCGACCGGGTGGCAGGCCCTACACCGTGCTCTCCTCGCGGGCGAGCTGACGGTCCGCCACCGCCTGCGGCATCGGCTCGTGGCGGGCGTACGCGCGACTGAAGCGGCCGGCGCCGTGCGCGAGCGAGCGCAGGTCCACCGCGTACCGCCCGATCTCCAGCTCGGGCACCTCGGCCCGTACCAAGGTCCTTCCGGGACCGGCCTGTTCGGTGCCCACGACCCGCCCCCGCCGCCCCGACAGATCGCTCATGACCGGCCCCACGTACTCGTCGGGGACCAGCACCGCCACCTCGGCGACCGGCTCCAGCAGATGGATCGCCGCCCCGTCCGCCGCCTCCCGCAGGGCCAGCGCGCCCGCCGTCTGGAACGCGGCGTCCGAGGAGTCCACCGAGTGGGCCTTCCCGTCGAGCAGCGTCACCCGGATGTCGACCAGCGGATGGCCGGCCGCGACCCCGCGCGCGGCCTGCGCCCGTACGCCCTTCTCGACGGAGGGGATGAACTGCCGGGGGACCGCCCCGCCCACCACCTTGTCGACGAACTCGACACCGGACCCGGCGGGCAGCGGCTCCACCTCGATCTCGCAGATCGCGAACTGCCCGTGGCCGCCGGACTGCTTCACATGCCGGCCGCGCCCCGTGGCGCTCGCGCCGAACGTCTCGCGCAGCGCGACCCTGAACGGCACGGCGTCGACCTGGACCCCGTACCGGCCGCGCAGCCGGTCCAGCGCCACGTCCCGGTGCGCCTCGCCCAGGCACCAGAGCACCACCTGATGGGTGTCCGGGTTCTGTTCGAGCCGCATCGTCGGGTCCTCCGCCACCAGCCGGGCGAGCCCCTGGGACAGCCGGTCCTCGTCCGCCTTGCTGTGCGCCCGCACGGCCAGCGGCAGCAGCGGGTCCGGCATGGTCCACGCCTCCATCAGCAGCGGATCGTCCTTCGCGGAGAGCGTGTCCCCGGTCTCGGCGCGCGACAGCTTCCCCACGCACGCGAGATCGCCCGCCACACAGTGCGCCAGCACCCGCTGCTGCTTGCCGAACGGCGAGGAGAGCGAGCCGACCCGCTCCTCCACGTCGTGGTCCTCGTGCCCCCGGTCGGTGAGCCCGTGCCCGGACACGTGCACCGTCTCGTCGGGACGCAGGGTCCCCGAGAAGACCCGTACGAGAGAGATCCGGCCCACATAGGGGTCGGAGGCGGTTTTGACGACCTCGGCGACCAGTGGCCCCCGGGGGTCGCAGCAGATCTCCGGGCGCGGGGCGCCGAGCGGCGTGGTGACGGCGGGCGCCGGGCGCTCCAGCGGGGTCGGGAAACCGCCGGTGACCAGTTCGAGCAGCTCGACCGTGCCCAGCCCCTGCCGGGCGCCGGGCGGCGCGGGCGCCGCCGCGAGCACCGGATGGAACACCCCGCGCGTCACGGCCTTCTCCAGGTCCTCCATCAGCGTCTTGACGTCGACCTCGTCCCCGCCCAGATAGCGGTCCATGAGGGTCTCGTCCTCGCTCTCGGCGATGATCCCCTCGATCAGCCGGCCCCTGGCCTCCGCGATCTCCGGGAGCCGCGCGGGCTCCGGCGGGCCCACCCGCCGCTCCCCGGAGGAGTAGTCGAAGATCTTCTGCGAGAGCAGCCCCACGAGCCCGGTGGCCGGCGCGTGCCCGTCGGGGCCCTCCGCGCCGTGCACCGGCAGATAGAGCGGCAGTACGGCGTCGGGGTCGTCCCCGCCGAAGATCCGCGCGCACAGCCGCGTCATCTCGTCGAAGCCGGTGCGCGCCGTGTCGAGATGCGTGACCACGATGGCGCGCGGCATCCCGACCGCCGCGCACTCCTCCCACACGGCCCGGGTCGCCCCCGCCACCGCGTCCGCCTCCTGCGCCGCCGACACCACGAAAAGGGCCGCGTCCGCGGCGCGCAGACCGGCCCTGAGCTCCCCGACGAAATCGGCGTAGCCGGGGGTGTCCAGCAGATTTATCTTGTACCCGCCCCACTCCACCGGGACGAGCGAGAGCTGTACGGAGCGCTGCTGGCGGTGCTCGATCTCGTCGTAGTCGGAGACCGTCGCACCGTCCTCGACCCGGCCCGCCCGGTTCACGGCCCCCGCGGTGAGCGCCAGGGCCTCGACGAGGGTGGTCTTCCCCGAGCCGCTGTGGCCCACCAGCACCACGTTCCGTACGGACGCGGGCCGGTCGGCCGCCGTCGCCCTGCCGGCGGCCCCGGGGTGTGTCCGTTCCTTGTCGGCTTTGTCGCCCATGACTGCTGCCTCCCGATCGGTTCCACCGGGCGCGCCGGTGAGGAGCGCGCCGGTGAGGGGACGGAGAGAAGCGGGCCGGGGGAGCCGCGGGGCAGCTCCGGCGATGCCCGCGGTGGTCCTTCGAGCTTCGCACTCCCGCCATGGCGCGTCCATACGTCGTACGACGCGGCATGGCCCGGGTGCCCGGCGGTACGGGTCGGCGGTCGTGGCTACGATGGGCCAGCCGACGGCCGCAGGGGTCCTCGGCCCACCGAACCTCGGGAAGGCCATGCTGAACAAGTACGCGCGTGCATTCTTCACGCGTGTCCTCACACCGTTCGCGGCGTTTCTGCTCCGTCGCGGAGTCACTCCGGACGCGGTCACGCTCATCGGCACGGCCGGAGTGATGGCGGGTGCGCTGGTCTTCTTCCCCCGCGGGGAGTTCTTCTGGGGCACGATCGTCATCACCCTCTTCGTCTTCTCCGACCTCGTCGACGGCAACATGGCGCGCCAGGCGGGCATCTCCAGCCGCTGGGGGGCCTTCCTCGACTCGACCCTCGACCGGGTCGCGGACGGCGCGATCTTCGCCGGCTTCGCGCTCTGGTACGCGGGCGACGGTGACAACACCGCGCTGTGCGCGGTCGCCATCTTCTGCCTCGCCAGCGGCCAGGTCGTGTCGTACACGAAGGCCAGGGGCGAGTCCATCGGGCTGCCGGTGGCGGTCAACGGGCTGATCGAGCGCGCCGAACGGCTGGTCATCTCCCTCGTCGCGGCCGGCCTCGCCGGGCTGCACGCCTTCGGCGTCCCCGGTATCGACATCCTGCTGCCGATCGCGCTGTGGATCGTCGCCGTGGGCAGCCTCGTCACCCTCGGCCAGCGGGTGGTGACCGTACGCCGTGAGTCCGCCGAGGCCGACGCCGCCGCGGCGGCCGGACCCGACGGGACCGACCACGCGGGGACCGACCACGCCCGGGGGAGTGGAGCCTCGTCATGAGCGCGGCGAGCGACAAGCTGACCGACGCGCTGTACGGACTCGGCTGGAGCACGGTCAAGAAGCTGCCCGAACCCGTGGCCAACGCCCTCGGCAGGACCCTCGCCGACACCGTGTGGAAACGGCGCGGCAAGAGCGTGCTGCGGCTGGAGTCCAATCTGGCGCGGGTCGTGCCCGACGCCGGACCCGAACGGCTCGCCGCGCTCTCCCAGGCCGGCATGCGCTCGTACATGCGGTACTGGATGGAGTCGTTCCGGCTGCCGGCCTGGAGCACGGAACGCGTCCGCGACGGCGTCGAGATCAAGGACATCGACCGGCTCTTCGACGGACTCACCACCGGGCGCGGCGTCATCCTGGCGCTGCCCCACATGGCCAACTGGGACCTGGCGGGCGCCTGGCTCACCCGGGCCCGCGACGTCCCGTTCACCACCGTCGCCGAGCGGCTCAAGCCCGAGACGCTGTACGACCGGTTCGTCGCCTACCGCGAGAGCCTGGGCATGGAAGTCCTGCCGCACACCGGCGGCGCCGCCTTCGGCACCCTGGCCCGGCGGCTGCGCGCCGGCGGACTCGTCGCCCTCGTCGCCGACCGCGACCTGTCGTCGTCCGGTGTCGAGGTCGACTTCTTCGGGGACACCGCCCGGATGCCCGCGGGCCCCGCGCTGCTGGCGCAGCAGACCGGGGCGCTGCTGCTGCCCGTCTCGCTGTGGTTCGACGACACCCGGGTGATGCGGGGGCAGGTCTTCCCGCCCGTCGCCGTACCGGAGACAGGCACACGCGCCGAAAAGACGTCTGTGATGACACAGGCGGTGGCCGACGCCTTCGCCACGGGAATCGCCGAACACCCGGAGGACTGGCACATGCTGCAACGGCTGTGGGTCGCCGACCTGGACCGGGGGCCCGAGTGAAGATCGGCATCGTCTGCCCGTACTCCTGGGACGTACCGGGCGGCGTCCAGTTCCACATCAGGGACCTCGCGGAACACCTCATCCGGCTCGGGCACGACGTGTCCGTGCTGGCCCCCGCCGACGACGAGACACCCCTCCCGCCGTACGTCGTCTCGGCGGGCCGCGCCGTGCCCGTCCCGTACAACGGCTCGGTCGCCCGCCTCAACTTCGGCTTCCTGTCGGCGGCGCGGGTACGGCGCTGGCTGCACGACGGCACGTTCGACGTCATCCACATCCACGAACCCGCCTCGCCGTCGCTGGGGCTGCTGAGCTGCTGGGCGGCGCAGGGGCCGATCGTCGCGACGTTCCACACCTCCAACCCGCGCTCGCGCGCCATGATCGCGGCGTACCCGATTCTCCAGCCCGCGCTGGAGAAGATCAGCGCGCGGATCGCGGTGAGCGAGTACGCGCGGCGCACGCTGGTGGAACACCTCGGCGGCGACGCCGTGGTCATCCCCAACGGTGTCGACGTCGACTTCTTCGCCGGGGCCGAGGCCGAACCGGCCTGGCAGGGCGGCACGATCGGCTTCATAGGACGCATCGACGAACCGCGCAAGGGGCTGCCGGTGCTGATGCGGGCCCTCCCGAAGATCCTCGACGTCCACCCGGAGGCCCGGCTGCTGGTCGCGGGGCGCGGGGACGAGAAGGAGGCGGTGGAATCCCTGCCGAAGGAGATGCGCCGCCGCGTCGAGTTCCTCGGGATGGTCAGCGACGAGGACAAGGCGCGGCTGCTGCGCAGCGTCGACCTGTACGTCGCGCCCAACACCGGCGGCGAGAGCTTCGGCATCATCCTCGTGGAGGCGCTGTCGGCGGGCGCGGCCGTCCTGGCGAGCGACCTGGACGCGTTCGCCCAGGTCCTGGACCACGGGTCGGCGGGCGAACTGTTCACCAACGAGGACGCGGACGCGCTCGCGGGCGCGGCGGTACGGCTGCTCGGCGACCCGGACCGCCGCGCGGAGCTGCGCGCCCGGGGCAGCGCGCATGTACGGCGCTTCGACTGGTCGACGGTCGGCGCGGACATCCTCGCGGTGTACGAGACGGTGACGGACGGGGCGGCGTCGGTGGCGGCGGACGAACGGACGGGGCTTCGGGCGCGGTTCGGGCTGGCTCGGGACTAGGGCGCCTTCCGGCGGGGCGCGGTTGGGTGCGGTTTGCCTCCGGCGGGGGCGGGGCGCCGTCCGGCGGGGGTTCGGGTGCGGGTCGCCGTTCGGCGGGGGTGGCGGTGCCGGTGCGCGTGCGGGGGCCGGGGCCCGGGGCCTCCGGAGGTGCGTGTCCGGACGGCATGATTTACGCCGCCGTGCGGGTGAGTGGGACAACTGCGGGAGCGTGAGCGGCACAAATCACGCTTTAGTGTCCGGACACGCACCTCCTCCGACCCCGAACCCCTCCTGCCGGTGGGTGTCTCCGATGCCGTCCGAGGGTGAGATGGGTGGGCGGGTCCGCGTAATCTGCCGTGCGTGACCACCTTCGTCTGGATCGCCGTCGCCGTTGTCGCGATCGCGCTCTATCTCAGTTGGACCGCCGGCCGCCTCGACCGTCTGCACACCCGGATCGACGCCGCCCGGGCCGCCCTCGACGCCCAACTGCTGCGGCGTGCCTCGGTCACCCAGGAGTTGGCCACCTCCGGTGTGCTCGATCCGGCTGCCTCGATCGTGCTGTACCAGGCGGCGCACGCCGCGCGGCAGGCCGAGGAGGAGCAGCGGGAGGTGGCCGAGAGCGAGTTGAGCCAGGCGTTGCGGGCCGTGTTCGGGGAGGCCGCCCAGGTGGAGGCCGTACGGGAGGCGCCCGGTGGTGAGGACGCCGCCGGGGAGCTCGCCGCGGCGGTGCGGCGGGTGCCGATGGCGCGGCGGTTCCACAACGACGCCGTACGGGCCGCGCGGGCGCTGCGGCGCCACCGTACGGTGCGCTGGTTCCGGCTCGCGGGGCACGCGCCGTTCCCGCTGGCCTTCGAGATGGACGACGAGCCGCCCGTCGCGCTGGCCGACCGGCCGGGGTCCTGAACGATCCACCGGCTTCCCATTGGCCCTTGCTGTGGACTGGTCCCGGGGCGTTCTCTGGAGATCCCCCGTCGTACGAGTCAGTGAGGTCGCCCGTGTCCACCACCGCCCAGAACCCCGAGACCGGCACCGCGCGCGTCAAGCGCGGCATGGCCGAACAGCTCAAGGGCGGTGTGATCATGGATGTGGTCACGCCGGAGCAGGCGAAGATCGCCGAGGACGCCGGCGCGGTCGCCGTGATGGCGCTGGAGCGGGTGCCCGCCGACATCCGCAAGGACGGCGGCGTCGCGCGGATGTCCGACCCCGACATGATCGAGGGGATCATCGGCGCGGTCTCGATCCCGGTCATGGCGAAGTCGCGTATCGGCCACTTCGTGGAGGCCCAGGTGCTCCAGTCGCTGGGCGTGGACTACATCGACGAGTCGGAGGTGCTGACCCCCGCCGACGAGGTCAACCACTCGGACAAGTGGGCGTTCACGACCCCCTTCGTCTGTGGTGCCACCAACCTCGGTGAGGCGCTGCGCCGGATCGCCGAGGGCGCGGCCATGATCCGTTCGAAGGGCGAGGCCGGGACGGGCAATGTCGTCGAGGCGGTCAGGCACCTGCGGCAGATCAAGAACGAGATCGCCAGGCTGCGCGGCTACGACAACAACGAGCTGTACGCCGCCGCCAAGGAGTTGCGCGCCCCGTACGAGATCGTCAAGGAGGTCGCCGAGCTGGGCAAGCTGCCGGTGGTCCTCTTCTCCGCGGGCGGTGTCGCCACCCCCGCCGACGCGGCGCTGATGCGCCAGCTCGGCGCGGAGGGCGTCTTCGTGGGCTCCGGCATCTTCAAGTCGGGCGACCCGGCCAAGCGTGCCGCGGCGATCGTCAAGGCCACCACGTTCTACGACGACCCGAAGATCATCGCGGAGGCGTCGCGCGACCTGGGTGAGGCCATGGTCGGCATCAACTGCGACACGCTGCCCGAGGCCGAGCGCTACGCGAACCGCGGCTGGTGATGAGCGCCCCCGCGATCGGCGTCCTGGCGCTCCAGGGGGACGTCCGGGAGCATCTGGCCGCCCTGGCCGCGGCGGGAGCCGTGGCCAGGACGGTCCGGCGGCCCGAGGAGCTGGCCGAGGTCGAGGGCCTGGTGATCCCGGGCGGTGAGTCCACCACGATGTCCAAACTGGCGGCGCTCTTCGGCATGCTGGAGCCGCTGCGTGCCCGGGTGGCGGCCGGGATGCCGGTGTACGGCACCTGCGCCGGGATGATCATGCTCGCCGAGAAGATCCTCGACCCGCGGTCGGGCCAGGAGACGGTCGGCGGCATCGACATGATCGTGCGGCGCAACGCCTTCGGCCGGCAGAACGAGTCCTTCGAGGCGGCCGTGGAGGTCGCCGGGGTCGAAGGCGGGCCGGTGGAGGGCGTCTTCATCCGGGCCCCGTGGGTCGAGTCGGTGGGGGCCGAGGTCCAGGTGCTCGCCGAGTACGGGGGCCATGTGGTCGCCGTACGGCAGGGTTCCGCGCTGGCGACGTCCTTCCACCCCGAACTGACGGGCGACCACCGCCTGCACCGTTTCTTCACCGACATGGTGCGCTCCGTACAGTGACCTCCGCCCGGTAGGATCGCTGCCGAACGGGAGCAGTACCGGTTACGCGAAGGAGACAGGCAGATGTCCGGCCACTCTAAATGGGCTACGACGAAGCACAAGAAGGCCGTGATCGATGCCAAGCGCGGCAAGCTCTTCGCGAAGCTGATCAAGAACATCGAGGTCGCGGCGCGGACCGGCGGCGCGGACGTCGACGGCAACCCGACTCTCTTCGACGCCATCCAGAAGGCCAAGAAGAGTTCGGTCCCGAACAAGAACATCGACTCGGCCGTCAAGCGCGGCGCCGGCCTGGAGGCCGGTGGCGCCGACTACGAGACGATCATGTACGAGGGATACGGCCCGAACGGTGTCGCGGTGCTCATCGAGTGCCTCACCGACAACCGCAACCGCGCCGCCTCCGACGTACGCGTCGCGATGACCCGCAACGGCGGCTCGATGGCCGACCCCGGCTCCGTCTCGTACCTCTTCAACCGCAAGGGCGTCGTGATCGTCCCCAAGGGTGAGCTGGGCGAGGACGACGTGCTGGGCGCGGTGCTGGACGCGGGCGCCGAAGAGGTCAACGACCTCGGCGAGTCCTTCGAGGTGCTCAGCGAGGCCACCGACCTGGTCGCGGTCCGTACCGCGCTCCAGGAGGCGGGCATCGACTACGACTCGGCGGACGCCAACTTCGTCCCGACCATGCAGGTCGAGCTGGACGAAGAGGGCGCGCGCAAGATCTTCAAGCTGATCGACGCCCTTGAGGACAGCGACGACGTCCAGAACGTCTTCGCCAACTTCGACGTCTCGGACGACGTGATGGAGAAGGTCGACGCCTGACCCCGCCCTTCGCACCCCCCTCCTCGATGTCGGTCCGGTCCGTTGTCAGTGCCGACCGATACTGTCTGATCAGGGCTTCTCCCCTCGGGGAGAACGCATGACCGAGAGAGTGGGGGCGCGATGCGGGTGCTGGGTGTGGACCCCGGGCTGACGCGGTGCGGGATCGGCGTCGTCGAGGGCGTCGCGGGACGGCCGCTGACGATGCTGGGTGTCGGCGTGGTGCGTACGCCCTCCGACGAGGAGATCGGCCCGCGTCTCGTCGCCATCGAGCAGGGCATCGACGCCTGGCTGGACGAGTACCGGCCCGAGCGCGTCGCCGTGGAGCGGGTGTTCGCCCAGCACAACGTGCGTACGGTCATGGGCACCGCCCAGGCCAGCGCGGTCGCCATGCTCTGCGCCTCGCGCCGCGGCATCCCCGTCGCCCTGCACACCCCCAGCGAGGTCAAGGCCGCCGTCACCGGCAGCGGCCGGGCCGACAAGGCGCAGGTCGGCGCGATGGTCACCCGGCTGCTGCGGCTCGCAGCGCCGCCCAAACCGGCCGACGCTGCGGACGCCCTCGCCCTCGCCATCTGCCACATCTGGCGCGCCCCCGCCATGAACCGCCTCCAGCAGGCCCAGGCGGCGGCCCGTCCCTCCCGTATCCCCGTCCGGAAGGTCACGCGATGATCGCCTTCGTCAGCGGCCCCGTCGCCGCCCTCGCCCCGACGACCGCGGTCATCGAGGTCGGCGGCATCGGCATGGCCGTCCAGTGCGCCCCCGGCACCCTCGCGGCGCTGCGCGTCGGCCAGGACGCCAGACTGGCCACCTCGCTGGTCGTCAGGGAGGACTCCCTCACGCTGTACGGCTTCGCGGACGACGACGAACGCCAGGTGTTCGAGCTGCTCCAGACCGCAAGCGGCGTCGGCCCCCGGCTCGCCCAGGCGATGCTCGCGGTGCACAGCCCCGACGCGCTGCGCCTCGCCGTCTCCACCGGCGACGAGAAGGCGCTGACGGCCGTCCCCGGCATCGGCAAGAAGGGCGCCCAGAAGCTGCTGCTGGAGCTGAAGGACCGGCTCGGCGCGCCGCGGGGCGTCACCGTGGGGCGGCAGGCGGGGGCGGCGGCAGCGGCCTCCTGGAGCGACCAGCTCCACGCCGCGCTCATCGGCCTGGGATACGCCGGACGCGAGGCCGAGGAAGCGGTCGCCCAGGTCACCCCGGAGGCCGAGGCGGCCCTCGCGGAGGGCTCCCAGCCCCCCGTGCCCCGGCTGCTGCGCTCCGCGCTCCAGAGCCTCAACCGCACACGGTGAGCCCGCCGGGGCCCGCCCTGCCCCGGCCCTCGCCGTACTCCATTCGGGCCGTTCTCGTACGCGCCCTCTTCCCGAGGTGAGACTGAGTGAACTGGGACGACACCGCCGACGACGCGGCCGAGCGGCTGGTCGGTGCCTCCGCGGACGGTGAGGACCAGGCCGTCGAAGCGGCGCTGCGGCCCAAGTCGCTGGACGAGTTCGTCGGGCAGGAGCGGGTACGGGTCCAGCTCGACCTGGTGCTCAAGGCGGCGCTCGCGCGCGGCGCCACCGCCGACCACGTGCTGCTCTCCGGGGCGCCGGGGCTCGGCAAGACGACCCTCTCGATGATCATCGCGGCCGAGATGAACGCCCCGATCCGCATCACCTCCGGCCCGGCGATCCAGCACGCGGGCGATCTCGCCGCGATCCTCTCCTCCCTCCAGGAGGGGGAGGTGCTGTTCCTCGACGAGATCCACCGCATGTCCCGGCCCGCCGAGGAGATGCTCTACATGGCGATGGAGGACTTCCGGGTCGACGTGATCGTCGGCAAGGGCCCGGGCGCCACCGCCATCCCGCTGGAGCTGCCGCCCTTCACCCTGGTCGGCGCCACCACCCGGGCCGGACTGCTGCCGCCCCCGCTGCGCGACCGCTTCGGCTTCACCGGCCACATGGAGTTCTACGAGAGCGTCGAACTGGAGCGCGTCATCCACCGCTCCGCCCAGCTCCTGGACCTGGAGATAGACGCCGAAGGGGCCGCGGAGATCGCCGGACGCTCCCGGGGCACCCCCCGTATCGCCAACCGGCTGCTGCGCCGCGTACGGGACTACACCCAGGTCAAGGCGGACGGGCGGATCACCCGTGAGGTGGCGGAGGTGGCCCTCGCCGTGTACGAGGTCGACGCGCGCGGCCTCGACCGGCTCGACCGCGCCGTGCTCCAGGCGCTGCTCAAACTCTTCGGCGGCGGGCCCGTGGGGCTGTCGACCCTGGCGGTCGCCGTGGGGGAGGAGCGCGAGACGGTCGAAGAGGTCGCCGAGCCCTTTCTCGTACGGGAAGGACTGCTCGCCCGTACGCCGCGCGGCCGGGTCGCGACCCCCGCGGCATGGGCGCACCTCGGGCTCGTCCCGCCCCAGCAGGCGCCCGGCGCGACCGGACAACCCGGCCTGTTCGGGGCGTGACGGCATGAACACGCGCACGGCAGGAACCTCGGTGCGACGCTGGGCGTTGTTCCAACGAAGCGGACTCGCTTAGACTCCGCCGATGCCGCCCTTCCGGAGCGGCATGCCCACCCCCGTATATCAGGCCGCTCGACAGCGCGGTCGTGCGAAGGAAGTTCCCTCCCGTGAGTCTCGTGACCCTTCTCCCCTTCATCGTGCTCATCGGGGCCATGTTCCTGATGACCCGGTCCGCCAAGAAGAAGCAGCAGGCCGCCGCGCAGATGCGCGACGAGATGCAGCCCGGCACCGGCATCCGCACCATCGGGGGCATGTACGCCACCGTCAAGGAGGTGCACGCTGACATGGTCCTCCTGGAGGTGGCTCCCGGCGTTCACGCCGTCTACGCGAAGAACGCCATCGGCGCGGTGCTGGACGACGACGAGTACAACCGCATCGTGCACGGCGACGACGCGAGCGACTCCGACACGCCCGTCGTGCCCGACGACGCCTCCTCGCTGACCGGTCCCGCCGACACCGACTCCTCGGACGAGGCCAGGATCGACCTCGGCAAGAAGCCCGAGGGGACCACGGACGCCGAGCCCGCCGACGCCACGACCGAGGCGAAGGCCGACGAGAAGGCCGAGAGCAAGGCCGAGAACAAGGCCGAGGGCACGACCGACGGCGAGTCGGGCGCGAAGTAGCCGGGTCCGCGCCGACCGGCCGCACAACGGCCGCCGGCGACTCACGGTCGCGCTGATCACTGCGGGGGCAGGTCCCCACAACACTTCGTGGCCGCTCCGGCGCACACCCGGCGTGGGGGCGGTTGGACAGGGAGAAACGAGAAGGTGGCAGCACCTAATAAGGGCCGAAGGCAAGCGGGGTCCCCAGGCAGGCCAGGGCGCACCCTGGCGCTGTTCCTGATTGCCATGGTGGCCCTCACGGGCGGGATGTTCTGGTCCGGCCATGTCACGCCACGTCTGGGGATCGACCTCGCGGGCGGCACCAGCATCACGCTCCAGGCGAAGAACACGCCGGGCAAGCCGAACGCGATCAACAAGACCAACATGGACACCGCCGTCAGCATCATCGAGCGGCGTGTCAACGGTCTTGGCGTCTCGGAGGCCGAGGTTCAGACCCAGGGCGACGAGAACATCATCGTCAACATCCCCCGGGGCACGAACGAGAAGCAGGCCCGTGAGCAGGTCGGCACCACCGCCCAGCTCTACTTCCGGCCGGTGCTGACCGTCGCCGCCGGGAGCCCGACGACCCCGCAGCCCTCGGGCAGCGGCTCGCCGAGCGCCGCTCCCTCCTCCTCGACCAGTGCCTCGACCGGCGACAAGGAGGGCGACAAGGCCGACGGCGCCGACTCGGCGGCGTCGCCCAAGGCGTCCGCCACCTCCCAGGGCCGGGCCGTGATGGACGCGCTGAAGGCGGATGCCTCGCCTTCGCCCGACGCCTCCGCCTCGGACAAGTCGTCGGACAAGAAGAACGAGTCCCCCGCCCCCTCCGCGAGCGCCTCCAGCGACCCGGCCACCGCCGCCCTGGAGAAGAAGTTCACGGAGCTGGACTGCACCAAGAAGACCGCGCGCACCGAGGTCAACCAGAGCTCGGCGCCCAAGGACACGATCGTCGCCTGCGGCCAGAACTCCGGCGGCGAGTGGGAGAAGTACGTCCTCGGCCCGGCCGAGCTGGAAGGCACGGACGTCGACGACGCCAAGGGCGTGCTCGACCAGCAGCGTGGCATGTGGATCGTCACGATGGACTTCACCGGCGCCGGCACGAAGAAGTTCCAGTCGATCACCGGCAAGCTCTCGCAGCAGCAGGCGCCGATGAACCAGTTCGCCATCGTCCTCGACGGCAACGTGGTCTCCGCGCCCTCGGTGAGCCAGACGCTCGGCAGCAGCGCCGAGATCTCCGGCAGCTTCACCCAGCAGTCAGCCCAGGACCTGGGCAACATCCTCTCGTACGGCGCGCTGCCCCTGACCTTCCAGGAGCAGTCCGTCACGACGGTCACCGCCGCGCTCGGCGGTGAGCAGCTCGAAGCCGGTCTGATCGCCGGCGCGATCGGCCTCGCCCTGGTCGTCATCTACCTGGTGGCGTACTACCGAGGTCTCTCCGCGATCGCCATCCTCAGCCTCGGCGCCTCCGGCATCATGACGTACACGATCATGTCGCTCCTCGGCCCGGGCATCGGCTTCGCGCTGAACCTGCCCGCGGTCTGCGGCGCCATCGTCGCCATCGGTATCACCGCGGACTCGTTCATCGTGTACTTCGAACGCATCCGGGACGAGATCCGCGAGGGCCGTACGCTCCGCCCGGCCGTCGAGAGGGCCTGGCCGCGCGCCCGGCGCACGATCCTCGTCTCCGACTTCGTGTCGTTCCTCGCCGCCGCGGTGCTGTTCCTCGTCACCGTCGGCAAGGTCCAGGGCTTCGCGTTCACCCTCGGTCTGACCACGCTCCTCGACGTGGTCGTGGTGTTCTTCTTCACCAAGCCCGTGATGACGCTCCTGGCCCGTACGAAGTTCTTCTCCAGCGGCCACCCGTGGTCCGGTCTGGACCCGACGCGCCTCGGCGCCAAGCCGCCGCTGCGCCGTACCCGCCGTGTCAGCGCCCCCACCGACCCGAAGGAGGCGTGAGATGTCCCGACTCGGCGATCTCGGCGCCCGGCTCTACCGAGGCGAAGTCGGGTACGACTTCATCGGGAAGCGCAAGATCTGGTACGGAATCTCGATCCTGATCACCATCACGGCCATCGCGGCCCTGGCGGTGCGCGGGCTCAACATGGGCATCGAGTTCAAGGGCGGTGCCGTCTTCACCATCCCGAGCACGAGCATCTCGGAGGTCCAGGCCCGCGAGGACGCGCAGAAGGCGTCCGGGCACGACGCGATCGTCCAGAAGCTCGGCAACGGCGGCATGCGGATCCAGGTCACGGAGCTGGACACCAAGCAGGCCGACGCCGTGAAGACCCAGCTCGCCAAGGACCTGAAGGTCGACGAGGCGAAGATCAACGCGGACCTGGTCGGCCCGAGCTGGGGCGCGACCATCGCCAACAAGGCGTGGATGGGTCTCGGGATCTTCATGGTCCTGGTGGTGATCTATCTGGCGATCGCCTTCGAATGGCGGATGGCGGTCGCCGCGCTCATCGCCCTGATCCACGACCTCACGATCACCGTCGGGGTCTACACACTGGTCGGCTTCGAGGTCACCCCGGGTACGGTGATCGGTCTGCTGACCATTCTCGGTTACTCCCTCTACGACACGGTCGTCGTCTTCGACAGCCTCAAGGAGGGGGCCACCGGGATCACCAAGCAGAGCCGCTGGACCTACAGCGAGATCGCCAACCGGTCGATCAACAGCACGCTGGTGCGTTCCATCAACACCACCGTGGTGGCGCTGCTGCCCGTCGGCGCGCTGCTCTTCATCGGCGGCGGCTTCCTCGGCGCCGGCATGCTGAACGACATCTCGCTCTCGCTCTTCGTCGGCCTCGCCGCCGGCGCGTACTCCTCGATCTTCATCGCCACGCCGCTCGTCGCCGACCTGAAGGAACGCGACCCGCAGATCAAGGCGCTGAAGAAGCGGGTGCTCGCCAAGCGCGCGGCCGCCGCGGCCAAGGGTGAGCAGGCCGACGGTTCCGCCGACGGTGACGGTGACGACAACGCGGAGGACGGTGCCCCCGGCACCGCCGCCACGGCCGCCGTGGCAGGTCCGCGCGGTCGCGGTGGCCGCGGCCGTCCCTCGGGATCGGGGAGGCGTCGATGACCGACACCAGTACGCGGGAGCTGCTGCTCAGCCGCATCCGTGACGTGGCGGACTATCCGAAGCCGGGCGTGGTGTTCAAGGACATCACCCCGCTGCTGGCCGACCCCAAGGCGTTCACGGCGCTGACCGACGCGCTCGCCGACCTGTGCGTACGGTTCGGTGCGACGAAGATCGTCGGCCTGGAGGCGCGCGGCTTCATCCTGGCCGCCCCCGTGGCGGTCCGGGCGGGCGTCGGGTTCATCCCCGTACGCAAGGCCGGCAAGCTCCCCGGCGCGACGCTCTCGCAGTCGTACGACCTGGAGTACGGCTCCGCGGAGATCGAGGTCCACGCCGAGGACCTGGAGCACGGAGACCGTGTCCTCGTCATCGACGACGTCCTCGCCACCGGCGGTACGGCCGAGGCGTCCCTGGAGCTGGTCCGGCGGGCCGGCGCCGAGGTCGTGGGCGTCGCGGTCCTCATGGAGCTGGGCTTCCTGGGCGGCCGGGAGCGGCTGGTACCCGCGCTCGACGGCGCCCCGCTGGAGGCCCTGATCACGCTCTGATCAGCCACGGAACCCAGGTTCCCGGCGGTATGGAAACACAGCAGGACGGGCACCCGCGCACCATCGGGTGCCCGTTCCGCGTTCCGCGGAGCCCGGCCTCGGGGCGAGAGGGGCGCCCGAGGTCGATACCATGGAACCTCCGGGCCTGACCGGGGGACCTGGGATCCGCACGAGGAGCGCTCTTGCCAGACGAGGTCCAGCCACTGGCCGCCGCGACGCCCGACCACCCCGCCGACCGGGCCGCCGCAAGCTCCGGCACGCCGCAGGACAAGGCGCCGGCCGCCGCTCGGCCCCCCGTGGAGCCCGCGCCGCCCGAGCGCCCCGCCGTGCCCGTGAGCGCGCCCAAGCCGGGTGCCACGGCCGCGCCGCGCTCCGGGGGGTCGTCGAACCGGGTGAGGGCCCGTCTCGCGCGGCTGGGGGTCCAGCGCTCCTCGCCGTACAACCCCGTCCTGGAGCCGCTGCTGCGGACCGTACGGGGGAACGACCCCAAGATCGAGACCGCGACGCTGCGCCAGATCGAGAGCGCCTACCAGGTCGCCGAGCGCTGGCACCGCGGGCAGAAGCGCAAGAGCGGCGATCCGTACATCACGCATCCCCTCGCGGTCACCACGATCCTCGCCGAGCTGGGCATGGACCCCGCCACCCTGATGGCCGGCCTGCTGCACGACACGGTGGAGGACACCGAGTACGGCCTCGACACCCTGCGCCGCGACTTCGGCGACCAGGTCGCGCTCCTCGTCGACGGGGTCACCAAGCTCGACAAGGTCAAGTTCGGCGAGGCCGCGCAGGCCGAGACCGTACGCAAGATGGTCGTCGCCATGGCCAAGGACCCGCGCGTCCTGGTCATCAAGCTCGCCGACCGGCTGCACAACATGCGCACCATGCGCTACCTCAAGCGGGAGAAGCAGGAGAAGAAGGCCCGCGAGACGCTGGAGATCTACGCGCCCCTGGCCCACCGGCTGGGCATGAACACCATCAAGTGGGAGCTGGAGGACCTCGCCTTCGCGATCCTCTACCCCAAGATGTACGACGAGATCGTCCGGCTGGTCGCCGAGCGCGCCCCCAAGCGCGACGAATACCTGGCCATAGTGACCGACGAGGTCCAGTCCGACCTGCGCGCGGCCCGGATCAAGGCCACCGTCACCGGACGGCCGAAGCACTACTACAGCGTGTACCAGAAGATGATCGTCCGCGGCCGGGACTTCGCGGAGATCTACGACCTGGTGGGCATCCGGGTCCTCGTCGACACGGTCCGTGACTGCTACGCGGCGCTCGGCACCGTCCACGCGCGGTGGAATCCGGTCCCCGGCCGGTTCAAGGACTACATCGCGATGCCCAAGTTCAACATGTACCAGTCGCTGCACACGACGGTCATCGGGCCCAACGGCAAGCCGGTCGAACTCCAGATCCGTACGTTCGACATGCACCGCCGCGCCGAGTACGGCATCGCCGCGCACTGGAAGTACAAGCAGGAGGCCGTCGCGGGCGCCTCCAAGGTCCGCACGGACGTCCCGAGGAGCGCGGGCCGGGGCGCCAACCAGGACACCGTCAACGACATGGCGTGGCTGCGCCAGCTCCTGGACTGGCAGAAGGAGACGGAGGACCCCAGCGAGTTCCTGGAGTCGCTCCGCTTCGACCTCTCGCGCAACGAGGTCTTCGTCTTCACGCCCAAGGGCGACGTCATAGCGCTGCCGGCCGGCGCCACCCCCGTCGACTTCGCGTACGCCGTCCACACGGAGGTCGGCCACCGCACCATAGGGGCGCGGGTCAACGGGCGGCTCGTCCCGCTCGAATCGACCCTCGACAACGGCGACCTGGTCGAGGTCTTCACCTCCAAGGCGTCCGGGGCGGGCCCCTCGCGCGACTGGCTCGGCTTCGTCAAGTCGCCGCGGGCCAGGAACAAGATCCGCGCCTGGTTCTCCAAGGAGCGCCGCGACGAGGCGATCGAGCAGGGCAAGGACGCCATCGCGCGGGCCATGCGCAAACAGAACCTGCCGATCCAGCGCATTCTCACCGGGGACTCCCTGGTCACGCTCGCGCACGAGATGCGCTACCCCGACATCTCGTCCCTGTACGCGGCGATCGGCGAGGGCCATGTGGCCGCGCAGGGCGTCGTACAGAAGCTGGTCCAGGCCCTCGGCGGCGAGGAGGCCGCCAACGAGGACATCGCGGAGAACTCCCCGCCCTCCCACAGCCGCGGCAAGCGCCGCTCCAACGCCGACCCCGGTGTGGTCGTCAAGGGCGTCGACGACGTCTGGGTGAAGCTCGCCCGCTGCTGTACGCCCGTCCCCGGCGACCCGATCATCGGCTTCGTCACCCGGGGCAGTGGCATCTCCGTGCACCGCGCCGACTGCGTCAACGTGGACGCGCTCTCCCAGCAGCCCGAGCGGATCAAGGAGGTCGAGTGGGCGCCCACCCAGTCCTCGGTCTTCCTGGTCGCCATCCAGGTCGAGGCGCTGGACCGCTCGCGGCTCCTGTCGGATGTCACCCGGGTCCTCTCCGACCAGCACGTCAACATCCTCTCCGCCGCCGTCCAGACCTCCCGCGACCGGGTCGCCACCTCGCGCTTCACCTTCGAGATGGGTGACCCGAAGCATCTGGGCCACGTACTGAAGGCCGTACGCGGCGTGGAGGGCGTCTACGACGTCTACCGCGTCACCTCGGCCCGCAGGCCCTGAGCGGGACGGACCAGGGGCCGGAGGGGGACCGGAGATGGGTGACGGAGTACTGATCGCGGGCCGCTACCGGCGGGTGGGGCTGCTCGGCCGGGGCGGCATGGGCGCGGTGTACGAGGCGGAGGACACCAAGCTCGGCCGGCGCGTGGCCGTCAAGGTGCTCTCCGCGATCGGGGGCCTCTCGCGGGACGAGACGGTGCTCAGACGCTTCGTGCAGGAGGCCCGCGCCCTCGCCAGGATCGACCACCCGGGCGTGGTGACCCTCTACGACGAAGGGCTCCACGAAGGCACCCCGTTCCTCGTCATGCAACTGCTCGACGGGGTGGACCTCGCGCGGCTCGTCCAGGAGGCCGGGCCCTTACCACCGGACGTGGTGTGCTGCGTGGCCGCCGGCATGGCCCGGGCCCTCGGCGCGGCGCACGAGGCCGGAGTGCTGCACCGCGACGTGAAACCCACGAACGTCGGCATCACCAGTGGGGGCCGGGTCGTCCTCCAGGACTTCGGGCTGGCCCGGCTGGCGGGGGAGTCCGCCATCACCCGGCTCACGGGTTTCGTGGGCACACCGCAGTTCATGGCGCCCGAGATCATCCGGGGCGCGCCACCCGGCCGGACCGCCGATCTCTACGGTCTGGGCGCCTGCGCCTACCTGATGATGACGGGACAGGTGCCGTTCGGCGGTGACCTGTCGGTCGGCGCCGTGGTGGAGCACGCCATAGGCGCGGGCATTCCCCGGCTGGAGCATCGCAGGGACCTCCCGTACCCGCGCGAGCTCAGAGCCCTGGTGGACCGCCTGTGCGCCCAGGAGGCCGCCCTGCGGCCCCAGTCGGCCGAGGAGGTCGCGCTGCTGCTCGCCCGGCTGGAGGGCGAAGGACAGGCGGCCCTGGGCGAACTGGTCGCCGCTCGGCTCAGGGACACTGCCGTCGAGCAGGTGTTCGACCCCCGATCGATGGGCGCCGTCCCGGACGGGGTGCCCGCCCCCGAGGGTTCGCCCGCCCCGACCGGGGCCCCCGAGTACGGCTGGGACGACGCCGCCGTACCCACGCAGCGCGCCGGGACCGAGGACCCCTTCCGGCCGCTGACGCTCAGCGACACCACCCGCCGCATGGTGCTGGGCAGCATGACCCCGCAGGACGCCGCCTCCCGGCTGCGCGAAGCGGTCACCCTCGTCCTGCGCGGCCGGCTCCAGGAGGCCGTGCAGATGCTCACGGCCATCACCCAGGTCTGCCTGTCGTCGCTCGGCCCCGGGCATCCGACGACCCTGGCCTGCCAGTACTGGCAGGCGGTCTGCCTGGCGAGGCTCGGGGCGGGCGGGCCCGCGCTGGAACTCTTCCAGCGGGTGAACACCCACATCGACCAGGAGAAATGAGGACGGGGAAGATGCCTGCATACGAGGTCCGGGTCACCGGAGCCGCGGACGGCGAGGGCCCGGAGGCCGAGCTGCGCTCGCTGCTGAGCTGGCTGACGGAGGACGAAACCCTCGACCGGGACGTACGAGGCACGGTCCGCGGCCGGGAACCGCTCGCCCCCGGCCACATGGGCACCGGGTTCGACCTGCTGCAACTCGCCGTCGGCACCGCCGTCTCCACCGCCTCGCTCGTCGTCTCCGTACTCCAGTGGCGGACCTCCCGCCGGCACGCGGCGCCCGCCGTCGTGCTGCGCCGCGGCGGTGTCGAGGCCGAACTGTCGGAGGAGGCCGCGGCCGACCCCGAGACCCTGCGGCGCGTCGTCGAACTGCTCGACCGGGCGGAGGAGACCGGCGGCGATGGTGGGACTGCCTGACCCGGCGGCGTCCAGAGCCGTCCTCATCGGTACGGCCGCCTACCGGCATCTGCCGGCGCTGAGCCCGGTCGAGGCGAACATCACCGACCTGGCCGCCGTCCTCTGCGACGCCACGGTGTGGGGGCTGCCCGAGCAGCACTGCGTGACGGTCACCGATCCGCAGAGCGCCTCGGCGATGCTCGACCCCGTGCACCAGGCGGCGGAGCAGGCCCTGGACACCCTCGTCGTGTACTTCGCGGGACACGGCATGCGGGACTCCGAATCCGCCGACCTCTATCTGGGGCTCGTCGGATCCCGCGAGAACACCGGCTACACGGCCGTCGCGTACCAGCATGTGCGGACCGCCCTGCGCACCGCCCGCGCCCGGCGCAAGATCGTCGTCCTCGACTGCTGCTTCAGCGGCCGGGCGGCCCGTACGCTCGCCGCCGGGGACGAGGTCCTCGCGGCCCAGGCCGCCGTGGACGGCGCCTTCGTCCTCACCGCGTCACCACGCGACCGGGTGGCGCTCGCCCCCGACGGGGAGCGCCACACCGCCTTCACCGGCGAGATGCTGACGCTGCTGCGTGACGGCATCGAGGACGGCCCCGAACTGATCGATCTGGACACGCTCCACCGCGTACTCGAAGAGCGCCTCCGGGCGAAGAACCGGCCGCTGCCGCAGCGCTCCCAGGAGAACGGCGTCGGCCGGCTGCCGCTGGCCCGTAACCGCGCCCGCGCCGCCCGCCATGTCCCGGCGGGCCCCGTACTCGCCACCGACGTACGGGCCGCCATGGTGGCCGCGGGGCTGGGCGTCGCCCGGATGCTGCGCGCCGCCGGACGGAGCCGGGACGCGCTGCCCGTGCTGCGGCTGGCACTGCAGGAACAAGTGCCGGACGGGGAACGGAACCTGCTGGCCGTTCAGCTCGAACTCTCCGACATGCTCGCCGAGAACGGCCAGACCCGCGAGGCCATCGAGGTGCTGGAGCAGGCGTTCCAGCAGGTGCACAAGATCTACGGCCCCGACGCCCTGCTGGTCTGCCGCCGCCTCGCCGATCTGCTCCAGGAGTCGGGCAACCACATCCAGGCATGCGAGGTGCTCAAGCACGCGCTCGAACTCGCCGAGGACCAACTGCGCGTCCCGGACTGACCGACCCGCCGTGCACGGACAGAGGGCGGCCCGGCGGTGGAATCCACCGCCGGGCCGCCCTCCGCGTATCGCCGCGCTGTGCCGCGCCGGCTCTCAGCCGCCGAACTCCTGGAGGCCCTTGAGCGCCTGGTCCAGCAGCGCCTGCCGGCCCTCCAGCTCACGGGCCAGCTTGTCGGCCTTCGCGTTGTTGCCCGCCGCGCGCGCCGTGTCGATCTGCTTGCGCAGCTTGTCGACGGCCGCCTGGAGCTGCCCCGTCAGACCGGCGGCCCGCGCACGGGCCTCCGGGTTCGTCCGGCGCCACTCGTTCTCCTCGGACTCCTGGAGCGCCCGCTCCACCGTGTGCATCCGGGCCTCGACCTTGGGCCTGGCGTCGCGCGGTACGTGACCGATGGCCTCCCAGCGCTCGTTCAGCGCGCGGAAGGCCGCCCGGGCCGCCTTGAGGTCCGTGACCGGCAGCAGCCGCTCGGCCTCGACCGCCAGCTCCTCCTTGAGCTTCAGGTTCTCCGTCTGCTCGGCGTCGCGCTCGGCGAAGACCTCGCCGCGCGCCGCGAAGAAGACGTCCTGAGCGCCGCGGAAGCGGTTCCACAGATCGTCCTCGGCCTCGCGCTGTGCGCGGCCCGCCGCCTTCCAGTCCGTCATCAGCTCGCGGTAGCGCGCCGCCGTACCGCCCCAGTCGGTGGAGCCGGAGAGCGACTCCGCCTCGGCGACCAGCTTCTCCTTGGCCTTACGGGCCTCCTCGCGCTGCGCGTCGAGCGCCGCGAAGTGGGCCTTGCGCCGCTTGGAGAACGCCGAGCGCGCGTGCGAGAAGCGGTGCCACAGCTCGTCGTCGGACTTCCGGTCCAGCCTGGGCAGGCCCTTCCAGATGTCCACCAGCGCCCGCAGCCGCTCACCGGCCGACCGCCACTGGTCGCTCTGCGCCAGCTCCTCCGCCTCGGTGACCAGCGCCTCCTTGGCGTGGCGCGCCTCGTCGGTCTGCTTGGCCCGCTGCACTTTGCGCGCCTCGCGGCGCGCCTCGACCGTGGCGACCAGCGCGTCGAGCCGCGTCCGCAGCGCGTCGAGATCACCGACGGCGTGGTGCTCCTCCACCTGCCCGCGCAGATGGTCGATGGCCGTCGTCGCGTCCTTCGCGGACAGGTCGGTGGTCTTCACGCGCTTTTCCAGGAGGCCGATCTCGACCACCAGGCCCTCGTACTTGCGCTCGAAATAGGCCAGAGCCTCTTCCGGAGATCCTGCCTGCCACGATCCGACGACCTGCTCGCCCTCGGCCGTCCGCACGTACACGGTGCCCGTCTCGTCGACGCGGCCCCACGGGTCGCTGCTCACAGCGCCTCCTCCACCTGATGCCCGTGAGGGGAATGGCCCCCGGGCATCATCCACAGTTCCTGGGACGGGCTGCGCCCGCCCTGCACAACGCCAATCTAGGCGACCGGCCGCCCGGCTGTCCGCACTCAGCGCGGCCGAAATTCACAGGGTCACGCCGTGTCGACCGTGCCCTTCTCCACGGTGACGGTCTTCTTGGGCGCGCCGTCGCCCGCCCCACCGTCCACGCCGGCCTTCCCCACGGCCTCCACGGCCTTCAGCCCGGCCTCGTCCATGGTCCCGAACGGGGTGTAGCTGGGCGGCAGTTTGGTGTCCTTGTAGACCAGGAAGAACTGGCTGCCACCGGTGTGCGGCTGGCCGGTATTGGCCATGGCCACCGTGCCCGCCGGATACGTCACGCTGCCGTCCGCGCCGGCCTTGCCGAGGGACGTCAGGTTCTCGTCCTCGATCGTGTAGCCGGGGCCGCCGGTCCCGTCACCCTTCGGGTCGCCGCACTGGAGGACGAAGATCCCCTCGGTGGTCAGCCGGTGGCACTTCGTCTTGTCGAAGTACCCCTTGTCGGCGAGCGCCTTGAACGAGTTCACCGTGTGCGGTGTCTTCTTCGCGTCCATGGCGATCGCGATGTCACCCTGGCTGGTCTTGAGGTCCAGCGTGTACTTCGCGTTCTTGTCGATGGTCATCTTCGGCTCGGGCGCGGCGCTCTCGCTCTCCGAGGGCGACGCCGACGGGCTCGCCTCCGACGCGGCGTCGTCCTTCGAGCCGTCGCCGTCGCTCAGACCGATGGAGAAGTACGCCGCGCCTCCCGCGAGCACCACCACGGCCAGTACGGAAGCGATGATCGCGTTGCGCCGCTTCGCCTTCTGCCGGGCCTCAACCCGCCGCTGCTGCTGCCGCTCGAACTTCTCCCTGGCGAGCTGCCGCCGCCGCTGATCGCTCTTGACCACCGGGTCCACTCCTCGTGTCTGTGTGTGATCCTGTTCGGTCCCATCCGGCCTGACCAGTGCCACGACCGGGCAAACCTTTCCGGGAGGGGCACCGGATGCGTACGGTATATGGGTTGGCTGTGGAATGAGGAGCGCCGGTATCCTCTCCGAACAGCCGCATTCTCCGCCGGACCATGCGCGCCGGACGACATATAAGGACGATCGTGCTCATTGCCGGGTTCCCCGCCGGAGCCTGGGGGACCAATTGCTATCTGGTCGCCCCCGCCGCGGGTGAGGAGTGCGTGATCATCGACCCGGGCCACCAGGCCGCCCCAGGGGTCGAGGAAGCGGTCAGGAAGCACCGTCTCAAGCCCGTCGCGGTCATCCTCACCCACGGGCACATCGACCATGTCGCCTCCGTCGTCCCGGTGTGCGGCGCGCATGACGTACCGGCGTGGATCCACCCCGCCGACCGCTACATGATGAGCGACCCGGAGAAGTCCCTCGGCCGTTCGATCGGGATGCCGCTCATGGGCGAGCTGACGGTCGGCGAGCCGGACGACGTGCGGGAGCTCACCGACGGCGCCGGGCTGGCGCTGGCGGGCCTGGAGTTCACCGTCGCCCACGCGCCCGGCCATACGAAGGGGTCGGTGACCTTCGCGATGCCCGAGGCCGCGGACATTCCGCCGGTCCTCTTCTCGGGCGATCTGCTCTTCGCCGGCTCCATCGGACGCACCGACCTGCCCGGCGGTGACCACGGAGAGATCCTGGCGTCGCTGGGCCGCGTGTGCCTGCCGCTCGACGACTCGACCGTGGTGCTCTCCGGCCACGGCCCCCAGACGACCATCGGCCGGGAGCGCGCCACCAACCCGTATCTCCGGGACGTGGCCACCGGCCAGGGAGACGGCACGCACGCCGCTCCGCGACGAGGAATGTGAAACACCGATCTCCATGAGCACTTTCCAGGCACCCAAGGGCACCTACGACCTGATCCCGCCCGTCTCGGCGACCTTCCTCGCCGTACGCGAGGCGATCGCCGCGCCGCTGAAGAACTCCGGCTACGGCTATGTCGAGACGCCCGGATTCGAGAACGTCGAGCTGTTCGCCCGCGGCGTCGGCGAGTCCACCGACATCGTCTCCAAGGAGATGTACGCCTTCGAGACCAAGGGCGGCGACAAGCTGGCCCTGCGCCCCGAAGGCACCGCCTCCGTCCTGCGCGCCGCGCTGGAGGCCAACCTCCACAAGGCCGGCAACCTCCCGGTCAAGCTCTGGTACTCCGGCTCGTACTACCGCTACGAGCGCCCCCAGAAGGGCCGCTACCGCCACTTCTCCCAGGTCGGCGCCGAGGCGATCGGTGTCGAGGACCCCGCGCTCGACGCCGAGCTGATCATCCTCGCCGACCAGGCGTACCGCTCGCTGGGCCTGCGGAACTTCCGCATCCTCCTCAACTCGCTGGGCGACAAGGAGTGCCGCCCCGTCTACCGCGAGGCCCTTCAGGGGTTCCTGCGCAGACTCGACCTGGACGAGGAGACGCGCCGCCGGATCGAGATCAACCCCCTGCGGGTCCTCGACGACAAGCGCGCCGACGTGCAGAAGCAGCTCGTCGGGGCGCCGATGCTGCACGACTACCTGTGCGACGCGTGCAAGGCGTACCACGAAGAGGTACGCGAGCTGCTGACCGTCCAGGGCGTCGCCTTCGAGGACGACGAGAAGCTCGTCCGCGGCCTCGACTACTACACCCGCACCACCTTCGAGTTCGTCCACGACGGCCTCGGGGCGCAGTCCGCGGTGGGCGGCGGCGGCCGGTACGACGGGCTCTCGGAGATGCTGGGCGGCCCCGCGCTCCCGTCGGTCGGCTGGGCGCTCGGCGTAGACCGTACGGTACTGGCGCTGGAGGCCGAGGGCGTCGAGCTGGACATCCCGCCGGCCACCAGCGTGTACGCGATCCCGCTCGGCGAGGAGGCGCGCCGGAAGCTGTTCGGCGTCGTCACGGAGCTGCGCGCGGCCGGCGTCGCGACGGACTTCGCGTTCGGCGGCCGGGGCCTCAAGGGCGCCATGAAGTCCGCGAACCGCTCGGGCGCGCGTTACACGCTCGTCGCGGGGGAGCGGGACCTTGAGGAGGGCGTCGCCCAGCTCAAGGACATGGAGAGCGGCGAGCAGACGGCGATCGCGCTCGACACCCTGGTGGCCGAGGTGACCCGGCGGCTCGGCTGAGCCCGACGCTCCTGCCGGAGCGCCTTTATCCCCGGCGAACGCCGGTCGCGGGAGCCTGTACGGCAGAATGAGCCTGCCCGTACAGGCCCCTCAGCGATGGAACGGCGATATGACGAGTGCAGCGGTTGACGACGTCTCCTCCGACCGGGACGGCGGGAAGGTCCCCGGCACGGTCGGCGGCGGACGGGCGCTGGCCCTGCTCCTGGTGGTCACGGGTGCGGCGGGGCTGCTGGCCGCGTGGGTGATCACGATCGACAAGTTCAAGCTGCTGGAGGACCCGGACTTCACGCCGGGGTGCAGTCTGAATCCGGTGGTGTCCTGCGGCAACATCATGAAGAGCGCGCAGGCGTCGGTGTTCGGTTTCCCCAACCCGATGCTGGGCCTGGCCGCTTACTCCGTGGTCATCGCCATCGGGATGGGGCTGTTGGCCGGGGCCCGTTACCGGGGCTGGTTCTGGCTGGGGCTGAACGCGGGGACGCTCTTCGGCGTCGGGTTCTGCACCTGGCTCCAGTACCAGTCGCTGTACAGCATCAACTCGCTCTGCCTCTGGTGCTGCCTGGCGTGGGTCGCGACGATCCTGATGTTCTGGTACGTCACCGCCCACAACGTCCGTCACCGGACACTGCCGGCCCCCGCCTGGCTGCGCGGCTTCTTCGCCGAGTTCACCTGGGTCCTGCCGGCCCTGCACATCGGGATCATCGGGATGCTGATCCTGACCCGCTGGTGGGACTTCTGGACGAGCTGACCGCCCGGCCCGACCCGGGCGTTGACGGCGTTGTCAGTGCTGTCAACGCTGTCAGTGCTTGTCAGGGGGGTGGCATAGGCTTTCACGCGTGGAGCCCGACCTCTTTACCGCAGCCGCGGAAGACCGCCAGGAGAAGGACCCGTCCGCCAGCCCGCTGGCCGTACGGATGCGTCCCCGTGTCGTCGACGAGGTCGTCGGCCAGAAACATCTGCTGAAGCCGGGATCCCCGCTGCGCCGGCTGGTGGGCGAGGGCAGCGGCGGTCCCGCCGGCCCCTCGTCCGTGATCCTCTGGGGCCCGCCGGGCACCGGAAAGACGACCCTCGCCTATGTCGTCTCCAAGGCCACCAACAAACGCTTCGTCGAGCTGTCGGCGATCACCGCGGGCGTCAAGGAGGTCAGGACCGTCATCGACGGGGCGCGGCGCGCCTCCGGCGGCTTCGGCAAGGAGACGGTCCTCTTCCTCGACGAGATCCACCGCTTCAGCAAGGCCCAGCAGGACTCCCTGCTGCCCGCGGTGGAGAACCGCTGGGTGACGCTGATCGCCGCCACCACGGAGAACCCGTACTTCTCGGTGATCTCCCCGCTGCTCTCCCGCTCCCTGCTGCTCACGCTGGAGCCGCTCACGGACGAGGACCTGCGCGCCCTGCTGCGGCGCGCGCTCACCGAGGAGCGCGGCCTCGGAGGCGCTGTCACCCTGCCCGAGGACGCCGAGGCGCATCTGCTGCGCATCGCGGGCGGCGACGCCCGGCGGGCGCTGACCGCGCTGGAGGCGGCGGCCGGCGCCGCGCTCGCCAAGAGCGAGCGGGAGATCACCCTCCTGACGGTGGAGGAGACCGTCGACCGCGCGGCGGTGATGTACGACCGGGACGGCGACCAGCACTACGACGTGGCGAGCGCCCTCATCAAGTCGATCCGCGGCTCCGACGTGGACGCGGCGCTGCACTATCTGGCCCGGATGATCGACGCGGGGGAGGACCCCCGCTTCATCGCCAGACGGCTGATGATCTCGGCGAGCGAGGACATCGGCCTCGCCGATCCGACCGCACTGCCGATCGCGGTCGCCGCCGCCCAGGCCGTGGCCATGATCGGCTTCCCGGAGGCCGCCCTCACGCTCAGCCACGCCACCATCGCGCTGGCCCTCGCCCCCAAGTCCAACGCCGCCACGATGGCGGTCCAGGCGGCCCTGGAGGATGTGAAGAAGGGGTTGACGGGGCAGGTCCCGGCGCATCTGCGGGACGGCCACTACAAGGGCGCGGCCAAACTCGGCCATGCCCAGGGCTACATCTATCCGCACGACGTCCCGGGCGGGATCGCGGCCCAGCAGTACGCACCGGAAGCGGTGCGCGACAGGCGTTACTACGAGCCCACGCGGTACGGCGCGGAAGCGCGCTACGCGGACGTGGTCGACAAGGTGCGCGAGCGGCTGCGCGGCGACTCCGGCTGAGACCTCCGCGTACCGGATCTCCGCGTACCGGATCCCCGGGTGTGCGCTCCCCGAGACACCCCGCCGTGCTATTGGGCGGCCGCGTCGAAGAGGGTGTGCATCGCGTAGCGCAGCTCGTTGACGTTCCGGACCGGCTCGGGGAAGTCGAAGCGGGCGTCGAAGCACTGGACCCCGGTGAAGCGCACCCGCAGTCCGAAGCGGTCGATCCCGACCGGTACGGCCGCGGTGATGGACGCGGCCTCGGTCCGCTCGCCGAGCAGCCCGCGCAGGGACTGGACCTCGGCGCTGTGTGCGGAGTGGAGGTGCTGCAGCAGCTCCGCCTCGTGCTCGACCAGCGGGTCGGGGGTCGCCTGCACGAAGTCCTCGGGCTCCACGGACTCGGCGCCCCACAGGTCGTCCACGCACGCCTCGCCGACCTCCAGGCGCAGCGTCATCCGGCCGGCGTCCGCCAGGTCGGGTTCGCGGGTGAGCCAGCCGGAGAGCCAGGCCCGGCCGCGGATACGGTGGGGTACGGAGACGGGCGCCACGTCCGTGAGCTCCAGTACCGCGGTGAGTTCGTCGTCCTGTGCGTGGGTGGCGGCCCGTACCGCGGGGGAGTCCGAGGGGAAGACGAGGAACACCTCGCCGTCCGGGCCCACGGACCGTACGTCGGGCATGAGCTGGTAGGGCCTGGCCCCGTCCAGGCCCGGGATGAGCAGCACCGCCGAGCATGTACCCTGTACGAGAGTTCGTGTGCGTTCGGCTGCTGACGGCATCCGATCGATTTCAAGCCCGCTGGGACGCGGCTGACCATGAGCTGATCGGACCTCCGTCGATTCGTCGCTCTCCGCGCCGAGCTTGTCTGTGATGTCTGTGATGCGCGTGGTGTTCCCAGGGCGAGACATGCGATCTCCTTAAGTAAGGTGAGCCTAACCTAACCTACAACGGAGGTCTGGAGAACGTGCCTAACCAGTCGCGTCCCAAGGTCAAGAAGTCACGTGCGCTCGGTATCGCGCTGACGCCCAAGGCTGTCAAGTACTTCGAGGCCCGTCCTTACCCGCCGGGTGAGCACGGTCGTGGACGCAAGCAGAACAGTGACTACAAGGTCCGTCTGCTGGAGAAGCAGCGCCTGCGCGCCCAGTACGACATCAGCGAGCGCCAGATGGCCCGCGCCTACGACCGCGCCAAGAAGGCCGGCGGCAAGACGGGCGAGGCCCTGGTCGTCGAGCTGGAGCGCCGTCTCGACGCGCTCGTCCTGCGGTCGGGCATCGCCCGCACCATCTACCAGGCCCGTCAGATGGTCGTGCACGGTCACATCGAGGTCAACGGCGGCAAGGTCGACAAGCCGTCGTTCCGTGTCCGTCCCGACGACGTCGTGATGGTCCGCGAGCGCAGCCGTGAGAAGGTCCCCTTCCAGGTCGCCCGCGAGGGTGGCTACGACACGGACGGCGAGACCCCGCGCTACCTCCAGGTCAACCTGAAGGCGCTGGCGTTCCGCCTGGACCGCGACCCGAACCGCAAGGAAATCCCGGTCATCTGCGACGAGCAGCTCGTCGTCGAGTACTACGCCCGCTGACCCGGACGCGGTAGCTCCACCACGCTTCAGCCCGCCGTCTCCCCGCCCCTCGTGGCCGGAGAGCCGGCGGGCTTTCGCGTGGGCCTCCGCACCGCCCCGCGCGCCGCTAATCCGGTACGGGGCCGGGCCCTCGGCGCGATAGGGTCGGAGGACGACTTTCCAGTCGCCTGGCAGTTGTCAGTTCCGTCGCCGCCCCAGGTGTCAGCGACCTTTCAGTTGTCAGCGACCTTCGACGATCAGGGAGCGGTGCGGCGTGACCGGTGGAGAGGTTGCCGGAATCCTGGTGGCCGTGTTCTGGGCCATCCTGGTCTCCTTCCTGGCCGTGGTGCTGGTGAGGCTGGCGCAGACGCTCAAGGCGACCACCCGGCTGGTGGCGGACGTCACCGAACAGGCCGTCCCCCTGCTCGCGGACGCGTCCGCGACGGTCCGCTCCGCGCAGACCCAGCTCGACCGGGTCGACGCCATCGCGTCGGACGTCCAGGAAGTCACCTCCAACGCCTCGGCGCTCTCCACCACGGTCGCCTCGACGTTCGGCGGCCCCCTCGTCAAGGTCGCGGCGTTCGGCTACGGCGTACGCCAGGCCATGGGACGCCGGGGCGCCCCCGACGCAGGGAGCGAGCCCGCGGAGCGGGCCACCCGCCGTACGGTCGTCGTCGGCCGTACGCTCCCCGCCGCCCGGTTCCGGAAGAAGAAGGGCTGACCGCAGCGATGTTCCGCCGTACGTTCTGGTTCACCGCGGGCGCCGCCGCCGGCGTCTGGGCCACCGCCAAGGTCAACCGCAAGCTCAAGCAGCTCACCCCGGAGAGCCTCGCCGCCCAGGCGGCGAACAAGGCGATCGACGCCGGGCACAAGGTCAAGGAGTTCGCCGTCGACGTCCGCTCCTCCATGGTGCGGCGCGAGGCCGAACTCGGCGAGGCGCTGGGCCTGGACGCACCCGCGGACCACGCGCTGCCCGCCCCGCGGCGGCTCGCCGCGATCGACCGCCCCCGGACCACGCACTCCTACAACCCGCACAACCGGAATGAGGACCACTGATGGAGTCGGCTGAAATTCGTCGCCGCTGGCTGAGCTTCTTCGAGGAGCGCGGTCACACCGTCGTCCCTTCGGCGTCGCTCATCGCGGACGACCCGACTCTGCTGCTGGTCCCGGCGGGCATGGTGCCCTTCAAGCCGTACTTCCTCGGCGAGGTCAAGCCTCCGTACGACCGCGCCACCAGCGTGCAGAAGTGCGTCCGCACCCCGGACATCGAAGAGGTCGGCAAGACCACCCGGCACGGCACGTTCTTCCAGATGTGCGGCAACTTCTCCTTCGGCGACTACTTCAAGGAAGGCGCCATCACCCTCGCCTGGGAGCTGCTGACCAGCTCCGTGGCGGACGGCGGCTACGGACTCGACCCGGAGCGCCTGTGGGTCACCGTCTACCTGGACGACGACGAGGCCGAGCAGATCTGGCGCGAGAAGATCGGCGTCCCCGCCGAGCGCATCCAGCGCCTCGGCAAGAAGGACAACTACTGGTCCATGGGCGTGCCGGGCCCCTGCGGCCCCTGCTCGGAGATCAACTACGACCGCGGCCCCGAGTTCGGCGTCGAGGGCGGCCCCGCCGTCAACGACGAGCGCTACGTGGAGATCTGGAACCTGGTCTTCATGCAGTTCGAGCGCGGCCCCGGCGAGGGCAAGGACGACTTCCCGATCCTCGGCGAGCTGCCCTCCAAGAACATCGACACCGGCCTCGGCCTCGAACGTCTCGCCATGATCCTCCAGGACGTACAGAACATGTACGAGACCGACACCCTGCGGGTCGTCATGGACAAGGCCACCGAGCTGACGGGCGTACGGTACGGCGCCGACCACGGCTCGGACGTCTCGCTGCGCGTGGTCGCCGACCACATCCGTACGTCCACGATGCTCATCGGCGACGGCGTCACCCCCGGCAACGAGGGACGCGGCTACGTACTGCGCCGCATCATGCGCCGCGCCATCCGCAACATGCGCCTCCTCGGCGCCACCCAGCCGGTCGTCGCCGAGCTGATCGACGTGGTCATCAGGACCATGGGCGAGCAGTACCCGGAGCTGGAGACCGACCGCAAGCGCATCGAGACCGTCGCCCTCGCCGAGGAGGCCGCCTTCCTCAAGGCCCTCAAGGGCGGCACGAACATCCTCGACACCGCCGTCACCGAGACCAAGGCCGCCGGCGGCCGGGTGCTCCCCGGCGACAAGGCGTTCCTGCTCCACGACACCTGGGGCTTCCCCATCGACCTCACCCTGGAGATGGCCTCGGAACAGGGCCTCTCCGTGGACGAGGACGGCTTCCGGCGGCTCATGAAGGAGCAGCGGGAGCGGGCCAAGGCCGACGCCAAGGCCAAGAAGTCCGGCCACGCCGACCTCTCCGCCTACCGCTCGGTCGCGGACACCAGCGGCTCCACCGAGTTCACCGGCTACACCGCCACCGAGGGCGAGTCGACCGTCGTCGGCCTGCTCGTCGACGGGGTGCCCTCGCCGGCCGCCACCGAGGGCGACGACGTCGAGATCGTCCTCGACCGCACACCGTTCTACGCCGAGGGCGGCGGCCAGCTCGCCGACCAGGGCCGGATCCGGCTCGACAGCGGCGCCGTCGTCCAGATCCGCGACGTCCAGCAGCCGGTCCCCGGTGTCTCCGTACACAAGGGAACGGTGCAGGTCGGCGAGGTGACGGTGGGCGCCTCCGCCTACGCCGCCATCGACCTGACCCGCCGCCGGGCCATCGCCCGCGCCCACAGCGCCACCCACCTCACCCACCAGGCCCTGCGTGACGCCCTCGGCCCGACGGCCGCCCAGGCCGGTTCCGAGAACTCCCCGGGCCGCTTCCGCTTCGACTTCGGCTCGCCCGCCGCCGTACCCGGCACGGTGCTCCTCGACGTCGAGCAGAAGATCAACGAGGTGCTCGCCCGGGAGCTGGACGTCCAGGCCGAGGTCATGTCGATCGACGAGGCCAAGAAGCAGGGCGCCATCGCCGAGTTCGGCGAGAAGTACGGCGAGCGGGTCCGCGTCGTCACCATCGGCGACTTCTCCAAGGAGCTGTGCGGCGGCACGCACGTCCACAACACCGCCCAGCTCGGCCTGGTGAAGCTGCTCGGCGAGTCGTCGATCGGCTCCGGGGTCCGGCGTATCGAGGCCCTGGTGGGTGTGGACGCGTACAGCTTCCTCGCCAAGGAGCACACCGTCGTCGCCCAGCTCCAGGAGCTGGTCAAGGGCCGCTCCGAGGAGCTGCCCGAGAAGATCGCGGGCATGCTCGGCAAGCTGAAGGACGCCGAGAAGGAGATCGAGAAGTTCCGCGCGGAGAAGGTGCTCGCCGCCGCCGCCGGACTGGCCGGCTCCGCCAAGGACGTACGGGGCACCGCCCTGGTCACCGGGCAGGTCCCGGACGGCACCTCCGCCGACGACCTGCGGAAGCTGGTCCTCGACGTGCGTGGCCGGATCAGCGGCGACCGGCCGGTGGTCGTCGCCCTGTTCACCACGGCGGGCGGACGCCCGCTGACGGTCATCGCCACCAACGAGGCCGCCCGCGGGCGCGGGCTCAAGGCCGGTGACCTGGTGCGCACCGCCGCCAAGACCCTCGGCGGCGGTGGCGGCGGCAAGCCGGACCTCGCCCAGGGCGGCGGCCAGAACCCGGAGGCCATCGGGGACGCCGTCGCCGCCGTCGAGCGCCTCGTCGCCGAGACGGCCTGAGGCCGGCGCCGGATGAGCGCCATGCGCAGAGGACGCCGGCTCGCGGTCGACGTCGGGGACGCCCGGATCGGGGTCGCCTCGTGCGACCCCGACGGGATCCTCGCCACGCCGGTGGAGACCGTGCCGGGACGCGACGTCCCGGCCGCCCACCGGCGGCTGCGGCAGATCGTCGAGGAGTACGAACCCGTCGAAGTGCTGGTCGGGCTGCCGCGCTCCCTCAACGGGGGCGAGGGGCCCGCCGCCGCGAAGGTACGTGTGTTCGCCCAGGAGCTCGCACGGGGGGTCGCCCCCCTGCCGGTACGACTGGTCGATGAGCGAATGAGCACAGTGACGGCCAGTCAGGGACTGCGCGCTTCGGGCGTTAAGTCCAAGAAAGGGCGGTCCGTTATCGACCAAGTGGCGGCAGTTGTCATCCTCCAGGGCGCGCTGGAGGCCGAACGGGTATCAGGTAATCCTCCCGGCGAGAGCGTCGAAGTGGTCATCTGATCGCGGTACGGTAACGTTCCGCGCGATGCGGCGGTGTTCGAACAGCCGCCGCACAGCAAAGAGGCGAAACGGACGCCGTGCCACTGAGCTCAGCGGTCACGCCTCGCGGCTCAAGGGGATCGATGACTGACTATGGCCGGGGCCCGGGCCCCGAACCGTGGCACCCTGGGGACCCTCTCTACGGAGACCCGGGGTGGGCGGCACAGCAGGCCACCGACGGCAGCGGCTCCTCCTACGGAGGACAGCAGCAGTACCCGCAGCAGCCGCAGGCCCAGGCGCAGGCGCAGTACGGGGCGGCGCAGGACCCGTACCAGCAGCAGTACCAGCCGCAGCACCCTCAGTACCAGGGCGGCCGGCCCGAGTACGGTGCGCAGCAGTACGGCGACCAGCAGTACGGGACGCAGCAGCAGCCTCAGCACCCCCAGCAGCAGTACGGGGAGCAGCGGTACGCGCCGCAGCAGGCCCCGCAGCAGTACGGCGATCCGCAGTACAACGACCCGCAGTACAACGGCGGTTGGGACAACGGCCAGCAGGCCGAGATGCCGTACGGGGCGAACTCCTCGGCCCCCTACGCGGGCGAGTACGGCACCTACGCGGAGAACCACGACCAGTACGGCACCCCGGACGCCTACCCGCCCCCGCAGCCCCCCGGCCTGCGCCAGGCCGAGCCTGAACCCCAGGCGGAACCCGAGCAGGCCGAGGCCGCCGAGGACGCGCCGGAGAAGGAGACGCACCCCTTCTTCACCGGTGAGGGCGGCGACGACAAGGACGACGACGCGGGCACGGGCCGCGGCGGCGGGGGCCGCGAGCGCCGGGGCAAGACGAAGAAAAAGAAGAGCCGCAACGGCACCGCCTGCCTCGTCGTCGCCGTGGTCTTCCTGGGCGGCGCCGGTGGCATCGGCTATGTCGGCTACCAGTTCTGGCAGAGCAAATTCGGCCCCCCGCCGGACTTCGCGGGCGCGGGCTCCGGCGATATCGAGGTGGAAATCCCCTCGGGGGCCGGTGGATACGAGATCGGTGCCATTCTGGTGAAGAACGGCGTGGTGAAGAGCCAGCGCGCCTTCGTCGCCGCACAGAACCAGAATCCCAAGGGGAATACCATCCAGGCGGGCGTCTACATTCTCGGCAAGGAGATGTCGGCGCGGAACGCGGTCACGAAGATGCTCAGCCCGAGCAGCAGGAACGCGCTGATCTTCCCCGAGGGCAAGCGCAACGAGTTCGTCTACGAGCAGATCGACAAACGGCTCGGACTCAAGAAGGGCGAGACCGCGGCCATCGCCAAGGCGCAGGCGAAGAACCTGGGCCTGCCGAAATGGGCCAACGACAACAAGGGCATAAAGGATCCGCTGGAGGGCTTCCTCTTCCCGGCGAGCTACCCGGTCGCCAAGGGAACGAAACCGGAGAACGTCCTCAAGAAGATGGTCGCCCGCGCCAAAGCCGAATACGAGAAGCAGGACATCGAGGCCGAGGCGAAGAAGCTGAAGCTGAGTTCGCCGCTCCAACTGCTCACCATCGCGAGCCTCGTGCAGGCGGAGGGCAAGTACAAGCACGACTTCGACAAGGTCGCCCGCGTCGTCTACAACCGCCTGCAGCCGGAGAACACCGAGACCGTCGGGCGTCTCGAATTCGACTCCACCGTCAACTACATCAAGGCCCAGAGCAGACTGGATCTCGGTGCGGTCGACGACCTGCGCAGGATCAAGGACCCGTACAACACCTACGACATCAAGGGCCTTCCGCCCGGGCCCATCGGAAACCCGGGTGCCGACGCCCTGCACTCGTCGATCAACCCGGCGGAAGGCCCCTGGTACTACTTCGTCTCGGTGACCTCGGACAAGACGCTCTTCGCCGTCACCAATGAGGAGCACGAGGAGAACCGCCAGGAGTACGAGAGGGAAGCCAAGAAACAGTGATGTCACATCGGCGGGCGGCGGTCCTCGGATCGCCCATCGCTCACTCCCTCTCCCCGGCGCTGCACCGCGCCGCGTATGCGGAGCTCGGCCTGAGCCAGTGGACGTACGACCGTTTCGAGGTGGACGAGGCCGGGCTGCCCGGCTTCCTCGAAGGGCTGCGGGGCGATCCCGCCTGGGCGGGGCTGTCGCTGACCATGCCGCTCAAACGGGCGGTCATCCCGCTGCTGGACGAGGTCACCGACACCGCGGCCTCCGTGGAGGCGGTGAACACCGTCGTCCTCGGCGACGACGGGCGGCGCACCGGTGACAACACCGACATCCCCGGCATGATCGCCGCCCTGCGTGAGCGGGGCGTGGAGAAGGTGGAGTCCGCGGCGATCCTGGGGGCCGGGGCGACCGCGTCGTCCGCCGTCGCCGCGCTCTCCCGTATCTGCACGGGTCCGGTCACCGCGTACGTACGGACCAAGGCGCGCGCCGCCGAGATGCGCGGCTGGGGCGAACGCCTCGGGGTCGACATCAGGATCGCCGACTGGGCGGAGGCCGACCGGGCGCTGCACGCGCCGCTGGTGATCGCCACCACCCCGGCGGGCACCACCGACGCCCTCGCCGACGCGGTCCCCGAGGCGGCCGGCACGCTCTTCGACGTGCTGTACGAGCCGTGGCCGACGGCGCTCGCCTCGGCCTGGGCGCGGCGCGAGGGGGCTCTGGTGAGCGGACTCGACCTGCTGGTCCACCAGGCGGTGCTCCAGGTGGAGCTGATGACGGGGCGCTCGCCCGCGCCGCTCGCCGTGATGCGGGAGGCGGGCGCCGCGGCGCTCGGCTGAGCCGTACCGCGCCGGGGCGCCCCGGCGCGGTGGTGGTCCGCTCCGCGGACCGCTGCCCGCCGCTGATCCCCGCCGTGGGAGAATCGGACATGGCGGGCCAGGGCCGCGCACCCGGTCGCGCCGTTGTCGTCCCAGGCGCGAGTATGAGGAGCACCGTTGAGCAGGTTGCGCTGGCTGACCGCGGGGGAGTCCCACGGACCCGCACTCGTGGCGACGCTGGAGGGTCTTCCCGCCGGTGTGCCCATCACCACGGAGATGGTGGCGGACCACCTGGCCCGGCGCCGCCTCGGCTACGGCCGCGGTGCTCGGATGAAGTTCGAGCAGGACGAGATCACCTTCCTCGGCGGTGTACGGCACGGCCTGACCATGGGCTCGCCCGTCGCGATCATGGTGGGCAACACCGAGTGGCCCAAGTGGGAGCAGGTCATGTCGGCCGATCCGGTCGACCCCGCCGAGCTGGCCAAGCTGGCCCGTAACGCCCCGCTGACCCGCCCCCGGCCCGGTCACGCGGACCTCGCGGGCATGCAGAAGTACGGCTTCGACGAGGCCCGTCCCGTCCTGGAGCGCGCCAGCGCCCGGGAGACCGCCGCGCGGGTCGCGCTCGGCGCCGTGGCGCGCTCGTACCTGAAGGAGACGGCCGGGATCGAGATCGTCTCCCACGTCGTCGAGCTGGCCGCGGCCAAGGCCCCCTACGGGGTCTACCCGGAACCCTCCGACGTGGCGAAGCTGGACGCGGACCCGGTGCGCTGCCTGGACGCCGACGCGAGCAAGGCGATGGTCGCGGAGATCGACCAGGCCCACAAGGACGGCGACACCCTCGGCGGCGTCGTCGAGGTGCTGGCGTACGGCGTGCCGGTCGGGCTCGGTTCGCACGTCCACTGGGACCGCAGGCTCGACGCCCGGCTCGCCGCCGCGCTCATGGGCATCCAGGCCATCAAGGGCGTCGAGGTCGGCGACGGCTTCGGGCTCGCCCGGGTGCCGGGCTCGCAGGCGCACGACGAGATCGTCCCGACCCCCGACGGCATCCGGCGCGCCTCCGGCCGCTCGGGCGGCACCGAGGGCGGGCTGACCACCGGTGAGCTGCTGCGCGTACGGGCCGCGATGAAGCCGATCGCGACCGTGCCGCGCGCGCTGGCCACTGTCGACGTGGTCACCGGCGAGGTGACCAGCGCCCACCACCAGCGCTCCGACGTGTGCGCCGTGCCGGCCGCCGGCATCGTCGCCGAGGCCATGGTCGCGCTGACCCTCGCGGACGCGGTCGCGGAGAAGTTCGGCGGCGACAGCGTCACGGAGACCCGTCGCAACGTCACCTCGTACCTCGACAACCTCCAGATCCGATGAGCACCCCGGACCCGGCGAGCGGGCCGGGGAACGGGCCGGCCGTCGTGCTCGTCGGCCCCATGGGCGTCGGCAAGTCCACCGTCGGTGAACTGCTCGCCGCGCGGCTCGGTACCGCCTTCCGCGACAGCGACGCCGACATCGTCGCCGCCCAGGGACGGTCCATCGCCGAGATCTTCGTGGACGACGGCGAGACGCACTTCCGCGGGCTGGAGCGCGAGGCGGTACGGCGCGCGCTCCACGAGCACACCGGGGGCGTTCTCGCGCTCGGCGGCGGCGCGATCCTCGACGACGCCACCCGCGCGGAGCTGACCGGGCTGCCGGTCGTCTACCTCTCGATGGAGGTCGGCGAGGCGGCCCGGCGCACCGGGCTGAACACGGCGCGCCCGCTGCTGGCCGTCAACCCCCGCCAGCAGTGGAAGCTGCTGATGGAGGGGCGCCGTCATCTGTACACGGAGGTGGCCCGGGTCTCCGTCGCCACCGACGACCGCACGCCCGAAGAGGTCGTGGACGCCGTCCTCGACGCGCTGGAGCTCACCTCCCCTCCGGCGCAGGAGCTCAGGATCCCCGGCACGACCCCCGGCAAGGAGAACCCCGTATGACGGAGCAGGCAGTCACCCGTATCCAGGTCGGCGGCACCGCGGGACACGACCCGTACGAGGTGCTGGTCGGCCGGCAGCTCCTGGGCGAGCTGCCCGCCCTGATCGGGCCGCGGGTCCGGCGGATCGCCGTCATCCACCCCGAGGCGCTGGAGGGGACCGGTGAGGCGCTGCGCGCCGACCTCGCCGAGCAGGGGTACGAGGCCGTCGCGATCCAGGTGCCGAACGCCGAGGAGGCGAAGACCGCCGAGGTCGCCGCGTACTGCTGGAAGGCGCTCGGGCAGACCGGCTTCACCCGCAGCGATGTGATCATCGGCGTGGGCGGCGGAGCCACCACAGACCTGGCCGGATTCGTCGCCGCGACCTGGCTGCGAGGGGTGCGCTGGATCGCCGTACCGACGACCGTGCTCGCCATGGTCGACGCGGCCGTGGGCGGCAAGACGGGCATCAACACCGCCGAGGGCAAGAACCTCGTCGGCGCCTTCCACCCGCCCGCCGGGGTGCTCTGCGACCTCGCCGCGCTGGACTCCCTGGGCGTCAACGACTACGTCAGCGGCATGGCGGAGATCATCAAGGCGGGGTTCATCGCGGACCCGGCCATCCTGGAGCTGGTCGAGTCCGACCCGCAGGGCGCCCGTACGCCCGCGGGGCCGCACACCGCCGAGCTGATCGAGCGTTCGATCCGGGTCAAGGCCGAGGTCGTCTCCAACGACCTCAAGGAGTCCGGCCTGCGGGAGATCCTGAACTACGGCCACACCCTGGCGCACGCCATCGAGAAGAACGAGCGCTACAAGTGGCGGCACGGCGCGGCCGTCTCCGTCGGCATGGTCTTCGCCGCCGAACTGGGGCGGCTGGCCGGCCGGCTCGACGACGCGACCGCCGACCGGCACCGCGCCGTACTGGAGTCCGTCGGCCTTCCGCTGACCTACCGCGGCGACCAGTGGCCCAAGCTGCTGGAGACGATGAAGGTCGACAAGAAGTCCCGCGGCGACCTGCTGCGCTTCATCGTGCTCGACGGCCTCGGCAAGCCGACCGTGCTGGAGGGCCCGGACCCGGCGGTGCTGCTCGCCGCGTACGGGGAGGTGTCGGCGTGACCCGTCGGGTCCTCGTCCTCAACGGGCCCAACCTGGGCCGCCTCGGCTCGCGCGAACCCGATGTGTACGGGGAGACCTCGTACGCCGGGCTGGTGGACGCCTGCCGGACGCTCGGCAAGGAGCTGGGGCTCGACGTCGACGTACGGGAGACGAACGACGAGGGCGAGCTGATCCGCTGGCTCCACGAGGCCGCGGACGGCGCCGTGCCGGTCGTCCTCAACCCGGGCGCGTTCACCCACTACTCGTACGCGATGCGGGACGCGGCGGCCCAGCGCACGGCGCCGCTGATCGAGGTGCACATCTCGAACCCGTACGCGCGCGAGGAGTTCCGGCACACCTCCGTGGTCGCGGCCGTCGCCAGCGGTACGGTCGCGGGCTTCGGCATCGGCTCGTACCGGCTCGCGCTGCGCGCCCTCGCGGAGGAGCTGACCGCCTGACGGGGCGCCCCCGGCGCCCCTCACGCGTCCCGGCCGTTCCCACGGGGACGGCCGGGGGCGGTACCGTTCGGTAGCGCGGCCCGCGGGGCCGCCGACAGCGTCAGTCGCACGAGACGGAGTGGCACCGGATGCAGCACTCAGTGGGGGCTCCGTTGCCGCCTCCCCAGGGACCGGGGCACGGAACCGGATGGGCCCCCGGGACACCGGGCGTCCATCAGACACCGGGCGTCCACCCGGCGCACGGAGCGCACCCGGCACAGGGGGCGCACCAGGCGCATGGAGCGCACCCGGCACAGGGACCTCAGCCGGTGCAGGGATCCCACCAGCCCCCTGGCGCCCCTCAGCCCTCAGGGCCTCCTGGGCCGCCCCAGCCCCCGGGACAGCCCCCCATTCCCGGGCAGCACCCCGGACCGGCGCACGGGCCCGCACAGGGGCACGGACACGGCCCCGTACCGCCGCCCGGCGCGCCGACCGGACAGCCCCCCGCCGATGTCACCGGACATGTCCGGCTCCCGCCCGGCGGCCCCGTGCCGGTCCCCGCCGCGCCGCCCGCCGACAGCGGTACGGGCACGGCGACCCTCGCCGTCCTGCTCATCGGGCCCGCGGGCGCGGGCAAGACCACCGTGGCCCGGCACTGGGCGAGCAGCCGCCGGGTTCCCACCGCGCACATCAGCCTGGACGACGTACGCGAATGGGTCTGCGCCGGGTTCGCCGACCCGCAGTCCGGCTGGAACGACCACTCCGAGGCGCAGTACCGGCTGGCCCGCCGCACCTGTGGCTTCGCCGCCCGCAACTTCCTCGCCAACGGCATCTCCTGCATCCTCGACGACGCGGTCTTCCCGGACCGCCCGGTCGTCGGACTCGGCGGCTGGAAGCGCCATGTCGGCCCCGGACTGCTCCCGGTCGTCCTGCTCCCCGGTCTGGAGATCGTGCTGGAGCGCAACGCCGAGCGCAGCGGCAACCGCCGGCTGGCGGACGAGGAGGTCGCCGGCATCCACGGCCGGATGGCCGGCTGGTACGGCTCGGGGCTGCCCATCATCGACAACTCCAAGTACGACGTGGAGACCACCGCCCGGGTCCTGGACGACGTCCTGGCCCGCGCCGTGGCCTCCCCGCCGAGCTGGTGAACCGGCCGCCCCGGCGGCCACGGAGGTTCCCCGGTCGGACGCGCTGAACCGGCCGGGTGAGGCGGCCACTCGTACGCTCGGGTCATGTCAGACGTGTATGCGGTCCGCCGCGCGCGGCTGCGTGACCGGTGCGCCGCCGCGGGCAACCCGGCGGCCCTGGTCTCCCGGCCCGCCAACGTCCGCTACCTCGCGGGCGGGGCGCCGCCCGGCGCCGTACTGCTGCTCGGCCCGGACGACGACGACACGCTGCTCTGCCCCCGCCTGCCCGGCCTCGAAGGACCCGAAGGGATCGACGAGCGGCTGCGTCTGACCGCCGTACCCACCAGCGGGGACCCCGCCGTGGCCGCCGCGGGGATCCTCACCCCCTCGTCCGCCGGATCCCTCGCCGTCGAGGAGCACCACCTGACCGTCGCCCGCCACCGGGCCATCGGCGCCGTCGTACCCGGGCTGCGCCTCACCGACCTCGGCTGCGCCGTCGAGCAGCAGCGGATCGTCAAGGACGAGGCGGAGATCGCCTGTCTGCGGATCGCCGCCGAGATCGCCGACCACGCGCTGGGGGAGCTGCTGGAGTCGATCCTGGTGGGCCGCACGGAGCGGCATCTCGCGCTGGAGCTGGAGCGCCGGCTCGTCGACCACGGCGCCGACGGCCCGGCCTTCCCGACCGTCGTGGCCACCGGGCCGCACTCGGGCCGCCCCGGGCACCGTCCCTCGGACCGCCGGGTCGAGGAGGGTGATTTCCTCTCCGTCGGCCTCGGCGCGGACTACCGCGGATACCGGTGTCTCATCGGCCGTACCTTCGTCATCGGAACCTCCCCGGCCGACTGGCAGATCGAGCTGTACGAGCTGGTCTTCGCGGCACAACGGGCAGGTCGGGAAGGTCTCGTGCCGGGCGCGGGCTACCGCGACGTGGACCGCGCGACGCGGCATCCGCTGGAGGCGGCCGGGCACGGCGAGGGGCTCGCACCCCGTACGGGACACGGTGTCGGACTCGAAATCGACGAGGACCCGCAGCTCGCCCCCGCGGCCATGGGTAAACTGGACGCTTGTGTGCCGGTCACCGTCGGACCGGGGGTCCACCTCCCGGGCCGGGGCGGTGTCCGGATCGATGACACGCTCGTCGTCCGCCCCGAGGCGGACGGCGGACCCGAGCTACTCACCATCACGACCAAGGAGCTGCTCGCGCTCTAGTCCGGCGCCTGTGCCCAGGCACGGCCCGCGCCATGGCGCGGGCGCCGCCCGGGTATCCGCCGGGGCGGCGCGCGGCCCTCGGTCGTCCACCTGCTTTCAGTCCAGGAGATTCCGCAACCGTGGCTTCCACGAACGACCTCAAGAACGGCCTGGTGCTCAAGCTCGACGGAGGCCAGCTCTGGTCCGTCGTCGAGTTCCAGCACGTCAAGCCCGGCAAGGGCCCGGCCTTTGTGCGCACCAAGCTGAAGAACGTGCTCTCCGGCAAGGTCGTCGACAAGACCTTCAACGCCGGCGTGAAGGTCGAGGTGGCCACCGTTGACCGCCGCGACATGCAGTTCTCGTACATGGACGGCGAGTACTTCGTCTTCATGGACATGAGCACCTACGACCAGCTCATGATCGACCGCAAGTCGGTCGGTGACGCGGCGAACTTCCTGATCGAGGGCTTCACCGCCACGGTCGCCACGCACGAGGGCGAGGTGCTCTACGTCGAGCTGCCCGCCGCGGTCGAGCTGGTCATCCAGCACACCGACCCGGGCGTCCAGGGCGACCGCTCCACCGGTGGCACCAAGCCGGCGACACTGGAGACCGGTTACGAGATCGGTGTCCCGCTCTTCATCACCACCGGCGAGAAGATCAAGGTCGACACCCGTACGGGCGACTACCTCGGCCGGGTGAACAGCTAACCGTGGCTGCCAGGAGCAATGCCCGTAAGCGCGCGTTCCAGATCCTCTTCGAGGCCGATCAGCGCGGTACGTCCGTACAGAACGTTCTCGCGGACTGGATCAGGCACTCTCGCTCCGACGACCGTCAGCCGCCGGTCAATGAGTTCACCATGGAACTGGTCGAGGGGTACGGGGAGCACGTGGCCCGTATCGACGAACTCATCGCCACCTACGCGGTGGACTGGGACCTCGACCGGATGCCGGTCGCCGACCGCAACATCGTCCGGCTCGGCACGTACGAACTGATCTGGCTGGACGGGACCCCGGACGCCGTGGCGATCGACGAGGCGGTCCAGCTCGCCAAGGAGTTCTCCACCGACGACTCCCCGTCGTTCGTGAACGGCCTTCTCAGCCGTTTCAAGGACCTCAAGCCGAGTCTGCGCCGCGCCTGAGCGGCGGTCTGCCCTCACGCGCCGGACGGGATCAAGCAAGCCCGCCCGGTACGTGAGGGCATCCGTGTCCCCGGACACGGTGCGCGGAGGCCGGACGGGCCACGGCACGGCCTCGGACGCGCCGGAGGGCGGTCCCGTACACGCGTACGGGACCGCCCTCCGGGAGGTGACGTTTCTGCCGATCCGCGAGCCGGGCCCGCGGGGCGGTCAGCTCTCGTCGTGCGCGACCGCGCGCCGCGCGTCCGCGTCCAGCACACCCCAACTGATGAGCTGCTCGGTCAGGACCGACGGCGACTGGTCGTAGATGACGGCCAGGGTGCGCAGATCGTCCTGGCGGATCGACAGCACCTTGCCGTTGTAGTCGCCCCGCTGGCTCTGGATCGTCGCCGCGTACCGCTGGAGCGGGCCGGCCTTCTCCTGCGGCACGTGGGCCAGGCGCTCCAGGTCGAGAACGAGCTTCGGCGGCGGCTCGGCGGCACCGCCGGGCGTCGTGCCGGGAAGAAGTTCCTGCACCGGGACACCGTAGAAGTCCGCCAGCTCGGCGAGGCGCTGCACCGTGACGGCACGGTCTCCACGCTCGTACGAACCCACCACGACGGCCTTCCAGCGGCCCTGGGACTTCTCCTCCACGCCATGGAGCGAGAGGCCCTGCTGGGTGCGGATGGCGCGGAGTTTGGCCCCGAGCTGCTTTGCGTATTCGCTGGACATATAGCTCCCCGGACGAAGTCTGGTAACTCACTGTGAGGTTACGCAGCGTTACTTGGATGCGTCAAGCCGGGGGAGCCGTACCGGGGTCCGTACCGGCCTCCGTACCGCTGTCCGTACCGCGCTCCGTACCGCGCCCGCACCGCCTCCCGGCGCCTTCCGGCAGGGGGTGGCACCGAATCGGCCGCGGACCCCCTGCTAGCCTGGGTGGCGTAGTTTCTGGCGTTTCCGACGTCCTTTAAGGTCCGTCCCGTGAGGCGGAGAAGGAGGTCCGTTTCTTATGGACACAAGCAAGAACGCAAGCACGGACGTGAGCGGCGACGCGAGCGACACCGACACGACGGCCGGATCCGGTGCGGCACGCCCCGTTCTGGAGGCCCCCGACATCGCCCGGGTCCTGACCCGTATCGCCCACGAGATCGTCGAACGCGCCAAGGGCGCCGACGACGTGGTGCTGCTCGGCATTCCGACCCGCGGGGTCTTCCTGGCCCGCAGGCTCGCCGGGAAACTCGCCGAGATCACCGGCCGCACCATCCCGGTGGGCTCCCTCGACATCACCATGTACCGCGACGACCTGCGGCTGCGGCCCGCCCGCGCGCTGGCCCGCACCGACATCCCCGCGGACGGGGTCGACGGACGGCTGGTCGTCCTCGTCGACGACGTGCTCTTCTCCGGCCGGACCATCCGCGCCGCCCTCGACGCCCTCGGCGACATCGGCCGTCCGCGCGCCGTCCAGCTCGCGGTCCTCGTCGACCGCGGCCACCGCGAGCTGCCGATCCGCGCCGACTACGTCGGCAAGAACCTCCCTACCTCGCTGCGGGAGACGGTCAAGGTCCAGCTCGCCGAGGAGGACGGCCGCGACACCGTGCTGCTCGGCCTCCAGCGGCCCACCGCGTCCGGCGAGCGGTAGCGGAGCCCCCGAGCCCGCCCGTACGTCCTCCACACCCTGTACGGATGCCTCCGCGCGCCCGCACGCCCGCACACCCCACCACACCGGAGCCCTCTTTCCGATGCTGCGTCTTCCCGGGGCGAACCCCCGCACACCCGGCCACCTGATCTCCGCCGCCGATCTCAGCCGCGACGACGCCGTGCTGATCCTCGACACCGCGGAGGAGATGGCCCGGGTCGCCGACCGGCCCATCAAGAAACTGCCGACCCTGCGCGGCCGTACCGTCGTCAACCTCTTCTTCGAGGACTCGACCCGCACCCGGATCTCCTTCGAGGCCGCCGCCAAGCGCCTCTCCGCCGATGTGATCAACTTCTCGGCCAAGGGCTCGTCCGTCTCCAAGGGCGAATCGCTCAAGGACACCGCGCTCACCCTGGAGGCGATGGGCGCCGACGCCGTCGTCATCCGGCACGGCGCCTCCGGCGCCCCGTACCGCCTCGCCACCTCCGGCTGGATCGACGGCGCGGTCGTCAACGCGGGCGACGGCACCCACGAACACCCGACCCAGGCCCTCCTGGACGCCTTCACGCTGCGCCGCAGGCTGGTCGGCGCTGACGCGGGGATCGGCCGGGACCTGGCAGGGCAGCGGGTCACGATCGTCGGCGACGTGCTGCACAGCCGCGTCGCCCGCTCCAACGTCCTGCTGCTGCACACGCTCGGCGCCCACGTCACGGTGGTCGCGCCGCCCACGCTCGTGCCGATCGGCGTCGAGCACTGGCCCTGCGAGGTCAGCTACGACCTGGACCGGGTGCTGCCCGCCTCCGACGCCGTGATGATGCTGCGGGTGCAGCGCGAGCGGATGAACGCCGCCTTCTTCCCGACCGAGCGCGAGTACTCCCGGCGCTACGGCCTGGACGGCGAGCGGATGCGCCGGATGCCCGGCAACTCCGTCGTCATGCACCCCGGGCCGATGAACCGCGGCATGGAGATCACCGCGGAGGTCGCCGACTCCGACCGCTGCACGGCCGTCGAGCAGGTCGCCAACGGCGTCTCCACCCGGATGGCCGTGCTCTACCTGCTGCTGGGCGGCAACGAGCCCGCCGTCACCACGTCCCGCACCTCACCCGAGACGTCCCGCCCGTCACCCGAGGAGAACAAGTAACCATGAGCAAGATCCTGATCCGGGGCGCCCAGGTGCTCGGCGGCGACGTCCAGGACGTACTGATCGACGGCGAGGTCATCGAGGCGGTGGGCACGGGCCTGGACGCCGGTGACGCCACCGTCGTCGAGGCCGCGGGACAGATCCTGCTGCCCGGCCTGGTCGACCTCCACACCCATCTGCGGGAGCCCGGCCGCGAGGACTCCGAGACGGTCCTGACCGGCACCAAGGCCGCCGCCATCGGCGGCTTCACCGCCGTCCACGCCATGGCCAACACCTTCCCCGTCGCCGACACCGCCGGCGTCGTCGAGCAGGTCTGGCGGCTCGGCAAGGAGTCCGGCTACTGCGACGTGCAGCCCGTCGGCGCCGTCACCGTCGGCCTGGAGGGCAAGCACCTCGCCGAGCTGGGCGCCATGAACGACTCCGCCGCCAACGTCCGGGTCTTCTCCGACGACGGCAAGTGCGTCGACGACGCGGTGATCATGCGCAGGGCGCTGGAGTACGTGAAGGCGTTCGACGGCGTCGTCGCCCAGCACGCCCAGGAGCCGCGGCTCACCGAGGGCGCCCAGATGAACGAGGGCGTCGTCTCCGCCGAGCTGGGCCTCGGCGGCTGGCCCGCCGTCGCCGAGGAGTCGATCATCGCGCGCGACGTGCTGCTCGCCGCGCACGTCGACTCCCGCGTCCACATCTGCCACCTCTCCACCGCGGGCTCGGTCGAACTGGTCCGCTGGGCGAAGTCCAAGGGGTGGAACGTCACCGCCGAGGTCACCCCGCACCACCTCCTCCTCACCGACGAACTCGTACGGTCGTACAACCCCGTCTACAAGGTGAACCCGCCGCTGCGCACCGAGGCCGACGTCCTCGCCCTCCGCGAAGCCCTCGCGGACGGCACGATCGACTGCGTCGCCACCGACCACGCGCCCCACCCGCACGAGGACAAGGACTGCGAGTGGGCGGCGGCGGCCATGGGCATGGTCGGCCTGGAGACCGCCCTGTCCGTGGTCCAGGACACGATGGTCGACACCGGACTGCTGGACTGGGCGGGCGTCGCCGACCGGATGTCGTTCCGCCCGGCGCGCATCGGCCGCCTCGAAGGCCACGGCCGGCCCGTCTCGGCAGGCGAGCCCGCCAACCTCACCCTGGTCGATCCGGCATACCGTGGAGCCGTGGACCCCGCGGGCTTCGCCTCCCGCAGCCGTAACACCCCCTACGAGGGGCGTGAGCTGCCGGGACGCGTGACCCACACCTTCCTGCGGGGCCGTGCCACGGTCGTCGACGGGAATCTGGCGTGACAACTGCGAACCTTCTCCTTCCCCTGGCCGCCGAGCAGAAATCGGCGGACGTGACCGACTGGGCCGCCCGGATCGGCTGGGTGGCCGGTCTGCTGCTCTTCGTCGCCCTCGTGTACTGGCTGATGCGCCAGGGCTGGAAGTGGCGCGGCAGCCTCCAGTCGGACCTGCCCGAGCTCCCTGCCGCGCCGGACGCCCCCGGCGAGGCGAGACTGACGCTGGAGGGCCGCTACCACGGCTCCACGACCGCCGGGCAGTGGCTCGACCGGATCGTGGCCCACGGTCTCGGCACCCGCAGCCGCGTGGAGCTGACGCTCACCGACGCCGGGCTCGACGTCGTACGCCCCGGCGCGAACGACTTCTTCGTACCGGCGGAGCGGCTGCGCGAGGCCCGGCTCGACAAGGGCATCGCGGGCAAGGTCCTCGCCGAGGGCGGGCTGCTGATCGTCACCTGGGAGCACGGGGACCGGCTGATCGACTCCGGCTTCCGCTCCGACCGCTCCGCCGAACACGCCGCCTGGGTCGACGCCGTCAACTCCATGAGCCGGCCCCTCACCACGCACCACACCAGCACTACGGAAGGCCCCGCACGATGACCACCTCGCCCCCAGTCGTCGGCCGAGGCACCGGCCGCGGAACCGCCCGCGTAAAGGCGTCCCCCGCCGTACTCGTCCTGGAGGACGGCCGCAGCTTCCGCGGCCGCGCCTACGGGGCCGTGGGGGAGACCTTCGGCGAGGCCGTCTTCTCCACCGGCATGACCGGCTACCAGGAGACCCTCACCGACCCGTCGTACCACCGCCAGGTCGTCGTGATGACGGCCCCGCACATCGGCAACACCGGCGTGAACGACGAGGACCCCGAGTCCGCGCGGATCTGGGTCTCCGGCTACGTCGTACGGGACCCCGCGCGCACCCCGTCCAACTGGCGCTCGCGCCGCTCCCTCGACGACGAGCTGGTCGCCCAGGGCGTCGTCGGCATCAGCGGCGTCGACACCCGCGCCCTCACCCGCCACCTCCGCGAGCGCGGCGCCATGCGCGTCGGCATCTTCTCCGGGGAGTCCCTGGCGGACGAGGCGGCGCTGCTCGCCCGGGTCCGGCAGGCCCCGGAGATGACCGGCGCGAACCTCTCCGCCGAGGTCGCCACCGAGCAGCCGTACGTCGTCCCCGCGATCGGCGAGAAGCGCTTCACCGTCGCCGCGCTCGACCTCGGCATCAAGGGCATGACCCCGCACCTGATGGCCCGGCGCGGCATCGAGGTGCACGTCCTGCCCGGCACCGCCACGCTGGACGAGGTGTACGCGACCGCGCCCGACGGGGTGTTCCTCTCCAACGGGCCCGGCGACCCGGCCACCGCCGACCTCACCGTCGTCCGGGGCGTGCTGGAGCGCGGCACGCCGCTCTTCGGCATCTGCTTCGGCAACCAGCTCCTCGGCCGCGCGCTGGGCTTCGGCACGTACAAGCTGAAGTACGGGCACCGGGGCATCAACCAGCCCGTGCAGGACCGCACGACCGGCAAGGTCGAGGTCACCGCGCACAACCACGGCTTCGCCGTCGACGCCCCGCTCGACCGGGTCACCGACACCCCCTACGGCCGCGTCGAGGTCTCCCACGTCTGTCTCAACGACAACGTGGTCGAGGGGCTCAGGCTGCTCGACCGGCCGGTCTTCAGCGTCCAGTACCACCCCGAGGCGGCTGCGGGCCCGCACGACGCCGCGTACCTCTTCGACCGCTTCACCTCTTTGATGAACACAGCCCTGTTGGAGGACCAGCGTGCCTAAGCGCACCGATATCCAGTCCGTCCTGGTCATCGGTTCAGGACCGATCGTCATCGGCCAGGCCGCTGAATTCGACTACTCCGGTACCCAGGCGTGCCGCGTCCTCAGGTCCGAGGGCCTGCGCGTCATCCTGGTCAACTCCAACCCCGCCACGATCATGACGGACCCGGAGATCGCCGACGCCACCTACGTGGAGCCGATCACCCCCGAGTACGTCGAGAAGATCATCGCGAAGGAGCGCCCCGACGCGCTGCTGCCCACCCTCGGCGGCCAGACCGCGCTGAACACCGCGATCTCCCTCCATGACTCCGGCACGCTCGACAAGTACGGCGTCGAGCTGATCGGCGCCAACGTCGAGGCGATCAACAAGGGCGAGGACCGCGACCTCTTCAAGGACGTCGTCAAGGCCGTGTACGAGAAGATCGGCCACGGCGAGTCCGCCCGCTCGGTCATCTGCCACTCCATGGACGACGTCCTCGCCGGCGTCGACACGCTCGGCGGCTACCCCGTCGTCGTCCGCCCCTCCTTCACCATGGGCGGCGCCGGCTCCGGCTTCGCCCACACCGAGGAGGACCTGCGCCGGATCGCCGGACAGGGCCTGATGCTCTCGCCGACCACCGAGGTGCTCCTGGAGGAGTCCATCCTCGGCTGGAAGGAGTACGAACTGGAGCTGATGCGCGACAAGCACGACAACGTCGTGGTCGTCTGCTCCATCGAGAACTTCGACCCGATGGGCGTGCACACCGGCGACTCGATCACCGTCGCGCCCGCGATGACGCTCACCGACCGCGAGTACCAGATCCTGCGGGACGTCGGCATCGCCGTGATCCGCGAGGTCGGCGTCGACACCGGCGGCTGCAACATCCAGTTCGCGATCAACCCGGACGACGGCCGCGTCATCGTCATCGAGATGAACCCGCGCGTCTCCCGCTCCTCCGCGCTCGCCTCCAAGGCCACCGGCTTCCCGATCGCCAAGATCGCCGCCCGGCTCGCCGTCGGCTACACGCTGGACGAGATCCCCAACGACATCACCGAGAAGACCCCGGCGTCCTTCGAGCCCACGCTCGACTACGTCGTCGTCAAGGTGCCCCGGTTCGCCTTCGAGAAGTTCCCGGCCGCCGACGCCTCCCTCACCACCACCATGAAGTCCGTCGGCGAGGCCATGGCCATCGGCCGCAACTTCACCGAGGCCCTCCAGAAGGCGCTGCGCTCGCTGGAGAAGGCCGGCAGCCAGTTCGCCTTCACCGGGGACCCGGGCGACCGCGCCGAGCTGCTGGAGACCGCGAAGATCCCCACCGACGGCCGGATCAACACCGTCATGCGGGCCATCAGGGCCGGGGCCACCCCCGAGGAGGTCTTCGACGCCACGAAGATCGACCCGTGGTTCGTCGACCAGCTCTTCCTGATCAAGGAGTACGCGGACGAGCTGGCCGCCGCCGAACGGCTCGACCCCGACCTGCTCGCCGAGGCCAAGCGGCACGGCTTCTCCGACGCCCAGATCGCCGCGATCCGCGGGCTGCGCGAGGACGTCGTACGCGAGGTCAGGCACGCGCTGGGCGTCCGCCCCGTCTACAAGACGGTCGACACCTGCGCCGCCGAGTTCGCCGCGAAGACCCCGTACTTCTACTCCTCGTACGACGAGGAGAGCGAGGTCGCGCCCCGCGAGAAGCCCGCCGTGATCATCCTCGGCTCCGGTCCCAACCGGATCGGCCAGGGCATCGAGTTCGACTACTCCTGCGTCCACGCCTCCTTCGCGCTGAGCGACGCCGGGTACGAGACCGTGATGGTCAACTGCAACCCGGAGACCGTCTCCACCGACTACGACACCTCCGACCGGCTCTACTTCGAGCCGCTCACCCTGGAGGACGTCCTGGAGATCGTGCACGCCGAGACCCTGGCGGGACCGATCGCGGGCGTCATCGTCCAGCTCGGCGGCCAGACCCCGCTGGGCCTCGCCCAGGCCCTCAAGGACAACGGCGTGCCCGTCGTCGGCACACCCCCCGAGGCGATCCACGCCGCCGAGGACCGGGGCGCCTTCGGCCGGGTCCTCGCCGAGGCCAGCCTGCCCGCGCCCAAGCACGGCACCGCCACCACCTTCGCCGGGGCCAAGGCGATCGCGGACGAGATCGGCTACCCGGTCCTCGTCCGGCCGTCGTACGTCCTCGGCGGACGCGGCATGGAGATCGTCTACGACGAGACCAGGCTCTCCTCGTACATCGCCGAGTCCACCGAGATCAGCCCCACCCGCCCGGTGCTGGTGGACCGGTTCCTCGACGACGCCATCGAGATCGACGTGGACGCCCTCTACGACGGTACGGAGCTGTACCTCGGCGGCGTCATGGAGCACATCGAGGAGGCCGGCATCCACTCCGGCGACTCGGCGTGCGCCCTGCCGCCCATCACGCTCGGCGGCTTCGACATCAAGCGGCTGCGCGCCTCCACGGAGGCCATCGCGCGCGGTGTGGGCGTGCGCGGACTGATCAACATCCAGTTCGCGATGGCCGGCGACATCCTCTACGTCCTGGAGGCCAACCCGCGTGCCTCCCGTACCGTCCCCTTCACCTCGAAGGCGACCGCCGTACCGCTGGCGAAGGCCGCCGCCCGTATCTCGCTCGGCGCCACCGTCGCCGAGCTGCGCGCGGAGGGGCTGCTGCCCGCGCAGGGCGACGGCGGCACGCTGCCGCTCGACGCGCCGATCTCCGTCAAGGAGGCCGTGATGCCGTGGTCGCGTTTCCGCGACATCCACGGACGCGGCGTCGACACCGTCCTCGGCCCGGAGATGCGCTCCACCGGCGAGGTCATGGGCATCGACTCCGCCTTCGGCACGGCGTACGCCAAGTCGCAGGCCGGGGCGTACGGCCCGCTGCCCGTCAAGGGCCGCGCCTTCATCTCCGTCGCCAACCGCGACAAGCGCTCGATGATCTTTCCGGCGCGCGAGCTGGTCGCCCACGGCTTCGAACTGCTGGCCACCTCCGGCACCGCCGAGGTCCTCAGGCGCAACGGCATCAACGCCACCGTCGTACGCAAGCAGAGCGAGGGCGAGGGCCCGGACGGCGAGAAGACCGTCGTCCAGCTCATCCACGACGGAGTGGTCGACCTCATCGTCAACACCCCGTACGGCACCGGCGGCCGGCTCGACGGCTACGACATCCGTACGGCGGCCGTGGCGCGCGGCGTCCCCTGCCTCACGACGGTCCAGGCGCTGGCCGCCGCCGTCCAGGGCATCGACGCCCTGAAGCACGGCGACGTCGGCGTCCGCTCCCTCCAGGAGCACGCGCGCCACCTCACTGCGGCCCGCGAGGACTGAACCCCATGCACATCACGAACCTCATGGACACCATGTACCGGATCCTCTTCCGGCTGGTCTTCCGGCGCATGGACCCCGAGCAGGCGCACCACCTGGCCTTCCGGTGGATCCGGCGCGCCGCCCGCGTCCCCGTCCTGCGCACCTTCGCCGCCGCCGCGCTCGCCCCCCGCTTCGAGGAGCTGCGCACCGAGGCGTTCGGGCTGCGCATGCACGGCCCCTTCGGGCTCGCGGCCGGGTTCGACAAGAACGCCGTGGGCATCGACGGACTCGCCATGGCCGGCTTCGACCATGTCGAGATCGGCACCGTCACCGGCGAGCCGCAGTCCGGCAACCCGAAGCGGCGGCTCTTCCGGCTCGTCCCCGACCGGGCGCTGATCAACCGCATGGGCTTCAACAACGAGGGCTCCGCCGCCGTGGCGGAGCGCCTCGCGGCCCGTACGGCGCGTGGGCCCGTCTTCAGGACGACCGTCGGCGTCAACATCGGCAAGACCAAGGTCGTCCCCGAGAGTGAGGCCGTCGCCGACTACGTGCTCTCCACGGAGCGCCTGGCCCGCCACGCCGACTACCTCGTGGTCAACGTCAGCTCGCCCAACACCCCCGGGCTGCGCAGCCTCCAGGCCGTCGACCAGCTCAGGCCGCTGCTCACCGCCGTACGCGAGGCCGCCGACCGCACCGTCACCCGGCGCCGCGTCCCGCTCCTGGTCAAGATCGCGCCCGACCTCGCGGACGAGGACGTCGACGCCGTCGCCGACCTGGCCGTGGAGCTGGGCCTGGACGGCATCATCGCCACCAACACCACCATCGCCCGCGAGAGCCTCGGCCTCGCGTCCGACCCGGCTCTGACCGCCGAGACCGGCGGACTGTCCGGCGCGCCCCTCAAGGAGCGCTCGCTGGAGGTGCTGAGCCGCCTGTACGCGCGTGTGGGCGACCGGATCACCCTGGTGGGCGTCGGGGGCGTGGAGGACGCCGAGGACGCCTGGCAGCGCATCCTGGCCGGTGCCACGCTCGTCCAGGGGTACAGCGCGTTCATCTACCGGGGCCCGTTCTGGAGCCGCGAGATCCACCAGGGGCTCGCGGCCCGGCTCGCGCGCTCCCCGTACGCCACCCTCGCCGAGGCCGTGGGCGCTGCCACCAGGTCCACCGGGGCCACCGGGGGCCCCGAGAACCGGAAGAAGGCCGACGCGTGACCGCTCCGACCCCTTCGCGGCCCCTGGTCCCCTTCGGCGCGCGGCTCCGGCAGGCGATGGACCGCCGCGGCCCGCTCTGCGTGGGCATCGACCCGCACGCCTCGCTCCTCACCGACTGGGGCCTGAACGACGACGTCGCGGGCCTGGAGCGGTTCACCCGTACGACGGTGGAGGCGCTGGCCGACCGGGTCGCCGTACTCAAGCCGCAGTCGGCGTTCTTCGAACGGTTCGGGTCGCGCGGCATCGCCGTCCTGGAGAAGGCCGTCGCGGAGGCCCGGGCGGCCGGGGCGCTGGTCCTGATGGACGCCAAGCGCGGCGACATCGGCTCCACGATGGGCGCGTACGCGGCGACCTACCTGGATCCGGCCTCGCCGCTCTTCTCGGACGCCGTGACGCTCTCGCCGTACCTCGGCTTCGGCTCGCTGCGCCCGGCGCTGGACGCGGCCTCGGCGGCCGGCTGCGGGGTCTTCGTCCTGGCGCTGACCTCCAACCCGGAGGGCGCCGAGGTGCAGCGCGGCACCGCCGCCGACGGCCGTACCCTCGCACGGCTCATGCTCGACCACATGGCCGCCGAGAACGCGGGCGCGACGCCGCTCGGTTCGGTCGGCGCGGTCGTCGGGGCCACCCTCGGGGACCTGGGGGAGGCGGGCGTGGATCTCGCGATCAACGGGCCGCTGCTGGCGCCAGGGATCGGCGCGCAGGGCGCGACGCCCGCCGATCTGCCCGGCGTCTTCGGCGCGGCGGTCGGCAACGTCGTTCCGAGCGTCAGCCGGGGTGTTCTCCGTCACGGTCCCGACACCGCGGCCCTGCGGAATGCCGCGGACCGCTTCGCGGACGAGGTGAGAACGGCTGTCGGCGGCGGCACGGCGGGCAGGTGACGGAGGCAATGAGCGGCTTCCTGTCCAAAAAGTTGGGCAAAATGACCAAAATGTCACCCCTGATCGATGCTGACCAGGACTTTTCGTCTGTTCTCGCTGACTCGGACGGACTTGGCCGCTAGTCTCCGTCGAGAGTCAACGCGCAGTTCGTTGCCCGTTGCTCGCCTGGTGTGGGGCGATTAGGTTCCTCACCGGTCCGTATCCGACAGTTCGACATCCGAGGTGACGTAGGCGTGGCTCTTCCGCCCCTTACCCCTGAACAGCGCGCAGCCGCGCTCGAAAAGGCCGCCGCGGCTCGCCGGGAGCGGGCCGAGGTCAAGAATCGACTCAAGCATTCCGGCGCTTCGCTCCATGACGTGATCAAGCAGGGTCAGGAGAACGACGTCATCGGGAAGATGAAGGTCTCCGCCCTCCTTGAGTCGCTGCCCGGCGTGGGCAAGGTCCGTGCCAAGCAGATCATGGAGCGGCTCGGGATCTCCGAGAGCCGCCGCGTGCGGGGTCTTGGCTCCAACCAGATCGCGTCCCTGGAGCGCGAGTTCGGCGGTGGTGGCGCCTGACGTTTCCGGGCACCCCCGGGAACCTGGATAATCGCCGCATGGCAGCAGACGTACGACCGCGGCTGACCGTGCTCTCCGGCCCCTCCGGGGTCGGCAAGAGCACGGTCGTCGCCCATATGCGCAAGGTCCACCCCGAGGTATGGCTCTCGGTGTCGGCCACCACGAGAAAGCCGCGCCCCGGTGAGCGTCACGGGGTCCAGTACTTCTTCGTCACCGACGACGAGTTCGACAAGTCGGTGGCCAACGGAGAACTGCTGGAATGGGCGGAGTTCGCGGGCAACCGGTACGGGACCCCCCGGCAGGCGGTCCTGGACCGGCTGGCCGCGGGTGAGCCCGTACTCCTGGAGATCGACCTCCAGGGAGCCCGGCAGGTCAAGGAGTCGATGCCGGACTCCCGGCTGGTCTTCCTGGCCCCGCCGAGCTGGGACGAGCTGGTGCGCCGGCTCACCGGCCGGGGCACGGAGTCGGCCGAGGTGATCGAGCGCAGGCTCGCCGCCGCGAAGGTGGAACTGGCCGCCGAGGCGGAGTTCGACACGACCCTGGTCAACACCTCGGTCGAGGACGTCGCACGCGAGCTGCTAGCCTTGATGGCAGTTGCATGATCTTTAGTGTGCTGTCCTTGTGGACTGCCCGGCCCGCCGGGGAGGCGAGAATTCCTCGGTCCACAGGATTTCCTCGGTCCACAGGATGTCCCTCGTTCCGGGATTTCCCCCGTCCGCGGGGATACGACAGCACACGACCACCTGTTTTTCCCTGAATTTTCTTCGGAAGGCAAGAGAGTGTCCTCTTCCATCACCACGCCCGAGGGCATCATCAACCCGCCGATCGATGAGCTGCTCGAGGCCACGGACTCGAAGTACAGCCTCGTGATCTACGCGGCCAAGCGCGCGCGCCAGATCAACGCGTACTACTCGCAGCTCGGTGAGGGCCTGCTCGAGTACGTCGGTCCGCTGGTGGACACCCACGTCCACGAGAAGCCGCTCTCGATCGCCCTGCGCGAGATCAACGCGGGTCTGCTGACCTCCGAGGCCATCGAGGGCCCGGCCCAGTAGACGCCCCACGTCACACGCTTTCTCACCACAGGCCCGGCAGAGCGACTGCCGGGCCTGTGGTGTGTCATGGGAGCTGTCACGATCGTGCGGGACAGCCGGTCCGGTCGGTTTCGGCCGGGCTCTGGACAGCGGAGGGGAGAGACACGGTGGACAAGCCGAAGGTCGTTCTGGGGGTCGCCGGGGGGATCGCCGCGTACAAGGCGTGCGAGCTGCTGCGCCGGCTGACCGAATCGGGCCATGACGTACGGGTCGTACCGACCGACTCCGCGCTCCACTTCGTCGGGGCGGCGACCTGGTCGGCGCTCTCGGGCCGTCCGGTCTCCACCGAGGTCTGGTCCGACGTCCACGAGGTGCCGCACGTACGGATCGGCCAGAGCGCCGACCTCGTCGTCGTCGCCCCGGCCACCGCCGACCTGCTCGCGAAGGCGGCGCACGGCCTCGCGGACGACCTGCTGACCAACACGCTCCTCACGGCCCGCTGTCCGGTCGTCTTCGCGCCCGCCATGCACACCGAGATGTGGGAGCACCCCGCCACCCAGGAGAACGTCGCGACGCTGCGCGCGAGGGGCGCCGTCGTGATCGAACCCGCCGTGGGCCGTCTCACCGGCGTCGACACCGGCAAGGGGCGGCTGCCGGACCCGGGCGAGATCTTCGAACTCTGCCGCCGGATCCTGGCCCGTGGCGTACCGGAGCCCGACCTGGCGGGGCGCCATGTGGTGATCAGCGCCGGGGGGACGCGGGAGCCGCTCGACCCGGTCCGCTACCTGGGCAACCGCTCCTCGGGCAAGCAGGGGTACGCCCTGGCCCGTACGGCCGTGGCCCGCGGTGCCAGGGTCACGCTCATCGAGGCGAACACCGGGCTGCCGGACCCGGCGGGCGTCGACCTGGTCCACGTCGGTACGGCGCTCCAGCTCCGCGAGGCTGTGCTGAAGGCGGTCGCCGAGGCCGACGCGGTGGTCATGGCGGCGGCCGTGGCCGATTTCCGTCCCGCCGTCCGGGCCGATGGCAAGATCAAGAAGAAGGACGGCGAGGAGCCCGCGCCGGTCGCCCTCGTCCGCAACCCGGACATCCTCGCCGAGCTGGCCGCCGAGCGGGCCCGCCCCGGACAGGTGGTCGTCGGCTTCGCTGCGGAGACGGACGACGTCCTCGCCAACGGCCGGCGCAAGCTGCGGCGCAAGGGATGCGACCTCCTCGTCGTCAACGAGGTGGGGGAGCGCAAGGTGTTCGGCACGGAGGAGAACGAGGCGGTCGTCCTCGCGGCGGACGGCACCGAGACACCCGTACCGTACGGACCGAAGGAGGCCCTGGCGGACGTGGTCTGGGACCTGGTGGCCCCCAGGATCGTGTCCGGATGACGACGGTGCGGGCGAGAGGGAAAGCCGTGGACCTCCGGCCGTATGAATTCTTCATTACGTCCCCTTTCCTCCCCTTCGCCGCTTCTGCGCCCTTCGTCACATCTCGCTCGGGGCTCTGGCCAGGGGCGATCACCGTGGCGCATAATGCGAGACCGCGAGCCCGGGGGCTCCCACAGATCGAGACACTTGCCCCCGTGGCCCGATTCGACCGATAAAGTGGTCGAGGAACGTCGCGGGGCGTGCAGCGCCCCGTACGATCCGCCAATGATCAGCCAGCAGCCGCTGCAACCTCAGGGAGCGATGTGTCCCGCCGTCTCTTCACCTCGGAGTCCGTGACCGAAGGTCACCCCGACAAGATCGCTGACCAGATCAGCGACACCATTCTTGACGCGCTCCTCCAGGAGGACCCGTCCTCCCGGGTCGCCGTGGAAACCTTGATCACCACCGGTCTGGTGCATGTCGCCGGCGAGGTCACCACCAAGGCGTACGCGCCGATCGCCCAGCTCGTGCGGAACAAGATCCTGGAGATCGGCTACGACTCGTCGAAGAAGGGCTTCGACGGCGCCTCCTGCGGCGTCTCGGTGTCCATCGGCGCGCAGTCTCCCGACATCGCACAGGGCGTCGACACGGCGTACGAGAAGCGGGTCGAGGGCGATGAGGACGAGCTGGACAAGCAGGGCGCCGGCGACCAGGGCCTGATGTTCGGCTACGCCTGCGACGAGACCCCCGAGCTGATGCCGCTCCCGATCCACCTCGCGCACCGGCTCTCGCGCCGCCTCTCCGAGGTCCGCAAGAACGGGACCATCCCGTACCTGCGCCCCGACGGCAAGACCCAGGTGACCATCGAGTACGACGGCGACAAGGCCGTACGCCTCGACACGGTCGTCGTCTCCTCGCAGCACGCGTCCGACATCGACCTGGACTCGCTGCTCGCCCCCGACGTCCGCGAGTTCGTCGTCGAGCACGTGCTCAAGGAACTGGTCGACGACGGCATCAAGCTCGACACCGACGGCTACCGCCTCCTGGTCAACCCGACCGGACGCTTCGAGATCGGCGGCCCGATGGGCGACGCCGGCCTCACCGGCCGCAAGATCATCATCGACACGTACGGTGGCATGGCCCGCCACGGCGGCGGCGCCTTCTCCGGCAAGGACCCGTCCAAGGTCGACCGCTCCGCCGCGTACGCGATGCGCTGGGTCGCCAAGAACGTCGTGGCCGCGGGCCTCGCCGCGCGCTGCGAGGTCCAGGTCGCGTACGCCATCGGCAAGGCCGAGCCGGTCGGCCTCTTCGTCGAGACCTTCGGCACGGCCACGGTCGAACCCGAGAAGATCGAGCAGGCCATCGGCCAGGTCTTCGACCTCCGCCCGGCCGCGATCATCCGCGACCTCGACCTGCTGCGCCCGATCTACGCCCAGACGGCGGCGTACGGCCACTTCGGCCGCGAGCTGCCGGAATTCACCTGGGAGCGCACGGACCGCGTGGACGCGCTGCGCGCGGCCGCGGGCGTCTGAGCCGCGGGCTGATTCTCCGAGTGGGGCCCCGGACACCGCATCGGTGTCCGGGGCCCCACTGTCGTGTCCGCACGGCGGTCCCGATCTCCGTGGATGCCGGGGTGTCGGTGGCGTCTGGTAGGTATGAAGCTGTGAGCAGCGACAACGAGCGGCCCGACGATCCCGCCGGTGGTGGGCCCGAGCAGCTTGCGCTCATTCGGGAGAGTGTGCGGAAGGCGAAGGTGCCGCGGGCGAAGCCGCGGACGTGGCGGGGGGCCGCGCTGGCCGGGGGGTTGCCGGTGGCGCGGGTGGTGGTGAACAAGGGGGTGCTCCATCTCGACCAGTTCTTCGACTACGCCGTGCCCGAGGAGCTGGACGAGGCGGCGCAGCCCGGGGTGCGGGTGCGGGTGCGGTTCGGGGCCGGGGCGCGTCAGGTGCGGGGCGGGCGGCGTGAGGGCGGGCGGCTGATCGACGGGTTCGTGGTCGAGCGGCGCGCCGACTCGGACTACGCGGGGCCGCTCGCCGCGCTGGCGGGTGTCGTGTCCACCGAGCCCGTGCTCAGCGCCGAGCTGCTGGGGCTGGCGCGGGCCGTCGCCGACCGGTACGCGGGGAGCCTCGCGGATGTGCTCCAGCTCGCCGTCCCGCCGCGGAACGGGCGGGCGGAGGCGAAGCCGTCGCCCGATCCGGCCCCGGCGCCCGCCGCACCGGAGCCGGGGAGCTGGGAGCGGTACGTGAACGGGCCGGCGTTCCTCGGCGCGCTCGCCGGGGGCGGTGCGCCGCGGGCCGTGTGGACCGCGCTGCCCGGGCCGCTCTGGGCGGAGGAGCTGGCGCGCGCCGTCGCCGCGACGCTCGCCTCCGGGCGGGGGGCGCTCGTCGTCGTACCGGACGGGCGGGTCGCCGGGCGGGTCGACGCGGCGCTCACCGCGCTGCTGGGCGAGGGGCGGCACGCGCTCCTCACGGCGGAGGCGGGGCCCGAGAAGCGCTACCGGGAGTGGCTGGCGGTACGGCGCGGCGCGGTGCGGGCGGTCGTCGGGACACGGGCGGCCATGTTCGCGCCGGTCCGTGACCTGGGCCTGGTCGTCCTCTGGGACGACGGCGACTCCAGCCACAGCGAGCCGCACGCCCCCCAGCCGCACGCCCGTGAGGTGCTGCTGCTGCGTGCCGCGCATGACAAGTGCGGCTTCCTGCTGGGCGGTACGGCGTGCACGGTCGAGGCGGCCCAGCTCGTCGCCACGGGGTGGGCGCTGCCGCTGGCGGCCGACCGGGAGCAGGTGCGTCACGCCGCTCCGCTGGTGCGCACGATCGGTGACGGCGAGCTGGCCCGGGACGAGGCGGCGCGGGCGGCCCGGCTGCCCAGCCTCGCCTGGCAGGCCGTCAGGGACGGGCTGAAGAGCGGCCCGGTGCTGGTGCAGGTGCCCCGGCGCGGCTATGTGCCCCGGCTGGCCTGCGAGCTCTGCCGTACGCCGGCCCGGTGCCGGCACTGCGCGGGGCCGCTGGAGGCGCCGCGCGAGCGGGAGTTGCTCTGCGGCTGGTGCGGGCGCGAGGAGCCGGGCTGGCACTGCGCGGCCTGCGGGAGCCCCCGGCTGCGCGCGCGGATCGTGGGGGCGCGGCGTACGGCGGAGGAGCTGGGCCGGGCGTTCCCGGCCGTCCCGGTCCGTACGTCGGGACGCGACCATGTGCTCGACTCCGTGCCGGGGCGCCCCGCGCTCGTGGTCAGCACGCCGGGCGCCGAGCCGGTCGCGGAGGGAGGGTACGCGGCGGCGCTGCTGCTCGACGGCTGGGCGATGCTCGGCCGCCCCGATCTGCGGGCGGGCGAGGAGGCGCTGCGCCGCTGGACGCAGGCGGCGTCCCTGGTCCGGGGGCAGGGCGAGGGCGGCACGGTGGTCGTGGTCGCGGAGCCGACGCTCCGTCCGGTGCAGGCGCTGGTCCGCTGGGACCCGGTGGGGCACGCGCGGCGCGAGCTGGCGGAGCGGGCCGAGCTGGGGTTCCCCCCGGTGTCGCGGATGGCCTCGGTGGCCGGGCCCACGGAGGCGGTGGGGACGTTCCTGGCCTCGGCCGAACTGCCGGGCGACGCCGAGGTGCTGGGCCCCGTACCGCTGCCGCTGACCGACCCGGGCCGGCCGCGCAGACCGGGCGATCCGCCGCCGGGGGAGCGCTGGGAGCGTGCCCTGCTGCGGGTGCCGCCGGGCAGTGGCGCCGCGCTGGCCGGGGCGCTGAAGGCGGCGCAGGCGGCGCGGATGTCCCGGGGCGGCGGCGATCCCGTACGGATCAGGATCGATCCGCCCGACATCGGCTGAGGCCACCTTGCAGGGGGAGGGGGAGGGCGGTGCGGCCGGGCGGCTGCCGGCCGCACCGCGCTCTGCTGCCCGTGCCCGCCGCGCCGCGCCGGGCGGCGCGTGGGGGTGCGGTACGGGCCGACTCGTCGCGCCGGCGCCGGGTGACCGGTTCCGGCGCGCCGGCAGGGGAGAGGGGGGAGGGTCAGCCGCCACGCGGTCCGGGGAAGGCCCTCGGGAGGCTCTCCTCGCGGAGCGACGGGACGCTCGCCGAGGGCTGCGGCGGCATCGAGCGGGCCGCCGGTACCGCGGGTACGGTGCTCGGTACGGCCGGCAGCGGGGAGCGGGGGACACCGGGGTCCTGCGCGCGGTCCACCTCGGCCGTACCCGGCTGCTGCGTGGCCCGCCGGGTACCGTAACGCCGGTGCACCGCCTGCTTGGTGACGCCCAGTGCCGAACCCACCGCGTCCCACGAGAACCCGAGCGAGCGGTCGAAGTCCACCGCCGCGGTCACCAGCGTCTCGACGCTGTCCCTCAGCTCCTGCGCGAGACGGACGGTCGGGGCGGGCGCCCTGCCGTAGACGACGAAGCCCGTGGAGGGTCCCGAGCGCCGTGGGCGGTAGACATTGCCCAACTGGGCGGTGAGCGTGCGCAGCGCGTCCACCTGCCGCCTGACCCGCTCGATGTCCCGCACCAACAGGTGCAGACTTGCCCGGGCTTGTGCGTCGTGGGTTGCGTGGTCGGCCATGAACAAGCCTCTCGAACCGGCGTGGAAAAGGATCCGGGCCGCACCGGTGCGGCCCGCGTTGGTCAATCTCTCTTGACAACGCTTCATCGGGCGATGTGGTCACGCTACGGAGGCGTATACGCATATGCGCGGGGCGCGCAGGCCGTCGTACGCCCCCCACGGCCCGGTCCTGGACGGGCGGATCCCACGTCCCGCGGACCGGGACGACGGACGTACCCCTCTAGACTGTTCCGGCCGTCGGACCCGTGCCGTTCCGCCGTTCGACCACCAGTCCGACACCAGTCCGACATCAGTCCGAGAGGTAGTCAGCCACCGATGAAGCTCGTCTTCGCCGGCACCCCCGAGGTCGCCGTACCCGCCCTGGACGCACTCATCGCCTCGGAGCGGCACGACGTCGTCGCCGTCGTGACCAGGCCCGACGCGCCCGCCGGGCGGGGCCGCAGGCTGGTCGCCAGCCCCGTCGCCCAGCGCGCGGAGGAAGCGGGCATCGAGGTGCTCAAGCCCGCGAAGCCGCGGGACGAGGACTTCCTCGCCCGGCTGCGCGAGATCGGCCCCGACTGCTGCCCGGTCGTCGCGTACGGCGCCCTCCTGCCGAAGAGCGCCCTCGGCGTGCCCGTCCACGGCTGGGTGAACCTGCACTTCTCGCTGCTGCCCGCCTGGCGCGGCGCCGCGCCCGTGCAGCACGCCGTCATGGCGGGCGACGAGATGACCGGCGCGGCCACCTTCCAGATCGAGGAGGGGCTCGACTCCGGGCCCGTCTACGGCGTGATCACGGAGCACGTCCGGCCCACCGACACCAGCGGCGACCTGCTGACCCGGCTCGCGTTCGCCGGCTCCGGGCTGCTCTCCGCGACCATGGACGGCATCGAGGACGGCACCCTGGTCCCCGTACCGCAGCCCGCCGACGGCATCTCGCTCGCCCCGAAGATCACCGTCGAGGACGCGCAGGTGGAGTGGGCGGCCCCCGCGCTCCGCGTCGACCGCGTCGTCCGCGCCTGCACCCCCGCGCCCGGCGCCTGGACCGTCTTCCGCGGCGAGCGGCTCAAGCTGGTCCAGGCCGCGCCGGCGCCCGACGTCACCGGCCTGGCCCCTGGGGAACCGGCCGTCGGCAAGAACGCCGTGCACATCGGCACCGGCTCGCACGCCGTCGAACTGCTCTGGGTCCAGCCGCAGGGCAAGAAGCCGATGCGCGCCGCCGACTGGGCACGCGGGGTCCGGATCGCCCCGGGCGAGCGCCTGGGAACCGCCGACGTAGGCTGAGAGGGATCGACTCTTCTCACCGCGGAGCACCTTTGAACGAGCAGGCCACCCGCCGCCCCTCCCAGCCCTACCGCCGCCCCAAGAAGGACCCCGTACGGCTGCTCGCCTTCGAGGTGCTCAGGGCCGTCGACGAGCGGGACGCCTACGCCAACCTCGTGCTGCCGCCGCTGCTCAAGAAGGCCCGCGAGAACAGCGACTTCGAGGCGCGGGACGCGGCGCTCGCCACCGAGCTGGTGTACGGGACGCTGCGCCGCCAGGGCACGTACGACGCGATCATCTCGGCGTGCGTCGACCGGCCGCTGCGGGAGGTCGACCCGCCGGTGCTCGACGTGCTCGCGCTCGGCGCCCACCAGCTCCTCGGCACCCGGATCCCCACCCACGCCGCGGTCTCCGCCAGCGTGGACCTGGCCCGGGTGGTGCTCGGCGACGGGCGCGCCAAGTTCGTCAACGCCGTGCTGCGCAAGATCTCCAAGGACGATCTGGACGCCTGGCTGGAGCGGGTCGCCCCGCCCTACGACGAGGACGCCGAGGACCATCTCGCGGTCGTCCACTCCCACCCCCGCTGGATCGTCTCGGCGCTCTGGGACGCGCTGGGCGGCGGGCGCGCCGGGATCGAGGACCTGCTGGAGGCCGACAACGAACGGCCCGAAGTGACCCTCGTCGCCCGGCCTGGCCGCTCGACCACCGAGGAACTGACCGACCTGCTCGGCGCGGACACCGTGCTGCCCGGACGCTGGTCGCCGTATGCCGTACGGCTCGCCGAGGGCGGCGAACCCGGCGCCGTCGAGGCCGTAAGGGACGGCAGCGCCGGGGTCCAGGACGAGGGCAGCCAGCTCGTCGCCCTGGCCGTGGCCAACGCCCCGCTGGAAGGGCCCGACGCGCGCTGGCTCGACGGCTGCGCCGGCCCCGGCGGCAAGGCCGCGCTGATGGCCGCGCTCGCCGCCGGGCGCGGCGCCTTCCTGCTCGCCGCCGAGAAGCAGCCCCACCGCGCCCGGCTCGTCGAACGCGCCCTCGCCGGGAACCCGGGCCCGTACCAGGTCATCGCCGCCGACGGCACCCGCCCGCCCTGGCGCCCCGGCTCCTTCGACCGCGTCCTGGTCGACGTCCCCTGCTCGGGCCTGGGCGCGCTGCGCCGCAGGCCGGAGGCGCGCTGGCGGCGCCGCCCCGCCGACCTGGACGGCTTCGCGCCGCTCCAGCGCGGACTGCTGCGCGAGGCGTTCCAGGCCGTACGGGTCGGCGGCATCGTCGGCTACGCGACCTGCTCCCCGCATCTCGCCGAGACCCGGGTCGTCGTCGAGGACGTCCTGAAGGGCCGCGGCGGCGCGCCCGTCGAGGCCGAGTGGGTCGACGCCAGGCCCCTGATGCCGGGCGTCCCCGCGCTGGGTGACGGACCGGACGTCCAGCTCTGGCCGCATCTGCACGGCACGGACGCCATGTATCTGGCCCTGCTGCGCCGTACCGCCTGACCCGTCAAGCCGATCTTTCCGTACACCCGGATCTGTCCACGGAAACGCGAGGATTGCGCGGACTGTGCCCATTCCCGTACGGGATTGGTCCGTACCCGGGTTCGCAGGGCGGTCAGGAAGTGCCCCGGAGCATGGCAGGCTTGGCACATGGCCCAGATCAACCCCAGCATCCTGTCCGCGGACTTCGCACGCCTCGCCGAGGAGGCGAAGGCGGTCGACGGAGCCGACTGGCTCCATGTCGATGTCATGGACAACCACTTCGTGCCCAACCTGACCCTGGGCGTGCCCGTGGTCGAAGCGCTCGCGCGGGCCACGGACACGCCGCTGGACTGCCATCTCATGATCGAGGAGCCCGACCGCTGGGCCCCGCAGTACGTCGAGGCGGGCGCCGGTTCCGTGACCTTCCACGCGGAGGCCGCGGCGGCCCCCGTACGGCTGGCGCGGGAGATCAGGGCCAAGGGCGCCAAGGCGTCGATGGCGCTGAAGCCCGCCACACCGATCGAGCCGTACGAGGACCTGCTCCCCGAACTCGACATGCTGCTGATCATGACGGTGGAGCCGGGCTTCGGCGGACAGGCGTTCCTGGACATCATGCTGCCGAAGATCCGCCGTACCCGGGAGCTGATCTCCAAGCACGGGCTCGAACTGTGGCTCCAGGTCGACGGCGGGGTCTCCGCGACCACCATCGAGCGCTGCGCGGAGGCCGGTGCGGACGTCTTCGTCGCCGGATCCGCGGTGTACGGCACGGACGATCCGGCGGCCGCGGTACGGATGCTGCGCAACCAGGCGACCGAGGCGACCGCCGCGGCCTCCTGGGCCTGCGGCCACTGAGCCACAGGTACGTGAACGGGGCCTTACGGGGCCGATCGAGGACCGCTGGATCTGACAGGATGAACAGCGAGTCCAGAGTGTGAACAAAGATGAGGAGATCGCGGTGTCTGGTATGTCGGCGGGTCGGCCAGCCCTGCGGATGGGACCCGCGGAACTGGTACAGGCGGCGGCCATGGCCCGCCGCTTCTACCTGGAGGGCAAGTCCAAGATCCAGATCGCCGAGGAGTTCGGCGTCAGCCGCTTCAAGGTGGCCCGGGTCCTGGAGACCGCGCTGGAGCGCGACCTCGTACGGATCGAGATCCGCGTCCCCGCCGAACTCGACGCCGAGCGCTCCGACGCGCTGCGCGCCCGCTACGGCCTGCGCCACGCGGTCGTCGTCGAGTCCCCCGCTGAGGGCGAGGACGAGTCGCCCGACCCGGAGAACCTCGGTGAGGTCGCCGCCGACCTGCTCGGCGAACTGGTCGTCGAGGGCGATGTCCTCGGCCTCGCCTGGGGCCGCTCCACCATCCACATGGCCGCCGCGCTCGACCGGCTGCCGCCCTGTACGGTCGTCCAGCTCACCGGCGTGTACGACGCGGGCACCGCGGAGCGCGGCTCCGTCGAGGCCGTACGGCGCGCCGCCCAGGTCTCCGGCGGCGAGGCGCACCCCATCTACGCCCCGATGCTGCTGCCCGACCCGGCGACCGCCGCCGCGCTGCGCAGCCAGACCGGGATCGCCCGCGCCTTCGAGTACTTCGACAAGGTCACCGTCGCGGCCGTCTCCATCGGCTCCTGGGAGCCCGGCATCTCCACGGTCCACGACATGATCACCGAGGAGGAGCGCACCCACTACGCCTCCCTCGGGGTCGCCGCCGAGATGTCCGCGCACCTCTTCGACGCGGAGGGCCGCAGGGTCGGCCGCGACCTCGGCGAGCGCTGCATCACCGTCGAGGCGGACCGGCTGCGCCGTATCCCGGAGGTCGTGGCGATCGCGGGCGGGCTGCGCAAGGCCGAGGCGATCGGCGCCGTACTCCGCTCGGGGCTGGTCACCAGCCTGGTCACGGACACCGCAGCGGCGGACTTCCTGCTGACGGAGTTCACGCCGGCGCCGCATCCCGCGCTGGAGCGCGCGGACCCGGACGACGACTGAGACGTCGGTCCCCCGCCCGGTGGGCGGGGGTTTCGGACGATGCTTCGAAGATCACCACCGGCCCCCTGGCGGAACGTACAGAGCCGGTCGTCAGGTTCGCCATTCCGCCGCCGTATCGGTGATGATGGCGTAGGAGCCGCAGCCGGGGCCGACCGGGCCCGTCGCTGACTCCCCACCCGCCCCTCAAGCGAAACAGCAGGTGAGAGAGTCAGTATGCGTTTCCTCAACGACGTCACGCCCACGCACGACCTGACGTACGACGATGTCTTCATGGTGCCGAGCCGCTCGGCCGTGGGCTCCCGCCAGGCCGTGGACCTCTCCTCGCCGGACGGTACGGGCACCACCGTCCCGCTCGTCGTCGCGAACATGACGGCGATCGCGGGCCGCCGGATGGCCGAGACCGTCGCCCGGCGCGGCGGACTCGTCGTGATCCCGCAGGACATCCCGATCGAGGTCGTCACCGACGTCATCTCCTGGGTCAAGACACGCCACCTCGTGCTCGACACCCCGATCGTGCTCACCCCGTTCCAGACCGTCGGCGACGCGCTCTCCCTGCTGCCCAAGCGGGCCCACGGCGCGGGCGTCGTGGTCGACGGCGACCGCAAGCCCGTCGGCATCGTCACGGACCACGACCTGACCGGCGTCGACCGCTTCACCCAGCTCTCCGAGGTCATGTCGAAGGACCTGGTGCTGATCTCCGCCGACCTGGACCCGGGCGAGGCGTTCCACACCCTCGACAACGCCAACCGCAAGCTCGTCCCGGCCGTCGACGCCGAGGGCCGCCTCGCCGGTGTCCTCACCCGGAAGGGCGCGCTGCGCGCGACCCTCTACACGCCCGCAACCGACGACCGGGGCCGGCTGCGGATCGCCGCCGCCGTCGGCGTCAACGGCGACGTCGCCGGCAAGGCCGCGCAGCTTCTCGACGCGGGCGTCGACACCCTGGTCGTCGACACCGCCCACGGCCACCAGGAATCGATGATCAGCGCCGTCAAGGCGGTCCGCGCGCTCGACCCGAAGGTCCCGGTCGTCGCGGGCAACGTGGTCGCAGCGGAAGGCGTACGGGACCTGATCGAGGCCGGCGCGGACATCGTCAAGGTCGGGGTCGGCCCCGGCGCCATGTGCACCACCCGCATGATGACCGGTGTGGGACGTCCGCAGTTCTCCGCCGTGCTGGAGTGCGCCGCCGAGGCGCGGAAGGCCGGGAAGCACGTCTGGGCCGACGGCGGGGTCAGGCACCCGCGCGATGTCGCCATGGCGCTGGCCGCGGGCGCGTCGAACGTCATGATCGGCTCCTGGTTCGCCGGTACGTACGAGTCGCCCGGCGACCTCCAGCAGTCCCCCGACGGACGGCTCTACAAGGAGTCCTTCGGCATGGCCTCCGCCCGCGCCGTACGCAACCGTACGAGCGAGGAGTCGGCGTACGACCGGGCGCGCAAGGCGCTCTTCGAGGAGGGCATCTCCACCTCACGGATGTTCCTGGACCCGCAGCGCCCCGGCGTCGAGGACCTGATCGACTCGATCATCGCGGGCGTCCGCTCGTCGTGCACCTACGCGGGCGCCAACTCCCTGGCGGAGTTCACGGAGAAGGCGATCGTCGGCGTCCAGAGCGCCGCCGGATACGCCGAGGGCAAGCCGCTGCACGACAGTTGGAGCTAGGGCCTTCCCGCACCAGATCCTTTTCCGGGCCGCCGGTGTCCCGGCGGCCCGGAACCGGACCGGCCCCGCGCAGAGAAATGAACCACCAGCCGTGCGACTGAACGAACTCGACGAACGCATCGTCCACGCCCTCGCCGAGGACGCCCGCCGCTCCTACGCCGACATCGGCTCCCTCGTCGGGCTCTCCGCGCCCGCCGTGAAGCGGCGCGTCGACCGGCTGCGCGCCATGGGCGCGATCACCGGTTTCACCGTACGGGTCGACCCCGCCGCGCTCGGCTGGGAGACCGAGGGGTTCATCGAGATCTACTGCCGCCGCAACACCTCGCCCGACGCCATCCAGCGGGGCCTGGAGCGGCTGCCCGAGGTCGTGGCGGCCTCCACCGTGACCGGGGAGGCGGACGCCGTCGTGCAGGTCTTCGCCGCCGACATGCGCCACTTCGAACAGGTCCTGGAGCGGATCGCGGGCGAACCGTACGTGGAGCGTACGAAGTCGGTGCTCGTCCTGTCCCCGCTGCTGCGCCGCTACTGAGGCCCCGGGAATTGGCTCCTCGCACCCGCGCGCAACGAATCGCCGACAGGGCGGCCGATCACACAACAGATCGATGGTTCGCGCGCAACGGACGCGTCTTGTCCCGCCCGGCCGCCGGACCGTAGCGTCAAGGCTGTCCCGGCGGACTCCCGCCGGACCCCCTTCGCACCCCGCCCGAGGTCAGCCATGCCCCCGCTCCGCACCGCCCTGCTCCAGAGCTCGGGACGGCCCGGCTCCGTCGACGGCGGTCTGCGCGTGCTCGACGAGGCCGCGGGCCGGGCCGCGGCGGCCGGGGCCGGGCTGCTCGTCTGCCCCGAGATGTTCCTGACGGGCTACGCGATCGGCGACGCCGTGGACCGGCTGGCCGAGACCGCCGACGGACCCGGCTCCGCCGCGGTCGCGGAGATCGCCGTACGCCACGGGCTCGCGGTGCTCTACGGCTACCCCGAGCGGGACCCCGCGCCGGCGAGCGGCGCGATCTACAACTCCGCGCAGTTGATCGGCCCCGACGGCGGCCGCCTCGCCAACTACCGCAAGACGCACCTCTTCGGCTGCTTCGAGCGCACCTGGTTCACCCCGGGCGAACACCCCGTCGTCCAGGCGGAACTGGCCGGGCTGCGGATCGGGATCATGATCTGTTACGACGTGGAGTTCCCCGAGAACGTCCGCGCCCACGCCCTCGCCGGCACCGATCTGCTGCTGGTGCCCACGGCCCAGATGCACCCGTTCCAGTTCGTCGCCGAATCGATGGTGCCGGTCCGGGCCTTCGAGAACCAGATGTACGTGGCATACGTGAACCGCACCGGCGAGGAAGGCACGGCCGGCGCCGGTGCGGAGGGCGCGTTCGAGTTCGTCGGGCTGAGCTGCCTCGCCGGTCCCGACGGGGCCGTCCGGGTGCGCGCGGGGCGCGGCGAGGAGCTGCTCCTCGGGGAGGTCGACGGCGCGCTCCTGGCCGCCTCCCGGGAGGCCAATCCGTATCTGGCCGACCGCCGTCCCGGTCTCTACACGGCGCTGGGCTGACCTCCCGGTATCCGAGGAACCGTCCCGCCGCCCCCTGTCCCGTACCTGCCCGCGTTCCCTTACCTGCCCGCGAGGAGTCCGTACCCCATGACGTCCACGGTGCCCACCGCCGTCCAGCACACCGACGCGCAGCCGCCGATCACCATGGCCGGTCCCGACTTCCCCTACGCGTACGACGACTTCCTCGCCCACCCCGCCGGGCTCGGCCAGATCCCCGCGACCGAGCACGGCACGGAGGTCGCCGTCATCGGCGGCGGGCTCTCCGGCATCGTCACCGCGTACGAGCTGATGAAGATGGGGCTCAAGCCCGTCGTGTACGAGGCCGATCAGATCGGCGGACGGCTGCGCACGGTCGGCTTCGACGGCTGCGACCCCTCACTGACCGCCGAGATGGGCGCGATGCGCTTCCCGCCGTCCTCCACCGCGCTGCGCCACTACATCGACCTGGTGGACCTGGAGACCCGGCCCTTCCCCAACCCGCTGGCCCCCGGCACCCCGTCCACCGTGGTCGACCTCAAGGGCACGTCCCACTACGCGCGGACCGTCGACGACCTGCCGCCGGTCTTCCACGAGGTGATGGACGCCTGGAACACCTGTCTGGAGGAGGGCGCCGACTTCTCCGCCATGAACCGCGCGCTGCGCGAACGCGATGTGCCGCGGATCCGGGAGATCTGGGCCGAGCTGGTCGAGAAGCTCGACAACCAGACCTTCTACGGCTTCCTCTGCGACTCCCCGGCCTTCGCGTCCTTCCGGCACCGGGAGATCTTCGGCCAGGTCGGCTTCGGCACCGGCGGCTGGGACACCGACTTCCCCAACTCCATCCTGGAGATCCTGCGGGTCGTCTACACCGAGGCCGACGACCACCACCGCTCCATCGTCGGCGGCAGCCAGCAGCTTCCGCTGCGACTCTGGGAGCGCGCGCCCGGCAAGCTCACGCACTGGCCCGCCGGAACCTCGCTCGCCTCGCTGCACGACGGCGCGCCGCGCCCCGCGGTGACCCGGCTGCACCGTACGGCGGGCAACCGGATCACGGTGACGGACGCCTCGGGCCGGATCCGTACCTACCGCGCCGCGGTCTTCACCGCCCAGTCCTGGCTGCTGCTCTCCAAGATCGCCTGCGACGACTCGCTCTTCCCGATCGACCACTGGACGGCGATGGAGCGCACCCACTACATGGAGTCGTCCAAGCTGTTCGTGCCGGTGGACCGGCCGTTCTGGCTGGACGAGGCGGTCGACGACCGGGGCGAGCCGACCGGGCGGGACACGATGTCGATGACGCTCACCGACCGGATGACCCGGGGCACGTATCTGCTGGACGACGGGCCCGACCGGCCCGCGGTCATCTGTCTCTCGTACACCTGGTGCGACGACAGCCTCAAGTGGCTGCCGCTGTCGCCGGAGGAGCGGATGGAGGTCATGCTGGCCTCGCTCGGCGAGATCTATCCGAAGGCCGACATCCGCAAGCACCTCATCGGCGGCCCGGTGACCGTGTCCTGGGAGAACGAACCCTGGTTCATGGGCGCCTTCAAGGCCAACCTGCCCGGCCACTACCGCTATCAGCGGCGCCTGTTCACCCACTTCATGCAGGACCGGCTCCCCGCCGACCAGCGGGGCATCTTCCTCGCCGGGGACGACATCTCGTGGACGGCGGGCTGGGCGGAGGGCGCGGTGCAGACCGCGCTCAACGCGGTGTGGGGCGTGATGCGCCACTTCGGCGGCGCCACGGACCCCACGAACCCCGGGCCCGGCGACCTGTTCGACGCACTCGCGCCCGTGGAACTCCCGGAGGACTGAGGGCCGCCCGCGGCCCCCCAGATCATCCTCGTACGACAGGTGTCCACCGGCCGCCCGCGCCGGGACGGAGGCCCGGGTGCGCAGCGGGGCCGAGCGCCGCCGGCCCCGGGCGACCGAAGCGGGCGTACATCGGTACGGCGCCCCCTGGTCAGGGCCGTGGAACCGCTGATCCGGGCCCGTAAGCCCCGCCCACCGGCATAGGCTCGCGCACCCCAGGACCGGCACCACGCCCGGCCGGGCACCGTGCGAAGGGGGAGTCCAGGTGGCGGGAACAGGGGTGCGGCGCTCCGTGGCACAGCGCGAACGGGTCGAACGGCGCCGGGCCGTCCGGCATCACGCCATGACCGTCGCGGCCTCGGCGGTCGTCGCCGTCTCCACCGTCACCGGCGTGCTGACCGCCACCAGGGGAGGGGACGAGCGGGACACGGCCAGGCCGGAGACCACCCGGTCGCCGCTGGTCGCGCCGCTGCCCGCGGTGCCCACCCCGGCCGCCGCGACCTCACCCGTACCGTCGCCGTCGCCCTCGCCGTCGGCCGTCACGCTGTCGGCGCCGCCGCGTCCCTCCCGTACGTCCGCGCCGCCCGCACCGCCCAACTCGTCGGCCGCCGGGGAGAGCCGGACCGCCGGGCCCGCGGACGCCCCGCTCTACCGGCATCCCGCGTCCCAGGTCCTCGACTGGATCACCACGCACCGCGACGATCCCCGGCGTCCGCTGATCGAGTCACGGATCGCGGCGCGGCCTGCGGCGGTCTGGTTCGCCGCGTACAACCCCGGAGCCGTCACGGGCGAGGTGCGCGCGGTGACGGCCGGGGCCGCCGAAGCGGGCCGGGTGCCCGTCCTCGTGCCGTACGCGATCCCCGACCGGGACTGCGGCGGCGCCTCGCAGGGCGGCGCGCCCGATCTCGACGCGTACGACGACTGGATCCGGGAGTTCGCGGCCGGGCTCGGCGGGGGAGCGTCGATCGTCGTCCTCGAACCCGACTCGGTCGCGCTCTCCGACTGCCTCGACGAGGCGGCGCGCGCCGCCCGGTACGCCTCGCTGGCCCGCGCCGCCCGTACGATCCACGCCGCCGCCCCGGAGGCGAGGGTCTACTTCGACGCGGGCCACTCCGGCTGGCATCCGGCGCAGCGGCAGGCGGAGCTGCTGCGTGCCGCCAGGGCCGCGAGCAGCGGTGACGGCATCTTCACCAACGTCTCCAACTTCCACCGCACCGCCGACGAGGCGGCGTACGCCCGGCAGGTACTGGCCGCGCTGGGCGGCCCGGCGCGGCTCGGCGCGGTGATCGACACCAGCCGCAACGGCAACGGGGCGCCGGCCGCCGGGCAGTGGTGCGATCCGGCGGGGCGGGCGCTGGGCCGGGCGCCGACGACCGACACGGGCGAGGCGCGGATCGACGCGTACCTGTGGGTGAAGCTGCCGGGGGAGTCCGACGGCTGCAAGGGGGCCGCGGGCTCGTTCACCCCCGACTACGCCTACGAGCTGGCGACGGGCTGAGCGGGCTCGTCGGGACCCTGGGGCTCCCCGGGTCCCTGGGGCTTCTCGGGTCCCTCGGGTCCCTCGGGTCCCTTGAGGTGGGCCGGGGCGAAGGCGCGCAGCACGTGGTAGCCGGTGATCACGACGATCGTGCCGAGCGCGATCCCGCCGATCTCGAAGGTGTCGGAGAACTTCAGGCTCACCCCGCCGACCCCGATGATGATGCCCGCGGCCGTCGGCACCAGATTGAGCGGATTGCGCAGATCCACCCCGGCGTTGGTCCAGATCTGCGCGCCGAGCAGGCCGATCATGCCGTACAGGATGACGGTGATCCCGCCGAGCACCCCGCCCGGGATCGCGGCCACGACCGCGCCGAACTTGGGGCAGAGCCCGAAGAGCAGGGCGAAGCCCGCGGCGGCCCAGTACGCGGCGGTGGAGTAGACGCGGGTGGCGGCCATGACGCCGATGTTCTCGGAGTACGTGGTGTTGGGCGGGCCCCCGACGGCGGTGGAGAGCATCGAGGCGGCGCCGTCCGCCGCGATCGCCGTGCCCAGTTCGTCGTCGAGCGGGTCCCCGGTCATCTCACCGACGGCCTTCACATGGCCCGCGTTCTCCGCGATCAGCGCGATCACGACCGGCAGGGCGAGCAGGATCGCCGACCACTCGAAGCTCGGCCCGTGGAAGTCCGGCAGCCCGACCCAGGGGGCCTTGCCGACCCCCGACAGGTCCAGCCGCCAGTGGTCGACGGCCTCGGCGCCGCCCGCGGGGGAGTGGATCCGGCCGAAGACCTGGTCGAAGACCCAGGAGATCCCGTACCCGAAGACCAGCCCGAGGAAGATCGCGATCCGGGACCAGAAGCCGCGCAGACAGACCACGGCGAGCCCGGTGACCACCATGACCAGCAGCGCGGTCCACTGGTCCTGCGGCCAGTACGTGGCGGCCGTCACCGGCGCCAGGTTGAAGCCGATCAGCATCACGACCGCGCCGGTCACCACGGGCGGCATCGCGGCGTGGATGATCCGGGCGCCGAAGCGCCGTACCGCGAGCCCGGCCAGGAGGAGCACGCCGCCGACGACCAGGATCGCGCCGGTGACGGTGGCGCTGTCGCCGCCCGAGGCCCGGATGGCGGCGGCCACGCCGACGAACGAGAGCGAACACCCCAGATAGCTCGGCACCCGGCCACGGGTCGCCAGCAGGAAGATCACCGTCGCGACGCCGGACATCATGATCGCGAGGTTGGGGTCCAGCCCCATCAGGACCGGGGCGACGAACGAGGCGCCGAACATCGCCACCACGTGCTGGGCGCCGAGTCCGGCCGTACGGGGCCACGACAGCCGCTCGTCGGGGCGGACGACGGCGCCCGGTGCGGGCGTGCGCCCGTCTCCGTGCAGGGTCCAGCGCACGCCGAGCTTCATGGGTGGGGCTCCACTTCTGGGTCGCGTCCGGTGCGGTGACCGGCGCCGCCACGGCCGGGTCCGGTCCGGGCTCCCTCGACCGGACGGCTGCGTGGCTGAAAAGATCAGCGCCCATCGTAGTGCCGCGAGTGCGCCGCGCCCGCCGTGGCCGTCCCGCCCGGCGTCCGCCGCTCAGGCCAGGGGGTCGGGCGCCGCCGCCTGACCGCCGGCCCGTTCGCCGCCCGTGGCGCGCTCCCCGACGTCATCCCCGACGCCGTCACCCCCGCCGTCCCCGCCCGCGACGGCGCGCCGGTCGCCCGTACGCAGCACCCCCGCGCCCACGATCAGCCCGCAGGCGAGCACCGTCACCAGCCCGAACGAGGCCACCAGCGACGTCGCGTCGGCGACCGCGCCGATCGCCGAGGGGGCGATCAGCCCCGAGGTGTACGTGATGGTGGCCACCCCCGCGATGGCCTGGCTCGGGTTCGGTCCCGAGCGTCCGGCCGCCCCGAAGGCCAGCGGCACGACGACCGCGACCCCGAGCCCCAGCAGTCCGAAACCGGCCATGGCGACCAGCGGGTCCGGCGCGACCACCACCAGCAGGCCGCCCGCCGCGGCCAGCACCCCGCCGGTGCGCACCGTCCGTACCGCGCCGAACCGGTCGATCACCCGGTCCCCGGAGAGCCGGGTGATCGCCATGGTGAGCGCGAAGGCCGTCGTGGACGCGGCGGCCACCCCGGGCGAGGTGTCCAGGACGTCCCGCAGGTAGACCGCCGACCAGTCCAGGCTCGCGCCCTCCGCGAAGACCGCGCAGAACCCGACGACCCCGATGAGCAGCGCGGACCGGGGCGGCAGCGCGAACCTCGGCGGGGCCTCGGCCTCGGGTGCGCTGCGTACGTCCAGCACGCCCTGGCAGGCGATCAGGCCCAGCGCCGTGAGCACCAGGGCGGCGAGGAGATGGTGCAGCCGCGCGTCGGCGCCGAGATGGGCCGCGAGGGCGCCGGCCGCCGACCCGATCAGGGCGCCGGCGCTCCACATGCCGTGCAGGCTGGAGATGATCGACCGGTCGAGCCGGGCCTCGGTCTCCAGACCGACGGCGTTCATCACCACGTCCGACATGCCGGACGAGGCGCCGAAGACGAACAGCGCCGCGCACAGGGCGACGAGGTTCGGCGCGAGGGACGGCAGGATCAGCGCGAGCGTCCACAGGGCGAGCAGCCCGCGCAGCGCGGTGCGCGCGCCGAAGCGGTGGCTGATGGCCCCCGCGACCGGCATCGCGGTCACGGAGCCGATCGCGGGAAAGGCGAGTGCGAGACCGAGCTGCCCCGCGCTGAGGCCGGTGTGCTCCTGGATCCAGGGGACCCGGGTGGCGAAGCTGCCGGTGACCGAGCCGTGCACACAGAAGACGACGGCGATGGCGATCCGGGCCCGCCGCAACCCCCGCTTGTCGTGGACCGCTTCCGCTCGCATACCGTTCCGTCCTCCTCCGAGGGGGTCCCCCTTCGCGGGCGTCCCGTTGGTCCAGGGCCACCCCGTGACACACCTCCTCCGGTGCGCGAGTAAACTATCAGGAACCCTGCCTGATAAATAGAGGATTCCGCCATGGCCGCATCCCCGAGCACCGCCCGGGCCATCAACGACCGGCTGGCCCTGCGACTGCTCCAGCGGGAAGGCCCGCTGACGGCGGGACAGCTCAAGACGCTGACCGGGCTCTCCCGCCCCACCGTCGCCGACCTCGTGGACCGGCTCCAGGAATCGGGCCTGGTCAGGGTCGTCGGCGAGACCGGCGACCGCCGCCGGGGCCCCAACGCCCGGCTGTACGGGATCGTCGCGGACCGCGCGCATCTCGCCGCCCTGGACGTACGGACCGACAGCGTCGCCGTCGTCGTCGCCGATCTGCTCGGTGTCACCCTCGCCGAGGCCGTTCTGCCCATCGGCAGCGACACCGCCACGGAACCCGCCGTCGAACAGGCCGCCGCGCTGCTGGAACGCACCGCCCGGCAGGCCGGCGCCGTACCCCTGCACAGCGTCGGCATCGGCGCCCCCGGGCTGGTCGACGTCACCGGCGAACTCCGCGACAGCACCGGGCTGCCGGAGTGGCACCGGCGGCTCGTGTCCGTACTCCAGGAGCGGCTGCCCGCCACCGTCCTGGTCGAGAACGAGACCAACCTCGCCGCCCTCGCCGAGCAGCGCCTCGGCGCCGCCCGCGGCCAGAACACCTTCGTGCTGCTCTGGATCGGCCACGGCATCGGCGCGGCCGTCGTGCTCGACGGCCGGCTCCGCAGGGGTGCCTCGGGCGGCGCGGGCGAGATCGGCTTCCTGCCCGTGCCGGGCACCTCGGGGCTGCCCTCGGCGACGACCTGCGACGGCGGCTTCCACAGCCTGGCGGGGTCGGCCGCCGTCTGTGAACTCGCCGAGGGGTACGGGATCGTGCCCGCCCCGGGCGCGCCCCAGGAGCCGCCGTCCGCCGCGCTGGTACGCGCCGCCACCGGGGACGCGCGGCCCGGCGCCGCGGCGTTCCTCGACGCCCTCGCCGACCGGCTGGCCATCGGCGCCGCGGCGGTCGCTGCGGTCCTCGACCCCGGCCGGATCGTGCTGGCCGGGGAGGTCGGCCACGCGGGCGGCGAGGCGCTGGCGGCCCGCGTCGAGGACCGGCTCGCCGCGATGTCCCCGCTCCGTACGGAGGTCAGACCCGGCACGCTCGGCGGCGCCGCGGTGCTCCGGGGCGCGCTGCTCACGGCGCGCGACGCGGCGCAGGACGCGCTGTTCGCGCCGGGCACCTGAGGCCGGGACCTGAGGCCGGGACCTGAGGCCGGGCACCTGAGGCCGGGGGCCTGAGGCCGGGAGCCGGTGCGCCGTACCAGGTTTCCGCCCGGTATATGAGACGCCGGACCCCGGGCCGGCCCCGGGCCACCGCCGTCGCCCCGTCCCCGAGCGGTCGGCGCCCCGGCGGAGGTGCAGGTGAGAGGGGTGGAGCGCAAGCCCCCGGCGGCATTCCCGGCCGTTCTGTGAGTCAGCCCACAGCGCTCGCCCGGAACGCCGACGATCAGCCGTGGCACACTGGTCGCGTACCAGCAGCAGCGCACTCCGGGGTCGGTGTAATTCCGAACCGGCGGTTACAGTCCGCGACCCGGCCGCATCCAGTGGCCGGTTGACCAGGTGAGATTCCTGGACCGACGGTGAAAGTCCGGATGGGAGGCAGTGCGCGGCGGGCCCTCGCGGGTTACGCCGTACCGGGCGGTTCGTCCATCGACGAGCCGGTTCCTCGGCCTCGGCGTTCCCCTGTGGTGTTCCCGTTTCTCTGTCGTCATCGACAGGCCCCGGAGTCCGTGCCCGAAGAGGCAGGAGGACCCGGGTGGCCACCCAAGCCGAACGCGTCACCGACGCGGACGCCATGCGACGAGCCGTCGCGCTCGCCGCCCGCGGACTCGGCTCCACCAGCCCCAATCCGGTCGTCGGATGCGTGATCCTGGACGCCTCGGGACACCTCGCGGGCGAGGGCTTCCACCAGCGCGCCGGCGGACCGCACGCCGAGGTCCACGCCCTGCGCGCGGCGGGATCCCGGGCCCGGGGCGGCACCGCGTACGTCACCCTCGAACCCTGCGCCCACACCGGCCGCACAGGACCCTGCGCCCAGGCGCTGATCGACGCCGGGATCGCCCGCGTCCACTACGCGGTCCCCGACCCGAACCCGCAGGCCGCCGGGGGCGCCGCCACCCTGCGCGCCGCCGGGGTCCCCGCCGCGCCGGGGCTGCTCGCCGCCGAGGCCGAGGCGGGCAACACGGCCTGGCTCACCTCCGTACGCCGGGGCCGCCCGTACGTCCTGTGGAAGTACGGGGCCACCCTCGACGGCCGGATCGCCGCCGCCGACGCCACCAGCCGCTGGATCACCTCCGCCGAGGCCCGCGCCGACGTCCACCGGCTGCGCGCCGAGGCCGACGCGGTCGTGGTCGGCTCCGGCACCGCCCGCGCCGACGATCCCCACCTCGCGGTCCGCGGCGTCGAGGGCGCCGTCCAGCCGCTGCGGGTCGTCGTGGACACCGAGGCCACCGCCGTGCGGCCCGGTGCCCGGGTCCTGGACGGTGCCGCGCCCACCCTGATCGCCGTCGCCGAGGACGCCGACGCGCGCCATCTCCCCGACGCCGTACGGCTGCCCCGCGCGGCCGGGGGCCGGGGGCTCTCCGTCCCCGCCCTGCTGGCCGCCCTGCACGAGCGCGGCGTCCGCTCCGTACTCCTCGAAGGCGGCCCGGCCCTGGCCGGCTCCTTCGTCGCCGCCGGAGCGGTCGACAAGGTCGTCGGCTATCTCGCCCCGGTCCTCCTCGGCGCCGGTCCCGCCGCGCTGGGCGACGCCGGAATCACCACGATCGCCGGGGCGTTGCGCCTGCGGATGACGGAGACCGTACGGATCGGCCCCGACCTGCGGATCACCGCGATCCCCGAAACGACCGGCGAGACACCCGAAACCCCCGAGATCACCGGGACCTCTGAAACCTCCGAGACCCCCGAGACCAGCGAGACCCCCGAAACCTCCGTCGCCCGGGCCGCCGAGCCCGCCGCGACCGCCACGAAGGAGCGTTGAGTGTTCACCGGAATCGTCGAAGAACTGGGTGAGGTCACCGCCGTGGAGAACCTCGGTGACTCCTCCCGCTTCCGTCTGCGCGGACCCGTCGTCACCGAGAACGCCCGGCACGGCGACTCCATTGCCGTCAACGGTGTCTGTCTGACGGTCGTGGAGTCCGGGGACGGCGAGTTCACCGCCGATGTGATGGCCGAGACGCTCGACCGGTCCAGCCTCGGCGCCCTCGGGGCCGGCTCCCGCGTCAACCTGGAGCGGCCGATGGCCCTCGGCGGGCGGCTCGGCGGACACATCGTCCAGGGCCATGTCGACGGCACCGGCACCATCGTCGAGCGCACGCCCTCCGAGCACTGGGAGATCGTCAAGATCTCGCTGCCCGCCGCCCTGACCCGCTACGTCGTGGAGAAGGGCTCCATCACCGTGGACGGCGTCAGCCTCACAGTGGTCGACGCCGCGACCGACCACTTCACCATCAGCCTCATCCCCACCACCCTCGCGCTGACCACCCTCGGCATCAAGGGACCGGGCGACCCGGTCAACCTGGAGGTCGACGTCATCGCGAAGTACGTCGAGCGCCTGCTGAGCCCCGCCCAGCGCGCACAGGCCGAGGAGTCCGCGCGGTGAACACCCTGTCCTGGCTGAACGGTGAGGCGTTCACGGCCTTCGGTCAGCACCTGCTGTGGTCCGACATGATCGGCAACACCATCGGTCTGGCCGCCCTCGCCCTCGGCTGGCGGCGCTCCATCTGGAGCTGGCCCGCCCAGCTCCTCTCCGGCGTCATCCTGGTCGGCGCGTACGCCTCCGCCCACCTCAGCGGCGGCGTCGGCAAGCAGCTCCTGGTCATCGGTGTCGCGGTGTGGGGGTGGCGGCAGTGGCAGCGCGGGAAGCAGCAGGCGCAGGACGGCTCCATCGCCGTACGGTTCGCCACCTGGCGCGAGCGCGGGCTGCTCCTCGGCGGTACCGCCCTGGGCACCCTCGCCGTCGGCGGGCTCTTCGTCGCCGTACCCGAACTGTCCTGGAACCCCTGGCCCGACGCGTACATCTTCACCGGCACCCTCGCCGCGATGATCGCCCAGGCACGCGGCCTCGTCGAGTTCTGGTTCGCCTGGCTCCTCGTCGACCTCGTCGGCGTCCCGCTCGCCTTCAGCAGCGGACTCGCCTTCTCCGGCTTCGTCTACGTCATCTATCTCGCCCTCGTCCTGTGGGGCATGCGCGACTGGTGGCAGCGCTCCCGCGCCGGCGCCATGACCCTGGAAGGAGCAGCAGCATGACAGCCCGTCCGTCACCCCTGACCGCCCTCGAAGAGGCGCCGTCCGCCGACGCCCCGCGCCCCACCTGGTACTCCCGCGACAATGTCGAGGACCTCTCCCTGGACCCGGTGGCCCAGGCCATACGCGACATCGCGGCCGGCCGGCCCGTCGTGGTCGTGGACGACGAGGACCGCGAGAACGAGGGCGATCTCGTCATCGCCGCGGAGAAGGCCACGCCCGAGATCATCGCCTTCATGATGAGCGAGTGCCGCGGCATGATCTGCGCCCCCATGGAGGGGCCGGAGCTGGACCGGCTCGAACTCCCGCAGATGGTCGGCAACAACACCGAGTCGATGCGGACGGCCTTCACCGTCACCGTCGACGCGGCGGCCGTCCACGGCGTCACCACCGGGATCTCCGCCGCCGACCGCGCCACCACGCTCCAGCTCCTCGCCTCGGGCGACGCGCGGCCCGGCGACTTCGTCCGCCCCGGCCACATCTTCCCGCTGCGCGCCCGGGCCGGCGGGGTGCTCGTACGCAACGGCCACACCGAGGCCGCCGTCGACCTCGCCCGGCTCGCCGGTCTGCGCCCCGCCGGCGCGATCGTGGAGATCGCGGGCGAGGACGGGGTGATGCTGCGGCTGCCCGAGCTGATCCCGTTCGCCCGCAAGCACGGCCTGACGATCATCTCCATCGAGGACCTGATCGCGTACCGCCGCACCTCGGAGCCCTCGGTCCGCCGCGAGGCCGAGGTCAGCCTGCCCACCGCCCACGGCGACTTCACCGCGTACGGCTACCGCTCCACCGTGGACGGCGTCGAGCACGTCGCCCTCGTCCACGGGGAGCTCGGCGACGGTGAGGACGTGCTCGTACGCGTCCACTCCGAGTGCCTGACCGGCGACATCTTCAGCTCCCAGCGGTGCGACTGCGGACCCCAGCTCCAGGCGTCCATGGAGCGCGTCACCGCGGAGGGCCGCGGAGTCGTCGTCTATCTGCGCGGCCACGAGGGGCGCGGCATCGGCCTGCTCTCCAAGCTCCGCGCGTACGAACTCCAGGAGCGGGGCCGCGACACCCTGGACGCCAACCTGGAGCTGGGGCTGCCCGCCGACGCCCGTGACTACGCGGCGGGCGCGCGGATCCTCGACGACCTCGGGGTACGCAGCCTGCGGCTGATGACCAACAACCCCGACAAGACCACGGCGCTCGTCCGGCACGGCCTGCGGGTCACCGGGCGCGAGGCGATGCCCGTCCAGGCCGGCGAGCACAACCTGCGCTATCTGCGGACCAAGCGCGACCGGATGGGCCACGACCTGCCGTGGCTCGACGCCGCCGCCACCGCGACCACCTGCGGCAACCAGTAGGACCGTACGAGACCGTACGGCCCGACGACCGACGACCGACGAGAAGCACAGCATGCGAGGAGAGACGTGAGCGGCAAGGGCGCACCCGAACTGAGTGTCAAGAACTGCGGAGACCTCCGGGTCGCCGTGATCGCGGCACAGTGGCACGAGAAGATCATGGACGGCCTGGTCGACGGAGCCCTGCGGGCCCTGCGCGACCTCGGCATCGACGAACCGACCCTGCTGCGCGTGCCCGGCAGCTTCGAGCTGCCCGTCGTCGCCAAGGTGCTGGCGGGCCGCGGTTACGACGCGGTCGTCGCGCTCGGCGTCGTCATCCGGGGCGGCACCCCGCACTTCGAGTATGTGTGCCAGGGCGTCACCCAGGGCCTCACCCAGGTCTCCGTGGACACCGGAGTCCCCATCGGCTTCGGCGTACTGACCTGCGACACCGAGGAACAGGCCCTGGACCGGGCCGGTCTCGAAGGCTCCCACGAGGACAAGGGGCACGAGGCGGTCACCGCCGCCGTCGCCACGGCCACCACCCTGCGTACCGTCGCCGAACCCTGGCGCCAGGAGCCCGCGAGCAGCCGCGTAAAGTGAGCGCCACCATGTCCAAGAAGACGTTCGAGGAGCTCTTCAGCGAGCTCCAGCAGAAGGCCGCCCAGGGCGACCCCACCACCTCCCGCACCGCCGAACTGATGGAAAAGGGCGTACACGCCATCGGCAAGAAGGTCGTCGAGGAGGCGGCCGAGGTGTGGATGGCCGCCGAGTACGAGGGCAAGGAAGCCGCCGCCGAGGAGATCTCCCAGCTCCTCTACCACGTCCAGGTGATGATGGTCGCGCGCGGAATCTCCCTTGACGACGTGTACGCCCATCTCTGAGCATCACCTCAGTACCACTTCGTACCGTTCCACCCCTTTCCTCCACGCTCACCCTCCGCACGAACTCCGCACGAAGGAAGACGACCTCATGCTGCGCATCGCCGTTCCCAACAAGGGTTCTCTCTCCGGGCCTGCGTCGGCGATGCTCCATGAGGCCGGATACCAGCAGCGCAAGGAGTCCAAGGAACTCGTCCTGGTCGACCCGGACAACGAGGTCGAGTTCTTCTACCTGCGCCCCCGCGACATCGCGATCTATGTGAGCTCGGGCCGCCTCGACATCGGCATCACCGGACGCGATCTGCTGCTGGACTCGGAGGCCGACGCCGAGGAGATCCTGCCCCTCGGCTTCGCGCGCTCCACCTTCCGCTACGCCACCAAGCCCGGCACCGCCACCGGGGTCGGCGAGTTCGGCGGCATGACCGTCGCCACCTCGTACGAGGGCATCGTGGCCCGGCACCTCGCGGACCACGGCGTCGACGCCTCCGTCGTCCACCTGGACGGCGCGGTCGAGACCGCCATCGAGCTGGGCGTCGCCCAGATCATCGCGGACGTCGTGGAGACCGGCACCTCGCTGCGGAACGCGGGCCTGGAAGTGATCGGCGAGCCGATCATGACCTCGGAGGCGGTGGTCATCCGCCGTACCGGCGCCGGCACCGAGGAGCCCAAGGTGCAGCAGTTCCTGCGCCGCCTCCAGGGCGTCCTGGTCGCCCGTACGTACGTGATGATGGACTACGACTGCCGCGCCGAGCACCTGGAGCGCGCCGTCGCCCTCACGCCGGGCCTCGAATCGCCGACGGTCTCCCCGCTGCACAACGAGGGATGGGTCGCCGTCCGCGCGATGGTCCCCTCGAAGGAGGCGCAGCGGATCATGGACGACCTCTACGAGCTGGGCGCCCGCGCCATCCTCACCACGGCCATCCACGCCTGCCGGCTCTGACCGGCTCCGGCCGGCCCGGCCCCTCGCGCCCTCCGAGCATCCTCCGATCTCCCTCCGAGCACCCTCGATGTCATCCCGGGAAGACCCAGAACCCATGTCCGTGCCCGCCCCCGTACCCGCCCTGCCGGTCACGTTCCGGCCGACCGTCACCCGTACGGTGCTGCTCTCCGTCGGCACGGTCATGTTCGTGGTCATCTCGGCCATCGGCCTGATGCTGGAGCAGCTCAGCGCGGGGGAGCGGCTGAGCTTCATCGTCACCGCGCTGCTGTTCTTCGGCGTACTGGCGCTGCTCAGCCGCCCCAAGGTCGTCGCCGACGACACGGGGGTGACGGTCGTCAATCTCACCCGCACCCGCCGGCTGGAGTGGGCCGAGATCCTGCGGGTCAACCTGCGGCCCGGCGACCCCTGGGTCTTCCTCGACCTCAGCGACGGCAGCAGCCTGCCCGTCCTCGGCATCCAGCCCGGCGTGGCCAGGGATCGCGCGATCCGCGACGCCCGCGCGCTGCGCGACCTGACCGAATCCCGTTCCGCGCGGGACGACGACGGGCGCTGACACCCCTTCGTACCAGGCGCCGGCACCCCGTCGTACCGGGTGCTGACAGGCTCCGGTACGGCGACGGGCCACCAGGTCCTGTCCGCCCCGCCCCTGTCTTGATTACTCTGGTGGCGGAGGCGCCGAGTGCGCCCCGCCCCGCATCAGACGGCCGCGACGGCCCGCGGGGCAATCCTGCGACCCGAGGAGTGACTCCCTCCAGCAATGGACGGATCGTCCGGTAGTACCTGCGCCGCCCCCTTCGACGAGGCGGCGGCATGACCATCCCCCTTCTGCTGCTCGCCGCAGCGTTCCTTCTCATCCTCGCCAACGGCTTCTTCGTGGCGGCCGAGTTCGGCCTCATCACGGTGGACCGCCCCGACGCCGAGCGGGCCGCCGCGGCGGGCGACCGCCGCGCCCGTACCGTCGTCAGAGCCCTGCGCGAACTCTCCTTCCAGCTCTCCGGCACCCAGCTCGGCATCACCATCACCTCGCTGGTCGTCGGCATGCTCGCCGAGCCCGCGCTCGCCGAACTGCTCGGCGGGCCGCTCGCCGCGACCGGACTGCCCGCCGGGGCCGTCTCCGGCATCGCGGTGGTGATCGGCATGCTGCTGGCCTCCGCCGTCCAGATGGTGATCGGCGAACTCGTCCCCAAGAACTGGGCGGTCTCCCGGCCGCTCCAGGTCGCGGGGTTCGTGGCGGGGCCGCAGCACCTCTTCTCCACCGTGTTCCGGCCGGTGATCTCCCTGCTCAACACGGTCGCCAACCGGCTCGTCCGGATACTCGGCGTGGAGCCGACCGACGAACTCGCCTCGGCCCGCACCCCCGGCGAGCTCGTCTCCCTGGCCCGCCACTCCGCCCGGGCGGGCACCCTCGAACAGGACACCGCCGACCTGTTCGTACGGACCCTCTCACTCGGCCGGCTCACCGCCCAGCATGTGATGACCCCCCGCGTGAAGGTCAGCGCCCTCCAGGCGGACGCGACGGCGGCGGACGTCGTCAACCTCACGCGGGCCACCGGGCTCTCCCGCTTCCCCGTCTACCGGGAGCGCATCGACGAGATCATCGGCATGGTGCACCTCAAGGACGCGCTCGCCGTCCCCGTCGCGGAGCGGCTGCGCACCCCGGTCGGCCGGATCGCCCTTCCCGCGCTGTTCGTCCCGGAGAGCCTGCCCGTGCAGCAGCTCCTGGAGCGGCTGCGCAACGAGCAGCCGATAGCCGCGGTGGTCGACGAGTACGGCGGTACGGCCGGGGTCGTCACCCTGGAGGACATCGTCGAGGAACTGGTCGGCGAGGTGCGCGACGAGCACGACGCCGAGGGGGACGGGCGGCCGGAACTGGCCCCCGTCGACCCGGTGGACGGCCGCCCCGCCTGGGAGGCCGACGGCAGCGCCCGGGTCCTCACCCTGCGGCGCATCGGACTCGACGTCCCCGAGGGGCCCTACGAGACGCTGGCCGGTCTCGTCGCCGATCTGCTCGGACGCATCCCGGCCCCCGGCGACCGCGCGGAGCTGCCCGGCTGGCGGCTCTCCGTACGCCGGGTGGACCGCTACCGGGCGGAGCGGGTCCGGCTGATACGACTGACGGACGACGGCCCGGCCGAGCCCGTACCGGTGGTACGGGGCGTTCCGGCCGAGGTCCCGGCGCCCGGGCCCGCGCCCGCCGCCGCTCCCGCGATGGCGGAGGGCGTCCGATGAGCGTGCTGCAACTCGCCTTCGCCCTTCTCCTGGTCCTCGCCAACGGCTACTTCGTCGGCGCGGAGTTCGCCCTCGTCTCCGTACGCCGCAGCCAGATCGAACCGCACGCCGCGCGCGGCTCGGCCCGGGCCAGACAGGCGCTGTACGGGCTGGAGAACCTGCCGCAGATGATGGCCGCCGCGCAGTTCGGCATCACCGTCTGCTCCCTGACGCTCGGCGCGGTGGCCGAGCCGACGGTGGCGCACCTCCTGGAGCCCGTCTTCCACGCGGTACGGGTACCGGAGGGCCTGGTCCACCCGCTGGGGTACGTCATCGCCCTGGCGCTGGTCGTCTTCCTGCACCTCGTCATCGGCGAGATGGTCCCCAAGAACCTCGCCATGGCCGCCCCGGAGAAGACCGCGCTCTGGCTCAGCCCCGGTCTGGTCGGCTTCGCCCGGCTCTGCCGGCCGGTCACCGCCGCGCTCGGCGCCTGCGCCCGGCTCGTGCTGCGGGCCTTCCGCGTCGAGCCCAAGGACGAGGTGGAGGCCGTCTTCACCAGCGAGCAGCTCAACCGGCTCGTCGAGGACTCGGGACAGGCGGGGCTGCTGGAGCCCGAGGCGCAGGAGCGTTTGGAGGACGCGCTGGAGCTGGGCAGCCGCCCGGTCACCGACGTGCTCCTCACCCGCGCCTCACTGATCACGGTGAACCCGGCCGTCACACCGAGGGAGATCGAGGAGCTGACGGTACGCACCGGCTACTCCCGCTTCCCGGTGTGCGCGGAGGGCGGCGGCGCCTTCATGGGGTATCTGCACGTCAAGGACGTCCTCGATCTGGAGACGGCGGACCGGGCCGTGCCCCAGCACGTCTGGCGGCCGATGGCGACGCTCAGCGCGGAACTCCCGCTGGACGACGCCCTCACCGTGATGCGCCGCGCGGCCACCCATCTCGCCCAGGTCGCGGACGTGTCCGGGCGGGTGCTCGGCCTGGTGGCCCTGGAGGACGTCCTCGAAATGCTGGTGGGGGAGGTACGGGACCCCTCCCACCGGGAGGTGTCCGCCACCCGGGCGACCCTCGTCGGCGAACAGCGCACGGACCAGGCCGCCCAGGCCCTGGCCCGCTGAGGCCCTGGTCTCCGGACCGGTCTCCCGGGCCCGGCGGGATCATGTTCCCGTCGGGTCCTGGGAGCCCCGGCCCGCCGGGCCGCGCCCCGAGAGCACCTCGCCGTACGCCTGCATCAGATCGGGCAGCCTCAGCGTCGCCAGGTCATCGCGCGTAGGAGTACCGCTGTAGCCGGAGAGCCGCAGATCGCGGTAGGCGCAGCTCTTCTCGTACAGCGTCCGGACGAACCGGCCGTTGCCCAGCTCGTCGATCCACCCCTGGTCGACCACGTGCCCGCTGATCGAGCGCAGCTCGTCCACGGACTCCTCGTCCCACACATCACCGTTCTCCGCGGCCAGCACCCCGCCGATCGCGGTCAGTTCGAGCGGCCGGTAGCTCGGGAAGTCGACCCGGCTGGTGAAGCGCGAGGAGAGCCCGGGGTTGGTGGCGAGCAGCCGGTCCATGCCCTCCGGATAGCCCGCCAGGATCACCACGAGATGGTCCCGGTTGTCCTCGGCGCGCTTCAGCAGCACCTGAAGGGCCTCGTCGCCGTAGGCGTCGCCCTTGCTGTAACCGGAGTTGGAGAGGCTGTACGCCTCGTCTACGAAGAGCACCCCGCCGATCGCCGAGTCGATCAGCTCGTTCGCCTTGACGGCGGTCTGGCCCAGGAACTCGCCGACCAGATCGGCCCGTTGCGCCTCCACGAGATGGTCCCCGCCGAGCAGCCCCAGCGCGTAGAAGATCCGGCCCAGGATGCGCGCCACGGTGGTCTTGCCGGTGCCCGAGGGGCCGGAGAAGACAAAGTGACGTTTCGGCGGCTGGACGGGAAGCCCCTGACCGGCCCGCAGCCGCGCCATACGGAGCTGCGCGGAGACCGCCTTGACCTGCCGCTTCACCGGTTCGAGCCCGACCATCCGCTCCAGCTCGGCCAGCGCCTCGGCGAGCAGCGCCGGATCCGTCGGCCCCTCGGGGAAGCGCGCCGCCGGGGGCTGCGCGGGCGGGGGCGGCAGCTTCTCCCGGAGCGACTCGGGCACGGCGGGCGGACCGCTGCCGCCGAGCGGCGGCTGCGGCTCCCTGCCGACCAGGACGTCGGAGCCGAGCGGCCCCTCCGGATCGCTCTGCGCCTGCGCCTGGGGCTGGGCCTCCGTCAGGTCCGCCGCGTCCTGGCCGAGCCCGGCCAGCGCCACGGAGGCCAGCCCCATCGGGTCGTCGGGGCTCTCGTAGCTGTCGTACCCGTCGGAGTCGGTGATCGCGGCGAGCCGCGCCGCGGTGTCCATGAACGCCGGGTCGAGGCGGTGCACGGCCCGGTAGAGCGGCAGGGCGGCGGCGCTGCGCCCGGTGCCCTCGTGGGCGCGGGCCAGCCAGTACCGCAGCTCCTTGCGCTGGGGCTGCTCGCTGCGGCAGCGCATCAGCGCGGTGGCGAGCAGCGGCTCGGCCTGGCCGAACATCTCCAGCCTGACCCGGGCCATCCCGCCGAAGAGACCCGCCTCGATACCGAGCAGCGGATCGTGGACGAGCTGCTCGGTGTGGCGGCACAACTGGTCCCAGTCCTTGACCAGATAGGCGCGGCAGGCGTGCAGGAAACGCACCTGCGGGTCGGTGTCCACCGGCGGCAGCTCCGCCAACGCCCGGTCCAGCTCGGGCACATGGCGCCCGTCCAGCCAGTGCGAGGCGTGCGCCAGCCGCAGGTCGCGCCCGCTCTCCAGCACCGGCTGGACCCACCAGCCCAGCCAGTACCAGGAGTTCAGGGTGCGGCGGTGGCGGGTGCGCTGCTCGCCGAAGCGTTCGCGATGGCGGTACATGTGGATCAGGGCGGTGGTGGTCTCGACGCGCAGCGCGTGCAGCCCGAGCCAGCCGTCGGCCATCCCCGGATCGAGCCGGACGGCAGTCCTGAACTCCTCCTCCGCCTGGGGGTACGCCCCCATGGTGTAGGCGTCCACCCCGCGCACCCAGGCGAGGTCGGCCGGGGCTCCCGTGCCCTGCGTGCCGATATCCATCAGGTCCCCCACAAACCGTGCCCCCGTGATGTCCCGCCGGGCGGGCGCCCGTCGGCAGCGTACTGAACCACCATGACGCGGACGGGAATTGACCGCACTCAGAGGCATCGTACCTGCGCAGAGTGTGTGCGACTAAGGGCGCCGTGCACCGCGTCACCCGGTGACCCAGGGTGAGCGGGTGAGGGGGTGCGAGGCCCGGAAAACGGCGAAGAGGGCAGAACGAAGCCCCCGATCACGGGGGAACAACCGGGGGCTTCGCGTCTGCGGCGGCTCCGAAAAGCCGCACATTAAGAACGTAAGACCTGCCCTGCCCGCTGGTCAAGCCGAGTTGGGCACTCTGCGCGCGTCGATTTCCGACTGCTCAGTATGGTGGCCTCAAGCGGTCACGGTGGGTAATGGTTTGGTCCTGCCTCGCGGTCGCGTGAGGCATCGGGCTCATCACGTACCCCTCCTGCCCCTCTCGTACCAGAGCATCGGAAAAGGGGCGAGACGGGTCCGTCGCGAAATGGCGTGTCTCCGCCACTGTCCAACCGTCCCAGAAGGCGGACTGCGCCTCTCCGTCCCGGCGGCGTCCCCGCTCCCAGGACTCCTCGGCGCCCCGCTCCATCCAGAACAGCCCGGCGAGATACGGCCGCAGCGCCCGCCGGCCGGCCCCGACCCCCTCCACGAGCACCACAGGGGCGGCGGGCAGCGCGCGCGGCGCGGTGAAGCGGCGCAGCGTCCAGTCGTACGGCGTGTAGCGCGCGGTCGCGCCTCGCGTGAACGGCTCGATGACCTGCGCCGTCAGCCGGGGCACCCACGCGAACAGCTCCTCGTGGCTCGCCACGTCGTCCAGCCGCAGCACGGGCGCGCCGCCGAGCGCCGCCGCGAGCCGCGCCGCGAAGGTGCTCTTGCCGGATCCGGCGTGGCCGTCCACCGCGATCAGCCGCACCGGACCGCAGGAGGGCGGCAGGGCGCGCAGCCGCGCGGCCACGGCGGTGAGGTCGTCCATACGGCCCAGCCTACGAGCCGGAGGGGCCCGGACGGTGTCCGGTGCCCGGCCGCCGCAGGTCATGCCACTGGTGGAGACCAATATTGCTCGGCCGACGCGGTGCGAATCGCTGGCAGAAGCCCGCCGGGAGCCGGGATAGTGGACCACTGTCGACCCGTCACCCTCCCGCCGCCGCACGCCCCTTCGACCCCTCCGCCTCTCCCCGTCCGCGCCTTTCCGTCCGCGCCTCTCCGTCTCTCCACGCCCGTCGACCGGAGGTTCCCATGACCCGTCCCCCCTCGCGCAGAACCGTTCTCGCCGCCGCGCTCGCGGCCACCGCGGCCACCGGGGCGGGCGCCGCCCTGCCGGCCGGAGCGGCGGCAGCGGCCCCCGGCGCCCCGGCACAGCCGCTCGTGGACAACGCGTTCTGGACCTCGTACGCCGACTGGCGGGCCGGTACCGCCGACGGCGTCCGCGCCGTCTCCGGCGCCCGGCCCTCGCTGGTCATCGGCGCCCCGGCGGGATCCGCCGACTACGCCGACCCGCACACCGGGAAGAGCGCCACGTGGGAGTACGCCACCTGGACCTCACCCCTCCACCGCTCGAAGGTCCCCGCCACCGAGGTGATCGCCTCCTGGAACGCGCGGACCCCGGCGGGCACCTGGCTCCAGGTCGAACTGCGCGGGCAGTACGCCGACGGCACCGACACCCCCTGGTACGTGATGGGCCGCTGGACCTCGGGCGACGGGGACGGCGACATCCGGCGCACCTCGCTGGACGACCAGAGCGACGGCCGCAGCACCATCTGGACGGACACCTTCGCGGTGGACGACGCGTCGACCGGGACGCGCCTCGTCTCGTACCGGCTGCGCCTCACCCTCTACCGCACCCCGGGCAGCGGTCTCACCCCGGTGGTCCACCGGGTCGGCGCGATGGCCTCCGACATCCCGGACCGGTTCACCGTCCCGGCCTCCGTGCCGGGGCTCGCGCGCGAGCTGACCGTGCCGCGCTACTCGCAGAACACGCACATCGGGCAGTACCCCGAGTACGACAACGGCGGTGAAGCCTGGTGCAGCCCCACCTCCTCGCAGATGATCATCGAGTACTGGGGGCGCGTCCCCACCGCAGACGAACTGGCCTGGGTGAACCCGGACTTCGACGATCCGCAGGTGTGCCACGCGGCCCGGTTCACCTTCGACTACCAGTACGACGGCTGCGGCAACTGGCCCTTCAACGCCGCGTACGCCGCCACGTACCGGGACATGAGCTCCGCCGTCACCCGGCTCGGCTCGCTCGCCGACGTGGAGACGCTGGTGGGCGCGGGCATCCCCGTCATCACCTCGCAGTCCTTCCTCAAGGAGGAGCTGACCGGGGCGGGTTACGGCACCTCCGGCCACCTGATGACGGTCATCGGCTTCACACCCGAGGGCGACGTGATCGCCAACGACCCCGCCTCGCCGAGCAACCCGGCCGTACGCCGCGTCTACCGCCGTGCCGAGTGGGAGACGATCTGGCTCCGCACCAAGCGGTACAACGCGTCCGGCAAGGTCGCCTCCGGCACGGGCGGGGTCTGTTACGTCTACTGGCCCGCGAAGCCGTCCGCCGCGCAGTGCCGGGCCCTACGGGCGGTCGGCCTGCTCTGACGGCGCGCCGCGGACGGGGTCAGGACGCGGGCAGCGAGCGCAGCCACTCCACCAGGAGCCCGTTGACCTCGTCCGCCCGCTCCTGCTGCACCCAGTGGCCGACGCCTTCGAGGAGGTGCGAGGAGACCAGACCCGGCAGCGTGGTGGGGTAGTTCGCGAGGGCGTCCGCCAACCAGGTGGTGGACGCGTCGAGCGTGCCGCCGATGAAGAGCGACGGCTGACGGATCGGCGCCCCGTCCCACGCGGCGAGATCCTCCCAGTCCCGGTCGACATTGCGGTAGCGGTTCAGCGCCCCGGTCAGCCCGGTCCGCTCGAACTCGCCCGCGTAGAGGTCGAGATCGGCCTCCGACAGCCAGGAGGGCAGCCGCCCGGCCGGGAAGCGGTCGGAGAGCTTCCCGCCCTTGGGCACGAAGAAGAGGCTGTCCTTGTCCTCCGCCATCGTGTCGGCCGACAGCCCGGCGTAGAACCCGGCCAGCCATCCCCGTACATCCGGCTCGATCTCCGCCTCCGCACGGCCCGGCCGCTGGAAGTAGCTGACGTAGAACTCCTCGTCCCCGCCGATCATCCCGAAGGCGTCGCTCGGCCGGAATCCGTTCCTGGGGGAGTACGGGACGCTCATCAGCCCCACGGCGGTGAAGACATCGGGCCTGAGCAGCGCGGAGTTGGCGGCGATGGGGGAACCCCAGTCATGGCCGACGACCACCGCGCTCTCCTCGCCGAGGGCGCGCACCACACCGACGTTGTCGGAGACATGGGCGAGCATCCGGTACGCCGCCACATCGGCCGGCTTCGACGAGCGCCCGTAGCCGCGCACGTCGACGGCGACCGCGCGGTACCCGGCGGCGGCCAGCGCCGGAAGCTGGTGGCGCCAGGAGTACCAGGACTCGGGAAAGCCGTGGACGAGCAGGACCAGCGGCCCGGTGCCCTGTTCCGCGACATGGATCCGGCCGCCGGGAACCTCCACCAGCCGGTGCTTCACATCCGGGTGTGCCGTCGGCGTCGCTGACATCGCTGCTCCTCGATCGGTGGTGCTTCGTCACCACGATCATTCGGGCGGGGTCACCGCGCCCGCAAGATTTTTGCTGATTCGGCAAAGCCGGAGTGTGGTGTGGACCACAGGACGCGGCGAGGAACCCCGTCCTCGTACGCCCGGACGCGGCGGACCGGCGGGCCGGTGACGTACGTCTCTACCCGGAGGCCCGTTTCTCCGGCACATTGGTCGGGTCACCGCCCCGGCGGTGGCCCCGGGGGGACATCCACCGCCGTACGACTGAACGAGATGTCCATGACTGCCACCGCATCATTCGCCACCACGCTCGGCCGCGCCCGCGAGCGGGCCCGTACCGGAGGCCCCAAGGACGACGGGCCCCAGCTTCTGGAGCACCTGCTCGGCTGGACCCTGGTCGTCCTGGTCGCCGTCCTCGTCAGCCACACCGGTCTTCTCTGACCACACCGCGGGGCCTCGCGCCATCTCTGCAATACTGCGGGAAATTCCAGCGGGAACACCGTGGCAGCCGGAGACCAGGACGCGAATTTGAATCGTAGTCAACAGCGTGGACCGTCCCTGCGATCACAGGTGCGGCGCTCCGAACTCATCGCAACCGGCCGGAAGTTGTTTGCCGACACCTCGTACGACGCGCTGTCGATGGATGACATCGCCCAGCACGCGGGGGTCGCCAAGGGACTGATCTACTACTACTTCAAGAACAAGCGCGGCTACTATCTCGCCATTGTCGAGGACTCGGTCGCCGAACTCGTCTCGCTCGCCTCCGGCGGCGCCGAACTGCCGCGCACCCAGCGGGTGCAGCGCACCGTCGAGGCGTATCTGCGCTTCGCCCAGTACAACGAGTCGGCCTACCGCACCATCATCACCGGCGGCGTCGGCTTCGACACCCAGGTCCAGGCGATCCGCGACGCGGTACGGACCGGCCTGGTCGCCACGGTCGCCCAAGGCGCCTACGGCCACCAGGACATCCCGCCGATCGCACGGCTCGCCCTGCTCGGCTGGCTCAGCAGCGTCGAGTGGCTCACGCTCGAATGGCTGGAGCACCGGGACGAGCTGCAACGGGAGATCCCCCGGGATCTGCTCGTCAGGATGTTGCGCCACACGCTCAACACCATCGAGGAGTTCGCGCCGGAGTGCCCGGCGCCGCCCCAGGACCTCGACTGGATCCCGTTCACGGGCCACGGCCCGGGGCCGGACGCGCCGTAACGGGTCACGGGCCCGTGGACGGGGCGGGCCCGGAGCCGAGGCGGGCCCGCGGACGGGGACGCCGGGGGCGGGGGCCGATCGGGCGCCCCGCCCCCGGCGCGTTCCCGGGGTCTGCCACGTTCCGGTCGATGGCCCTGACTAGTTGATGGCCTTGATCAGCTCGCCGTTCGCGGTGTCGCCGCTCAGCTCCCAGAAGAAGGTGCCGCCCAGGCCCTGCTGGTCCTTGTACGCCATCTTCCCGGCGATCGTGGCCGGGGTGTCGTAGCTCCACCACTGATCGCCGCAGAAGGCGTACGCGGTGCCGCCCACCGTGCCGTTGGCCGGGCAGCGGTCCTTGAGGAGCTTGTAGTCCTCGATGCCCGCCTCGTACTTCCCCGGCGCCGCGCCCGTCGCGGTGCCGCCCGGCGCCGCCTGGGAGACGCCGGACCAGCCGCGCCCGTAGAAACCGATGCCCAGCAGCAGCTTCTCGGACGGGACACCGAGGCTCTTGAGCTTGGAGATCGCGGTGTCCGAGTCGAAGCCCTGCGTCGGGATGCCCGCGTACGAGGTCAGCGGCGAGTGCGGGGCCGTGGGGCCCTGCGCGGCGAAGGCACCGAAGAAGTCGTACGTCATCGGGTTGTACCAGTCGAGGTACTGCGCGGCGCCCGCGTAGTCCGCGGCGTCGATCTTCCCGCCGTCCGTGCCGTCGGCGGTGATCGCCGCCGTCACCAGGTCGGAGCCGAACGCGCCCCGCAGCTCCGCCGCCATGTTCCTGAAGGCGTCCCGGCCGCTGCTGTCACAGGTCAGCCCGCAGGCGTTCGGGTACTCCCAGTCGATGTCGATCCCGTCGAACACATCGGCCCAGCGCGGGTCCTCCACCAGGGCGCGGCAGGACTGCGCGAACGCCGCCGGGTTCTTCGCCGCCTCCGCGAAACCGCCGGACCAGGACCAGCCGCCGAAGGACCAGATCACCTTGAGGCCGGGGTGCATCGCCTTGAGCTTGCGCAGTTGGTTGAAGTTGCCGCGCAGCGGCTGGTCCCAGGTGTCGGCGGCGCCGTCCACGCTCTGGTCGGCGGTGTACGCCTTCTCGTAGTCCGCGTACGAGTCGCCGATGGCGCACTTGCCGCCGGTGACATTGCCGAAGGCGTAGTTGATGTGCGTGAGCTTGCCGGCCGAGCCGGACGTCTCGATGTTCTTGACGTGGTAATTACGGTCGTAGACACCCCAGTTGGTGAAGTATCCGATGACCTTGTCCCCGGCAGCCGCGGCCGGCGCGGCAGCGGGCGCGGACGGCGCGGGGGAGGTCTCGCCGGCCGCGGCGGTGCCCGCCCCCGAGAGCAGGGTCACCCCGAGAACGGCGGTGCACGCGGCGGCGGTCAGCGCCCGGAAGCGGGTGCGGGAACGGTGGAACCTGAGCATGAAGTCTCCTCGTGGGGGAGAGGAAGCAGGAAGCACTGGTGTGGGGGAAGGGCCTGCCATGGCGCCGACTGGGCAGAGATGTCAGGCGTGTTGGGATGGACCGGTGAAGCGGGCTTCACGAGGGGACGTTAGAAGGACTAGACCACTGGGGTCAATGGTTCGGACCAATCCGATCTCGCCCCGGGCCCCGTTCGCCACCCCCTTCGACCACCCCGGGCCACGCCCGGTGAGTGATCACCGACCCGTGACGCGGGCCCCCCGATCGGGCATACTCGACGCGCCACAGCTACTGATCAAACCCTGCCGCGATCCGGAAGGGCAGCATCGTTGAGGCAAGGACGAGGGTCCGGGGGGCCTCCCCGGACCCCACGCAGGCGGCGTCGCCCACACCCCGCGCGCGACCGCCGCAGCGCCCGACAGGGAGGAGAGCGCCGCCATGTCCGACCGCGCCCCGCGAACGGTGGACCGTCTGTTGCCCACCGAGGAGGCCCAGGACCTCGTCGCCCTCGTACGCGACATCAGCCGGCGGGAGATCGCCCCGAAGGCCGCCGAGGAGGAGGACGCCGGGCACTTCCCGCGCGAAGTCTTCCGTCTGCTCTCCGCCTCCGGCCTGCTCGCCCTCCCCTACGACACCGCCCTCGGCGGCGGGGGCCAGCCGTACGAGGTCTACCTCCAGGTCCTCGAAGAGCTCGCCGCCGTCCGGCTCACCGTGGGCCTCGGCGTCAGCGTCCACACCCTCTCCTGCCACGCCCTCGCCGGCTACGGAAGCAAGGACCAGCAGACCGAACTCCTCCCCGCGATGCTGGGCGGCGGCCTGCTCGGCGCGTACTGCCTCTCCGAACCCGCCTCGGGCTCCGACGCCGCCTCGCTCCGCACGAAGGCCGTACGGGACGGCGACCACTGGGTCCTCACCGGCACCAAGGCATGGATCACCCACGGCGGCGTCGCGGACTTCTACACCGTCCTCGCCCGCACCGGCGCGGACGGCCCGCGCGGCATCACCGCGTTCCTCGTGCCCGGCGACGCGCCCGGACTGAACGCGGCCCCGCCCGAGAAGAAGATGGGCATGAAGGGCTCGCCCACCGCCCAACTCCACTTCGACGGCGTACGCGTGGCCGACGACCGCCGGGTCGGCGAAGAGGGACAGGGCTTCACGATCGCCCTCTCCGCGCTCGACTCGGGACGCCTCGGCATCGCCTCCTGCGCCGTCGGCGTCGCCCAGGCCGCCCTGGACGAGGCCGTCGCATACGCCACCGGACGGCGGCAGTTCGGCAGGCCCGTCGCGGACTTCCAGGGGCTGCGCTTCCTGCTCGCCGACATGGCCACCCGCATCGAGGCCGGACGCGCGCTCTACCTCGCCGCGGCGCGGCTGCGCGACGCGGGACGGCCCTTCTCCCAACAGGCCGCCATGGCCAAGCTGTTCTGCACCGACATGGCCATGCAGGTCACCATCGACGCCGTACAGGTGCTCGGCGGCTACGGCTACACGGCCGACTTCCCGGCGGAGCGCTATCTGCGCGAGGCGAAGGTGCTCCAGATCGTCGAAGGCACCAACCAGATCCAGCGGATGGTGATCGCACGCCATCTCGCGGGCCCGGAGACCCGCTGACGGAACCTCAGGCGGCGTCCCGCTGCATCGTCGGCACCTTGAACGGGCGCGAGCCCGGGCCGCCGACGTGCGAGAAGGGCTGCGTACGCCAGTCGAGCCCCTGGGGGAGCGTCAGCAGCAGCCCGGTCTCCTGCTCCTGGGCCTCGTACGACGAGTCGGCGGGCCGCGCCTCGGAAGCGGCGCGGCCCGTACCGGCACACACCGACAGCACGAACGGGTTCCACGGGGTCGGGCACAGCGCGTGCTCCGGCAGGGTGTCCTCGTCGGCGAGCAGCGCGATCGGCTGCACGCAGTCCGGGCAGACGACCCGGAACATCTCGAAGGTGTCGTAGGAGTCGATCTCGTCACTCTCGTCGAGGTCGACGGGGACCGGCTCGGTACGTCCGGCGTGCTTCAGGCTCTGCATGGAGACATTCCCCCTCGGATGGGCCGACCAGGCTGCTGTGGTCTCGACCACAGCAAGCACTTCCCGTCGCGCGCGCCAGGTAACCGTAAGGTCTCGGCGGACCCGGCCACAGGTATGTGGTCTTCGTCACATGCCAGCCGCAGATGCGCGCGGAAGCGGCCCCTCCGCCAGGCCGCGGCACCGGCCCGACTGTGCCGGAACGCCCCCGGGGCAATAGGTTGATCCACATGGAGGAGCTGGATCGTCAGATCGTGGAATTGCTCGTCAAGGACGGCCGGATGAGCTACACCGACCTGGGCAAGGCCACGGGCCTGTCCACCTCGGCGGTACATCAGCGCGTACGCCGCCTGGAGCAGCGCGGAGTGATCCGCGGTTACGCCGCCGTGGTCGACCCCGAGACGGTCGGCCTGCCCCTCACCGCGTTCATCTCCGTCAAACCCTTCGACCCCAGCGCCCCCGACGACATCGCGGAACGGCTCTCCGGCATCCCGGAGATCGAGGCGTGCCACAGCGTGGCCGGCGACGAGAACTACATCCTCAAGGTCCGGGTCCCCACCCCGCTGGAACTCGAACACCTCCTCACCCGGATCCGCTCCCTGGCAGGCGTCTCCACCCGCACGACGGTGGTCCTCTCCACCCCCTACGAATCCCGCCCGCCTTCTTTTTGATTTTGGGGCTCGGTTCGCCTCCGGGGCGCCTTATGCCACTGTCGACGGTCGACCGTGCTCGGCCCCTCGTTCCTCGGGGCCTGCGCGCGCTCTCCCTTTCGACAGCGGCGCGCCCCTTCGGCTCACTCGCCGGCCAGGCGCGCAGTCGGGCCGAGGATTCCTGCACCGGGGAACCCTCTCGCCGGCCCCGGGGTGCGCCCGACCCTGGTGGCGAGTGAGCCAAAGGGGCGCGTCGGCGCCGTAAGGGCGAGCGCGCGCAGGTTTGTGAGGAACGAGCAAACCGAGCACGGTCAACCGTCGGCGCCGACTTAAAGCGCCCCGGAGGCGAACCGAGCCTCAAAAAAAGAGGGGCGCCCCGGAGGCGAACCGAGCCCTCCAAAAAAGCAGGCAGACTGGTGGTCATGAGTGACCACCGCACCGTGCTTCTGCGCCGTGGAGAAGTCCACAGCCCCGCCGACCCCTTCGCCACCGCGATGCTCGTCGAGCGAGGCCACGTCTCCTGGGTGGGATCCGAGGGTGCCGCCGATTCGTTCGTCGCCGGGGCCGATGAGGTGGTCGATCTGGACGGCGTGCTCGTCACGCCCGCGTTCACCGATGCCCATGTGCACACCACGGCGACCGGTCTCGCCCTCACCGGGCTGGATCTGTCCGGTGCCGCCAGTCTCGCGGAGGCGCTCGCGCTCGTGCGGGCGCACAGTGCCGCGCGCCCGGACGAGCGGATTCTGCTCGGGCACGGGTGGGACGCCGAGCGCTGGCCCGAGCGGCGGGCGCCCACGCGGGCCGAGTTGGACGACGCGGCCGGTGGCCGGCCGCTCTATCTGCCGCGGGTCGATGTGCACTCGGCCGTCGTGACCACGGCCCTGCTCGATCTGGTCCCCGGCGTCACCTCCCTGGCCGGCTACCGCCCTGAGGGGCCCCTGACGGCCTCTGCCCACCACGCCGTACGCGAGGCCGCCCACGGCGCCGTCAGTGGCCGTCAGCGCACCGAGGCGCAGCGTGCGGCCCGGGACCGGGCCGCTTCCCTCGGGATCGGCACGCTCCACGAGTGCGCGGGGCCCGAGATCTCCGACGAGGAGGACTTCACCGCGCTGCTGGCGCTCGCCCGGGACGAGGCGGGGCCGCGGATCCACGGCTACTGGGCGGAGCAGGTCGGCGACGAGAAGGGCGCCCGGCGCGTCCGGGAGCTGGGGGCGGCGGGCGCCGCGGGTGATCTGTTCGCGGACGGCTCGCTCGGCTCGCACACCGCCGCCCTGCACGAGCCGTACGCCGACGCCGCGCACACCGGTGCCGCGCACCTGGACGCCGCCGCGGTGTCCGCCCATGTCGCGGCGTGCACCGAGGCCGGGCTCCAGGCCGGGTTCCACGCCATCGGCGACGCCGCGATCAGCACTGTGGTGGCCGGGGTGCGGGCCGCTGCCGAGCGGCTCGGCCTGGCGCGGATCCGGGCGGCCAGGCACCGTGTCGAACACGCCGAGATGCTCACCCCGGAGACCGTCGCCGCCTTCGCCGAACTCGGGCTCACCGCCTCCGTCCAGCCCGCCTTCGACGCGGTCTGGGGCGGCGACGAGGGCATGTACGCGCGCCGGCTCGGCGTCGAGCGGGCGCGTACCCTCAACCCGTACGCGGCGCTGCTGCGCGCCGGGGTGCCGCTGGCACTCGGCTCCGACAGTCCGGTCACCCCGCTCGACCCGTGGGGGACCGTGCGGGCCGCCGCCTTCCATCGCACTCCCGGCCACCGGATCTCCGTACGGGCCGCGTTCACCGCCCATACCCGGGGCGGCTGGCGGGCCGTCGGCCGGGACGACGCGGGGACGCTGGTGCCGGGTGCCCCCGCCGACTACGCGCTCTGGCGGACCGAGGAGCTGGTGGTCCAGGCGCCCGACGACCGGGTGGCGCGCTGGTCCACGGATCCGCGCTCGGGGACGCCGGGCCTGCCGGATCTCACGCCGGGGCGCCCGCTGCCCGTATGTCTGCGGACCGTTGTCGCGGGGCATACCGTGTTCGTGAGCCCGAACGAGTGACGTAGGGACATTTCGTACCGCCGACCGATGCTTCCCGGCCTCTGCCGCGACCTGCGGATCTTCCGTACTGACCTGGTGTTTCTGGTCAACATCGCAGGTCAAATGGGTATTGACAGTGAGCCTCCACCGGCGGGTAGGTTCGGCCGGGTCCACCACAGGACGTCCGTCCGGCAACCTCCACGCACGTCGTCGAACGCCGCTGGGCCATGGGGCGGTGTGCCGCACCGGCGCACCACCACTGGGAGCCAGGTCCAGCGCCCGCGTCTCGGGGGCGAGGGAAGGTTTCCGCCGGCCGGCAGGTGCGACCCGGACGGGGCCCCGGCGTTCAGTAGACAACGGCTTTCGGTCGACCCGCAGCCAGCGGGTCCCAGGTCGGCCCGAAGGACGCCGGGTCCCGGTCCGCAGTGCGTGCCTCCGTGCGTTCACGCCCCGGTGCGGGGCGCCGGATCGGCGGTTCCTTCCGTCATCTGCGGACATCACCGGTCAACTCGTCCGACACCGGGCCACCGTCGTGCTCGGAGGCCCCTGTCCGCTCGCTAAGCTGGGGCGTCTGCGTACGGCGATGAAGGGGCAGCAGTGAACGACGGTGGCCAGAGGCGGTACGGCCCGCTCGGTACAGCCTTGGTGATCATCCCGACCTTCAACGAGGCCGAGAACATCACGCCGATCGTCACCCGCGTGCGCGCCGCGGTACCGGCGGCCGACATCCTCATCGCCGACGACAACAGCCCCGACGGCACCGGCAAGATCGCCGACGAGCTGGCGGCCGGGGACAGCCAGGTCAAGGTGTTGCACCGCAAGGGCAAGGAAGGGCTCGGCGCCGCCTATCTGGCCGGATTCCGCTGGGGCATGGAGCACGGCTACGGGGTCCTCGTGGAGATGGACGCCGACGGCTCCCACCAGCCCGAGGAGCTGCCCCGTCTGCTGACCGCGCTCAAGGGCGCCGATCTCGTGCTCGGTTCGCGCTGGGTGCCGGGCGGGCGCGTCGTCAACTGGCCCAGGACCCGGCAGATGATCTCCCGGGGCGGCAGCACCTACTCACGGGTCCTGCTCGGCGTCCCGTTCCGCGATGTCACCGGCGGCTACCGGGCCTTCCGCAAGGAGACCCTGGAGGAGATCGGTCTGGACGACGTCTCCTCCCAGGGCTACTGCTTCCAGGTCGATCTGGCCCGCCGCGCTGCCGAGGCGGGCTGCCATGTGGTCGAGGTGCCCATCACCTTCGTCGAGCGTGAGCTGGGCGATTCCAAGATGAGCAAGGACATCCTGGTCGAGGCGCTCTGGCGGGTCACCGCCTGGGGCGTCGAGTCCCGGGCGAACCGGCTGCTGGGCCGCAAACCCGCCGGGCCGTCCGGCCCCGCGGCCTGATCGTCCCGCCGTCCGGGTCCTCATGATCGTCAGGGCCCGCCCCCGTACGCCGTAACGGTCCGCGCCCAGGCACACTGGAAGCATGACGACCGCGCAATCGCCCCGGCCCGTTCCCAAGCGCTCACGCGCCCGCACCCTCGTCCCCCTCGCCGTAGCCGTCTGGCTGGTGCTGGAGATCTGGCTGCTGACCGTGGTGGCGGAGGCCGCCGGCGGCTTCGTCGTCCTGCTGCTGCTCGTGGGCGCGGTCGTGCTCGGCGCCGTGGTGGTGAAGAGCGCCGGGCGCCGCGCGTTCCGGAACCTCACGGAGACCCTGCAGCGGCAGCAGAACCCCGGCGCCGCCCCGTCCGAGGAGGCCACCGGCTCCACCGGCAACGGCTTCCTCATGCTCGGCGGCCTGCTGATCATGCTCCCCGGGCTGATCACCGACGTACTGGGCCTGCTGCTGCTCCTGCCGCCCGTACGGACGACGCTCGGCCGGTACGCGGAACGGTCGCTGGAGCGCCGGATGCGCGCGGCGGCCCCGGGCACCCTCGGCGACGCCTTCCAGCAGGCCCGGATGCGTCAGCCCGACGGCAAGGTCGTGCAGGGCGAGGTCATCAAGGAGGACGGTACGCCGGGCCCGCGCCCCGAGGACGAGGGCCCGCGCCCGCCGCTCACCCCCTGACCGTACGGACCTGACGAAACACGCCGCGGGCCGCGTCACACAGTTCGTGTGACGCGGCCCGCGGCGTGTGCTGTTGTGCGCTTGTCGTGTGCGGCGCGTTACGGGGTCAGGCGGACTTCCGGCTGTCCCGAGGGTGCACAGCGATGTTCATGGCGCCGGAGCGCAGGACCGCCAGCCTCTCGGCCAGCACTTCCTCCAACTCCTCGCGTGTGCGCCGCTCCATGAGCATGTCCCAGTGCGTGCGCGCAGGCTTGCCCTTCTTCTCTTCGGGGCCATCCCCGTCCACCAGGAGTGCCTGGGCGCCACACGCCTTGCACTCCCACTCCGGCGGAATTTCCGCCTCTACCGAGAACGGCATCTCAAATCGATGGCCGTTCTGGCATGCGTACTCCACCGCCTGGCGCGGGGCCAGATCGATGCCGCGGTCCGTCTCGTAGCTGGTCACCACGAGTCGCGTGCCGCGGAGAGCTCGCTCACTCATGAATCGTGCCTCCCGGGCTTGTCGCCCACAGGACAGGTGTCGCTGTCGTCGTCATCCGGTCAACGTTCGGTCGGCGGTAAAGATTCCCGTTGCGGGCGTGCCTCGTCCGTCGTGCCGCTGCTTATCAAGGGTTGCGTACCCACCGGCGCCCGGTTTGTCACATCTAACAGGAGATGTCACCCAGCGATTTCATTGGTCGAGTACGCAGTAACGGTCCGCCTGGCAGGCCAAACGCGTACACTACCGCCCTTTCACTTCAACGTCTAAATCCGGTCCGGTACGGGGTTCCCCGCGGCGGCGATCGCCGCCTTGACCGGCACCCGCGCCAGCAGCACGGATCCGATCACGAAGAAGACCACCAGCGAGATGATCGCATCCCGGTAGCTCCCCGTGAGCTGGAACGCGAGGCCGAACACCAGCGGCCCCAGCCAGCTCAGCCCCCGGTCGCTCATCTCGTACGCGGAGAAGTACTCGGCCTCCTTGCCGCTCGGCACCAGATGCGAGAAGAGCGAGCGGGACAGCGCCTGGCTGCCGCCCAGGACCAGACCGATCGCCGCGGCCATCAGATAGAACGCGACCGGCACCCCGGCGGGCAGGAAGTACCCCGCCGCGAGGATCAGCGTCCAGACGGCCAGCGAGCCCAGGATGACGCGTTTGGCCCCGTACACCCGGGCCATCCGGCCCATCCCCAGCGCGCCGGCCACCGCCAGGATCTGGACCAGCAGCACGGCGGTGATCAGGGTCGTCTGATCCAGGCCCAGTTCCTCCGAGCCGTAGATCGACGCCTGGGAGATCACCGTCTGGATGCCGTCGTTGTAGATCAAATAGGCGAGCAGGAAGGCGAGCGTCATCGGATGGCGGCGCATGTCCCGCAGCGTGGCCATGAGCTGCCGCCAGCCGGTGCCCACCGCGCCCTCGCCGGGCCGCTCCACCGCGCGGTCGCGCAGCCGCCGCAGCGGTACGAGTGTGAAGGCGCCCCACCAGAGCCCCGCCGAGGCCAGGCAGATCCGTACCGCCGTCGACTCGGAGACGCCGAAGCTGTCATGCCCGGTGTAGAGCACCAGGTTGAGGACGAGGACCAGCGCGCCCGAGGTGTAGCCGAAGGCCCAGCCCCGCGAGGAGACCGCGTCGCGCTCGTCCGGATCCGCGATCTGCGGCAGATACGCGTTGTAGAGCACCATCGAGACCGCCAGCGCCGCGTTCGCCACGACCAGCAGCAGCGCGCCCAGCAGATAGCGGTCCCCGTCGAGGAAGAACATGCAGGTCGTGGCCGTCGCCCCGACGTACGCCGCCGCCGCGAGCAGCGGCTTCTTGCGCCCCGTACGGTCCGCCACCGCGCCCACCAGCGGCATCACCAGCACCGCCACCACGATCGAGACGGAGACCGCGTACGCGAAGACCGAGCCCGCGCGCACCGGAACGCCCAGCGGATGGACGAAACCCTCGGCGTCGGCCGCGTTCTTCGCCACCGACGTCAGATAGGGGCCGAGGAAGACGGTGAGCACGCTCGTCGAATAGACCGAGCACGCGAAATCGTAGAAGTACCAGCCGTGCTGCTCACGCCTGAGGGAACTCGCCCCGTCGGCCCGTTCCACCGTGTCAGCGGTCACCCGCGCTGCCTCGCTCTCCCCGTGCGGACGCCGCACCCGGCCGCCGGTGCCCACACGAGCACTACTGCCAGGCTCCCCGTGCGGTCAACACCGAGCGCAGCGTTTCCAGTTGATCAGTCATGATGCCATCCACGCCGAGATCGACAAGCGCTTCCATCCGCGCGGGATCGTTGACCGTCCAGACATGGACCTGAAGGCCCCGGGCGTGCGCCGTCCGTACGAAGCGCTCGTCCACCACCCGGACGCCGTACTGCGTCTCGGGGACCTGTGCGCACACGGCGCCGCCACGCACCGGGACGGGGATCCCGTACGAGCGCAGCCGCAGGCCCGCCACGCCCCGTACCCCGTACGAGGTGGCGAGACGGGGGCCCGCGAGGCCGGCCGCGCGCGCCACCCTGGCCTCGGAGAACGAGCCGACGCACACCCGGTCCCAGCTCCCGGTCGCGCGGATCAGCTCGACCAGCGGGACCAGGGCGGGCGCCGCCTTGATGTCCACGTTCCAGCGGGCCTCGGGGAACTCCTCCAGCAGCTCGGCGAAGAGCGGCAGCGGCTCACGGCCCGCCACCCTGGCCCGGCGCACCTCGTGCCACGGCAGCTCCCCGATGCTGCCCCGGGCATCGGTCACCCGGTCCAGCGTCGGATCGTGGAAGGCGACGAGCCGGCCGTCCGAGGTGGCGTGCACATCGGTCTCGAAGTAGCGGTAGCCGAGCCCGGCCGCCCGGCGGAACGCGGCGGCCGTGTTCTCCAGGCCGTCCGCGGCGCCGCCGCGATGGGCGAAGGGGATGGGTCCCGCCCGGCCCGCGCCGGCCCGGACCAGATAGGGGTGGAGTTCGCGCGTCACCGCCGCAGTATGGCGCCTTCCGGTGACCCTGTGGCGACCACCGTGCTGCCGTTGTCCGCCGCGGGGATGGCGAAGACCCGCAGGAAGAGCTGGGCGAGGGGCCCGATGGCCAGCGCGTACGCCACCGTACCGATGCCCACCGAGCCGCCGAGGACGAACCCGGTGGCGACGACGGCCACCTCGATCGCCGTACGGACCAGCCGCACCGAGCGGCCCGTCAGCCGGTGCAGCCCGGTCATCAGACCGTCCCGCGGCCCCGGGCCGAACCGGGCCGCGATGTAGAGCCCGGTGGCCGCCCCGTTGAGCACGATCCCGGCGACCAGCAGCGCGATCCTGGCGGGCAGCCCGTGCGCCTCGGGGACCAGGGCGAGCGTCGCGTCGATCGCCAGCCCCACGGCGAAGACGTTGGAGACCGTGCCCAGCCCCGGCCGCTGCCTGATCGGTATCCAGAGCAGCAGCACGGCCGCCCCCACGATGATCGCGACGACCCCCATGGAGAGCCCGGTCAGCTCGGCGAGCCCCTGGTGCAGCACGCCCCACGGCTCCAGCCCCAGGCCCCCGCGCACCAGCAGGGCCGCACTCGCGCCGTACAGCGCGAGACCCACGTAGAGCTGGCAGAGCCGGCGGGTCAGATGGGGGGTCCGGAGACCGGAGGTGATGGACACGATGCCGTCCTTTGATGCAATGGTGGACTGATGCATGTCACTCTGTGGCGGGTAAGCAGAGGACAACCAGGTCCAATTCCGGGAAGGTGGACTGATTTCCATGGTGCAGTGGACCTCGGCGGTCGGAGCGCCACAACTCGCCCGGCAGCTCCAATCCCAGCAGCCCCGGCCCGCCGGACCCGGCAGCCGCCGCCCGCCCGCCTACCGGGCGCTCGCCGACGGCATCCGGCTGCTCGTCCTCGAAGGCCGCGTCGCCGTCGCCGCCCGCCTCCCCGCCGAACGCGAGCTGGCACTCGCCCTCTCCGTGAGCCGTACGACCGTGGCCGCCGCCTACGAGGCGCTGCGCGCCGAGGGCTTCCTGGAGTCCCGCAGGGGCGCGGGAAGCTGGACGGCCGTACCGACGGGGCACCCGCTGCCCGCGCGCGGCCTCGAACCCCTGCCGCCCGAGTCGCTCGGCTCCGTCATCGACCTCGGCACGGCCGCGCTGCCGGCCCCCGAGCCCTGGCTCACCCGGGGCGTCCGGGGCGCGCTGGAGGAACTGGCGCCGTACGCCCACACCCACGGCGACTACCCGGCGGGACTCCCGGCCCTGCGCCAGATGCTCGCCGACCGCTACACGGCGCTGGGCGTCCCGACCATGCCCGAACAGATCATGGTCACCACCGGCGCCATGGGCGCGATCGACGCGATCTGTCATCTCTTCGCGGGCCGCGGCGAACGGATCGCCGTGGAGTCGCCCAGCTACGCCAACATCCTCCAGCTCATGCGCGAGGCGGGCGCCCGGCTGGTGCCCGTCGCCATGGCCGAGGGGCTGACCGGCTGGGACCTCGGCCGCTGGCGCCAGGTGCTGCGGGACGCGGCGCCCCGGCTCGCCTACGTGGTCGCCGACTTCCACAACCCGACGGGCGCGCTGGCCGACGAGGACCAGCGGCGCGGGCTCGTCGACGCGGCACGCTCGGCGGGCACCGTCCTGGTCGTCGACGAGACCATGTCCGAGCTGCGCCTCGACCCGGAGGTGGCCATGCCACGCCGGGTCTGCGCCTTCGACCCTGCGGGCAGCACGGTCCTCACGGTCGGCTCCGCCAGCAAGGCATTCTGGGCGGGGATGCGGATCGGCTGGGTGCGCGCCGCCCCCGACGTCATCCGCTCCCTGGTCTCGGCGCGCGCCTACGCCGACCTGGGCACCCCGGTGCTGGAACAGCTCGCCGTCAACTGGCTGATGCGGACCGGCGGCTGGGAGGAGGCCGTCGCGCTGCGCCGCGCCCAGGCGCGCGACAACCGGGACGCGCTGGTGGCGGCGGTGCGCGAGCAACTGCCCGGCTGGCAGTTCGACGTACCGCACGGCGGGCTGACCCTGTGGGTGCGCACCGGCGGGCTCTCCGGCTCCCGGCTGGCCGAGATGGGCGAGCGGGTCGGGGTACGGGTGCCCTCGGGGCCCCGCTTCGGGGTCGACGGGGCGTTCGAGGGGTACGTACGGCTGCCGTTCACCGTCGGCGGCCCGGTCGCCGTGGAGGCCGCGGCCCGGCTGGCGGCGGCGGCGCGCCTGGTGGAGACGGGCGCGGCCACGGGCACCGACGCGCCGCGCACCTTCGTCGCCTGACGGCGGGCGCGGTCAGCCCTCGGCGGCCACGGGGGCGGGGACCTGCCCGGCGGTGCGCTCCGGCTCCTGCCCGGGGACCCGCTCGTACGCCTGCTGGGTGTCCTGCCGGGGCGGCAGCAGATCCAGCACGGCGCGGCGGTGCGCCTCGCCCGTCGCCTCGTCGTACGGGTCGGGCGTGGCCGGGACCTGGAGCCTGAGCACCGGGGCCGTGCCGAGCCGTACGTACCCCCGGCCGGGCGGGACGTCCGGTGTGGGCGTGGTGTGCGGCGGTACCCCGAGCACCGCCTCCACCTGCGCGGGCGCGGCGGGCCCGAGGACGACCCGGGCGCGGGTGTGCGTCCTCACGTCCTGGCTCAGCATGTCCAGGGCGTCGAGGTGTTCGGCGACGACGACCGTGACCCGGGCGGCCCGGCCGTGCCGCAGCGGTACCTGGAGGAGGTCCTGCGGATCGGTCCTTCCCGCGGCCGCCGCGAGATGGCCGAAGACGCCCGGCCGGTCGCACAGGATCCACAGCGGACGACGGGTGTCCTCCGGGGCGGGGTGCCCGGACTGGCGGGCGCGGTTGGCCTCGATCAGCCGCCGTTCGGTCTCGCGCGCCACCCATTCGAGGCCGGCGAGCGCCCCGGCGAGCCCGCACTCCACGGCGAGCACGCCCCTGCGCCCGGCCAGAGCGGCGAACTCGCCGGTCCCGCTGCCGTCCACGACCAGGATGTCGCTGTACGGCAGGGCCTGGAGCGCGAGCGAGCGCAGCAGCCCGGTGGCGCCGCTGCCCGGACGGCCCGCGACCAGCAGATGCGGTTCGGTGGAGCGCGCCCCGGTCCGCCAGACCACCGGCGGCGCGTCCCGGTGGCCGGTGTCCGTCGCCACGGGCACGGTGCGCGGCACCGCGCCGTCGTCGGTGAAGCCGAGGACGCTCTCGCCCGGCGCCGTGACGAAACGCTGGGCGGCGATGTCGGTGGGGAGCGGGGGCAGGACCGTCATCAGCAGCCGGTTGCCCTCCTCGTCCCAGTCGAAGAGATATTCGCGCCCGCGCCCGGACTTGGCGTGCAGAAGCTGCTCGATCCGGGCGCGCTCGGCGGGCTCGCCGTCGGGGAAGTACGGCGGGTAGGCCACCTGGAGCCGGATGAGCCGTCCGTCGCCGTCGAAGGCGTGGTCGGCGAACGCGGTGCTCCACGCGCCGCCGTGGGCGAAGAGCGGGCTCGGGTCCTCGGGCACGGCGAAGTGCGGTACGAGCGCCTCGTAGAGCGACTGGAGGCGCCGTACCTCCGCTTCGTCGGGCCCGGTCGGCACGGGCGGGCGGTCCCGTCCCTTCCATCCGGCCACGCCCATCACCGTGATCAGGGTCAGCGGCGGCCCGTACGGGACGAGGGCGAGCAGCAGGAGGCAGGCGGCGGTCAGGAACAGCGCGGGACCGCGCCGCTCCTTGGGCATGCCCGCCCATCTCCGGCGCCCCGAGGCGGCCATCATCCGCAGTCCGCGGACGATCGTGATCAGCGGATGGAGCACGTCGGTGGCGCCGTCCGCGGCCGTGCGGGCCATCTCCCGCCCGCGTGCGATCCGGTCGCCGCCGCTGGGCAGCAGGTGGGTGAGGGGGAGCCGGGCCACGTCTGTCTCCTGTGGGGTGCGGAAGGGATGGGCGGGCGTCAGAACTTGATCCCGCCCAGGAGGCCGGCGAGGCTGGCGCCGCCGGCCGTGATGCTCGGGGCGATGGCGGTCCCCGCGAGGTAGAAGCCGAAGAGCGCGCAGACGATCGCGTGCGACGCCTTGAGTCCGTCCTTCCGGAAGAAGAGGAAGACGATGATTCCGAGCAGCACGACGCCGGACATGGACAGAATCATGAGCATTCTCCTGGTTTGTGGGGACAGTCACCATGAGTTCTTCCAGGATCACGAAAAGTATCTATGCGATAAAAGGTGCAAATGAGTGAAATGTGAAGTATTTCACTGCACTGGCTCATGTCGGGCAACCACCCCGCCGCCGGACTGTCCGGACTCTCCGCTTCCTCTTACGGCTCCGGGCAGTAACCTGTCGGTTCATTCCGCACAGACATCCCGGAAGGCGGCCCCCACCGATGAGTGAAACCCCCGACCCCCAGGTCATCGAACTGGCCACGAAGGTCTTCGATCTGGCCCGGACGGGCGAGGCAGAGACGCTCGCCGCCTACGTCGACGCCGGGGTGCCCGCCAACCTCACCAACGACCGGGGCGACTCCCTCCTCATGCTCGCCGCCTACCACGGACACCTGGCGGCCGTCGAGGCCCTCCTCGCCCGTGGCGCCGAGGCAGGCCGGGTCAACGACCGCGGTCAGACCCCGCTCGCGGGCGCCGTCTTCAAGGGCGAGGACGAGATCATCCGCGCCCTGCTGGCCGGGGGAGCGGATCCGGCCGACGGCAACCCCTCCGCGGTGGATACCGCGCGCATGTTCGGGAAGGTGGATCTTCTGGAGCTGTTCGGGGCCCGGTGACCGTCGTGACGGACAGCGTCGTAAATGTGGTCGCGGTGGCGAAATGGCTGGGTCATCATGACGACGGGCCCACGGAGGGCCACCGACGAGAGGCAGGACAGATGGTCTGCGTTAGGCAGAAGACGACAACGGACGGCCGATCATGTTGCCGCACTGTCTAGAGCCGCGACCGGCAATGTCTGCCCCCGACGAGGCGGAGCTTGCTGGAAGAGGCATACGGACGTGGTCAGGTCCGAGAGGGCTTCGGCACCACACCCCCCGGTTGCGTCGACAGCTTGATGTGAGGCTTTCCCCATGTTCGATCCAGTCATAGCGCCGAGCGGCACGCTGCTCGGCCTGTTGCAGAGGGGCCGCGGCGACGGCACACTGCACGCGCTCGCCGCGCCCCGCGCGGAGGCGCTCGCCGCCCTCAACCACTGCGTGCTGAACGACCCGCGCCACGACTGGCAGGTCGAGAACCGCTCGCTGTACTACGCCCGTCTCTATCTGGACATCCACGGCGGTCTCGACGCCATCGACGACCACCTCTTCCGCGCCGACGACCACGTCGACACCGACGAGTCACGGACCGGGCTCTCGCTCGCCGTCCTCGGCCACCTCGCCTCCTACGGCCGGCACGACGCGCTCGACCTGCTCCGGCGCTACACCGCGACCGGCACCAACTGGGCCTGGGCGCTCGACGAACTGGCGCTGCGCGACGACGACACGGGCCTGCGCGCCCTCGCCGACCCCGTCCTCGCCCGGTTCCCCGTCACCCCCGACGGCGACGCCGAACTGGCGTCCACCGTGCGCGACGCCTTCGAGCCCCGGCCCTGGCGACTCTGGGCCGACGACCCGCGCCCCACGGTCGGCGCCCGCATCCGAGCCGCCGGCGAACAGGGCTCCTTCGACCGCTGGCAGCGCCAGATGCGGCCGAGCGGACCCCGCCCCGGCTGGAGCGTCCAGGCCGTCTTCGACTGGGCCCAGCAGGGGCTGGAACGCGGCACGGAACTCCACCTGCCCGCGGCCCGCTGTCTCACCGCCGTCGCGGGACCCGGCGACCGCCCCCTGATCGTCGAAGCGGCCCGCAACGGCCCCGGCGGGGCGCGCTGCGCCGCGCTCCACTACCTGGCCGAGGCCCGCGACCCGGCCGTGCTCGACCTGATCGAGGCGGCGGCGGGCGACCCGCACCGCGCCGTCGCCGACGCCGCGGTCGCCGCCTTCGAGCGGATGTGCGGCGACGAGGCCGTCGACCGGGCCCGGGGCTGGATCCACCGGCCCGACCCCCTCGGCGCGTCCGCCGCCGGCGTCCTCGCCTGCCGCGGCGGTACGAAGGACACCCCGCTGGTCCTCGGCGCCCTGCGCGAGACCGTACGCGCCGAAGGCCCCGACTCGCCCCGGCTGTGGACCCTCGTCGACGGCACCGGCCGCCTCGGCATCGTCTGCGCCGCGCCCGTACTGCGCCATGTCTACCGCGAGACCGCGTCCTCCCAGCTCCGGGGCCGCGCGGCACGGGCCCTCGCCGCCACCGACCCCTCGTACGCCACCGGATTCGCCGTCGAATGCCTGTGGGACTGCGAGGAGACCACGCGGGAGATCGCCGCGCTGCACGCCGAGACGGGCGACGTACGGGTGGCCGACCGGCTGCGGCGACTGGCCGCCGACCCGGCCGAGGAGGCCGAGGTCCAGACCGCCGTACGCAACCGGATGGGCCCGGACGCGGCGGCCCGGTGAACGCGCCGTAACACCTGGACGTGGTGTGAGGGCGCCCACACACCACGTCCGGCGCGTCTCCGGCAGGTGCGGGGAACACCCCGCTTCCAATGCTCACAGGACGTTCCCCACGCGGAAAGATCCACGTTGGCAGGGACACGCTCGGTACGACGACAACACGGATATGCGTGTCGTCATCGTCACCGAATCCTTCCCGCCCGACGTCAACGGCGTGGCCCACTGCGCCCTCCAGACCGCCCGGCACCTCGCCGCGCGCGGTCACGATCCCCTCGTCATCGCTCCGTCCGTCGCCGGCGACGACGAGACCGACACACCGTGCCCCGTGGTACGGGTGCCCTCCCTGCCGCTGCCCGGCTATCCGCAGGTCCGCGTGGCCCTGCCCAGCCGCCGGATCGCCGCCGCCATCACCGCCCACCGCGCCGACCTCGTCCACCTCGCGAGCCCCTTCGTCCTCGGCGTACGCGGCATGACGGCCGCCGCCCGCCTCGGCGTCCCCGCCGTCGCCGTCTACCAGACCGACCTGGCCGGCTACGCCCGTACCTACGTGGGCGCCGGCGAGGCCGCCGCCTGGCGCCGGCTCAAGGCCGTGCACACCGCGGCCGACCGCACCCTCGCACCGTCCAGCGCCGCCGTCGCCGACCTCGCCGAACACGGCATACCGCGGGTCAGCCTCTGGCCGCGGGGCGTGGACACCGTACGGTTCCGGCCCGAACTGCGCGACGAGGCGCTACGGCGCCGGCTCGCCCCCGACGGCGAACTGATCGTCGGCTACGTCGGCCGGCTCGCCGCCGAGAAGCACGTCGAACTCCTCGCGGGCGTCTGCGCACTGCCCGGCGTCCGCGTCGTGATCGTCGGCGACGGACCCAGCGAGACCTCCCTGCGCACCGCCCTGCCCGGCGCGGTCTTCCTCGGCCGCACCACCGGCGAGGCACTGGCCAGGACCTTCGCCTCCTTCGACCTCTTCGCGCACACCGGCCCCTACGAGACCTTCTGCCAGACCGTCCAGGAGGCCATGGCCAGCGGCGTCCCGGTGATCGCCCCCGCCGCGGGCGGACCGCTCGACCTCGTGGACCACGGCCGTACGGGCCTCCTCGTCACCCCGCACGACACGGACGCCGTCACCGGGGCCGTCCGCGAACTCGCCCACGCGCCCGCCCTCCGCGCCGCCTACGGGCGGGCCGGCCGCGCCGCGGTCGAGGACCGGACCTGGGCCGCCGTCGGGGACCAGCTCCTCGGCCACTACGCCGAGGTGCTCGGCGCGCGTACGGCGGTGGTCGCGTGAACGCCCTGCGGATCGTACGGCTCGCCAACTTCGTCACCCCGTCCTCCGGCGGACTGCGCACCGCCCTGCACGCGCTGGGCAGCGGCTACCGCGCGGCCGGACACCGACCGGTACTGATCGTGCCCGGGGAACGCGCCTCCGACGAGGACACCGAACAGGGCCGGGTGATCACCCTGCCAGGACCCGAACTGCCCGGCACCGGCGGCTACCGCGTCCTGGCGGCGCGGCGCCGGCTGCGCGAGGTCCTCGAAGAGATCGCGCCCGACCGGCTCGAAGTCTCCGACCGGACCACCCTGCGCTGGACCGGCGAATGGGCCAGGCGCCACCGGATCCCGTCCGTGATGGTCTCCCACGAGACCGCCGACGGGGTGCTGCGCACCTGGGGCGTGCCCGGAGCCGCGGCCGGCCGCGCCGCCGACCGGCTCAACACGCGCAGCGCGTGGGCGTACTCACGGATCGTCTGCACCACCGAGTGGGCGGAGCGCGAATTCCTGCGGATCGGCGCCCGCAACGTGGTGCGCGCCCCCCTCGGCGTGGACCTGGACCGCTGCCGGCCACAGCGCCGCGACCCGGCCCTGCGCGCCAAGTACGCCCGGGGCTCCGATGTCCTCCTCGTCCTCGGATCCCGGCTGTCCGTCGAGAAGCGCCCCGGCGCCGCACTCGACACCCTGGCGGAGCTGCGGCGCCGAGGCGTACGGGCCTCACTGGTCGTCGCGGGCCAGGGACCGCTGCGCGCCGGCCTGACCCGCAGGGCCAGGGCGCAGGGGCTGCCCGCGGTCTTCCTCGGCCATGTCGGCGACCGCGCAGCGATGGCCGGCCTCCAGGCGTCCGCCGACATCTGCCTGGCACCCGGCCCCGCCGAGACCTTCGGCCTCTCCGCCCTGGAGGCGCTCGCGTGCGGCACCCCGGTCGTCGCGAGCGCGTCGTCCGCGCTGCCCGAGGTGATCGGCGACGCGGGCCGGGCGGCGGCCGACGACGCCCTGTCCTTCGCGGACGCCGTCGAGGACCTGCTGGCCCGCCCGGAGGACGCCCGCCGCGCGGCGGCCCGCGCGCGGGCGGAACTCTTCGGCTGGGACACGGCGGTGGCGGCTTTCCTGGCGGCGCACGACGCCCAGGCCGTGCCCACGGCATCGGCCGTGGACGGGACACCACGATGACGCCGCGGCCGAGACCCACCCCCCTGGCGGCGGTGCCGTCCCCGCGCCGCGGCGACACCCCCGTCCCGGCGGTCGCGCCCCCGCGGTTCGCCGCGCTCGGGGACTCCCTCACCGCCGGGATCGGCGACCCCGTGGACGGAGGCGGCTGGCGCGGATGGGCCGCGCTGCTCGGCGGGGAGGACAGGACACGGTTCCGGAACTTCGCCGTCAGCGGCGCCCTCACCCGCGACGTCGAGGAACGGCAGACCCCCGACGCCCTCGCCTTCGCGCCCGACATCGCCTCCGTCGTCGTCGGCGTCAACGACACGCTCCGCTGCGCCTTCGACATCCAGGACCTCGCCCCGCGCCTCGACCGCGTCTGCGCCGCCCTCGCCGCGCGCGGCACCGTCCTGCTCACCGCCTGTCTGCCCGACCCCGGCGCCATGCTCGGGCTGCCCGCCCCGCTCGCCCGGCCGCTCGCCAGGCGGCAGCGGGCCCTCAACGCCGTCGTCCACGTCCTCGCGACCCGGTACGACACCGTCCACCTGCACCTGGCCGACACCGCCTGGGTCGCCGACCGGTCGCTGTGGAGCGCCGACCGGCTGCACCCGGGGGAGCGCGGGCACCGCCTGATCGCGGCGCGCTTCCACGGAGCGCTCGCCGCACGGGGGTTCGCCCTCGGCCCGCCGCCCGCCCCCGATCCCGACCGGCCGCCACCCACCCGCGCGGAGTCACTGCGCTGGCTCGCCACCTCCGGCACCGGCTGGGTGGCCCGCCGCTGCCGCGACCTGCTGCCGGAACTGCTGCGACTGGCGGGCGGCGAGATCACACACTGGGCCCGCGGCAGCAGCGCCCGCCTCGACCTGAGGGCCGATCACGCCCTCTCCGGGGCGCTCGCCGCGCTCGCCGCCGCTCCGGCGGGCAACGGGAAGTGAACAGACAGCACAGGGGCGCTCTGCGTCGTTTCGACCGTTGTCAGTGCGAGGACATAATCTGTGCTCGTGACTTCGCCTGCCCCGACGGATTTCGTTCCGCCCCAGCTCAGCGCGGGGCCGCGGCCCGCCCAGGGCCCGGCCGCCGACGAAGGGCTCGCGCGGCGCCTGCGCGCGCTCGCCTGCACCGCGCCGCTGCACGACCTGGACACCCGTAAGGCCAATCTGGCGGGCGAGTACTCGGTGTACGCGATGGCGGAGGTCGCCCTCTCCGCCATCGACCTGGTCACGCTCAACATGGACTTCGACACCGGCGCCGACCACGAACAGATAGTGGCCAGACTCCTGCCCCGCATCGCCGCCCAGGCCCCCCGCCGCCCGGTCGCGGAGCACGAACGCGTCGCCCGCTGGGTCCTGGAGAACCTGATCAACGTGGGCAGCGTGGACCGCGGCTTCCGCGCCGTCTACGGCACGTTCGGCACGGACGGCGTCTACACCCGCAGGGACTACGACTTCAAGCTGATCGAAGAGGTCCCGGGACCCGGCGGCAGCGTCTTCCTCCGTACGACCGACGAAGCGGTCAACGTCCTGGTCGGCGCCCTCGACACGGACGTCACCAGCGCCCAGATCGCCGCCGAGGTCAAGCTGGAGGTCCTGATCAGCCGGGGCAGGCTGGCCGACGCCCAACTCGCCGCGGAACAGGCCAGGTACCGGACCGTCCAGTACGCGGAGACGCTGCGCAGGACCCTGGAGGCGACCCGGCGCAACGTACGGGCCGTCGACTGGCTCCACGCCGTCCCCGACATGATCGACGAGGCGCTCGACCATGTCGCCGACCGGTACCGCCACGAGAACGCGATCCTGACGAACATCCGCAAGGCGCGCGACGAGGCGGAGACCGGCAACGACCCCAGGACGGCCGAACACAAACGACGCGCGGCCGAACTCGTCGACATCGTCAAGGACTGCATCCGCCGGCACACCCAACTCCAGTCCCGCCTGCTGGAGGCGGGCCCCCTCTTCCGCGCGGAACAGGACCGCCAGGCATTCGCCCGGCCCACCGCCCACACCGGACTCGACCTGTACGGACAACTCGTCGCCCCCCTGCTGCCGCTCCCGGTGGAGCAGGCGGCCCGGGTCACGGCAGCCTTCTTCGCCCGCGGCACGGGACTGCGCACCCCGGCGTCCGTCCGGGTCGGCGACCTGATCGACCTGCTGCTGACCCCACCGGTGGAGCGCGAACACCTGGGCGCGGAGATGCCGGAACCGGACCTGATCGCGACCCCGGACGACAGCCGCTTCAGCGAGGAGCAGCTCGCGAGCGCGAAGGAACTGCTCGCCCTGGAACCCGACGCGCCACGCAGACTCTCCGGCCTCCTCGCCGAAGCCCGCCTGCGCGACCCCGAACTGCCCTACCTCGTCGCCCTCCTGGCCATCCACGCGGCCAGCCCCCCGGTGGGCACCGCCTACCGCCAGGGCGAGGAACGCCTGCTCTTCGCGGTGGACGACGGCACCCCGCTCGACGACTGGGAGTTCGGCGGCGCGGACCTGATAGTGGGCACGGCGCTGCTCGACGCGGCAGGCATGACGGCGGACCGCACGGAGGCGGCATGACCAGAGCCGCGCACCGCCCCCACCCCCCAAGTACCGCGGAGTGCCGGGGCGCCCACCGGCGGGAGGGGACCGGGGGCGGAGGAGGTGCGTGTCCGGACACTAAAGCGTGATTTGTGGCGCGTAGCCGCCCGTCTCTCCTTAACCAGAGCCGTACCGCGCCGTACATCATGCCGTCCGGACATGTACCTCCGGAGGCCCCGGGCCCCGCACCCAGCCACGTACCCCAGCCGGACGGCGCACCCGCCCGCACAGAACAGGAGCCGCCCCGTGAGCGACTACACCGCCGAGCCTTCCGCCACGTGGCCCGACCCCACCGACCCGGACCCGGCCGAGTCCCCCACCCCGAGCGCCGGCGGAGCGCTCACCCCCGCCGACGCGGCCGACGCCGCCCGCCTCGTCTCCTTCGGGCTCCAGCCCAAACTGCTGCCGGCCCGCGACGCCGAGTACACCGAACTGCTCCGCCGCTACCGCGAGGACCCCGCCTTCGCCCGCGTCGCCGACGCCGTCGCCACCGGCTTCGGCCTCGTCGTCCTCGAAGTCTCCCCGCGCGCCGGCATGGCCGTCACCGCCGCCGAGGACTCCGTCTTCGCGGTCCGCATGGGCGACTACGCGCGCCGCGCCTCCACCGACTCCGCCGACCGCTTCCTGCACGGCCTCGCCCATCTCGCCGTGGCGGCCCTGGCCTTCCCCCGCCCCGAGGATCTCGCGGACGACGGATACATCGGCCGGATCACGGTCAACGGCGTCGACGCGTTCGTACGGCAGGCATGCCACCGCCTGGAGGAGCGCGCCGAGCGGGACGGGGAGAACACCGACCCGTCGACCGACGCCCCCGGCCTGGAAGCCGCCTGGCGGACCTACGCCCGGCGCAGCGCCACGGGCGCCACCAAGGACGCCCGCCGCCTGGCCGGGTCCACGACCGGCATCATCGGCAAGGCCGTCGCGTTCCTCACCGAATCCGGGTTCCTCCAGCGCACCGGCGACGACGCCGGAGGCGCCTACCGCACCACCGCCCGCTACCAGCTCCAGGTACGTGACATGGCGGGCCACGCGGCCCTCACCGAACTGCTGGAGCTGGGCGTCGTGCCCGTCTCCGACGGCTCCGCCACCCTGCTGCCCCCGCCCGACGGCGACGACCTGGAACTGGCGGCCGACGCGGGCCTCCCCTTCCACGCCTGACCGCCACGCCCAACTGCCCCGCCACCCCCACCAGACGAGAGTCCGCCATGTACGAGCTGTCCCGGGTCCGCCTCTACTCCATCGGCCCCGCCGGTGCGCGCTACGCCGACACCGTGCTCGACCTGCGCGGTGTGGGCGCCCCCGTACCCCACCCCGCGCCCACCCAGGCGGAGTTCTTCGAGGACGAACCGGTCGGCCCCCCGCGCCGCCCCGCCCCCGCGGGCGTCCTCTTCCTGGAGAACGGCGGCGGCAAGTCCGTCCTGCTCAAGCTGATCTTCTCGGTGATGCTGCCCGGACACCGCAACACCCTCGGCGGCGCCAGCTCCGGCGTGCTGCGCAAGTTCCTGCTCGCCGACGACTGCGGCCATGTCGCCCTGGAGTGGCAGCACACCCTCACCGGAGAACTCGTCGTCGTCGGCAAGGCCAGCGAGTGGCGCGGCCGACAGGTCTCCAACGACCCGCGGAAGTTCGCCGAGGGCTGGTACTCCTTCCGGCCGGGCCCCGGACTCAGCCTCGACTCGCTGCCGGTCGCCGAGTCCACCGCCGTCCGGCCGCCCGTCGAGGGGGTCTCCGGCGCGCGGGGCAGGCGCCGCACGATGAAGGGCTTCCGCGACGCCATCACCGAGGCGGGCAAGTTCTATCCGCATCTCGACGTCCACTGGGAGGAGATCCACGACCGCTGGAACGAACACCTCGGCGATCTGGGCCTCGACCCCGAACTCTTCCGCTACCAGCGCGAGATGAACGCCGACGAGGGCGAGGCCGCCGGTCTCTTCGCCGTCAAGAAGGACTCCGACTTCACCGACCTCCTGCTGCGCGCCGTCACCGACACCCGGGACACCGACGGCCTCGCCGACCTCGTCGGAGGCTTCGGCAACAAGCTGGGCCGCCGCGCCGAACTCACCGCGGAGCGCGACTTCACCGCCGGTTCCGTCGATCTCCTCGGCCGGATCGTGGAGGCGACCGAGACCCGCTCCCGCGCCCGCGACGTCCACGCGGGCGCCGAGCGCAGGGCCCGTACGCTCGTCACCCGGCTCACCGCGCGCGCCGGTGAGGAGCGCGGCCGGGCCGCCGACCTCGCCCAGCAGGTCACCGCGGCCGCCCACACCGTGACCGAGGCCGAGCGGGCGCGTGGCCACAGTGCGCTGATCGCCGCCGAACTCGCCTACCGGCACGCCTCCCTGGCCCTCACCGCCGCGGAGAAGCGCGCCGCGGCCCAGCGCCGTGAGCTGACCGACGCCCGTACGCTCCACTCCGCCTGGCAGGCCGCCGAGAACGTGCTGCGCCACCGCGCGGCGGCCGACCGCTCCGCGCGCGTGGCCGTCGCGATCCGGGAGGCCGAGCGCGACGCCGCGCCCGCGCTGGCCGCCCGTGCCACCGCCGCAGCCGATCTCGTACGGGCCCTGCACGCCGCCGCGGAGGAGGGCGAGCGCCTCGCGAACGAGGAGGAGGAGCGCTCCGCCACCCTCCAGGAGACCGGCGAGGCCGCCCACCGCGACGCGACCGCCGCCGCCACCGACGCCCAGCGTGCCCGCAGCGAGGTGGGCCATCTGCGCCAGCGCCTCGCCGAGGTCGAGCAGGAGACCGCCGAGGCGGTACGGGCCGGCTGGCTCGACGACACCGCGCCCGACGCCGACCCGGCCCGCGCCGCGCTCGCCGCCAGCGAGTCCGAGAAGACCGCCGTCGCCCTCTGGGACACGGCCCGCGACTCCGCGCGTACGGCGGCGGAACAGGCACGGGAGGCGGCGTCCGCCGAATCCCGTGCCGAACTGGCCGCCGCACGCGCCGCCGACGCCGCGCGGGCCGCGGAGCGGTCCTACGACACCGAGCGCCGCGCCGCCGAGTCGATCGCCGGGGACGAACGCCTCGCTGAACTGCTCAGCCTGCCCACCACGGCCGCGGCCCTGACCACGGGACGGGCCGGCGTCCCCGGGCAGCGCACCGGCACGGACCGGTCGACCCCGCCGCCCGCCGAAGGCACGCCGCCCGCCGAAGGCCCGCTGAGCCCCGAGGAGCTGGACCGGTACGCCGACGAACTGCGCGACCTGCTCGACCAGGGCGTCACCTCCGCCGAGCGGCACCTCTTCGAGCTGCGGACCGCCGCCGCCGACGACGCGCGGATCCTCGGCGCCCTCGGTGACGGCGGACTGCTGCCGCCGGGCCCCGACGTACTGGCCACCGTCGAATTCCTCGGCGAACACGGCATCCCCGCCCTGCCCGGCTGGCGCTATCTCGCCCAGGCCGTCGACCCCGCCGACCACTCCGCCGTCCTGGCCGCCCGGCCCGAACTGGTCGACGGCGTCGTGATCACCGACCCCGACTCGCACGCCCGCGCCCGGGAAGCGCTCGCCGGTGCCGCGCTGCTGCCGCGCTCCACGGTCGCCGTCGGTACCGCCGCCGCGCTGCTGGCCCCGGTGCCCGCGCCCGGCGCGGACGACGCCGCCGACAGGCGCGTCTTCCTCGTACCGCCGAACCCGGCCATGCACGACGAACACGCCGCCGACGAGGAGCGGCAGACGCTGCGCGCCCGCGCCGCCGCCCGCGACGAGGAGATCCGTACCCTCGCCGCCCGGCTGACCGGCGACCGTTCGCTGGCCGCCCGGCTCGGCTCCTGGCGCGCCGACTGCCCTCCCGGCATGCTCACCGAGCTGTCCGCGGCGGCGGCCACGGCCCGGGAGAGCGCGGAGACCGCCGAGGCCACGCTCACCGAGGCGCGTACGGTACGGGCCGAGGCGGACGAGGTCGCCGCCGACACCGCCCGGGTCCGCGACGAGCGCCAGGAGACCGCCCAGCGCGCCCGCCGGGCCGCCGATGTGCTCTCCGGACTGGCGTTCCGGCTCCGTGAACGCTCCGGCTGGCAGGCCAGGCTCCGGGAACTGGCCGACGACGCCGCCGAGTACGAGGCCCGCGCGGCCGTCTGCCTGGAGCGGGCCCGCGCCGCCGACGAGGACCGCAGGGCCGCCCAGCGCGCCGGCGACGACGCCCGCCGTACCGCGCGCGCCCTGCGCGCCGAGCGCGCCGAGATCGCCGGCGCCCCGGAGACGATCCCCGAGGCGGCGCCGGACGCCCCGCGCGCCGCACTGCCCGCCCTGCGCGAGGCGTACCGGGCGGCCTCCCAGTTGTACGAGAAGGTCGGCGTCGGCGCCGATCTCCGCGCCGAACAGGCCCGCGCGGAGAGCGACGAGAGCGCCGCGCTCGCCGAACTGGACCGGCTCACCAACAAGGTCCGCACCCGCGCCGCCCAACTCCTCGAATCCACCGACGGAGCCGACGGCCCGTCCCGGCAGGCCGCCGCGGCCCGCGCCGAGTCCCTGGTCCAGATGCTGGAGTCACGCGCCTCGGCCGCCAGCGAGCAACTGGGCCGATTCCGCGGCGAGGCCGAACGCCTGGCCCCCGCCGACGGCGACACCCACACCGAACTCCCCGAGGACCAGGTCCCCGCCGACGCCGAGCAGGCCCAGGCCCTACTCCGTACGGCCACCACCGAACTGGCCGTACGGACCGACGCGCTGGAGACCGCGCGGGCCGCGCACGGCGAGCTGCTGTACACGCACCGCGCGGCCGAGGAGGCCGCGGGCGGCTTCGACGAGACGGCGGCACTCCTGCGCGACCTGCTGCGCGGCGCCGTCGCCGAGGAGACCGGCCCCGAGGAGGCGCCGCGCCCGCCGGAGCCGTACCCGGGCACGCTGGAGGAGGCCCGCCACTCGGCGTCGGAGGCCCGCCGCTCGCTGCGCGGCTGCGCGACCGAGCTCTCCGCGGCGGAGGCGGCCGTACGGGAGACGTGCGACGTGCTCGTACGGCACGCCAACTCCACCCGGTACGAGCAGGTACGCACCCCCGCCAGGCAGCAGATCCGTGAGCTGCCCGCGTCCGCGCTGCCCGAGCACGCGGCGGCGTGGGCGCAGGCGTTCGCTCCCCGGCTGCGGGTGCTGACCGACGAGCTGGCGCAGTTGGAGCGCAACCGCGACTCCATCGTCGACCGGCTGCGCGGACTGGTGGAGTCCGCGCTGACGACGCTCCGTTCCGCCCAGCGGCTCTCCCGGCTGCCCGAGGGGCTGGGGGAGTGGTCGGGCCAGGAGTTCCTGCGGATCCGCTTCGAGGAGCCGGACCGCGCGACGCTCACCGAGCGGCTGGGCGAGGTCATCGACGAGGCGACCCGCGCCGCCCTCAAGAAGAACTCCGACCTGCGCAGGGACGGCATGTCCCTGCTGCTGCGCGGGGTGCAGGCCGCGCTCGAACCCAAGGGCATCGCCGTCGAGATCCTCAAGCCCGACGCCGTACTGCGCGCCGAGCGCGTCCCCGTCGGTCAGATGGGCGACGTCTTCTCCGGCGGTCAGCTCCTGACCGCCGCGATCGCCCTGTACTGCACGATGGCCGCGCTGCGCAGCAACGACCGCGGGCGCGACAAGCACCGGCACGCGGGCACGCTCTTCCTCGACAACCCGATCGGCCGCGCCAACGCCACGTACCTGCTGGAGCTCCAGCGCGCGGTCTCGGACGCGCTGGGCGTGCAGCTCCTGTACACCACGGGTCTCTTCGACACGACGGCGCTCGCCGAGTTCCCGCTGGTCATCAGGTTGCGCAACGACGCGGATCTGCGTGCCGGGCTGAAGTACATCAGTGTGGAGGAGCATCTGCGCCCCGGGCTGCCGCAGCAGGACCCGGACGGCGAGCCCGTGCACGGCGAGATCACCGCGACCCGCATGTTCAAACGCACCCCGGACACCGCAGCCCTGGCCTCCGCAGCCCCGGACCCCGCCTCCGCCCCGATCCCGGCCCCGGCGGGGAGCTCGGACCCGGCGCCCCGTCCCGTGACGGACCCGGCACCGCACCCTGTGACGGAGCCGTAACGGGGCGCGCCCCCTGACGGAGCCGTAACGGCCCGCGGGCGGTCAGGCCGCCTTGAGGCCGCCCGGCGTCTGTTCCTCGCTCCGGGTGCCGGCGCCCGGAGCCGGTATCCGTACCCCGTCGCGCGCCGCGCTCCGGTCCGCCCGCCGCGCCCTGCGCCGCTCACGGCGCAACTGGCGCGCCGTGCTGCTGGGCACGGACACGACTCCGTAACGCTGGTTCCACACCTGGCGCGTCACCCAGACGTCCAGCACACCCCAGGTCGCCACCACCGTCGAGGCCACACTGCTCAGCACCATCGGGAAGGCCAGCCAGGACCCCGCGAGCGTGCTGAGGAACGCGGTCATGGCTTGAATCAGTGTCACGGCGGTGATGATGACCGCGCGGACCGCCGCCGTCCTGACCGGATCCGGCAGGCGGTACGACCGCGCGGGCTCCTCGACCCACAACCCGCGGGACACCCGCTCGAACTCGCCTGCCGACACCGCACCCCGCCGCTCATCCGTCTGCATGGACCCCACTCCCCAACCCGCTGTCCGTCTCCAGGGTGACTGCCCGGCTCGTCACGCTTCACGCCGTCCCGGAATCGAACCGGACCCGAAATGTGATGCGCGAACCGCCCGCGGTACTCCCCGCTTCCCCCTGAACCCCGTACATAAGGACGAATGTCCACCCACAAAGATTCCCGACCGGATCGTCAAGCGAACGTTTTCGGCCATCTGTCTTGACTGGTACCTGTCTTCCGGTGCGGCTTCCCTACACCAGGAGCGGAAGCCATCTCGCCGAATACCGGGACAACTCATGATCAAGGCGTCAGGGGACGGCTGAAAAACATACGGACGTGTCTTCGAGATGCCGGTGTGACAGTAGTAGGCTCGCGCCGTTTGCTGACGAAGTATCTCCCGCAACAGGCGGGGATCGACCAGGGGGAGGCCATGCGCTTTCGCGGGAAATCCATCCGCCGGAAGATCGTGGCGCTGCTGCTCGTGCCGCTCATCGGGCTCACCGTCCTCTGGGGTCTCGCGACCACACTGGCCGGCACCGAGGCCAAGCAGCTCATCGATGTCAGTTACGCGATCGAGGAAATCGGCCACCCGGTGGAGGACGGCATCCGGGTCCTCCAGAGTGAGCGACGCCAGACACTGATCTTTCTTTCGGACCCCGAGGCCGCCGACTCGCTGACCGAGCTGCGCAGCCGCCGCGGTGACACGGACCGCGCCCTGACCAAGATCAGGCGCAACTCCGAGTCCGGCGTGCGGGACCGGATGGACACGATCACGTCCGACCGGCTCGGCAGACTCCTCGACGATCTCAACGGCCTCGATCTGATGCGCCGTTCCGTGGAGGAGAGCACCGTCACCCGTGAGGGTGCCCTGGACTTCTACAACAAGCTCATCGACCCCAGCCACAACGTCCTCGCCTCGCTCTACAGCAACGAGGACGTGGACGGCGACAACTGGGGCCGTGCGCTGATCGGCCTGGACCGCGCCAAGGAGATGCTCTCCCGCGAGGACGCGCTCGTCGCCTCCGCGCTGGTCGGCCGCGAGATGACGGCCGAGGACCTGCGCCGCACCTCGGACCTGGTCGCCAACCGCGTCCTGCTCTACGAGTCCAACCTGGCCGACCTGCCGCTCTCCGACCGCTCCACGCTGGAGCAGTACTGGCGGACCCCCGCCACCCTGGAACTGCGCGAGACCGAGGACCGTCTCATCGCCGCCGGGCCCGCCAAGAGCCCCAAGACGGTGAGCGCCAAGGGCTGGCAGCGGATGACCGCCTCCGTCCTGAGCGACCTCACCGACGAGTCCACGGAGGCCGCCACCCTCTACCGGGCCCACATCGACCCCGTACGCCAGGAAACCTTCGTCAGGACCGGACTCGCCGCGGCGCTCGGCCTTCTCACCCTCCTCATCTCCATCTTCGTCTCCACCCGCGTCGGCCGTGACCTGATCCGCGACCTCTCCCGGCTCCGCAAGGAGGCCCACGAGGTCTCCGGCGTACGCCTCCCGAGCGTCATGCGCAGGCTCGCCGCAGGCGACCCCGTCGACGTGGAGACCGAGGCGCCGCGCCTCGAATACGAGAGGGACGAGGTCGGCCAGGTCGGCCAGGCCCTCAACACCCTTCAGCGCGCCGCCGTCGAGGCCGCCGTCAAACAGGCCGACCTGCGCCGCGGCGTCTCCGAGGTGTTCGTCAACCTCGCCCGCCGCAACCAGGTCCTCCTCCACCGTCAGCTCACGCTCCTGGACACCATGGAGCGCCGTACGGAGGACACCGAGGAGCTCGCCGACCTCTTCCGCCTCGACCACCTCACCACCCGTATGCGGCGCCACGCCGAGGGTCTCGTGATCCTCTCCGGCGCCGCCCCCTCCCGCCAGTGGCGCAAGCCCGTCCAGCTCATGGACGTCGTACGCGCCGCCGTCGCCGAGGTCGAGGACTACGAGCGCATCGAGGTCCGCAGGCTCCCGCGGATCGGTGTCGGCGGCCCGGCCGTCGCCGACCTCACCCACCTCATCGCGGAACTCCTGGAGAACGCCACGGTGTTCTCGCCCCCGCACACCGCGGTACAGGTGCACGGCGAGCGGGTCGCCAACGGCTTCACCCTGGAGATCCACGACCGCGGTCTGGGCATGGCCCCCGAGGTGCTGCTCGACGCGAACCTCCGGCTCGCGGAGACCCCCGAGTTCGAACTGTCGGACACCGACCGGCTCGGACTGTTCGTCGTCAGCCGGCTCGCCCAGCGGCAGAACGTACGGGTCTCCCTCCAGCCCTCCCCGTACGGCGGTACGACGGCCATCGTCTTCCTGCCCGTCGCGCTGCTCACCGACGCCCCCGAGACGGAGGGCACCGGCTTCCGGCTCGACCGCAAGAACGCCCTGGAGCGGGGGCGCGGCCGTACCGACTCGGGCGGTGGACGGCTCACCGCCCTGGCGCAGGTCCCCACCGGACTGGGCAGCGGCCCGTCCGTGCTCGACGGCCCGGTCGAACTCGAAGCACCGGTCGGTGCTCTGGGCGCCGACAGCGGGCCGGTACTCGGCGGAGGTGACGGCATCGGCGATCTCGATGACACGGAGAGCGAGCGCGGCGGACTGTTCCGCGCGCGGGAGCACCTCCGCGATTCCACCCACGGCACCCACGGCACCCACGGCACCCACGACACCCAGGGCCGGCGCGACAGCCGAGACGCCTACGACGTGGCGGACACCCGCGACGGGCGTGACGCCCGGGGTGACCTGTACGACGTACGGGACCCCCGCATGAGCCGCGACGAACTGCGCGAACTCCGGGACGAGAACCGCCGCGAGGACACCCGCGACTTCCGCGAGCGCCGCGACGGCCGGGCCACCCCGTCCCCGCGCGGCCGGCACGCCCGCTACGACCAGGCTCCCGACACCGCAGCCGGCTCCGGGGCCGCCGACGAGCCGGTCCTGCCCCGCCGCAAGCCCCCGACCCTGGTCGCCGACCGCGGCAGGCGCGTGGACGAACCGGAGCGCGGCCCGGCGCAGGACGGGGGAGCGGGCGGGCGCACCCGGTCCGGCGTACCGTCGCAGACCTCCCGCCGCACACCGGGCGGAACACCGTCGGACGAGGCCCCGCCCATGATCGACGGACTGCCTCGCCGGGTCCGGCAGGCCAGCCTGGCCCCCCAGTTGAGGGACGTCGCGCAGGAAACGAACTCCGGCAAGGGGCCCGCCGCGGGTCAGGACAGCGAGCGGGACGCGGACGAGGTCCGCAGCCGTATGGCCTCGCTCCAACGCGGCTGGCAGCGCGGTCGTCGGCAGAACGACGCCGAGGACTCCAGCGGCCGGGGCGAGACACAAGGAACCACATCGGAGGGGGACGGTCGATGACCGCACCGAATGTCGCAGCACGCTCCACCGACCCCAATGGCGCGGGAGAGCTCAACTGGCTGCTCGACGAGTTGGTCGAGCGGGTCGCCAGCATCCGGAAAGCGGTGGTCCTTTCCGGGGACGGCCTCGCCACCGGCACGTCGAAGGACCTGACGCGCGAGGACGGTGAGCATCTCGCGGCCGTCGCCTCCGGATTCCACAGCCTCGCCAAGGGCGTGGGCCGGCACTTCGAGGCGGGCAGGGTCCGGCAGACCGTGGTCGAGCTCGACGACGCCTTCCTCTTCGTGACCGCGGCGGGCGACGGCAGTTGTCTCGCCGTGCTCTCCGACGCCGACTCGGACGTCGGCCAGGTCGCCTACGAGATGACGCTCATGGTCAAGCGGGTCGGGGTCCACCTGGGTACGGCCCCACGGACCGGCCTGCCCGCCGGAGGGTGAGTGGGCTGAGATGAGTGACTCAGGTCAGGATCCGCAGCACTGGTTCGACGGCGAAGCCGGACCGGTGGTGCGCCCGTACGCGATGACGCGTGGCCGCACCAGCAGCGCGACGCGCCACCAACTCGACCTGATCGCGCTCGTCGTATGCGAACCCGAGGCCGGTGACCCCGGCCGGGACCAGACGCTCTCCCCGGAACACGTGGAGATCGTGGATCGCTGCTACACGAGCCCCCAGTCGATCGCCGAGCTCTCGGCGGGCCTCGACCTCCCCGTAGGGGTGGTCAGGGTGCTCGTCGGAGATCTCGTCGAGGACGAAATCGTGCGTGTAACCCGTCCCGTTCCGCCGGCCGAGCTGCCGGACGTGAGCATTCTCCGCGAGGTGATCAATGGTCTTCGGGCGCTCTAGCCGCAGGCAGCGTCCGGTCGATCCGGTGGCGCTGAAGATCCTGGTCGCGGGCGGCTTCGGGGTGGGCAAGACCACCCTGGTCGGCGCCGTGAGCGAGATCAGGCCGCTCCGTACGGAAGAGGTACTGAGCGAGGCCGGCCGGCCCGTCGACGACATCGACGGCGTCGAGTCCAAGACGACCACCACGGTCGCCATGGACTTCGGCCGGATCACCCTCCGCGAGGACCTGGTGCTGTACGTCTTCGGCACCCCCGGGCAGGACCGCTTCTGGTTCCTCTGGGACGAGCTGGCCCAGGGCGCCCTGGGCGCCGTCGTGCTGGCCGACACGAGGCGGCTCGCCGACTCCTTCGCGGCCGTCGACTACTTCGAGCGGCGCGGCATCCCGTTCACGGTCGCCGTCAACTGCTTCGAGGGGGCCGACCGCTTCCCCGGGGAGACCGTACGCTCGGCGCTCGACCTCGATCCCGAGGTCCCGCTGGTGATGTGCGACGCGCGCGAACGCGAGTCCGTGAAGGAGGTGCTGGTCTCGGTGGTCGAACACGCCATGAACCGCGCGGCCCTGCAACGTGAGCACGCGCCCACCTCCTGACCCCTCCCCGCCCGGCCTCCGGTGGGACCGTACGGTGACACCGGAGGGACCGTACGGTGACCGAAACCTCACGGTCCGGAACGAGAACCGGAAACGGCTGACCGGCGTCCCCCACCAGGGGGACGGCCGGAGCCCACGGGGGTGGTCCCGGCCGTCCCGCACCGTTCTCCGGCTCAGTGGCCGAGAACCGAGCGCCACGCCACCGGGAAGTCGAAGTAGCGGTCGGGGAACGTCTCCGGCTTGTGGGTGAAGTGCCACCACTCCTCGGGCAGGTTGGTGAACCCCACCTCGGCCAGCGTCGACCTCAGGAGCTGCCGGTTGGCGCGCTGCTCGCCCCGGATCCGCGGATCGTCGGTGTGCGAGAGCGTGTCGAAACAGTCGAAGCCGGTCCCCATGTCGACGGAGTTGTCCGGGAACCGCTTCTCCTTCGGTCCGTGGCACGGAGCGAGCCGCTCACCCGGTACGTACGGACGCGTGGGCAGGGCCGGCAGCTTCACGAGCGTCAGATCCACCGTGGAGCCCCGGCTGTGCCCGGACTTCTCCGCGATGTAACCGTCCTCGAACAGCCGCGACTTGTCGACCCGCGGATAGAACTCCGCCTTCATACGCTGGTCCTGGAGGTCCTTCGCCCAGCGCACGAAGTGGTCGACGGCCCGCTGCGGCCGGTAACAGTCGTACACCTTCAGGGAGTAGCCCCGCCGCAGCAGCTCCGACTGCGCGGTGCGCAGCGCCCGAGCGGTGGAGCGGGTGACGATGCAGACCGGCTCCCGGTAGCCGTCCACCGGCCCGCCGAGGAACGTGTGCCGGGTCGGATAGCGCATCTCGTGGATGATCGTCGGCGCGACCGTGCGCAGGGCGACGAACTCCCCGGGCGCCGTCGGCCCGGAGAGCGCCGGCGCGGGCGCCGCACCGGCGGCCGGGGCCGTGGCGGTGACCGGGAGCAGTGCGGCGGCCCCTGCGGCGATGACGGCGAGGGCGCGGCGGAACGCGATTCCTGTCATGAACATATGGATCTATCAGCTTCACGGACGCGGGGAAAGAGCCATCGCATACAGTCCGTCGGCGCCCGTTCCCCGTTCCCCGGCGCCCGGTACGCCGGTACGGGGCCGCCGCGCCCCCGTACCGGTCAGCGGCCCCCGTACCGGTCAGCGGCGGCCCAGGCCCCTGACCCGTACCGGCCACCGCGGCTCCACCACGCCCCCCTCCGTCACCCGCTCCACCCGGACCACGCCGTCCACCAGCCGCGAGGTGTACCGCTCCACCTGGGGCACGGGCTCGGCCACGGGATCCACGCCGCCGTCCGTGCCGTCCGCCGGCTTCCGCCCCTCGTCCTGCGGATCCAGCACCACCAGCCCACCACCCGCGCGCCCCGCCACCGGAGCCCACGCCTCCAGCTCCAGACCGCCGTCCGCACCCCGCACCGGAATCACCGCACCCGCCCGGGCCAGCACCGGGATACGGGACGGCGGCGCGTCCAGCAGCACTTGGCCTGGCCCCTCGTACGCCTCCTCCGTCGCCGTGTCGTACCACTGCCCCGGCGGCAGCCGCACCGCCCGCCGGTCAGCGCCGCGCGTCAGCACCGGCGCCACCAGCAGCGAGTCACCCAGCAGAAACGCGTCCTCGCAGTCGCGCAGGCCCCGGTCCTCCGGCGCGCCCCACCACAGAGGCCGGACGTACGGCGCCCCCGTCAGCCGGGCGAGCTGGGCCAGCGTCACGAAGTACGGCCGCAGCCGCTCCCGCTCGTCGAGCGCCGCCCGCGCGTGCTCCAGCACCCGCGGACCGAACTCCCACGGCTCCCTGCGCCCCGCGTCGATCGCCGCGTGCGTACGGAACAGCGGCAGATACGCGCCGAGCTGGAACCAGCGCAGAAACAGCTCGGGCGACGGACTCCCGTCGAAACCGCCCACGTCAGGACCCGAGTACGGCACCCCGCACAGCCCCAGACCCAGCACCAGCGCGAGCGAAGCGCGCAGCCCGGGCCACCCCGTCGACACATCACCGGACCAGGTCCCGCCGTACCGCTGCATCCCCGCCCAGCCGGAGCGCGAGAAGAGGAACGGCCGCTCGCCGGGGCGCAGCCGCCGCAGCGCCTCGTACCCGGCCCGCGCCATCGTCAGCGCGTACACGTTGTGGGCCTCGCGGTGATCACCGCCCCGCCCCTCCAGCACATGCCGGGACGAGCGCGGCAGCGTCGGGTCGCCGAACGGCGCGAAGGACACCGGCTCGTTCATGTCGTGCCACACCCCGGCGAACCCCTGCGCCAGCCGCTCCTCGTACAGCCCGCCCCACCAGTCACGTACCGCCGGATCGGTGAAATCCGGATAGACACACTCACCGGGCCAGACGACCCCCCGCACCGGATGCCCCCGCGCGTCCCGTACGAACGCCCCGCCGCCCCGCGACTCCCCGTCGCGCGCACCGAGCGCGCGCCCGCTGTCGTACACCGCGTTCCCGGGCTCCGCCTTCACCGCGGGATCGACGATCGAGACCAGCCGTACCCCCTCCGCGCGCAACTCCGCCGCGAGCCCCGGCAGATCCGGGAACCGCTCACGGTCGACGGTGAAGACCTGATGCGCGTCGTAGTGATCGATGTCGAGGTGGACCGCCGACAGCGGCAGATCCCGCTCCCGGTACCCGGCCACGATCCGCCGCACCTCCCGCTCGCTGCCGAACCCCCACCGCGCGTGCTGCGGACCGAGCGCCCAGGACGGCGGCGCCACCGGCGCACCGCTCAGCGCCGTCCAGCCGTGCAGCACCCGCGCGGGCGTGCCCGTCACCACCCAGCAGCGCAGCGGCCCGCCGTCCATCCGCAGCTCGGCGGTGCCCGGCCGGTCGTGCCCGGAACCCGCGCCCTCCTCGCCCTCCCGGAGCGTGACCCGCCCGTCCCAGGAGTTGTCGTGGAAGGCGAGATGCGTCCCCGCGTCCGCCACCACGAGCTGCACCGGCATCGTCACGTACAGCGGATCGTCCCCGGGACCGAAGCCGCCGCCCGGATCCGTGTTCCACAGCCGGTACGTGCCGTCGCGCAGCCGCGGCCCCGACGCCCGGCCGCCCAGACCGAAGAACCGGGCGTCCGCCGCCACCTCCGTCCGCTGCACCCAGCGCGCCCCGCCCCCCGCCACCGGCTCCCACCAGCGGGGCGGCAGCTCCCGGCGGAGCGCCACACCCCCCGGCGTACGGACCTCCACCCCTCCGTGGCGTGACACCGCCACCGTCACCCACTGCGACACCACCCGCCAGCCGCCGTCCTTGTCCGGTTCGAGCCCGGCCCGCGGATCCGGCTCCGGCGGTCCACCGGCCAGCCCGTACGACGGCAGCGGACCCGCCCCGTCCCACCCCCAGAAGACCGCGCCGCCCGCCATGACGCACACCCGCAGCTCAGCCCGGGCGAACCGGACGATCCCGCCCCCCGGCGAAGGCTCCGCCCCGGCGACCGGACCCGGCACCCTGGCCCGCTCCGGGCCGCGCGGAGCCAGCTCTCTGGCATCCGCCCGCCGCCCACGCCACGCCGACCGTACGGAGCGCAGCCCCCGCACCGATCCGGCCACTTTCATCGAACGCACCAGTTCCCGACCGTCCATGCCGCTCAGCCTGCCATCCGGGCCGCCTCCAGGAGACACCGTTCAACTCCCGTTCACCCGTGGCGACCCCGGCCCGACATCGAGGACGGAACCTGGTGCCGGGGACGATCACATGGCATCGTCCGTACCACGTCACCGTGTGACCACTGCCGAGCCAGCCGGGAGCCGCCCCATGACCGCAGCCGCCAGCCCCGACACCCCCCTGTGGCAGCCGGGCCAGGACCGTATCGCCACGGCCGGGATCACCCGCTTCCAGACCTGGGCGGCGGAGCGGTACGGCGCACCGGCCGAGGGCGGCTACGCGGCGCTGCACCGCTGGTCGGTGGAGGAGCTGGAGAGCTTCTGGGCAGCCGTCGCCGACTGGTTCGACATCCGGTTCTCCACCCCGTACGAACGCGTCCTGGGCGACCGCGCCATGCCCGGCGCCCAGTGGTTCCCCGGCGCCACCCTCAACTACGCGGAGCACGCCCTGCGCACGGCGGACGACCCGGCCCGCGCCCACGAACCGGCGCTCCTGTACGTCGACGAGACGCACGAACAGACCGCGGTGAGCTGGGCGGAACTGCGCCGCCAGGTGACCGCCCTCGCGGCCCGGCTGCGGGAACTGGGCGTACGCCCCGGGGACCGCGTCAGCGGCTACCTCCCCAACATCCCGCAGGCCGTCACGGCGTTCCTCGCCACCGCGGCCGTCGGCGGGACCTGGACCTCCTGCGCGCCCGACTTCGGCGCCCGCGGCGTACTGGACCGCTTCCAGCAGGTCGAACCCGTCGTGCTCCTCACCGTCGACGGCTACCGCTACGGCGGCAAGGAGCACGACCGCACCGGGACCGTCGCGGAACTCCGCCGAGAACTGCCCACCCTGCGGGCCGTGATCCACATCCCGCTGCTGGGCACACCGGCGCCGGACGGGGCCCTCGACTGGGCGGACGTCACGGCGCCGGCCGGCGGGACACCCGACGCGGCGCCGGACCTCGCGTACGAACAGGTCCCCTTCGACCACCCCCTGTGGGTCCTGTACTCCTCCGGCACCACCGGACTGCCCAAGGCGATCGTCCAGTCCCAGGGCGGCATCCTCCTCGAACACGTCAAGCAGCTCGGCCTGCACTGCGACCTGGGCCCCGAGGACCGCTTCTTCTGGTACACCTCCACCGGCTGGATGATGTGGAACTTCCTCGTCTCCGGACTGCTCACCGGTACCACGGTCGTGCTGTACGACGGCAGCCCCGGCCACCCCTCCGTCGACGCCCAGTGGGGCGTCGCCGAGCGGACCGGCGCCACCCTCTTCGGCACCTCGGCCGCGTACGTCATGGCCTGCCGCAAGGCCGGGGTGCACCCCGGCCGCGACCACGACCTCTCCCGTATCGGCTGCGTCGCCACCACCGGATCACCGCTGCCGCCCGACGGGTTCCGCTGGCTCCACGACGAGGTCGCCGAGGACCTGTGGATCGCCTCCGTCAGTGGCGGCACCGACGTGTGCAGTTGCTTCGCCGGAGCCGTCCCCACCCTCCCCGTTCACGTGGGGGAACTCCAGGCGCCCTGTCTCGGTACCGACCTCCAGGCGTGGGACGCCCAGGGCCGGCCGGTCATCGGCGAGGTCGGCGAACTGATCGTCACCCAGCCCATGCCGTCCATGCCCGTCCGCTTCTGGAACGACCCCGACGGCAGCCGCTACCGCGACAGCTACTTCGAGATGTTCCCCGGCGCCTGGCGCCACGGCGACTGGATCACCCTCACCGACCGGGGGTCCGTCATCATCCACGGCCGGTCCGACTCCACCCTCAACCGCCAGGGCGTCCGGATGGGCTCCGCCGATATCTACGAAGCCGTCGAACGTCTCCCCGAGATCAGGGAATCGCTGGTCATCGGCGTGGAGGAGCCGGACGGCGGCTACTGGATGCCGCTCTTCGTCCATCTCGCCGAGGGCGCCGTACTCGACGACGAACTGCGCACCCGCGTCAAGCGGACGATCCGCGAACAGCTCTCGCCGCGCCATGTCCCGGACGAGATCATCGAAGCCCCCGGCATTCCGCACACACTGACGGGCAAACGCATCGAGGTCCCGGTCAAACGCCTCCTCCAGGGAACGCCACTGGACAAGGCCGTCAACGCCGGCTCCGTCGACAACCTCGAACTGCTCCGTTTCTACGAGAAACTCGCCCGCGAGCGCCCCTGACCCGGCGGCCGGACCTCGCGGCCCGACCCCGTTGTCAGACCCCCTGATTACGCTGAGTGAGCAAAGATCGTCCGTGCTCAGGGGGAATGATGACGCACACCGACCACACGCACACCGACCGTGCCGGTACGGACCGCGCCGGTACCGACCGCGGCCACACCGGCCGGGGAAACCGCACCCGCGCGGCCAGGCGGCGCATCCTGCGCCGCGAAGTCCCCAGCATCGTCGGCCTGCTGGCCGACGAGCGGGACTTCGCCGCGATGCGGAGCTATCGCAGCTTCGCCTTCGACGACCACCCGGCCTATCTGCGGCAGCTCGACGGACTGCTGAGGGCGCTGGCCTCACAGGGGGTGCACACCACCGTCGCCCTCTTCGACCCGGAGGAGTTCGCCGCATACTGCGCGGAGACGGGGCTCGACCCGGACACCCCGGCCAGCCGCAGCCGCTTCACCGCCGCCATCCCGGCGAGCGGCGCCACCGTCGCCTACACGGGCCAGCCCATCGACACCCTGGTCCCGCAACTCATCAACACCGCGATCCGCAGGGCCACCTGGGAGTACGTGACGACGCTCCTCGCCGACCTCGGCGCGTGCGCCGAGTGCGGACAGGACATCGGACGCGCGGCCTTCGACCGGGCCTCCCACATCCTGCTGCGCCTGCTGGAGGAGGCGGGTCCCGGCACGCACCATCTCGTGTGCAGCGTCCCGGCGGCCGACGAACAGCTCCTGGCCGTCCTGCACGCGGACCGCGACGAGGGCGCCCCGCCGACCTCCGGCGCCACGGCACCCGGCGCCGGCACGTTCCTCGACGGCGCGCCGGCCCTGTTCGACGCGTCCGAGGCCGCCGAGTTCGTCACCGTGCTCGCCGCGGGCGTCGCCCTGGAGAGCGCCGGGGGAGTGGTGCTCCGTACGACGGTCCCCGGCACCCCGGACCGGCTGCGCGGCTGGCGCCTGGCCGCCGGAAACCTCGTCCCCCTCACCGAGGGCGAGGTCTTCAGCGCCTACTGCACCGACGCGGACACCGGAGAGCCGCTCTCACCCGAGCCGGGGGTGGAGTACCGGGCGGGCTTCGACCTGCGCCTGGACGACACGGGCACCCACCACTGACAACGGAAGAGGGGCTTGTCCGCCGTGCACGGCGGACAAGCCCCTCAGGATCTCCGGTCACCGGGGGTCCCGGGTCACGGGATCATTCGCCGGACAGCACCGCCTGCGCGGCCTTCCGCGCCTCCTCGGCGGAGTCCGTAGCCCGCGCCGCGGCGGCGGCACGCTCGCACTGCGCCAGCGTGTGCTTGGCCAGCGCCGACCGCACATAAGGAATCGAGGCCGCGCCCATCGACAACGACGTCACACCGAGACCGGTGAGCACACAGGCGAGCAGCGGATCGGCGGCAGCCTCACCGCACACACCGCAGCTCTTGCCCTCCGCCTTCGCGCCCTCGGCCGACAGCGCCACCAGGTCGAGCAGCGCGGGCTGCCACGGGTCCTGGAGCCGCGAGACGGCCCCCACCTGACGGTCGGCGGCAAAGGTGTACTGGGCCAGGTCGTTGGTCCCCAGCGAAAGGAACTCGACCTCCTGAAGGATCGACCGCGCCCGCAGAGCGGCCGACGGAATCTCCACCATCGCACCGAACTTCGCGTTCAGCCCCGCCTCACGGCAGGCGTCCGCGAACGCCTTGGCGTCGGCGCGGTCGGCCACCATCGGCGCCATGACCTCCAGATACACCGGCAGTCCGGCCGACGCCTTCGACAGCGCGGTGAGCTGGGTACGCAGCACATCGGGGTGGTCCAGCAGGCTCCGCAGCCCCCGCACGCCCAGCGCCGGGTTCGGCTCGTCGGCGGGCGTCAGGAAGTCCAGCGGCTTGTCCGCGCCGGCGTCCAGCACCCGCACGACCACCCGGCCCTCGGGGAACGCTTCGAGGACCTTGCGGTACGCCTCGACCTGCTTCTCCTCCGACGGGGCCCGCTCGCTGTCGTCCAGGAACAGGAACTCGGTACGGAACAGACCGACGCCCTCCGCCCCCGCCTCGACCGCGGCCGGCACATCCGCGGGCCCGCCCACATTGGCGAGCAGGGGCACCTTGTGCCCGTCGGATGTCGCACCGGGCCCGGTGGACGCGGAGAGCGCGGCCTTCCGCGCGGCGGCGGCCGCCTCCAGCTCGGCCCGCTTCGCGGGTTCCGGCTCGACGAAGATCTCGCCCGTACTGCCGTCGACCGCGATCACGGTGCCCTCGGAGATCTCCCCCGCACCCGGCAGCGCGACCACGGCGGGCACGCCGAGCGCACGCGCCAGGATCGCGCTGTGACTCGTCGGCCCGCCCTCCTCGGTCACGAAGCCGAGCACCAGCGCCGGGTCGAGCAGCGCCGTGTCCGCCGGGGCGAGATCGCGCGCGATCAGTACGTACGGCTCGTCGCTGTCCGGCACACCGGGCATCGGAACCCCCAGCAGCCGGGCGACGATACGATTCCGCACATCGTCCAGGTCCGCGACCCGCCCGGCGAGGTACTCACCGGCTCCCGCGAGCAGGGCCCGGTACGAGGCGAACGCGTCGTAGACACCACGCTCGGCCGTGGACCCGACGGCGATACGCCGCTCCACATCGGCCATCAGCTCGGGGTCCTGCGCCATCAGCGCCTGAGCCTCCAGCACGGCCTGGGCCTCCCCGCCGGCCAGATTGCCCCGGGCGACCAGATCGGCGGCCACCGCCTCGACGGCCTGGTGCGCGCGCCCCTGTTCGCGCTCCGCCTCCTCCACCGGGATCTGCTTGGCCGGCGGTTCGAGCACCGCGGTCCCCATGTGCCGGACCTCGCCGATCGCCACTCCGTGGCTGACCCCGACGCCTCGCAGAGTTGACTCCATTTCACCCGTCTCCGGTTATGCGGCGACCAGCGCGCCGCGATGGATGTACGACGGACGCGCCGCGCCCGTCCCTGACATACGTCGCCGGCGTCACTGCCAGCCGAACAGCGGGTCGCCGGTCTTCACATCGCCGTCCTCGCGGACGTCACCGAGCGCGTCGGGGGTGGCCTCCAGCGCCACGACCGGGCAGATCGGTGACTTGCCGGCCTGCTCGACGGCGGCCGGGTCCCAGCGCACGACACCCTGTCCACGGCTGACCGTGTCGCCCTTGTTGACGAGCAGTTCGAAACCTTCCCCGTTGAGCTGCACCGTGTCGATACCGAGGTGCGTCAGCACTCCGTGCCCCTCGTCGTCCACGACGACAAAGGCATGAGGGTGGAGAGAGACGACCACTCCGTCCACAGGGGAGACCACCTCGCCTGGCGCCCGTTCCGGATCGATGGCGGTGCCGGGCCCCACCATCGCGCCCGAGAAGACCGGATCGGGGACAGCGGGCAATCCGATGGCACGTCCGGGCAGTGGGGCCGTGACGATGGTCATGGGGAGCCTCCCAGGGGGCGGAGAAAAAGTAAGGGGCCGCCGTCACCGTCCGTGAGGGGACGACGCGCTGTTCAGAAGGGTAAGTCATAGGAAGTGACGGTTCCGCGTAAGAGCTGCCGGTTGGCGGGCCTCGGCCCCACCGGAATCGATTTGCCTGCCCCGACCGGCGGGATGTACTGTCGTACTCCTGCCTGACACCAACACGACTTCGAGTCATGACTTCGCGTTGGGGGTCGGCAGCATCTATCAAGCCTTGATCGTCATTCGGACTCCGCTTCTGCATGCCTGCGGAACGGTGGTCAGGAAGCCGAAAAGGACCTGGTAGAGTTTGAAACACGAAATGCCGAAGGGAAGCGCCCGGAGGAAAGCCCCAGACAATGTTCTGCGGGTGAGTACGAAGGAAGCGTCCGTTCCTTGAGAACTCAACAGCGTGCCAAAAGTCAACGCCAGATATGTTGATACCCCGACCTGCCGAATCTTC